>NZ_JACYMI010000001.1:1290370-1755696 GCF_020858075.1 Janthinobacterium sp. EB271-G4-7A
CTGCGGGCAACTACGTGCTGAATGGAAATGCGGGCAGCACGACGGCCGACATCACGGCGCGCGTGCTGAACTATGGCGTCACGGGCGCGCAAAGCCGCGTCTACGACGGCACCTTGCAAGCGGGCCTGAACGGCTACTTCGAAGGCCTGGTGACGGGCGACCAGGTCAGCATGGCCGGCTTGCAGGGCAGCTTCCGCGACAAGCATGTCGGCACCGGCAAGGTGGTCGATTACCAGGTGGCGACGGGCCAGCTGACGGGCGCCGATGCGGGCAACTACGTGCTGAATGGAAATGCGGGCAGCACCACGGCCGACATCACGGCGCGCACCCTGAACGTGAGCTTCAACGGCATCAACAAGACGTATGACGGCACGACGGGCGCGCAAGTGCACTTTGGCGACGACCGCATCCAGGGCGATGCCTTGACGGTGGCTGGCAATGCCGCGTTTGGCAACAGGAACGCGGGTACCGGCAAGGCCGTCAATGTCACGAACGTGGCGTTGAGCGGCGGTGACGCGGGCAACTATGTGCTGGGCAGCAATGCGGGTAGCACGACGGCCGACATCGCGGCGCGCACCCTGAACGTGAGCTTCAATGGCGTCAACAAGACGTATGACGGCACGACGGGCGCGCAAGTGCACTTTGGCGACGACCGCATCCAGGGCGATGCCTTGACGGTGGCGGGCAATGCCGCGTTTGGCAACAAGAATGCGGGTGCGGGCAAGGCCGTCAATGTCACGGATGTGGCCTTGAGCGGCGGCGATGCTGGCAACTATGTGCTGGGCAGCAATGCAGGCAGCACGACGGCCGACATCGCGGCGCGCACCCTGAACGTGAGCTTCAATGGCGTCAACAAGACGTATGACGGTACGACGGGCGCGCAAGTGCACTTTGGCGACGACCGCATCCAGGGCGACGCCTTGAGCGTGAGCGGCAGCGCCGCGTTCGGCAACAGGAATGCCGGTGCCGGCAAGGCCGTCAATGTCACGGATGTGGCGTTGAGTGGCGGCGATGCTGGCAACTACGTGCTAAGCAGCAATGCGGGCAGCACCACGGCCGATATCGCGGCGCGCGCGCTGAACCTGTCTGGCGTGGTGGGCAGCAAGGTCTACGATGGCACGACGGGTGCGCAGCTGAGTCTAGGCGATGACCGTGTCGCCGGTGACAGTTTGACGGCCTCGGCGGTAGCCAGCTTTGCGGACAAGAACGTGGGCGCGGCCAAGGCCGTGCAGCTCAGCGGCGCGGCGCTGACGGGCGCCGATGCAGGCAATTACTTTATCGTCTTGCCGACGGGCTTGCTGGCCAGCATTACACCGGCCAGCCTGACCCTGGCAAGCCTGAGCGCCGCCGGCAAGGTGTATGACGGAACCACTTCCGCGGCGGTCAGCGCATCGGCGAACGGCGTGTTGGGCCAGGATGTGGTCAGCGTGGTGGGCGGCAGCGGCAGCTTTGCCGACAAGAATGCGGGTACGGGCAAGCTGGTGACGGCCACCGGTTTCCGCCTGGCGGGCGCCGATGCGGGCAACTACACCCTGGAAACGACGGGCGGCACGGCGCAGGCATCAATTGCTCAAAAACAATTGTCCACCTGGGTCGGCAGCGGCAGCGGCTTGTGGAGCGATGCCGCCAACTGGGACGGCGGCGTGGTGCCGGAAGGCGCGAACGTGCTGGCGGTCGACTTCAGCAACAGCAAGGGCATCGTCACCTACAGCGCGGCGGCCGGCAGCACCATCCTGAAAAACCTGAACTCGGCGACGGGTTTGTTGTTGACGGGCGGCAGCCTGACCTTGGGGGAAAGCGCGCTGGACCTCTCCGTGCTGAGCGGCCTGGCCGGCCTGGAAATCAACGGCGGCAGCCTGTTGCTGAACGGCAGCCTGTCGGCGGAGCGCTACGCGCAAGGCGGCGGTATGCTGAGCGGCAAGGGCAACTTACTCGTCGCAAACAGCTTCAGCCAGGCGGCCGGCGCCATCCGGCTGGCCGGCCAGCTGGCCATCACGCAAGCGGCTGGCAACTTGCGTTTCGCCAGCCTGGCGGCGAACGAAGTGAAATTGAGCGCCCTGAACGGCGCCATCGGCCAGGACGGCGCGCTGCTCGCCAGCAGTCTGGCTGCGCAGGCGCGCGATGGCATCGTGCTGGGCAATGCGGGCAACCAGGTGGGTAGTTTTACCGCCAGCAATAGTGCAGGGGGCGGTATTGCGCTGAACAATACCTCGGCGCCGGGTACCTTGACCCTGGGAACGCTCACCACAGGCGCGGGCAATATCGCCATCGACAACACGGGCGGTGTCGCGGCTGGCAATATCAATGCGCATGGCGGCAACGTCAGCGTGACGGCGCACAGCCCCGTCACTGTCAACGGCAAGATCGAGGGCAATGATATCGCCCTCAATGCCAGCACGGACGTGCTGCTGGGCGATGGCGCGCAGTTGGCAGCTGCGCGCAATGTCAGTTTGACGGCGGGTCGCGACATCCATGTCGGCGGCAATGCGAAGATTGTTAGCGGTGGCAATTTTGCCGCCAGCGCGGAAGGCCATGTGCGCTTTGCGGACACGGCAAGCGTCGCTTTGCCGGCAGCGTCCAGCATGAGCGTGCTGGCGAAAACGGGCAGCATCACGGGCGACTCGGGCGTGCGCATCAACCGCCAGCGCAGCGGCGTGATTCTGCTGGCGCCGAATGGCACGGTGAGCATGGCGGACGCCATCTTCCTGCCTGCGACGACCATCGACAAGCCCGTGATCGATGCCGCCACGAGCGCGGCCATCGACGATGCCTTGCGTATCATCAAGCAGGCTGACCGTGCCAACGACACGCTCGCGTCCACGCCGCCAGCCAAGCTGGACGACAAGAAGCCGGACAGCAAGGATGTTGCCGATGCCACAGATAAACCCACAGGATACAAATTCGATGACCCTACTAAAAAAATGTACTGCAATTAAGGCCCTGCTGTGGCTGGCCCTGATGTGCGTGGGTGCGCACGCCTGGGCCGGCCAGGTGGCCGGCACGGTGATGCAATTGAGTGGTCCGCTGATGGCCAAGAAGGCGGATGGCAAGGTGAAAATCCTGGCCATCAAGTCCGAAGTCGAGCAGGGGGACACCTTGCTGACGGAAAAGGAAACCTATGCCTTGATCAGGCTGATCGACAATAGCGAAATCACCTTGAAACCGAATACCAGTTTCGTGATCGAGCAATTCAGCTACACGGCCGAGCAGCCTGACGGCGACCATGCCATCTTCAGTTTGCTCAAGGGCGGCTTGCGTTCCGTCACGGGATTGCTGGGCAAGCGCAACAAGGAGCGCTTCGAGATGAAGACGCCTGCCGCCACCATCGGCATCCGCGGCACGACGTTTGTTGCCAGTTACGTAGCACCGTCGGCACCGGCGCTGCCAACGGTATCGCCGCCAGTCGGGGCGGCGAGGGCGCCGGGCCTGTATGTGCAGGTGCTCGATGGCTTGATTCATGTCACCAATCCTGCCGGGACGCAAAATTTTGCTGCCGGCCAGTTCGGTTTTACGCCCAGCTTCAAGCAGCCGCCCGTGATGCTGCCCGTCAATCCCGGCATCCCGTTCACCCCGCCGCCGGCGTTTTCGACGCCACTGTCCAGCACGGGCGCCGGCGCCAACAGCGGCAAGCCTGCCGCCATCGACTGCGTGGTGCGTTAAGCATCCGCAAACAAGCCCGCACACTTTGCAAATAGGGCTTGACCTTCCCATCGTTGGATAGCAGATCCTGACCCTATTCGTTAATCTTTCGTACAGGATCTGCCATGAACCAGAGTGCACTCGTCCCCGCCGCTTTCCCTCCCGACGCCGCGCATGCGCAGGCGCTGGCCATTGAAGGCATGAGCTGCGCCTCGTGCGTGGGCCGCGTGGAAAAGGCCCTGGCCGCCGTGCCCGGCGTGAGCCAGGCCAGCGTCAACCTGGCCACCGAAGTGGCCAAAGTCACGTCCAGCACGCCGATTCCCCTGGCCACCTTGCAGGCGGCAGTGGAAAAGGCTGGCTACACGGTGGCGCAGCGCGAGATCGACCTGAACATCGCCGGCATGACGTGCGCCTCTTGCGTGGGCAGGGTGGAAAAGGCCTTGCTGAAAGTGCCAGGCGTGCTGGCCGCCAGCGTCAACCTGGCCACGGAAAGCGCGCGCATCAAGGTGACGGGCGGCCTGGAAGCTGGCACCCTGATCGCCGCCATCGACAAGGCCGGCTATGCCGCCAAGGTGCCCGCCGCCAGCCAGGCCAGCGCGCCCGCTGCCGCACCGAACCGCGACGGCATGAAAGTGGCGTTCGCGGCCGTGCTGGCTTTCCCCCTGATGCTGCCCATGTTGCTCGAGTGGGCCGGCATCCATTTGATGTTGCCAGGCTGGCTGCAATTCGCGCTGGCCACGCCCGTGCAGTTTTACTTTGGCGCGCGCTTCTACAAGGCGGGCTGGAAGGCTGCCCGCGCCGGTAGCGGCAACATGGACTTGCTGGTGGCGCTGGGTACGAGCGCCGCGTATGGCTTGTCCGTCTACCAATGGCTGACGGCGGGCGCGATGCTGCCGCACCTGTACTTCGAAGCGTCGGCCGTCGTCATCACCCTGGTGCTGTTGGGCAAATGGCTGGAAAGCCGCGCCAAGCGCCAGACGGCCTCCGCCATCCGCGCGCTGCAAGTCTTGCGTCCGGAATCGGCGCGCGTGCGCCGCGACGGTGTGGAGCTGGACTTGCCCGTGGAGCAGGTGAAAGTGGGCGACCTGGTGGTCATCCGTCCCGGCGAGCGGGTAGCCGTCGATGGCGTGGTAGTGGAAGGCGCCAGCCAGATCAACGAATCGCTGATCACGGGCGAAAGCTTGCCGGTCGATAAGCATGTGGGCGACAAGGTCACGGGCGGCGCCATCAATGCGGACGGCTTGCTGCTGGTGCGCACGCAAGCCGTGGGCGGCGAGACGACCCTCTCGCGCATCATCCGCCTGGTGGAAGATGCGCAGGCGGCCAAGGCGCCGATCCAGCATCTGGTCGACAAGGTCAGCGCCATCTTTGTGCCCGTGGTGCTGGTGCTGGCGCTGCTGACCATGCTGGGCTGGTGGCTCGCTACCGGCGAGCTGGAAAACGCCATCATCAATGCCGTGGCCGTGCTGGTCATCGCCTGCCCGTGCGCGCTGGGCCTGGCTACGCCGACGGCCATCATGGCTGGCACGGGCGTGGCTGCCCGCTACGGCATCCTGATCAAGGATGCGGAAGCGCTGGAAGTGGCGCACGCCGTCAATACCGTCGTGTTCGACAAGACGGGCACCCTGACGGTAGGAAAACCTGCGCTGGCGGCCCTGCATGCGCATGGCATCGAGGACGCGCGGCTGCTGCAGCTGGCGGCCAGCATCCAGCGTGGCAGCGAACACAGCCTGGCGACGGCCGTGCTGGATGTGGCTGCCGCCCGCCACATCGCCCCCTTGCCAGCCACGAGCCTGTCGGCCTTGCCGGGCCGCGGCCTGGCGGCCCACGTCGATGGCCTGGAACTGAAGCTGGGCAGCACGCGGCTGATGCAGGAGTTGAACGTGGACATGACGCCGCTGGCCGCGCAGGCGCAGGAACTGGAAGCCACGGGCAACACGATCTCGTGGCTGGCGTCGGGATCGGAACTGCTGGGCCTGTTTGCCTTCAGCGACCAGGTCAAGCCGAACGCGCAGGCCGCCATTGCCCATCTGCACAGCCTGGGCATCCGCACGGTGATGTTGACGGGAGATAACCAGGGCAGCGCCGACGCCGTCGGCAAGCTGCTGGGCATCGACACGGTGGCGGCGAAAATGCTGCCGGCCGATAAAACCGCTAAAATTGTCGCGCTGAAAGGCGAGGGCGCGAAGGTGGCCATGGTGGGCGACGGCATCAACGATGCGCCGGCGCTGGCGGCCGCCGACGTGGGCATCGCCATGTCGACGGGGACCGATGTGGCCATGCATGCGGCCGGCATCACCCTGATGCGCGGCGATCCGGCCCTGGTGGCGGATGCCATCGATATCTCGCGCCGCACCTACAGCAAGATACGGCAGAATCTGTTCTGGGCATTCATTTATAACCTGATCGGCATTCCGCTGGCCGCCTTCGGCCTGCTCAACCCCATGGTGGCGGGCGCGGCGATGGCCTTCAGTTCCGTCAGCGTGATCAGCAATGCCCTGTTGCTGCGGCGTTGGAAAGCGCGCAGTCATGCAGGTAGCGCGCATACCAAGGAGTCATAGGATGAATATCGGCCAGGCGGCAAGCGAAACGGGCGTATCGGCAAAAATGATACGCTACTACGAGAGTATTGCATTGTTAAAACCCAGCGCGCGCAGCGACGCCGGTTACCGCATCTACACGCCGAACGACTTGCACGCCTTGCGCTTCATCAAGCGCGGGCGGGGTCTTGGCTTTTCGCTGGAACAGATCCGCGAGCTGCTGTCGCTGTGGCAAAACGACCAGCGCGCCAGCGCGGACGTGAAAGGCATCGCCCTGGCCCACGTGGCCGAGCTCAACAAGCGCATCGCCGAACTGACGGAAATGCGCGATACCCTGGCCCACCTGGCGCAATCGTGCCACGGCGACGACAAGCCCGATTGCCCCATCCTGCAAAGCCTGGGGCTGGCTGGTGACACGGACGCGAAAGCATGTTGCCATTGATGTGAATCAACGGAGGGGCTATGGCGTATGAACTGCATTACTGGCCCACGATACAGGGGCGCGGCGAATTCATCCGGCTGGCGCTGGAAGAGGCGGGCGCCGACTACCGCGATATCGCCCGTTTGCCTGAACGCAAGGGGCAAGGCGTTCCCGCCATGCTGGCCTGCCTCGATGGCGACAGCATGCCACAGGCGGCCTACGCACCGCCCGTGCTGCGCGATGGCGACGTGCTGATCGGCCAGACCACGAATATCCTCTTGTACCTGGGCCGGCGTCTGGGGCTGGCGCCGCGTACGGAAAGCGGCCGTTTGTGGCTGAACCAGCTGCAGCTGACGATGGCCGACTGGCTGACGGAAGTGCACGACACGCATCATCCGCTGTCGATGAATCAATATTACGAAGAGCAACGGCAGGCGGCCATGCTGCGCAGCGCGGATTTCCGCGAAACACGTTTGCCCAAGTTTCTTTCCTATTTCACGCAAGTGTTGTTGAATAATCGCAGCCGTGGCCAGTACCTGGTGGGTGCCAGACTCACGTATGGCGACCTGTCGCTGTTCCAGATGCTGGCTGGCCTGCGCTATGCGTTCCCGCAAGCCATGGCGCGCCTGGCGCCGCAGTATCCAGCCCTGTTTGCGCTGCACGATGCGGTGGCGGCGCGGCCGAATATCGCCCGCTACCTGAAGTCGAAGCGCAGAATCGCCTTCAATGAAGAAGGCATCTTTCGCCATTACCCTGAGCTGGACGGATAAAAAAACAGCCGGCGCAAAGGCCGGCTGTCCTGGTGCTGCTCTGCTGTTATTGTGCGCTGGTGACGGGGTAGCCCGCATCGACGATGGCGGCGCTGATGGCGCCCAGTTCGCTTGATGACTCCACCGTGACGCGCTTGCTGGCCAGGTCGATCTGCACCTGTGCCGCAGGATCGATCGTCTGCACCGCTTTCGTGACCGAGCCGACGCAATGGCCGCAGCTCATGTTTTCAACTTGTAACTGATACATGGCAAGCACTCCTTGAATGATTAAGTGCCTCCACTGTAATCCTTGCCCCGGTGGGAAGGTCAAGCGGAAGCGTTGCGGCGTTTTAATGGAGCAGGAAGTCGACGGCTTGCATGGGCGGCGGCACGTTTTCGTCCTGCACGGATTCGCGCAAGCTGATGTCGATGGCGCGGCACATGGCCGATAGCGGCAGATCGTTGGCATCTTCGCCGAACGGCTCCTCGATCTCGTCGCCCAGCGCATCGAGGCCAAAGAAGGTGTAGGCGACGATGGCGACGACGAACGGCGTCATGAAACCGAGCGAATCGACCAGGCCGAAAGGCAGCAGGAAACAGTACAGGTAGGCCGTGCGGTGCAGCAGCAGCGAATACGAGAATGGAATCGGCGTGCTGCGGATGCGTTCGCACGAGGCGCCTGCCGCTACCATGGCCGAGACCGTGTTATCGATCTGCGTGGCGAGTATGCTGTCGATACGGCCTTGCGCGATGCAATCGGCCAGGTCGTGACCCATCTGCAGCATCAGGTAGTCGGACGGGTTCGCCGCCTTGCAGGCCGCTTCCCATTCGGCCGGGCGCAGCAGCGGCTGCAAGTCGTCCGGTCCGCGCGTGTCGCGCAGCTGGTGGCGCAGCGCGTGGCAAAAGGCGATGGTACGGTAAATCATGCGCACGCGCACATCGTTGAGGCCCAGCTTCGCGTGGGCCGGCGTGTCGCTGCGTATCATCGTCTGGCACTGGCGCGAGAAATTACGGCTGCGCAAGACCAGTTCGCCCCACAGCTTGCGCGCTTCCCAATAGCGGTCGTAGGCGGCCGTGTTGCGAAAACCCAGGAAGATGGCCAGTGGCAAGCCGATCAGGGTAAATGGGATGGTGGTGAGGATGACCTTGTGGTCGAACAGGGTGCCGTGGCACCAGGTGACGAGGGTGGCGATCAGGGTATTGACAATGAGCGTGGTGCGGATGCGCGGCAGGACGGAACCGCGCACCACGAGGAACAGCCGTAGCGCCGAGGGACGCTCGCGCACGATCATGCTGTACTCCCGGTGTGGAGCTGGGCTGGCGGGGAAACGCGCACCTGGTGATCGGTAAGAGGGGAAAGACAGAGTGGCAATTGCCGGGAACAAAAAGCCCGCGATATATGCGGGCTGAGCAGGGTGTGCATGGGAAGCAAAGTAGGGGAGACGGCATGAGTATAGGCCGCAGGCCCGCTTCCAGCCAATTCACAGTGATAATGGGTATTATTCATTTCATGAATGAATATTTCATTTGTAAGTATTCGTGTGAATTTCAGTTGTCCGGGTTCTGCCCTTGCCTGATCTTCTTGCGATGTGCCGCCTGCTGCTGTTTCAATGCCTTGCTTGTCGTATAGCCATTGCGAAACCAGCTTGTCTGCTTATGCTGACCCGGCCAACTGCAGTTCAGTACATTTGCCACGTCGGCGCAGTCGCAGGCGCAGTCGACCAGGGGCACATCGCAGTCGCAATACCCCGCCTGTGCCTGCCTGCGCGCACTGTGCCGTGCCGGTGGCTGCAGCGCGCCGTGCTGGCGATGGCGTTCGCCGCAGGCGCGCAGGCGGCGTTGCAACAGCGCCAGTCCCGGACGCAAGCCGTGGCGCGCGATGACCTTGTAGCCATAGGCGGAACAGCTGTCGCGGCCTGTCAGCACGCGGTGGGCGCAGGAATAGCCTTTATAGGGCGACAGGTAGCGCTGGTAAGCGCGAATGGCCAACAGGGCCAGGCGTTTGCCGCAAGTGTCGAATGAGAAAATGCCAGCTCCTTTTTTCTATGCCATCAAGTCACTGGTGCGAGCATACGTTAGGTATCCCGAAAATAATAGCGTCAGCAGGCACAAACTATCATGGTGATAAATGGAGAGAATTATGCGTGACGCGTCTGCTAGGCTGGGTGGGCAAATTTGAAATATTGTCTAAAAAAATTATTCCATCCCGATAGCCGCCGCCAGGGGCATGGCCAAGCTTGTTTATCCTTCCTGTGAAAGTGATCTGCATGTTTACAGTTTCCAGCATCTGCCTCGCCACGTTGATCCTGTTGCAAGCGCCAGCCGGCTGGGCTGGCCAGCCGGCGCCCCTGAGCCAGCAGCAGCAAGCGCTGGCCGCGCAAATCGACGCCAGTATCGCTCCCTATTACAAGGCCACGGAACCTGGCGCCGTCGTCATCGTCGTCAAGGATGGCCAGCCCCTGTTGCGCAAGGCGTATGGCCTGGCCAGCGTGAAGGATGGCCAGCCGCTGACGCCTGACATGTCGCTGCGCCTGGGTTCCATTTCCAAGCAATTCACGGCCGTCGCCATCCTGCTGCTGGCCGACCAGGGCAAGCTGGCCATCACCGATGACATCACGAAGTTCCTGCCCGACTATCCGACGCACGGCAAGAAAATCACGATCGAACAGCTGCTCGCGCATACGTCCGGCATCCACGACTACACAAGGAAGCCGGAATTTGTGCCCAACAGCACGAAAGAATTGAGCGTGGCGCAGATGATCGATTTCTTCAAGAACGATCCGCCCGACTTTGACCGGGCACGCAGTGGAGTTACAGCAGTTCCGGCTATTTCCTGCTGGGCGCCATCATTGAAAAGGCATCGGGCCAGCCGTATGCCACGTTTGTGGAACAGCAGATCTTCGTGCCACTGGGCATGAACGATACGGCCTATGAAGGCCACGAGCGCCGGCCGGCCAAGCGCGCGGCCGGGCATATCCGTTCGGGCGAGACCTATGTGCCGAACTTGCCCCTGAGCATGACGCAGCCGTATGCTGCCGGCGCGCTCGTTTCCACGGTGGACGACCTGGCGCGCTGGGACGCGGCCATCTCCGACGGCAAGCTGCTCAAGGCTTCCACCTGGCAGCAGGCGTTCACGCAGGCCAAGCTGAACGATGGCAAGGCGACCCGTTCCGGCTTGGGCTGGAAGGTGGGCACCTGGCAAAACACGCCCGTCATCCACCATAGCGGCGGCATCAATGGTTTTGCCACGTATGCGATGCGTTTGCCGAAGGAAAAAGTCTATGTGGCCGTGCTGGAAAACTCGGACACGGGCCTGGTCAATCCCGACGTGGTGGCGCGCAAGGCGGCTGCTGTCGCCGTGGGCCGGCCATATCCCGAGATCAAGGTCATCACGCTCAAGCCCGCCATCCTCGATGCGTACGCGGGCGTGTACGCCATCAACGACAAGGCCGGCTATACGATCCGTAACTTCGAGGGCAACTTGCTGCTGCAGCGCACGGGCCGTCCCGCCCAGCGCATGCTGGCGTACTCGCCAAATGGCTTTCTGATCGAAAATACGCTCACCACTGCCGAATTCGAGCGGGGACCGAAGGGCGAGGCGCAGCTGATCCTCAATGACGGCGGCGAATCGAAGACGGTGCACGAACGCGCCAGCGCCGCCAAGCCGGCGCGTACGGTGGTCGCCATGACGACGGCGCAATTCGATGCCTACGTGGGCAAGTATGCGCTGGCGCCCGAGGTCTACCTGGAAGTGACGCGCGAAGGCGATAAATTCTTCGCCCAGGTGACGGGTTTCCGCAAGCTGGCCATGCTGCCGATGAGCGAGACGGCTTTCTTCTCGAATGAAGTCGATGCGGAAGTGCGTTTCAGCAAGGATGCCGATGGCAAGACGCAACAACTGGTGCTGCGCCAGGAGGGGCAGGATATGCCGGCCAAGCGCGTGAACTGATCGCCGCAGTACAGCGCATGCCTGCCGGCCAGTCGATACTGCCGGCAGGCATTATTTTTTCGTGTCCAGCCTGACCGATTCGCATTCTCAAGGCACCTGCTAAGTAAGGGAATCATTTCAGCAGTCCATTTGAGAGGCTTTACACCATGTCCGTTCGCCGCAAGCAGCGCTACTATATTTCTACACCGCAAATCCTTCCCATCGCCCGTGCCGTGTCGCTGGCCGTGTGCAGCCTGGCGCTGTACGCCGCCATGCCAGCCCTGGCGCAGGCGCAAGCGGCCAATGCCCAGCAGGCTGGCGCCATGCGCCTGGCCTACGATATTCCTGCCGGTCCGCTGGCGCCCGCGCTGCGCAGCCTGGCCAGCGCGGCGAATGTCTTGCTCAGCTACACGCCAGACCAGGCCAGCGGCAAGAGCACGGCCGGCCTGCAAGGCCAGTACACGCCGCAGGCTGCCCTGGCCGTCTTGCTGGCGGGTACGGGCTTGCAGGCGGTCGAACTGGAGGCGGGCAGCTACGTGCTGCGCGCCGCGCCTGCCGTGGCCAGCACGGCGCCCGACGCCGTCATGCCATTGATTTCCGTCATGGCAGCGGCTGACGCGGGCGAGGGCACGGTGTCGCGCGGCTATGTGCCCATCAGCGTGGCCGCCACCAAGATGGGCACGCCATTGCTCGAGACGCCGCGCGCCATTTCCGTTGTCACGCGTGAACAGATCAAGACGCAGGCCCCGAAAAGCATCGAACAGGCGCTGGCCTATACGGCGGGCGTGCTGACGGACGTGACGGGTGCCGACGTGCGCATGTCGGGCGCCACCATCCGCGGCTTCAGCGATGGCAGCTCGTACTACCAGGATGGCTTGAAGCTGCTGTCGGCGGGCAGTTATGGTTCGTGGAATAGCGAAATGGAAGACCTCGACAGCGTCGAAGTCATCAAGGGGCCCGCGTCCGTCTTCTACGGCCAGGGCCGCCCGGGCGGCATGATCAATGTCACTTCCAAGCTGCCGGGTGCAGACCACGTCAATAGCGTGGGGTTTTCCGCGGGACGCTATCACCGCTATCAGATCAATGCCGACCTGGGCGGCGCTGTCGCGGGCAATGATGGCCTGCTGTACCGCGTCACGCTGACGGGCCGCGATGCCGACGATCGTCCCATCGAATCGAAGAATAACCGCGTTTCCATCTCGCCCTCGCTGCGCTGGGACATTTCGGCGCGCACCAGCCTGACCGTACTGGGCACATATTCACAAGAGCGGGGCACGCCGAAGCCATGGTGGCCCAGCCTGTTTGTCCATCCGCACATCAAGGACTTGCCCGTCAGCCGCACGGCGGGCGACCCGTCCTTCGACTATTTCGACCGCGATACGCGCGCCCTTGGCTATATGTTCGAGCATGCAACAGGGAATGGATGGAAGCTGACGCAAAACTCGCGCTATGCGACCATCAAGGTTGATTACCAGCATATCTACGCCATGGATTTGCTGCCTGACGGGCGCACGGCCACGCGCGGCAGCCTGGCGGAAAAAGTGGACGGCAAGACCTGGACGGTCGACAGCCGCGCGCAGAAGGACTTTCGCTGGGGCGAGATCGGGCACCGCTTCGTGGCGGGCATCGATTACCTGAAATACAAGGAAAACGATGGCCTGGGCTTTGGCTGGGATGTGCCGAACCTGGATATCCATGCGCCGGTCTACCATCAATTGATCGCCGCACCGGGACTCGACTATACCGACACTGAACTCAAGCAGACGGGTATCTACACGTTGAACCAGTTCAAGCTGGGCGCATGGGTGGCGAACGCCAGCCTGCGCCACGACCGCGCGCGCAGCACGCAGCTCAATTCGGCGAGCACGCGCATCGACGACAATGCCACCACGGGCAGTGCCGGCCTGCTGTACCTGTTCGACAATGGCGTGGCGCCGTATGCCAGCTATGCCACCTCGTTCGACCCGGCCACGGGCCGCGACTTTGACGGCAAGGCTTTTCAGCCACGCAAGGGCAAGCAGGTGGAAATGGGTATCAAGTACCAGCCTGCCGGCACATCGACCATGTTGACGGCATCGCTGTTTGATCTGACGCAAACGAATGTCACCACGCCGGATCCGCTGCACCCGCGTTCGTCACTACAGACGGGCGAGGTACGTTCGACGGGCGTGGAACTGGAAGGTACGTTCAAACCCTTGCCCGAGTTGAGCGTGCTGGCCGGCTATACCTATCTGGACCCGCGCACGACAAAGAGCAACCGCGACTACGAAATCGGCCGCCAGACCCTGCAGACGACGCGCCATGCGGCCAGCGTCTGGCTCGACTACCGGCCCATGGCCGTGCCCGGCATGATGCTCGCTGGCGGCCTGCGCTACCGTGGCAGTTCGCCCTACAATGGCGCGGCCAATGCGCTGTACATGAATGATCCGTACACCCTGGCCGATATCGCCGTGGCCTACGAAACGGCGCGTTACCGCCTGGCTCTGAATATCGGCAATGTATTTGACAAGAAATACTTTGGCGGCATCTTCCGTGGCGCCGAACGCGAAGCCCTGCTGAGTCTGAAGGTGAATTTCTAGCTGTAGCCAACTGGGGCTGTGCGATTACAGCCCCAGCGCGCGCCAGCAATACACGGCCAGTGCCGCCGCCCACGCCAGCAGGATCGCCAGCCCCGGCAGCAGCAGCCATTTTGCTGCCGTCTCTTCCCACGTCACATACGGCTTGCCGCCGCGCGCGATGGCCAGCAGCGCCTGTCCCCCGTTCAAGCCGGCAAACGGCAACAGGTTCAAGGCGCACAGTTTCAACGAGAACAGGGCGAACGCCAGCGCAAAGCCGTGTGTGCGGGCAAACGCCTCTCCACTGCCCAGCAATTCCTGCGCCGTCGACAACGGTGCCAGCGCGCCGTGGACGATTTGCCCGAAGGCCGCGACAAAGCTGTCCCAGCCCGAGGCTCCCATGATGCCCAGCGACAATGCCAGCAGCAGCCCCACGCCGCTCAATGGCAGCAGCACCTGCTTCCACAGCGGCTGGAAGTTGTAGGCGTCAAGGCAGGGATCATCGTCATACAGTTCTTCTTCACGCGTATCTTTCAGCACCAAGCTGCCGGCCAGCGGCAGCAGCTTGACGTGGACTTTTCCCCAGGTCAGCACAGTCGGTCCCACGCCATAGCTGATGCTGCGCACCGTGATGCCGAACAGCCTGGCGCAGGCCGCCATGACGGAAATGTGGATGGACATGAAGAGGATGAAGCAGAGCAACAACTGAAAGGCGGGATGCATCGGGCTATGTGTCCAGAAGGAAAGGAGCGGTATTAGAACATGCCGCCATGAAAAGTCGCGCACATGAAAAAAGCCCCGGCTGCATCGCTGCAGCCGGGGCTTCGAATGACTGGGCAGCTCGCGCCGCCCGCTATCACTTACAGTACTTCGCTGGCGTGGTCGGCCAGGCGCGAGCGCTCGCCGCGGGCCAGGGTGACGTGGCCGCTGTGGGTCCAGCCCTTGAAGCGGTCGACCACGTAAGTCAGGCCGCTCGAGCCTTCCGTCAGGTACGGCGTGTCGATTTGCGCGATGTTGCCCAGGCACAGGATCTTCGTGCCGGGACCGGCGCGCGTGACGAGGGTCTTGACTTGTTTCGGCGTCAAGTTTTGCGCTTCATCGATGATGAGGAACTTGTTTACGAAGGTGCGGCCGCGCATGAAGTTGAGCGACTTGATCTTGATGCGCGAGCGGATCAGGTCTTGCGTTGCCGCACGGCCCCATTCGCCGCCATCGGAGTCGGACTTGTTCAGCACTTCCAGGTTGTCGTCGAAGGCGCCCATCCATGGCGACATCTTTTCTTCTTCCGTGCCTGGCAGGAAACCGATGTCTTCGCCCACCGGTACCGTGACGCGGGTAACGATGATTTCATTGTAGAGCTTGGTTTCCAGCACTTGCGCCAGGCCGGCGGCCAGGGCCAGCAGGGTCTTGCCGGTACCGGCCTGGCCCAGCAGGGTGACGAAGTCGCATTCCGGATTCATCAGCAAGTTCAGCGCGAAGTTTTGCTCGCGGTTGCGCGCCGTCACGCCCCACACATTGTTCTTCGTGTGGCTGAAGTCGCGCAGGGTTTGCAGCACGGCCGTCTTGCCGTTGATCTGTTTCACTTGGCCGTAGAACGGCGTTTCGCCGTTTTTCGGTTCCAGGTAGATGAACTGGTTGACCAGCAGCGACGGGATGAACGGGCCCGTCACGCGGTAGAACGTCGAGCTGTAGCCGTTCTTGCTTTCCTGCCACGATTCCATGTCCTTGCCGTGCTTGTTCCAGAAGTCGTCCGGCAATTGCACGATGCCCGAGTACAGCAAGTCCGTGTCTTCCAGCACATGGTCGTTGAAGTAATCTTCGGCCGGCAGGCCCAGGGCGCGCGCCTTGATGCGCATGTTGATGTCTTTCGACACCAGCACGACAGGGCGGCCTTCTTGTTCCGATTCCAGCGAGCGCACGACGGCGAGGATCTGGTTGTCGGCCTTGCCTACTGGCAAGCCAGCCGGCAAGTCGGCGCTTTGCAGGCGCGTCTGGAAGAACAGGCGGCCCTTGGCATCCTTGTTGCCCAGCTTGGACAGCAGGATGCCGTGTTCGATGGCGTCGTCATCCGTGTTGCTGATCAGGGCGTCGAGCGTGCGCGAGACCTGGCGCGCATTGCGCGCCACTTCCGTCATGCCTTTTTTATGGTTGTCCAGCTCTTCCAGGGTCATCATCGGCAGGTACACATCGTGTTCCTCGAAGCGGAACAGCGACGATGGATCGTGCATCAGCACGTTCGTGTCGAGCACGAACAGCTTGCTGATGCCGCGCTGGTCGGCGGCGCGGCTGGCGGACGATTTGAGCTGCACTTCGACAGCCTTGTGTTTGGCAGGATGTGGCTGCTCGGCTTGCTTGACGGGCTTGATCGGCGTGACCTTGCCTTTTGCCGCCGGCTTGGCTTTCGCTGCAGGCGCAGCAACGGCGGCAGGCGCGGCCGCGACCGGCGTCGGTGCAGCAACGGCTGGCGCCGGCTTGGCGACCATCAGGGCCGCCACTTGCTTGATCTTCGTGGCCGCATTGCGGACCGGCTTGGCAACTTCGGCGATCGCCGCTTCAATAATCGGTGCAGCCACTTTCTTGGCTGCCGGGGTTTTGGTGGCCGGGCGCGCTGCGCCTGCGGTTGGGTAATCTTGGGTGGCCAGGATAGTGGCTGGCTTGCTCGGTAATTTTGGCAGTGGCATCAGGATCTCAATCAAAAAATTTCTGGAATGAATCGCCCATGGGCAGCCAGCTTCTGGCGGCACTTCTCATGGGGTGGATGCGGGGGAACAACAATGCTACAGGACGAGTAACTGCCGGAAGGCCGGCAGCATGGCCGGTCATGGACGCCATCGACGGGCTGCATGCCCGCCTGGCGGAGTGGATGGAGGCGCTTCGTTGACTCAAAATGGCGATAGGTACCGTGAACTGAACTGCGGTTGAACCAGGCTCGCTGGAAGCCGACAACGCGCATTGGATCAAAAATGGACGATCAATTCAGATGCGCTACGAATTCCAGCACTTCTTCCACGTGAGTTGCGACCTTCACGCCTCTCCATTCTTTCACCAATCGGCCCTGGGCGTCAATCACAAACGTACTGCGCTCGACGCCACGGACCGTCTTGCCGTACATCTGTTTCATCTTCATGACGTTAAACAGCAGACAAACGGCTTCGTCCGGGTCGGAAATGAGCTCGAACGGCAGTTCCAGCTTGGCTTTGAAACTTTCGTGCGAGCGCAGGGAATCGCGGCTGATGCCGTAGATTTCCACGCCGGCAGCGACGAATTGCGAATACGCATCGCGGAAGGCGATGTTTTCCGTGGTGCAGCCAGGGGTGTTGTCCTTCGGATAGAAAAACAGCACCGTGGCCTTGGCCGGACGGCCCAGCAACTGAAAGGTCTTGCCGCTGGTCATGGCGGCGCTAAAGTCGGGTATGCTAACGAGGGATTGGCTATCAGCCACAGGTTCTCTCCTGAACGGTGATCATCAGCGCTGTTTTTAATCTGGCAACGCATCCAGGTGCAACAATACAGCATTCAGGCCGCTTTGCCCTGCACAATCAGGCGTCCCGAACGGCCTGGCAACTCATCCCAGGTGACGGGACAAACGGGCAAGTCCGTATTTTTTATCTTTTCATAATAATCGCCCATCGCTGCAAACTGGTAGCCCTGGGCTTTCCAGCCAGCCAGCAGTTGTTCGAAAATGGGGGCGAGTTTCTGTCCTTCAAGTTCCGCATGCAAGGTATATACGTGATCGCGGGGATTATCCGCCGTCAGCGACAATATATGCGCGGCAACATTGCTCGTTGTGATCAGTTTGCCGTCGATTTCGCAGCCCAGCAATTCATCCAGGGTGGGCAGGGTGGTAGGCAATTGCACGCATTGCAGGATGGTGTTGCCGTTGCGCACGCGGTGTGGGCCATTGCCAGGATGCACCATGGCGCCGCGCGCGTCGAGCATGGCGCGGCCATCGGAGGCAAAGCGGTAGCCGGCCGTGTCGTGCTCGACAAAGGCGCTGACATTCATTTGCCAGCCGGCCGCGCCGTGCGTGTGCGGCTTGGTGCCAAACACCTGTTCATAGCGGTTGGCGGCCTTGCGCATCATGTTGATGGTCCAGGCGGCGTTGCGCTTGGCCACGTTGTCTTGCCACAGGGTGTGATCCCAGGTGTGGATGCCGCACTCGAAACCGGCATCGCGCACGGCGCGCAATTGCGCCGCGCACAGCTTGCCGATATCGGGTCCCGGCAGCAAGGTGCCGTACATCAATGTTTTCAAGCCGTAGTGTTCGACCACCGAGGTGCGCGACACCTTGCTGAAAAAGCCGGGCCGCAAGGCGCGCCGCAGGGCCCAGCCCGTGTGGTCGGGGCCCAGCGAGAACAGAAAGGTGGCCTTGGCCTGGTGCGCGGCCAGCATGCGCACCAGATTGCCCATGCCTTCACGGGTGCCGCGATAGGTATCGACGTCGATTTTCAGGGTCAGGAACGGCTTGCTCAACATTAATCCATCAGGGCTTTGGCTTGGGCTACCTGGCTGCGGTAGGCGTCGAAAATATTGCGCAGGGAATCGGCCATGGTGGTGGTCGGCGCCCAGCCCAGCTCTTCGCAGGTATTCGTGATTTTCGGCACGCGGTTTTGCACGTCCTGGTAGCCAGCGCCGTAGTAGGCGCCCGAGGTCGTTTCCACGATTTTCACGTGTTTCGCGCCTTCGGCGTATTCCGGGTATTCGGCGGCCAGGGTCAGCATCATGCCGGCCAGGTCGCGGATCGAATAGTTATTGATCGGATTGCCAATGTTGTAGATCTTGCCGCTGGCGATGCCGTTCTTGTTGGCAATGATGCGCATCAGCGCATCGATGCCGTCGTCGATGTAGGTGAACGCGCGTTTTTGCGCGCCGCCGTCGACCAGCGAGATGTTCTCGCCGCGCACGATATGGCCGAAGAATTGCGTCACCACGCGCGAAGAACCTTCTTTTGGCGTGTGGATCGAGTCCAGGCCGGCGCCGATCCAGTTGAATGGACGGAACAGGGTGAAGTTCAAGCCTTCCATGCCGTAGCCCCAGATCACGCGGTCCATCAGCTGCTTGGCGTTCGAATAGATCCAGCGCGGCTTGTTGATCGGGCCGCAGATCAGTTCCGAGTTTTCCGGATCGAATTCCTCGTCATGGCACATGCCATACACTTCCGAGGTCGACGGGAAGACCAGGTGCTTGCCGTACTTGGCGGCCGAGCGGACGATGGGCAGGTTGGCTTCGAAGTCCAGTTCGAAGACGCGCAGCGGCTGCTTGACGTAGGTCGATGGCGTGGCGATGGCCACCAGCGGCAGGATCACATCGCACTTCTTGACGTGGTACTCGACCCATTCCTTGTTGATCGTGATGTCGCCTTCGAAGAAGTGCATGCGCGACTTGTAGTTGTCATCTTCCAGCAATTCCGTGATGCGGTCCGTGTTCATGTCCATGCCGTAGACATGCCAGTCGGTGGTTTCCAGGATGCGCTTGGACAGGTGGTGGCCGATGAAGCCGTTGACGCCTAAGATGAGGACTTTTTTCATGTGAGATTCTCTTGAGTGATATCAGTGTGTGCTGACGCGGGTGGTCAGACTTGCTTGCAATTGCTGAGCCGAAATCGGCTCCCCGGCAGCCCTCAGCGCGGAAATGGCCAGCATGCGGCCGTCTCCGCAGACGCCAAAGATGCAATTATCCACTACCGCCAAGCCCGGTGGCAAACTTCCTGCGGAATGCTTGCTCAAGCGGGCTTTTTCGATGGTGTAAATGACATCGTTGACTTCGGTGAAGGCGCCGGGATAGGGCGGCGCGACGGCCCGGTGCAGGTTGTACACCTGCTGCGCGGGTAACTTCCAGTCGATGCGGCCGTCTTCCGGCTTGCGCCCGCCAAAGTAGCCGCCCTGGCGCAAATCGTTGAGCTGGCGTGGCGCCGTGCCGTCCAGCAAGGCCGGCAGCACGTTCCACAGGGTTTGTTCCGCCGCCACGGTGACCTTGCCGAAGACTTCGAAGGCCGTGTCATCGGGCAGGATGGGCACGGCCGTTTGCGCGACGATGGCGCCGGCATCGGGCTTGACCGTCATTTCATGCAGGGTGGCGCCCGTTTGCGGGGCGCCATGCAGCACGGCCCAGTTGACGGGTGCGCGGCCGCGGAACTGCGGCAGCAGCGAGCCGTGCATATTGTAGGCGGGCGCGACTTCCAGGATGCTGGCGGGCAGCATGTGGCGGTAGTAAAAGCTGAACAGCATGTCCGGCGCTGCCGCCTGCACCTGCGCCAGCAGCTCGGGCGCGCGCGGATCGCCGGGCGTGATGTACGGGATGCCTTCGGCCTGGCACAGGCTGGCGACGGACTCGAACCACAGGTTTTCCGTGGGGCTGTCTTCGTGCGTGACGACCAGGGCGATATCGACGCCACCGGCCAGCAGCACCTTGATGCAGCGCACGCCCACATTGTGGTAGCCGAAGACGACGGCGCGCGGGGCGCCCATCAGCGGCCCACCTGGCGCTTTTCCAGGCGCACGTACGATGGCGCCTCGGCTTCCGCCTGGGCCATGCCGTCCTGCAAGATGGTTTGCACCACGTAGCGGGGACGGGCGCGCACTTGCTGGAAGATGCGTCCCACGTATTCGCCCACGAGGCCGATGCCGAACAGGATCACGCCCATCAGGAAGAAGGCGATGGCGAACAGGGTGAACACGCCCTGCGCCTCGGCGCCGAACAGGAAGCGGCGCGCCAGCAGATAGATCACCAGCAGGGCCGAACTGAGTGACAGCAGCATGCCCAGCATCGAAAAGATTTGCAGGGGAATCAGCGAAAAGCCCGTGACCAGGTCGAAATTGAGGCGGATCAGGCTGTACAGCGAATATTTCGACTCGCCGGCTGCCCGTTCCTCGTGCTCGACGGTAATTTCCGTGGGCTTGCGGGCAAACGTGTAGGCCAGGGCGGGAACGAAGGTGTTGACTTCGGCGCACTGGTTGACCAGGTCGATCACGTTGCGGCCGTACGCGCGCAGCATGTTGCCCTGGTCCGTGATCTTGATGTTGGTGATGCGCTCGCGCAGCCGGTTCATCATCTTCGACGCCAGGGTGCGCCAGGCGGAATCTTGCCGCTTGCGCCGGATCGAGCCCACGTAATCGTAGCCTTCGCGCATCTTTGCCACCAGGTTGCCGATTTCTTCGGGCGGATTCTGCAGGTCGGCATCGAGCGTGACCATGATTTGCCCGCGCGAAGCTTCAAAGCCGGCCAGGATGGCCATGTGCTGGCCATAATTACCGTTGAACAAGACTACGCGCGTGACGTCGGGGCGCTGGCGGAACTGTTCCGCCAGGATGGCCACCGAATTGTCGCGGCTGCCATCATTGACAAAGATGATCTCGTAGCTCGTCTGCAGGGCATCGAGGGCCGGATACAGGCGGGCGAACAGGCTGGCCAGGCCATCCTGCTCGTTGTAGATTGGAATGATAATGGACAGTTCAGGTTTCATCGGCGCGCTGCTCATTTGATGAGAATGGATTTGACGGTGGCGACGGCGCGTTCCACGTCCTGTGTCGTCATGGCGTAGAACATCGGCAAGGTCACGGTCAGGCGGCCGATCTTTTCCGAGACGGGGAACATGCCTTCGGTAAAGCCGCGTTCGCGGTACATGGTAAACAGGTGGATCGGTGCGTAATGATAGCCCGTTCCCACGTTCTGCTGCGCCATTTGCTGCATGAAGGCGGCACGCGTGCCGGGGCCATTGTCGGGCAGGATGATCTGGAACAAATGCCAGTTGCTGTTTTCAAAGTCCTGCACGGGCAGCTGGGCGCCGCTCTGCGCTTCGAAATCGCTGCCGAATTGCGCGAAATAGTGGCGTGCCAGCGCGCGGCGGTGGGCCGTGATCGCGTCGATATTGGCGAACTGGCCCAGGCCGATGGCGGCCATGATGTCGCTCATGTTGTATTTGCCGCCCAGTACATCGACGTCGATGCCGTCGACGCCGCTGCGCGTGACGCCCTGCAGCCGGTATTTCTCGGCCAGCTTCGCTTCTTCCAGATTGTTGAGGACGAGGCAGCCGCCTTCACCCGTGGTGATGTTCTTGTTGGCCTGGAAGCTGAACGAGACGAAGTCGCCAAACGCGCCGATGCGCTTGCCCTTCCAGGTGGAGCCGAATGCTTGCGCCGCGTCTTCCACGACCCTTAAATTGTACTTTTCAGCAATCGCATACAGGCGGTCCATGTCGACGGGCAAGCCGGACAGGTAGACGGGGATGATGGCCTTCGTACGCGGGGTGATGGCCGCTTCCAGCTTGTCGAGGTCGATATTGCGCGTGACGGGATCGATGTCGGCAAACACGGGCGTGGCGCCCACCTCGATGATGACGTTGGCTGTCGCTACCCACGACACGGGCGTGGTGATGACTTCGTCGCCGGGGCCGATGCCGGCGATGCGCAGCGCGATTTCCATGGTGCACGTGCCCGAATTGAAGGTGCGCACGGGACGCCCGCCGAAATACTCGGACAGCTGGGCTTCGAATGCCTGCACTTTCGGGCCGCTGGTGATCCAGCCCGAGCGCAGCACTTCGCCGACGGCGGCGATGGTCGCTTCATCGATGGTGGGTTTGGAAAATGGCAAAAAGGGCAGGGTAGAGGTCATGGGGCGCAGTTCTTGGATCTGTATTGTGTCAGGGTATCGGCGTTGCCGAGGCTGCCAGTGCGGTCAATGGCCGCTGGCAGGCATGGCTATTTTATATCGTCAGTACGGCGGCGCAGCCGGTTCAGCGGTGAAAAATCCTGCTGATGCGGGGGCGGGGCAAGCTGGCCGGGGGCGCGATCCATACTGCCTCGCGCCCCTTTAAACATTTATTTGTTGGCAATGACCATGCGGCGCGCATCCTTGGCAATGACACGCATGGGCACGCCACGCTCCTGCAATTCCTTGTAACGGTACAGGCTGATAATCGCCATGTCGCGCACGCCGGCGTTGGCATCGTTCGTCCATTGCGTGATGAAAGTCTCGATGCTCGGGATGGACAGCTCGGGCTGCTGTTTCAGGCCAAACGTGAACTCATCCCAGTAATCGACGAGGATCACGGGCCGCTGCAGGTAGTATGTCAGCGACTGTTCATAGATGCCGACCGAATAGAGCTTGGTATCGGCCGTCAATTCGGCCTGGATCTGCGGCAGCATGTCGGTGCCCGCGCGGTTCTGGCCATACAGTTCGGAGCCGGCCAGGATGCAGTGCGTGGCCAGGAAGCCGGCGCCGGCGATGGTCAGCACCGTCATGTCGCGGCGCAGCTGGCGCGCATGCAGCAAGGCCAGGGCGCCACCGGCCAGGGCGAAGAAGCCGGCCGCCATCAGCCATGGCTGGTATCCCTTGAGCGCGATCAAGGCTTCCGCGTCGCGCGCGCTGGCCTTGCCAAAGGCGATCGGTCCGCCGATCAGGACGGCCGCGCCCAGCACGCACAGCAGGCCGGCGGCCAGCATGCGCTGGCGGCGCGAGGCCGATTCCAGGTACAGCGCCACCAGCAGGGCCAGCGCCGGGAAGATGGGCACGATATAGCCAGGCAGCTTCGAGGTCGAATAGCTGAAGAAGAAGAAAATGAAGACGGCCCAAACGAGCAGCATCAAACGGGGCTGGAAGGCGCCTTCCTGGCGCTGGAAGGCGGCGGCCAGGCTTTGCGGCAGTACGCCTATCCACGGCAGGATGCCGGGAATGAGCAGCACCAGGAAGTAATACCAGGCCCCTTCGCGCTTGTGGCCCTTCATCAGGAAGCGCTGGAAATGCTCATGGATGAAGAAGAAATGCGGCTGTTCCGGATTGCGCAGGGCGACCAGCACGAACCACGGCGTGGCGATGGCAAGGAACACCAGCAAGCCCTTGACCAGATGCAAACGCGTCCAGATGCGCCAGTCGCGCGCGCACAGCGAATACAGCACCAGCACGGCGCCCGGCAGCACGATGCCGATCAGGCCCTTGGCCAGCACGGCCAGCGCCATGGCGGCCCAGCAGGCCAGCATCCAGTTGCGCCGTTCAAGCGCCGTGGCGTCGTCGCGCTGGGCGATCAGCAGGCTGCCCATGGTGAGGGTCATCATGCCCGACAGGCCCATGTCCAGCGAATTGATCTGGCCGGAAGCGAGCCAGAACAGGCTCGACGCCAGCACCAGGCCCGCATACAGTCCCACGCGCGGGCCGAACACTTTCTTGCCCGCGTAGGCCGTCATGCACACGCCGATGATGCCGCACAGGCCGGTCCACAAACGGGCCTGCCATTCGCCCAGGCCGAAGGCGGCGAAGGTCAGCGCATTCATCCACGTTTGCAGCGGCGGTTTTTCAAAGTACTTGATGCCGTTCAGGCGCGTGGTGATCCAGTCGCCCGTGACGAACATTTCGCGCGCCATCTCCGCGTAGCGGCCTTCGTCGGGCGGCACCAGGGTGCGCACGCCCAGCGCATACAGGGTGACGACGATGAAGATGCCCAGCAGCGACCACATCAGCACCCGCGACGAGTGCAGCTCGTTGACATTGATTTTCATGCGGCCTTGCCTGCAGCCGGGGCCAGGATCAGTGCCAGGGTGACTTTGCGGCCTTCGCCCATGAGGATATTGTAGGTGCGGCAGGCAGCCTGGCTATCCATGCATTCGACGCCGATGCGGCGCATGGTCAGCGCGGCCGTCAGCTTCGGGTGCACGAAGCGCTGGCGCTCGCCCGTACCGAGGATGACCACGTCGGGCGCATCGGCCAGGATTTGCGCGAAATGCGCTTCGTTCAGCTGTTCGAAACTGTCCACCTCCCACGCCCGCGGGGGCATTTCCGGCATGACGATCAGACTGTAGTTATACGGCTGGGCATTGATCTCGACGCCGTTTTCGTCATAGCCGGTGACAGTCTGGTATTGTTGGGTGCTGCTGGCATGGAGTTTCATGGCGATATCGGGGGCTGGTCGTGTCGGTTGATCGGTGCGCGCGCGGCCAAATTGCGTGCCGCGGCCAAGGGCGTAAGCATGCCATAAATGACAGAAAAGAGCGACTGAAAAGCAACATCCTTTCCAAATTGCAATGTTCGGCGCCACAGTGGCGATGCCTGCTTTCGCCATGGTAATGCTGCAAGATTAAGGGAAGATGAAGATGGCGCCCGCCCGATTGTCGTCCGAAGGCGCCGGCGTGGCAGAATCGGCGTCAAATGCTGGGGTTGGCCATGTTTAATTTGATAAAATGGCCTGTTTTCGGCGAGAATGGTTGTTTTCGCCTTGCAGTCTTTCGCATTGCAGTTTCACGGGTTCATAGTTCTGGCGCGGCTATCATGCTGCAAGTTCTGGTCACCGCGCCGCATCACGACAGGGATTTATTTTGCGACCGATTCAGAAATCGAATAAATTGGCGGACGTCTGCTACGACATCCGCGGCCCGGTCCTGGAAAAATCCAGGCAAATGGAAGAAGAAGGCCACAAGATCACCAAGCTCAATATCGGCAACCTGGCCGTATTCGGCTTCGATCCGCCCGACGAGATCGTGCGCGATATGATGCTTAATCTGCAGAACGCGGCCGGCTATACGGATTCGAAAGGCATGTTCGCGCCGCGCAAGGCCGTCATGCACTACACCCAGGGCAAGAATATCGCCGGCGTGACCATCGATGACATTTATCTGGGCAATGGCGCTTCCGAACTGATCGTCATGTCGATGAACGCGCTGCTCAACAGTGGCGACGAAGTGCTGGTGCCGGCGCCCGACTACCCGCTGTGGACGGCCGCCGTCAGCCTGTCGGGCGGAAATCCCGTGCACTATGTGTGCGACGAGCAGAACGAGTGGTATCCCGACATCGAGGACATGCGCCGCAAGATCACGCCGCAAACGAAAGCCATCGTCGTCATCAACCCGAACAATCCCACGGGCGCGCTGTACCCGGTTTCCGTGCTGCTGCAGATCGTCGAACTGGCGCGCCAGCACCAGCTGATCATTTTCGCCGACGAGATCTACGACAAGGTGCTGTACGACGAAGCCGAGCACGTGTCGATCGCCTCGCTGGCAGACGACGTGCTGTTCATCACCATGAACGGCCTGTCGAAGAATTACCGCTCCTGCGGCTACCGTTCCGGCTGGATGGTGGTCTCGGGCGAAAAGCGCCACGCAAAGGATTACATCGAAGGCCTCAACATGCTGGCCTCGATGCGGCTATGCGCCAACGCGCCGGGGCAATTTGCCATCCAGACGGCGCTTGGCGGCTACCAGAGCATACAAGACCTGGTGGGGCCCGGCGGGCGCCTGTTGAAACAGCGCGATCTGGCGCACAAGCTGCTGACCGATATTCCGGGCGTCACCTGTGTCAAGCCGAAGGCCGCGCTGTACATGTTCCCGCGCCTGGACCCGGAGATCTACCCGATCGCCGACGACCAGCAGTTTGCCTATGAATTACTGGCCGAAGCCAAGGTCCTGATCGTGCAGGGCACGGGGTTCAACTGGATCGCGCCCGACCATTTTCGTGTCGTCTTCCTGCCCAACTCCGATGACCTGACCGAGGCCATGGGGCGCATTGCGCGCTTCCTCGAAGGTTACCGCAAGCGTCACGGCCGGGGCTGAATCAGCCAGCAGCAATCTCGATCAACCTGGCGCCGCTCAAGGGGGGCGCCACTTATGAGCAGTCAAGCACAACTATGAAATCCATCAAGATCGGCCTGCTGGGCCTGGGCAATGTCGGTTACGGCACGTTCAGCGTCCTGAAACGCAACCAGGAAGAAATCAAGCGCCGCGCGGGCCGCGGCATTGAAGTCGTCGCCGTCGCCGTGCGCGACGTGGCGCGCGCCGAAGCGCTGGTCGCCGGCGGCTGCAAGGTCGTCAATGACCCGATGCTGATCGTCAACGATCCCGAGATCGACATCGTCGTCGAACTGATCGGCGGCTACGACCTGTCGAAAACCCTGGTCATGCAGGCGATTGCCAACGGCAAGCATGTGGTCACGGCCAACAAGGCCCTGCTGGCCGTGCACGGCAACGAAATCTTCGCCGCCGCCCAGGACAAGGGCGTGATGGTGGCCTTCGAAGCGGCCGTCGCCGGCGGCATCCCCATCATCAAGGCGCTGCGCGAAGGCTTGACGGCCAACCGCATCGAATGGATCGCCGGCATCATCAACGGCACCACCAATTTCATCCTGTCCGAGATGCGCGACAAGGGCCTCGATTTCGCCACCGTGCTGAAACAGGCACAGGAACTGGGCTATGCGGAAGCCGATCCCACCTTCGACATCGAAGGCGTCGACGCCGCGCACAAGGCCACCATCATGTCGGCCATCGCCTTCGGCATCCCGGTGCAGTTCGACAAGGCTTACGTGGAAGGCATCAGCAACCTCAATGCCGTCGATATCCGCTACGCCGAGCAACTGGGCTACCGCATCAAGCTGCTGGGCATCACCAAGCGCGCCACCGTCAATGGCGTGGAAGGCATCGAGCTGCGCGTGCATCCGACCCTGATCCCGGCCAAGCGCCTGATCGCCAACGTGGAAGGCGCCATGAATGCGGTGCTGGTGCATGGCGACGCCGTCGGCGCCAGCCTGTACTCGGGCCGCGGCGCGGGCGCCGAGCCGACCGCCTCGTCGGTGATCGCCGACCTGGTCGACATCACCCGCCTGGCCACGGCCGACCCGGAACACCGCGTGCCGCACCTGGCGTTCCAGCCGAACGCGATGACCGATATCGCGATCTTGCCGATGTCGGAAATCACCACCAGCTACTACCTGCGCATGCACGTGGCCGACCAGCCGGGCGTGCTGGCCGACCTGACGCGCATCCTGGCCGAACGCGGCATCTCGATCGACGCCATGCTGCAAAAAGAGCCAGCCGAGGGCGAGACGCACACGGACATCATCATGCTGACGCACCAGACGCAGGAAAAGAACGTCACGGCCGCCATCGAGAAGATGGAAGCGTTGAACAGCGTGGTGGGCACGGTCACCAAGATCCGCCTGGAAAACCTGAGCTGAGCGTTTTCAGCGAGCCATGCAAAACGGCGCCCGCGGGCGCCGTTTTTTCATCCGATGGCGGTCTTAATGCTGCGGCACGTCGGGCGCGCCGACGGGGCCCACATCCATGCCGTCATAGCTGGCCAGCTGGTTGTCCTGCGCAAACGCCATCAGTTCGCCATTGCGCGCATGCAGGCTGTCGACGCCATGTACTTCGGCCTTTTCCACGTGCAGCACCCACACGGGCGGTGCTGCCGGATCGTCGAGTTCCGGCTGGTACAGTTCCACCGGGCGGTAGCCCTGCAGCGCCAGCACGGTGGCGGCCTGCTCCAGCGGTTCGGACGTGGGGTTGGTGAAGTAATAGCCCCACAGCAGCGGCTGGGACAGGTCCCATGGCGCGTTCTCGGCGATATTGGCAAACAGTTCGCTTACATCTTCTTTGGTCATCATGGCGGTGCCTTCCTTAAAATCTCAGGGCGCGATCTTAGCATCCATGCCGCCTGCTTACCATTCACCCATAAAAAAACCGGCTGCATAGCCGGTTTTTTTTATCAGCCGCTAACAACGGCTTGATTCTGATTCGCGCGAGCGTGAATTAGAACTTGTAGCGCAGGCCGATCGACAGCAGGTCGGCTTTCAGTTTCATGCCATCCTGGCTCATCGTTTTGCCGAAGTTTTCATATTCAGCAACGGCCGACAGGTTTTTATTGAAGTTATAAGCAGCACCGATGCCAAACAGGGCAGCGGTTTTGTTTTTCGATTCGCTGGCGCTGAAACCGATCAGGTTCAATTTGGCTTTGGTGTGGTTTTGAGTAACGCCAACTTTTGCAAACAGCGAGAATTCAGCGTTCAATGGCAAGGTGCCGGTGGCGGCTGCGTAGATTGCGCTGGTTTCCATGCTCAGCGATTCCTTGCCTTCGCTTTCCTTCAGTTTGCCGAAATTGACATAACCGGCTTCCGCGCCGAAGTTAGGCGTGAAGTCGTAACCGGCATAAACTTTAAAACCGGTTTTGTTTTCTTTGCCCGAAGCGACATCGCCCGACAATTTCAATTCCGAACGGCCGGCATTCGCGCCGACATAAATGTTTTCAGCTTGTGCAAACAAAGGGAATGCCAGAGCGGCGCCGACGACTACTGCAAACAATTGCTTTTTCATATTAATCCTAGATAATTAATGCGGAGAGACTGTCTCGCCGCTTAATGGGAGCCGAATTGTATAGGGATGAATATGTTTATGTAAGGCAATTATTTTAAAAATATTAGAAATAAATCATTTGTTGTTTTTAAGCAACGCAACATGTGAACTGCCTGTCTGCGCAATCCGTCATGCGGCACCGCTGAAATGCACGCTGACCTTCAGTCCATGTCCATTCGCCGCCGTCGCCAGTTCCAGCCGGGCGCCGTGCAGGGCCGCGATGTCGCGCACGATGGCCAGGCCCAGCCCGGCGCCGCCAGGATTGCTCTCGAGCGCCGCGCCGACCCGGTAGAACGGCGTCAACACGCGCTCGCGCTCGGCCGGCGGGATGCCCTTGCCGCTGTCTTCCACTTCCAGCACGGCGCCGTGTTCGTGTCCGATCCCCGTCTGCGCCGCGCGCACGCGCAGGATCACGCTGCCGCCCTGCGGCGTGTAGCGCAGGGCGTTGTCGACCAGGTTGGCCACCAGTTCATGCAGCAGCAGGGCCTGGCCATGCACGGGTGCCTCGTCGGGCGCTTCCAGCGACAGGTCTATATGTTTGGCGACCGCGGTCATGGCCATTTCCAGTCCCACCTGCTGCGCCACGTCGCGCAGCGCGACGGTATCCATCGCCAGATTCTCGCCGCCATGCTCGATGCGCGCCAGGGTCAGGAGGCGGTTGGCCAGCAGCACGGTCGAATCGGTGGTGGCGGCGATCGAGCGCACGATGTCGCGCAGGGCGGCGATGTCCGGCGGCGCGCCCGCCTGGCGGTCGCACTCGCGCATGGCCAGTTCGGCCTGGGTTTTCAGCACCGTCAATGGCGTGCGCAGCTGGTGCGAGGCGTCGGCGATGAAGCGGCGCTGGCTGGCGATCAGCTGCTGCAGGCGCGACATGGAGCCGTTCATGGCACTGACCAGCGGGCGCATTTCCTTGTGTACCAGCGTGGGATCGACGTCGGACAAATCGGACAGGGTGCGCGTCTCGACTTCCGTTTTCAGGCGCATCAGCGGGCGTAGCACCAGGCGCACGGCAAACCACACGAGGGCGCCCATCACCAGTATCATTGCCGCCTGCCAGATCAGGGTGTCGAACAGGATCTGGTTCGACAGGCCGCGCCGCGCGTCCAGCGTCTCGGCCACCTGGATCAGGGCGATGCCGCGCATCGAGTCGTCATACACGGGTTGCAGCAGGGCGGCGATGCGGATCGGCTTGCCGTGGTAGTCGGCGTGGTAGAAGCGCACCAGGGCCGGATAGTTCTGCGAGCGGGGCACGTTTTTCGGCACGGGCGGCAAGTCGCCATAGCCTGACACCAGCTCGCCATTGATGCCCGTCACCTTGTAGTAGATGCGGCCCAGGGTGTCGGTCTCGAAGCTGTCGAGCGCCACGTAAGGCACTTCGGCGACGACCTTGCCGCCGACGATGGAGACGCGCTCGGCCAGCGCCCGCGTCGATGCCAGCAAGGAGCGGTCGTAGGCCATGTCGGCCGCGTCGAGCGCGTTGCGGTAGACAAAAACGGCATCGAGCAGCACCAGCATCACCAGCGGAATGAGCAGCCAGCGCAGCAGCTGGCTGCGCAGGCTGCCCAGCGGCCGGCTCTGCGCCCAGCGCCGGCGCAGGCGTTCGAGCAGCGGCAGGCGTGGGGCGCGCACGGTCATTTTGGCGCGGCCGGCGCCATCGCGCTGCGCGGCTGCAGCAGGTAGCCGATGCCGCGCAGGGTGGTGATGACGGCGCCGTCGGGCGAGCCGCTTTCCACGCCGTTCTCGAGTTTTTTGCGTACGCGGTGGATATACAGTTCGATGGCGTCCAGGTTGGCGTCGTCGGCCAGCGCAAAGACTTCGTCAAACAGCTTTTCCTTCGACACGGCCCGCCCCGAGCGCGTGATCAGCGCTTCGAGCACGGCGTGTTCGCGCGGCGTCAGCGCCAGCGCCGCTCCGCGATAGCTGAACATGCGCGTGACGGTGTCGAAACTGAGGGCGCCGCAGGTGTGCACGAGTGCCTCGTTGCCCTGGCTGCGGCGCAGCAGGGCTTTCACGCGCGCTTCCAGTTCGGCCAGCTCGAACGGCTTGGCCATGTAATCGTCCGCGCCCAGGTTCAGGCCCTGCACTTTTTCATCGAGGCCGCCGCGCGCCGTGAGTATCATGACGGGAGTCTTGCCGCGCGTGCCGCCGCGCGCGCGCAGGCGGCGCAGCACGTCCAGGCCATCCATCTTCGGCAGGGTCAGGTCGAGCAGCACCAGGGAATATTCCTGCGTATGCAGCAGGGCGTCGGCATCGGCGCCGTTGTGGGCGGTCTCCACCGTCAGGTGCGCGTCGCGCAGGGCCTTTGCCAGCCAGTGCGACAGCTCCAGATGGTCTTCCACTAATAATATGCGCATGGTCTCCGCCATTCGTTTGAATTGGTGCAGTGTAAGCCTGCCGGCGCCGCGCCGACAGGGGCGGCGATGAATATGTTTGCCCGCCTTGTGGCTGGCGGACGACACCTGTCAGTCTGAAAGCGAATTGAAAGGATCGCGCTCATATAGTGTGATCCTGATTCATGAAAATGATCAGGCATATCACTAATAACTATATCTAAGGGAGACACTCTACATGAAGAAAACTGCATTCTCGCTGGCCGCCATGGCGCTACTCGCCGCAGCCGGCAGCGCCCACGCCCAGTCGAACGTCACCCTGTACGGTCGCCTGGACGCCGGCATCAGCAACACCAGCAACGCCGGTCCGAACAAAAGCTCGATGACGCAAGTCAGCTCGGGCGGCATGAACACCTCGCGCTGGGGCATCCTGGGCAGCGAAGACCTGGGCGGCGGCCTGAAGGCCGTCTTCAATCTGGAAGGCGGCATCCTGGTCGACACGGGCGCGGCCGACGGAGCGCTGTTCAAGCGCCAGGCCAACGTGGGCCTGGAAGGCGCGTTTGGCCGCGTCGTGCTGGGACGCTCGTTCACCACCGTGTATGACTTCGTGCTGCCATTCGATCCGATGGCCTATGCGCCGTTCTACTCGTGGGCCACTTCGGCCCACGCGACGGGTCCGAGCAAATACGGCATGACGACGGCCTTCGACAATATGGTCAAGTATTCGGGCAAGACGGGCGACTTCAGCTACGGCGCATCGTACGGCTTCGGTGAACAGTCGACGGGCAATTCGGACAGCGCCAAGCTGTCCACGGCCGTCACCTACAAGACGGGTCCTGTCAGCCTGCTCGCTACATATGAACAGGTGAACGGCAACACCATCGCCGGCGGCGCGCGCGACAAGACCACCGTCTACCACCTGGGCGCCATGTATGACGACGGCCCGTGGAAAGTGCAGGCGGCGGCGCGCGACTACAAGCTCGATCCGGCTGCCGCCGGCAAGGCCGACGTGCGCGGCACCCTGTACTGGGGCGGCGTCAGCTACAAGACCACGCCGGTCGTCACCCTGACGGGCGTGATCTACTACCAGGACGTGAAGAACGTGGCCGCCAACCTCGATGCCGATCCGATCATGTACGTGGCGCGCGTGCGCTATGCCCTGTCCAAGCGCACAGACCTGTACGTGGCCGGCGCCTACGCCAAGGCCAAGCACAAGCAGCTGGTCAGCCTGTCGCGTGACGATGCCGGTTTTGGCGACACGCAGCGCGGCCTGATTGCCGGCATCCAGCACCGCTTCTAAGGCATGACCATGCTGCGCACCGTGTTCCTGTCGCTGCTGCTGTTGTCCGCGCTGCTGCCCGCGCTGGCAAATGCTGCCGCGCCTGAAGTTGACTGCGTGGTGCCGTCCAAACCGGGCGGCGCCATGGACCTGACCTGCAAGCTGGCGCAGAAAGGCTTGCTGCAGCCCGATCCCACAGCGGCGGCACCGTTCGCGTCCTCGGTGCGCATCAGCTATCTGCCAGGCGGCATCGGCGCGGTGGCGTGGCGCTCGATGGGCTCGCAGCGCCGGCGTGCCGAAGCAAACACCCTGGTGGTGTTTTCGGGCGGCTCGCTGTTGAACCTGGCGCAAGGCAAGTTCGGCAACGCCAAGACGGGCGACGTGCGCTGGGTGGCGGCGCTGGGCGCCGACTACGGCATGATCGCCGTGCGCAGCGACTCGCCCTACAAGACCCTGGCCGACCTGATCGCCGCGCTCAAGCGCCACCCCGACAAGGTGCTGATCGGCGTGTCCGGCACCATCGGCAGCCAGGACTGGGTGAAGATGGCGCTGGTGGCGCGCCGGGCCGGCATCGACCCGAAAGTGCTGCGCTTCGTCGCGCTGGAAGGCGGCGGCGAGATCTTCACGGCGATGCAGGCCAATTATGTGCAGGTGATGTCGGGCGACACGTCGGAAGCGACCCTGAACGCGGGCGACAGCCATGCGCGCGTGCTGGCGGTGCTGTCGGAAAAGCGCCTGCCCGGCGTGCTGGCCAGCGTGCCGACGGCGCGCGAGCAGGGCATCGATGTGGTGTGGCCCATCATCCGCGGCTTGTGGATGGGGCCGCAGGTGCCGGAACAGGATTACCAGCGCTGGGTGGCCACGTTCGACCGTGCCATGGCCACGCCGCAGTTTGCCCAGTGGCGCACGCAGGCGGGCATGTATCCGTTCGCGCTGACGGGCGACAAATTGACGCAGTACGTGAACCAGGCGGTCGAACGCTACTCCAGGCAGGCGGCCGAATTGGGCCTGATGCGCTGAATCCATTAGCCAACCATACAACAATCACAGACGGAGACAAACCATGCAAACCAAGACCATTCTCGCCATCGCCCTGGCCGCCGCTTTCGCCGGTACCAGCGGCGCCGCTTTCGCCCAGGTACCGGCAGGTTATCCGGCCGACTACCAGAAGATCATCGACGCGGCCAAGAAGGAAGGCAAGGTGGTGATCTACAGCGCCACCGACAGCAAGGCCGCCGCGCCGCTGATCAAGGATTTCAGCGCCCTGTATCCCGGCATCTCGGTCGAATACAACGACATGAATTCCACCGAAGTGTACAACCGCTTCATTTCCGAAGTGGCCGCCGGCGGCAACACGGCCGACGTGATGTGGTCGTCGGCGATGGACTTGCAGATGCGCCTGGCCTCGGACGGCTATGCGCTCAAGTACAAATCCGTGGAAGCGTCCAAGATCCCCGGCTGGGCCATGTGGGACGACCAGGCTTACGGCACCACGTTCGAGCCGGCCGCCATCGTCTATAACAAGCGTTTGCTCGATCCGAAGGAAGTGCCGAAGAACCACGACGACTTCGCCAAGCTGATCGCCACGCCGAAATTCAAGGACAAGGTCACCACCTACGACATTGAAAAGTCGGGCGTGGGTTTCATGTTCATGTCGCAGGACGCCAAGGAGTATCCGAAATTCCTGGCGCTGCAAAACGCGTTTGGCGTGGCCAAGGTGCGCGTGCAGTCGTCGACGGGCACCATGATGGAGCGCATTTCGTCGGGTGAAAACCTGATCGGCTATAACGTGCTGGGTTCCTACGCCCTGGTGCGCGCCAAGACCGACCCGTCGATCGGCGTGGTGCTGCCCAAGGACTACACCCTGATCCTGTCGCGCGTGCAGTTCATCAACAAGAACGCGAAGAACGTCAACGCCAGCAAGCTGTGGCTCGACTACATCCTGTCGCACCGCGGCCAGACCATCATCGCCAACGGCGCCAAGCTGTACGCGATTCGCGCCGACGTCACGGGCGAGACCACCTCGGCGGACCTGATCAAGGAAATCGGCGCGGCCAACGTCAAGCCGATTCCCGTGCATCCGATCATCCTGCAATTTTTGGGACCTGCCAAGCGCATGGCCTTCTTAAAACAATGGAAAGAAACAGCCGGCAAGAAATAACGCCGACTTAGCCGCCCGCGAGCCTGGCTCGCGGGCGCACGCCGCACCCTTCATTCATTGGATTCATCATGCAAACTGCTATCTTGCCGCTGCCTGCACGGTCGCGCTCTCCCTTGTCGCGCCTGAACTGGTCGCGCGGCGTGGTCGTGACGATTACCCTGATCGCCATCTTCCTGCCGCTGTTCCTGATTTTTTACCAGAGCTTTTTGAACGCGCCGTTTTTCATGCCCGTGCGCGAATTCGGCTTTGACTCCTACCGTTTCATCTTCGATGATCCCGATTTCTCGATGGCCTTCAAGAATGGCCTGATGCTGGCCTGCGGCCTGACCGTGATCGCCGTGCCGCTGGGCGGCATGCTGGCCTTCCTGATGGTGCGCACGGATTTGCCGGGCCGCAGCTGGGTGGCGCCCATGCTGCTGGTGCCGATCTTTGTGTCGCCGATGGTGATGGGCTTTGGCTACGTTGTGTCGATGGGGCCCGTGGGCTTCTATTCGATCTGGGCCAAGGAGCTGTTCGGCTTCGTGCCCTGGAATATCTATTCATTCACCAGTATCGTCATTATCGCCGGCCTGACGCACGTGCCGCACGTCTACCTGTATGCCTCGTCGGCCCTGAAAAGCCTGGGCTCGGACGTGGAAGAAGCGGCCCGCGTAGCCGGCGCTTCCCCGATCCAGGTGATGCTGAACGTGTCGCTGCCGATGATCATGCCGGCGCTCGCGTATGCGGGCGTGCTGGTGTTCTTCCTCGGCTTCGAAGTGTTCGGCCTGGTGCTGGTGCTCGGTGATCCGGAAGGCCACCTGGTGCTGCCGACCTATCTGTACAAGCTGACGAACAAGCTGGGCACGCCGTCGTACCACCTGATGGCCGCCGTCGCCGTCTGCCTGGTGATGGTGACCATGCCGCTGGTGATGATACAGCGCTGGCTGCTGAAGTCGGCGAACAAGTATGTGTCGATCAAGGGCAAGGGCGCGCGCAGCAAGGCCATGCCGCTGGGCCGCTGGAAGTGGCTGGCGTTTGCCTTGCTGGCCGGCTGGCTGATCTTCACCATCATCCTGCCGTTGACAGGCATCGTGCTGCGCTCCTTCGTGCAGTACTGGGGCGAAGGCGTGCACCTGGCCGACGTGCTGACCCTGCAGCATTTCCGCGACATTTTTGACCAGCCATCGCTGGTGCGCGGCATCGTCAACACCATCCTGATCGGCGTCGTCGGCGGCGCGCTGGCCGTGGGCTGCTACAGCTTCATCGCGCTGGCCATGCACCGCAAGCAGGACGGCATCACGCGCCTGCTCGATTACAGCGTGCTGGTGCCGCGCGCCGTGCCGGGTCTGCTGGCCGGCCTGTCGTTCCTGTGGGTGTTCCTGTTCGTGCCGGCCTGGCTCGACGGCATATTGAAAGGCATGGACAACGGCGTGGCCTTGTGGCTGAGCGGCCATGTGATTCCCGTGCTGCGTGAAGTGCGCTCGACGATCTTCGCCCTGTGGCTCGCGTATTCGGTGGTGTGGATGGCCTACGGCATGCGCCTCATTTCCACGGCGCTGCTGCAGGTGGGGCCGGAGCTGGAAGAGGCGGCGCGCGCCGTCGGCGCCAACCGCGGCCAGGTGACGCGCGATGTGACCCTGCCGCTGATCAAGTACGGCTTGCTGGGCGCCTGGCTGATGGTGTTCCTGATCTTCGAGCGCGAATATTCGACGGGCGTGTACCTGCTCTCGCCGGGAACGGAAGTGATCGGCGCCATGCTGGTATCGCTGTGGGCAGGCGGCTCGACCGACCTGGTGGCGGCGCTGTCCTTCATCAATATCACCCTGGTGGCCATCGGCCTGGGCATCGCGCTGCGCTTCGGCGTCAAGTTACACAACTGAGTTGCATAACTAAATACAAGAACTGAGACCACATCATGAATGAATTGACCGTCAATGAGCTGTACCTGGACTACGGCACCGGCGCCGCCGCCAACCAGATCCTGAAGGGTGTCTCGATGCACCTGAAAAAAGGCGAAGTGGTCGCCTTGCTGGGGCCTTCGGGCAGCGGCAAGACCACCTTGCTGCGCGCCGTCGCCGGCCTGGAAAGCCCGAAGGCGGGCACCATCCAGATCGGCGAGCGCAATGTCTTCGACGGCGCGCAGCATTTCGAGATGCCGGCCGAGCATCGCAATCTGGGACTTGTGTTCCAGTCGTATGCGCTGTGGCCGCACAAGACCGTATTCGACAACGTCGCCTACGGCCTCAAATTGCGCAAGATGGGCAGCACGGAGATCGCCGCGCGCATCAAGGAAGTGCTGACGCAGCTGGGCCTGGGCCACCTGGGCGAGCGCTATCCGCATCAGCTGTCCGGCGGCCAGCAGCAGCGCGTGGCGATCGCCAGGGCGCTGGTGTACAACCCGCCCGTGATCCTGCTCGATGAACCGCTGTCGAACCTGGACGCCAAACTGCGCGAGGAAGCGCGCGCCTTCCTGCGCGAACTGATCGTGCGCCTGGGCCTGTCGGCCCTGATGGTGACGCATGACCAGGGCGAGGCGATGGCCATTTCCGACCGCATCCTGCTGCTCAATAACGGCAAGATCGAGCAGCAGGGCACGCCGCAAAGCATGTATGAAACGCCGGACACCCTGTTCACGGCTGAATTCATGGGCAGTAACAACCGCCTGCCCGGCAAGGTGGTGCAGCGCGAAGGCAATCAGGTGCGCCTGCTGGTCGATGGCGCGTCCATGCAGGGCGTGGCGCGCGGCGCCAACGTGGGCACGGAAGTGACCACCATGATCCGCGTCGAGGAAGTGAAGATCAGCGCCACGCAGGTCGACAACGCCATCGAGCTGCCGCTGCTGACGTGCATGTACCTGGGCGACCGCTGGGAATGCCTGTTCGAGCGCGGTGGCGCCGAGAACATCAGCCTGCGCGCGTACTCGCGCCACAAGCTCGAGGCGGGCAAGTACTGGCTGCACATGCCGGCCGATAAGCTCTGGGTGTTTTAACGATGACGAGGTGGCCATGCTGGCCACCTCGTCCGTGCTGCCGCGTCCTTAATTCCCCCGCACGACGATTTCCTGCACCTTCGGTTCGCGCTGGCGCATGAAGCGCACGATGGAGTCGACGGTGACGACATCGATCTGGCGCGTCATGCGGCGTTCGAACGGGTGATCGTCAAAAGCGATATTGGCGCGGAACATGCGCGCGCCCAGGCGCGTGGCGGCGGGTATGCTGAGCGTTTGCGGCGCGTAGCTGGCGCTGCGCAGCCAGCCTTGCGCTTCGGCGCGCGTTTCGATCTTGCCCGGCTCGTTGCTGGCGGCGGCCAGGGTTTCCAGCACCCACTGATTCGAATTCTGGTACTTGGTGGAAAACGGGTAGGCCAGCATATTGTAGTGCGGCTCATGCAGACGCTTGGGCGTGTTCGACGTCAGCAGGCGCACCAGTTGCTGCTGCGTATCCTGGCCGGGAATCAGGATCAGGGTTTCATACATGAACACATCATCCATGAAGAAATTGCCCAAGCCTTCGTTGTACAGCGACGATTGCGCGGTGCCGCATTCATTGAGTTCATGCACCACCAGCCAGCGGCCCTTCGGGTGGTCGCGCCAGGCCAGCGCCATGTGCGAATAGCGCAAATTGTACTTCGACAGGTCTTGCCCGGCGCGCGCCACCAGCGCCACCTGCGCGCCCGAGCCATCGAGCGCCTGCAGGGTCTTTTGCGCCAGGTCCATCGATTTGACGAGGGTGCTCGCATCTGTTTGCTTTTCCTCGCACGAGCGTCCCGCATGGGCGGCGCCGGCCAGGGCCAGGCTGATGACAATCACGGTCAGGCGTTTCATGGGATTCACGCTTTCGAATGGTAGAGGATGGCGTGGCCGGCGGCGTTCGGCAAATAGGCGATGGCCTTGCCCGACAGCACCAGCATGTGGCCCGTCGAGACGGCCACCACGTTGACGACCGTGCCGGCCGCCAGCGACAGGCCTTGCGTGGCCTTCTGGCTCAGCTTGACGGAGGCCGTGGCAGCCTGCGAGGCACCCTTGGCCGTGCTTTTGAGCACGAGGACGCTGCCGTCGGCCACGTCTTCCACCTTGTCGATGACAATTTCACCGGCGGCGGCCAGCACCGACATGGAGCCGACCAGGACGATGGCCGAGGCCATACTGGCGTTGTCGGACGCGTTGGTGGTGTCGGAATTGGCGGCCTGGGCCAGCGGCGCCATGGCGGCGCACAGCAGGGCGGTGGCGAGCAAGTGTTTCATGGGATGTCCTTTCTTCATTGGTGCTTACGCTTTGGAGTGGTGCAGCAGCGCCTTGCCCAGTTCGTTCGGGATGAAGGCGATGGCCTTGCCGGACATGACCAGCATGTGGCCGGTGGACAGCGCCACCACGTTGACCACGGTGCCGGCTGCCAGCGACAGGCCCTTGGCCGCTTGCGCGCTCATCTGGATGGAAGCGCCGCCCGCTTCGGACGCGCCTTTCAGCACGATGACGATGCCTTCGCCCACCGTTTCCACGCTGGCGACGACCACCTGGCCGGAGGCGACCAGCATCGACATGGAACCCGCGACGACCACGGCGGAACCCTGGCTGAGGTTTTGCGAGCCTTTCGACAGGTTCTCGGAGGCGGCGGCGTGGACCAGGCCGGGAGCGGCCACGGAGAGCGTCAACAGCGACAGGGACAGGCAGAGGGGCAGCAGGCGTTTCATGTGTTTCTCCTTCAAGTGTGCCAAGTGGCAACGCCATCATTGTAGACTGTGGGCAATTGGTCAATGAAAACGCTACTCGTAGCGGGCAGGCATACCGCAGGTAGCGTATTGCGCTACTTTTTTGCCGCTGGAACCGATGCTATTTATATAAAGGAAGTGCATGCCGCAAACCCACGCCTTGATCGAAGCCTTGAAACGCCTGTTGAAAGCGCGTTCCGTCACGTATGCCGAGCTGGCCCAGCGCATCGGCGTATCCGAAGCCAGCGTCAAACGGATGTTTTCGCAGAAGCAATTTACCCTGCAGCGGCTGGATCAGATCCTGGTGGCCATCGGCAGCGATTTCCAGCAGCTGGCGCTGGCCGTGCAGTCAGCCCAGGCCGCGCCCACCCTGATTACGGGGCTGACGTATGCGCAGGAAAAGGAAATCATCGAGGACACCCGGCTGTTCGTGGTGGCCGTGTCCGCCCTGAATCTGTTGCCGCTGGAACAGATCGTCGCCATCTACGACATCAGCGAAGCGCAAGCCGTGAAATACCTGCTGCGTCTCGACAAGATCGGTTTTCTGGAACTGCTGCCGAATAACCGGGTCAAACTGCTGGTGGCGCGCACGTTTGCGTGGATACCGAACGGTCCCATCCATACGTATTTCAAAAAGGAAGCCTATGGCGACTATTTGAATTCGCAATTCGATGGCGAAACGGAATTGCTGCGCCTGGTGAACGTGATGCTGTCGAAAAAGTCCACGGCGGCCTTGCTGGAGCGCCTGAAGCAAGTCGCGGTGGAATTCTCGCAGCAACACCAGGAAGACGCGCGCCTGCCTGGTGAGGAGCGCCTGGCCATCAGCTTCATGCTGGCGGCGCGGCCGTGGATGCCGCAGACGTTCAAGGCGCTGCTGCGGCAATAAGGCAGCGATATCGCGGCCAACCGGCTAATGTTGCTGCTTGTCGGTACTGCCTTGTTCCTCTTTCATCTGCGTCAGCAAACGCCAGGCAAAAAAGCCCAGCACGCCTACGCCCAGCAGCAGGGCCGCCCATAGCGCGGCCAGGCGCCATGGCGCACTGGTGCCAGCCGGTGCCGGCGCGGCGTCGCTTGCGCCAGCGCGCGCCGTCAACGCACCCAATGTGGCAATCGGCAGCGCCTGCAATTCGCCGTCGCGATAGCCTGGTGCCACCTGCGACAGCGGCTGCGCCACCGGTTGCGCGTCGGCTTTGCCGAACACCAGATGATATGGTCCCTTGCCGCCGGCCAGGAACACCAGCGTTTCCGGCGTCCAGCCAAGGCGCAACAGCGGCGCGCTGGTCGGCATCGCCGTACTTTGCGACTCGGGCCGCAGCACCCATTGCGTGGTCTGCACCACGGGCATGGCCAGGTCGCCGGAGACGCGTTCCTTGCCAGCCTCGCTGATGCGGTAAAAGCTGGTGGTCAGCAGCGGCTCAAAATATTCGCCATTTGCCGGTCGCGTTTGTCGGTGCAGGGACAGCCGGCGCTGCGGCACATAGTTATTTTGGCGATACACGCCCAGGGTGACGGGCAGCACCACGTTGCGCTCCTTGAATTGCAGCGCAATGCTGTCGGCGGGAATGGCGATCGGCGTGGCATACGCCCAATCGCCAGCAAGTTTGCCTGGCGCACCGCGCAGCACGATGCTCGCGCGTGGCGGCGCCGCCTCGGTTTCGCTGACGGCTTGCGCCGCAATCGATGCAAACACCAGCGGCTGGCCTTCCTGCCAGCTCAGGCGCGCGTAGCGGAAAGCGCGTGGCGCAAAAGCGATGCTGTCGTTGGCCAGCGTTTGCGTGTCACTGTTGCTGAGCCAATTCAAGGTGGTGGTGCCGATGGCGTCCCATTGCTTCAGGTCGTCGCTCACTTCCAGCAGCACTTGCGCACTGTAATTTTGCGTGCGCTCCGGTGGCGTGAAGCGCAAGGCGGCGATGCGCCTGTCTTGCGTCTGCTTGCCCAGGTCGAGGATCAGCGCTTGCAGCGCCGCCGTGGCCGCTGCCGTGCCGGCGCGGGTGCTGACCGACAGCAAGCGGCCATCGTCCGCCGTGCGGATGTCGATGCCTTGCAAGCCGTCGCCAGTTGCCGGCGCGCCCGTCACGGGGAAAATGCGCACTGGAATGGCTGTCCGCTGCGTCGCCGATGGGGCGGGCGGCGCGCCGATGGCATAGGCCAGGCGCTTGCCGTCGGCATCGAACAGCCGCACGTCGGCCAGGCTGGCCGAGCTGGCGTGCAGGTAGACTTCCTTGGGCAATGCCAGCTTGACGATGCCCGCGCCGGCCGGCACGGTCACCGGCATGCTCCAGCCGTAGTCCTGTGGCCTGTCCTGGCCAGGTGCGGCCAGCGCGGCGCCTGCCAGCAGCAGGCTGCAGCAGATCAATGAGTGTTTCATGCTGCTCCTTGTTGCGGTTCGGCTGGCGCTGGCGCGGCAGCCTTGGGGAAAGGCGCCAGGTAGCCGATCAAGACCATCAGCAAGCCGACACCGACAAAGGAGATGATGCGTTCGATGCCGCCCACGTTCGACAGGTCGATCAGGAACAGTTTCAAGACAACCAGTCCCAACAGCACAGCGCCCATGCTCCATTGCTGGCGCCGTTGATGGCGCGCCGCGTGGCGCATCAGCAGCAGGGCCGTGATGCTCCATACCAGCGACAGCATCGCTTGGACGAATTGCGAGGCCAGCATGGCGTCAAAGGTATACGGCACGCCGACATAGTGCGATACCGTGCGCAGCAGCATCAGGTTGAACCACAGATACACGCAGCAGGCGGCCACGGCAGGCAGACGTGCTTGCCACAGGGCAGGCAGGGGCAACTGCTTCGCCGGCAGCAGGCGGTAGCTGGCAATGGCCAGCAGGATGGCAAAGCCCGTGCTCAAGTCCAGCGGATTGAGCAGCGGCAAGTAGGGCAGCGGGGCCATGGCGCCATCGTCGAAGATATTCCAGGCGGCAATCAGCAGCAGCGACCAGAGTGCGCCCAGCGGTATCAAGGTGCGCTGGTACCACTCTGCAATCGGCGCCACCGGCCAGGCGCCCGCGCGGCAGCGGCGGATCAGCAAGGCCAGCACCAGCATCATGGCCCAGGCTGGCAAGTAGCGGGCCCAGGCCGGGCTGACGCGGTCTTCATGCTGTGCCAGCCAGGCGTTGACATGCATGGCGCCGACCGGCCACAGCATCAGCCATGGCGCGGCAGTGCGCAGCGTATGCAGCAGGCGCTGCGCCCGCAGGCCGAGTTGCCAGCCCGCTTGCGGCCAGGCCAGCAGCAGGTATTCGCCTGCCGCCAGGGCGCTGGCCAGCGCCAGCCAGCTCAAGCCGGTCGGCAGGTAATCGCGCAGGTACAGCGCCAGCAGCATGTTGGCGCTCCACAAGCCCAGACCGAGCCAGGTGGCGACGGTGAACCAGCGCAGCTGCGGCCAATCGAGGCGCCGCGCCAGGAGGGCGAACGCGGGCGTCGTGACGGACACGGCGATCAGGTACAGCGCCAGCCAGTGCTCGCCCGCGTGCGGCTGCAGCTCCAGGTTACCGTCGATCAGGCGCAGCAGCCAGCTGACGAGCGGCACGAGGATGGCGGCAAACCACAGCAAGCCGCTCCAGACCAGCAGGGGGCGCGCTGCCAGGGCCAGCAGTTCGTCGCCGCCGCGCGCGCGCAGCGCAAGGAAGCGGGCGCTGGCAAAGGCGGCGGCGCCCAGCAGCAGCGCGCTGAGGAAGGAACCGTCGAACAGGCTGGCCGGGTGCTGGTCCCAGGCCCAGCTGGCGCGGCTGAGCATGACCATGCCGGCCAGCACCTGCACGGCCAGCAGCAGCGCGCGCGGTGCATGCCATTGTTCGCGCCGCGCCAGCACCGCCAGCAAGGCGGCCACAGCCAGCGCGCTGACGGTGAGCAGGTTCAATTGCGTAGTGGCATCCGTGCGCAGCAGGATTTCGCTCCAGATGCCGCCCAGCAGCCAGGCTGCGGCGGCCGTCAGGAACAGCACGGACAGGCTGCTCATGAACTCCTGATGCAAATGGCTGGCGTGGCGGCGGAAATTGTAGGCCATCACCAGCGCGGCGGCGGCCAGCAGCGCGCAGCCGAGCCAGATGTTGGCGTGCAGGGCCGCGGCCGTATCGAGTTCCTGCATGGCGATCAGGAAGGCAATCCAGGCGGCCCCCTGCACCAGCAGGCCGAAGGCCCAGGCCAGTGTCTGGCGCTGGCGCAAGCCGACCCAGACGATGCCCGCGCCTTCCAGCGCCCAGGCGGCGGAGGTCCAGCGGCCATCGAGGGCGAACGGAATGGCCAGGGTGCCGAAGACGATGCCCAGCGCGAGGAAGGCTTCGGCCAGCAGTTTGAAACCTGCGCGGCGCCACAGTGCCACGGCCAATCCCGTGTAGCCCAGGCCGGCAATCAGCGCGGAAAAGGCCAGGCCGAAGTGAAAGTGCTGGACCAGGCCGTATTGCAAGCCCATGGCCGCCAGCGGCGTGCCAAAGACGAGGGTGCCATCCACGTAATGCTTGAGGCGCGGCGCCTGGCGCGCGCAGTAGGCGATGGCGATGCCGATATAGAACAGCACGAAGAGGATCAAAAACAGCTGCGTCGACAGGTAGTGCTCGGGCGTGTAGCGCAGCAGGCCCCAGGTGGTGGCGACGACGAAGGTAAAGCCAAAGCTCAGCACATTCAGGACGCGCCAGGCGCGTTTCAGGGCGATGGCGAAGACGCCCGCATTGAGCAGCGCGTAATAGCTGAACAGGCCGATATGGTTGCCGCTGCCCGTCGACACGAGCAGGGGCACGGCAAAGCCGCCGACGATGCCGAAGACGGCCAGCCAGACGGCGTTTTGCAGCACGGCCAGCAGACACGTGAACGCCGTCAGCACGAACAGCACGGCAAACGCCAGGCCGGCCGGGATCAGTTCATACAGGCGGAAGGCGCCAAACGTCACCAGCATCAATATCGCCAGCGTCGTGCCCTGCAGCGGCAGGCTGATGCCGGGACGGCTGAGGCGGATGCGCCAGGCCCAGGCCAGCAGGGCAATATCGGCCAGCGCGATGCCGGCCAGGCGCAGTTCGATGGGCAGCGTGACCTGCGCCGACACATATTTGAGCAGGAAGCTGACGCCGAGGAAGAGGATCAGCAAGCCCAGCTTGGCAACCAGGTTGCCGGTGAATAGCCAGTTCTTTGCCTTGGCAACGAGGCCGTCCGGGTGCGCGATCCAGGAAGGGGTGTTGGGGACGGCAGGAACGGGCCGGGCTGGAATCGGCGGGGCTGGTTTTGGCGGCACGGGCGCGGCGGGTGCGGGAGCTGCTGCCGGCGCGGCCTGCGCCACTTCGGCCACCTTGAGCGCTGCCGCCTGCGGCACGGGGCTGGGCGTCGGCAGGGGCGCCGGCACGGCCACCGACGCCACGTTGGCGGGCTCGGCGGGTGCTACGGCAACGACGGACGTAGCCGCAGGCGCTTCGGCCTGGCCTTCCAGCGCCCGCAGGCGCTGCTGGATACTGTCGACTTCCTTGCGCAAACGCGCCGTCAGCAACTCCAGATCCGCTACTTTCCTGCGGTGCTGCAGCACCAGCACGAAGGCGGTGACCAGCAAGGCCAGGATGGTCAATGATGTGAATCCAGACATGTCGGGGAGCTTTCCGGGAGGGGCGGGCAAGGGCGCCAGCGGTATGCGCACATTACCTTATTATCAAGAAACAAGCGATTTCTGTTGTGTCAGGGTAAGTGCCAGCCAGCGCATGGAGCGGCAAGGCGAGCATGACGCGGCATGCCGTTTTCCATATTGACGCCAAGCAAGATGTCGACATTCAGATTGTCGTGCGCAAGATAGTGCTGTATTTTAGCAATTCCTTAATTGCCAGTTCCCCATGCCATGAGTCAAAGCAGCCAGTTTTCCTTATTGTCGCAGCGCCGTTTCGGGCCCTTCTTCTGGACCCAGTTCTTTGGCGCCTTCAACGACAATCTGTTCAAGACGGCCTTGATGGTGATCCTCGCCTACGATGCGCTGAGCTGGACCACGCTCGATCCGTCCACCATCACCAACCTGATTCCCGGCCTGTTCATCCTGCCCTACGTCGTGTTTTCAGCCACGGCGGGCCAGCTGGCCGACAAGTTTGAAAAGGCGGGCCTGGCCCGTTTTGTGAAATGGATGGAACTGGCCATCATGGCCGTGGCCGCCGCCGGCTGGATGACGCATACGCTGTGGCTGCTGGTGGCGGCCGTGGTGGGCATGGGCGTGCATTCGACCCTGTTCGGCCCCGTCAAGTATGCGTACCTGCCGCAGCAGCTCAAACCCGAGGAACTGGTTGGCGGCAATGGCCTGATCGAGATGGGCACCTTTGTCGGTATTTTATTGGGCGAAATCCTTGGCGCCGTGCTGATCGTGCACAAGCCGCTGGGCGTGGAACTGGTGGCTGGCGCGACCATCGCCGTGGCTGTGTTCGGCCTGGTCGCCAGCTACCGCGTGCCGCGCACGCCGGCGCCGGAGCCGGACTTGAAGGTGAGCCTGAATTTTGTTGCCGAATCGTTCCGCAACCTGAATTTTTCGCGCAAGAACCGTCCCGTCTTCCTGGCCATGCTGGGCAATTCCTGGTTCTGGTTCTATGGCGCCCTGATCCTGGCGCAGTTCCCCGTGTACTCGAAGGATTTCCTGCATGGCGACCACAGCGTGTTCGTGCTGCTGCTGACGGTGTTTTCCGTCGGCATCGGCACGGGTTCCTTGCTGTGCGAACGCCTGTCCGGCCACAAGATCGAGATTGGCCTGGTGCCGTTCGGCTCCATCGGCCTGTCGCTGTTCGGCATCGACCTGTATTTCGCCAGCAATGCGTATGCGAATACGCAAGTGGTCGATGCGCTGGCGTTCGTCAGCCAGGCGGGCGTGCCGCGCATTTTGATCGACATCGTCATGATCGGCGTCTTCGGCGGCTTCTTCATCGTGCCCCTGTTCGCCCTGATCCAGACGCGCTGCGACCCGAAACACATTTCGCGCACGATCGCCGGCATGAATATCCTCAACGCGCTGTTCATGGTGGCGGCGGCCGGCGTGGCCATCGTGCTGCTGGGACAAGGATTTACGATTCCCCAGCTGTTCCTCGTCACGGCCATCCTGAACGCGCTGGTGGCCGCCTACATCTTTTCGCTGGTGCCGGAATTCCTCATGCGTTTCCTCGCGTGGATACTCATCCAGACCGTGCACCGCGTCAAAGTGGTCGATGGCGAACGCATCCCTACGGAAGGGGCGGCCGTGCTGGTATGCAACCACGTCAGCTATGTCGACGCCATCGTCATCATGGCGGCCAGTCCGCGCCCCATCCGTTTCGTCATGGACCACCGCATCTTCAAGATGCCGCTGATGGGCTGGATCTTCCGCACGGCCAAGGCCATCCCCATCGCGCCGGCCAAGGAAGACCCGTTTCTCATGGAAAAGGCTTTCATCGATATCGCGCAAGCGCTGCACGAAGGCGAGCTGGTGTGCATCTTCCCGGAAGGCAAGCTGACGCGCACGGGCCAGATCAGCGAATTCAAGGGCGGCATCGCCAAGATCGTCGAGCGCAGCAAGGTACCCGTGATTCCGCTGGCGCTGCGCGGCTTGTGGGGGCATCTGCTGAGCCATCGCAATGGCCATTTGTTCGAGCGCGCTTTCAAGGCGGGCTTGCGCTCGCGTTTGTCGCTGGCCGTGGGCATGCCCGTGGCGCCCGAGGCCGCCACGCCGGAATTGCTGCAGCAAAGGGTGCAGGAATTGCGCGGCAAGTGGAAATAAACGCTATTTTGTCCGCGTAGCTGTCCCCGTCCGCCGCGCCAGGTGCTGTTCCAGCAGGGCGGCGATGGCGGCGAAATCCACCGGTTTCGTCAGGTGATGGTCGAAGCCGGCTTGTTCCGTGCGTGAGCGCGCCTCGCCCTGGCCCCAGCCCGTCAGAGCGACCAGCAGCACCTCGCGTCCCTGCGCACGCTGGCGTATCTGGCGTGCCGCCTCATAGCCATCCATGTCCGGCATGCCCAGGTCCATCACGATCAGTTGTGGCCACGCCATATCGACGGCCGCCAGCGCCTGCGCGCCGCCATACGCGACCTTGGCGGCATAACCTTCGAGCTGGAACAGGCTTTGCAATGAATCGGCCGCATCGAGGTTGTCATCCACTACCAGCACTTGCACGGGCGGGTCCGCGCCGGTGGGCGCCTCGCTGCCGGCTGCTGCCGGGGTGGCCGGGGTGGCTGTCTGGGCGTCGCCGGCGCTGGCCGGCAAGGTGACGATGAAGCGGCTGCCGCGGCCGGGGCCGTCGCTGTACGCGTCGATGCTGCCGCCATGCATCTCGGCAAATTGGCGCGCCAGGCTCAAGCCGATGCCCAGGCCGCTGGCCATCTGGCCTTCCACCGTGCGTCCCTGTTCGAACATGGAAAAGATGCGCGGGATGGCGTCCGGCTCGATGCCGATGCCATTGTCTTCGATCGTCACCTGCAGCTGCCCCTGCGCCAGGCGCACCGTGATGTGGATGCGGCCGCCCTCCGGCGTGAACTTCACGGCATTCAAAACGATATTGGCAAAGATCTGCACCACCCTGGCATAGTCGGCGTGCAGCGTGATGGCAAGCGTCGGCAACGTCTGCGTGATGCTGATGTGCCGGCTGTCGGCAGCGGGCTGGCACAGTTCGATCACATGGTCGAGTACTTGCTGTAATTCAATATTTTCGCGCTGCAGCAGTACCTTGCCGTTGGTGATGCGCGCCACGTTGAGCAAGTCATCCACCAGCCGCGTCAGATGCGTCACCTGGCGCTCGATCACGCCGCTGACCTTGCTGACCTGCTCCGAGGCCGGATACAGGTGCTTGAGCAGGGCCACCGAAGTCTTGATGGGCGCCAGCGGATTGCGCAGTTCATGTCCGAGGCTGGCAAGGAATTCGTCCTTGCGCCGCTGCGTCTCGCGCACCTGGTACTGGCGCTGGCGCGCGCGCAGCATGGCGTGGGCCGAGGTGATCAGGGTCAATATGTGCACGGGGCGTTCCAGCAGGGTCAGGTTGCCCAGGGTGGCGACGGCTTGCCGCAAGGGCAAGGAGTCGAGTCCCGCATGCGTCAGCAGGATGATGGGCAAATCGGACCAGTCCGGCTGCTGGCGGGTGTAGGTGTCGAGCACGGCGTAGACGCCTGCATGCAAGGCCTCGTCCACCGTCAGCACGCCGCCGGCGCCCAGCGCCAGCTGCTCGGCCAGCTCGCCGGCGGAGCGGCAGGCGTGGCTGGCGATGGCTACGCTGGCGAGTACCCTGGTGGTCAGGGAGGCGTCCTGGCCGCCAGGCGCGTAGATCAGGATACGCTGCTCCATGGCATTCCTAGGGGAAGGGCGTGCCGCCGACGGTGGGCAAGCCGGACAGGATGCCGTGAAAGCCGGCCAGGGCCGGGCCGATGCGGATGCCCTGCGGACTGATCTCGAAGCGGCGGATGCTGCGCTCGTGCGCGCTGCCGCGCTTCTTGAAGACGGAAATGGCTTGCCGCACCTCGCCTTCCGTTTCGTAATAGCGCAGCATGATGACGCCGTCGGCCAGGTAGCTGGCGTCGGCCGAGGTCGTCATTGCGGTGCCCAGCATGTTTTGCTGCACGCCGACGAGCAGGGTGGCCACGCCGCGCTGGCCCAGGTAATTGAGCAGTTCATGCAGATAGGTGCTCTGGAAGCGCTCGTCTGGCACCGCGTGCATGTAGCCGTTCAGGCTATCGATGACGATGACCCGGGCGCCCCGTTCTGCCGCGTCGACCACGGCCTGGGCGAATTCTCCCGGGGTCAGCTCGGCCGGATCGATCTGCTGTGCGCTCAGCAGGCCGGAGTCGAGCGCCGCCTGCAGGCGCATGCCCACGTTGTCGGCCCGGTTCAGCAGCTTGCTGCGCGCTTCCTCGAACAGGAACATGGCGCACGATTCGCCGCGCGCCGTGGCCGCGTGCACGAATTGCGCCGCCAGGGTGGACTTGCCGCTGCCGGCCGGGCCGGAAATGAGCGTGCTCATGCCTTCTTCCAGGCCGCCCCCTATCATGGTGTCGAGTTCGGGCACGCCGCTCGACAGGCGCCGATGGTCGCCATCGCGGCGCGTGTCGGCCGCCACCAGGCGCGGAAAGACGAGCAGGCCGTCATGGGCGATCTTGTAGTCGTGGGTGCCGCTGCGAAACGGCACGCCCCGGTATTTCACCACCCGCACGCGGCGCCGGTCATTGCCATAATCCTGGTTTTGCAGCTCCAGGGAAATGACGCAGTGGGCCACGCTACGCACTTGCAAGCCGTCGTCCACTGCGGAACGGTCATCGATCAGCAGGGTGGTGCAGTGCCGGCTGGCCAGGTATTGTTTCAATGCCACGACCTGGCGCCGGTAGCGCAGGGGGTTTTCCGCCAGTAGTTGCAGTTCGGACAGCGAGTCGAGCACCAGGCGGGCAGGGCGGTGCTTTTCGATGGCGGCGAGGATGCGCTGGTTGGTCGATGCCAGTTCGATTTCCGACGGGTGGAAGATGGTGTACTGGCGCTCGGGGTCGAGGATGTCGTCGTTGGGCGCCACTTCTTCGATGGCGATGCCGGCCAGGTCCCAGCCATGCGACAGGGCCGCGCCGCGCAGTTCGATCTCGGATTCCGCCAGGGCGATATACAGCACGGGCACGCCGCTGCGCGCGCCTTCGGCCAGAAATTGCAGCGCCAGGGTGGTCTTGCCCGTGCCGGGGACGCCTTCGACCAAGTACAGGCGCTCGGCCAGCAAGCCGCCCGAGAGGATGGCATCGAGGCCGTCGACGCCGGTCGACAGCAGTGGCGGCGTGTCCGGGCCGCTGGCGCCATCCTGCCGCCGTGTTTTTCGCGCCTGTGCTGTCATCGTTGCGCCCCCGCTTTGCCACGCTGTGGAGACTATACTAGCGCGTTCGCCGCGGCATGTCTTTTCGATACCATTGGTAAATATTCATGGCGGCCAGCGGCCGCGCGTGGGGCAGTGTTGCGCGCGCGATCAAGGCTTCAGCAAAAAACGCATTACCCTGCTACAGTATTCATTCAATCCAACTTTCCCGCATTGCCGTTTTGCCGCCGTCCGCCAGCTTCCTGTTCCAATTGGCTGACGTGCAGACGCTGTCGCTGTCCTCATTTTATTGCTTCATTGATAATTTAATTCGCTTGATAGTTACTATGTTTCAATTGTAACGATGCTTGACGATTTTAGAATGATCGTTCATTCTTTGATCTGCGTTAATAAATTTAGTCATTTCTAACGACACTAGCCAGCTTCTTTTTCAGAAAGTCCAAGATGCAACCAACTTTTTCCCTGACGTCGCCGCGTACGAGCGGCGCTATTGCCGTTCTGTGCGCCACTGTAATCATGGCCGGCTGCAGTAAAAAACAGGAAGCACCTCACGCGCAGCAAGCGCCACAGGTGGTCGTGTTTACTGTTAATCCGGCCGCGTTGCCGATGAGCGCCGAACTGCCCGGCCGCACGAATGCCTACCAGGTCGCCGATGTGCGCCCGCAAGTCGGTGGTTTGATCCAGAAGCGCCTGTTCGTCGAAGGCAGCGATGTGAAAGCAGGCACGGCCCTGTACCAGATCGATTCGGCCACCTACCAGGCGGCCTACAATTCGGCCAAGGCCGCCTTGTCGAAAGCCAAGGCCAACCTGCTGACGGCTGGTCCGAAAGCGTCGCGCTACAAGGAACTGGTCGCCATCGAAGGCGTGAGCCGCCAGGAATACGATGACGCCGTCGCGGCGTTCGAGCAAGCGAAGGCAGACGTCGAGTCCGCCACAGCGGCGCTGGAATCGGCGAATATCAACCTGAAATACAGCACCGTGACGGCGCCGATCAGCGGCCGCACTAGCCGCTCGACCGTGACGGCCGGCGCGCTGGTCACGGCGGGCCAGGCGGAAGCACTGACCACCGTGCAGCAACTCGATCCGATCTATGTCGACGTGACACAGTCGAGCACGGATTTGCTGCGCCTGAAGCGCCAGATGGCCGACGGTTCGCTGAAAAAAGTGGGCGAAGGCCAGGCCAAGGTCGACCTGATCTTGCCGGATGGCAGCAAGTACAGCGAACCGGGCAAGCTGCAGTTCGCTGGCGTGACGGTCGATCCGACCACCGGCAACGTGGTCTTGCGCGCGCTGTTCCCGAACCCGAAAGGCGAATTGCTGCCAGGTATGTACGTACGTGCCCAGCTGGAAACGGGCGTCGATGAAAAAGCCATCACCGTGCCGCAAGTGGGCGTGACGCGCAACCAGAAGGGCCAGGCAACGGCCCTGATCCTGAACAAGGAAAACAAGGTCGAGCAACGCGTGCTGACCACCAGCGGTACGGTCGGCAACGACTGGCTGGTGACGTCCGGCCTGGCCGCAGGCGATCGCGTGATCGTGGAAGGCTTGCAAAAAGTCAAGCCAGGCGCACCAGCCGTTGCCGTGCCGGCCAAGGCGCCTGCCGCGCCTGCCGCTGCCGCCTCTGCCGCAGCATCGGCTGCCAGCGCCCACTAATTCAGGAGAATATTAATGGCCCGTTTTTTCATTGACCGCCCGATTTTTGCCTGGGTGGTCGCGATCGTCATCATGCTTGCCGGCGTGATTTCGATCCTCAGCCTGCCGATCGCGCAGTACCCGAGTATTGCTCCGCCGTCGATTTCGATCAGCGGCTCCTATCCTGGCGCCTCCGCCAAGACCGTGGAAGACGCCGTCACCCAGGTCATCGAACAAAAGATGAAGGGTATCGACGGCTTGCGCTACATGGCTTCGTCGAGTGACGCCACTGGCGGCATCAGCATTACGCTGACGTTTACCAGCGGCACCAATCCCGACATCGCCCAGGTGCAGGTACAGAACAAGCTGCAGCTGGCCACGCCACTGCTGCCGACGGCTGTCACGCAACAGGGTCTCGTCGTGTCGAAGGCCACCAAGAACTTCCTGATGGTGTTCGGCTTCATTTCCGAAAACGGCAAGATGGACCAGACCGACTTGAGCGACTATGTGGCCGCCAACGTCGTCGACCCACTGAGCCGTGTTGCCGGCGTGGGCGATGTGACGCTGTTCGGTTCGCAGTACGCCATGCGTATCTGGCTCAATCCGGCCAAGCTGCAAAGTTTTAACCTGACCCCGGCGGACGTGATCACGGCCGTGCAGGCACAGAATGCGGAAGTGTCGGCCGGTGAACTGGGCGGCACGCCCTCCATCAAGGGCCAGCAGCTGAACGCTACCGTGTCGGCGCAAAGCCGTTTGCAAACGGTGGAGCAGTTCGGTGCCATCTTGCTGAAAACCACGACCGACGGCGCCATGGTGCACCTGAAGGACGTGGCCACCATGGAGCTGGGCCGCGAGAACTACAACACCGTGGCCCGCTACAACGGCCATGCGGCAACCGGCGTGGCGATCAAGCTGGCGACGGGCGCCAACGCGCTCGATACGGCCAATGCGGCGAAAGCCATGCTGGGCAACCTGAGCAAGCAGTTCCCTGAAGGCATGAGCTACCAGGTGGCGTTCGACACGACCCCGTTCGTGAAACTGTCCATCGAAGAAGTGGTCAAAACCCTGGTCGAAGCGGTCATCCTGGTCTTCCTGGTGATGTATCTGTTCCTGCAGAACTTCCGCGCTACCCTGATCCCGACCATGGCCGTGCCGGTCGTGCTGCTGGGTACCTTCGGCATCCTGAATGCATTCGGTTACTCGATCAATACCCTCACCATGTTCGCCATGGTGCTGGCCATCGGTTTGCTGGTCGACGATGCGATCGTGGTGGTGGAAAACGTCGAGCGCGTGATGAGCGAAGAGGGCTTGTCGCCGCTGGAAGCGACGCGCAAGTCCATGACGCAGATCACGGGCGCGCTGGTCGGTATCGCCATGGTGCTGTCGGCCGTGTTCGTGCCAATGGCCTTCTTTGGCGGTTCGACGGGCGTGATTTACCGCCAGTTCTCGATCACGATCGTCTCGTCGATGGTGCTGTCCGTCGTCGTCGCGCTGGTCTTTACGCCAGCCTTGTGCGCCACCTTGCTGAAACCGGTCGAAAAGGGCCATCACGCGACCAACAAGGGTTTCTTCGGCTGGTTCAACCGCAGCTTCGATAGCAGCAGCAACAAGTACCAGGGCATGGTTGGCGCCATGATTACGCACCGCGCCCGCTCGATGCTGCTGTATGTGCTGTTGCTGGCCGGCCTGGTGTTCATCTTCATGCGCTTGCCAACGTCGTTCCTGCCGGAAGAAGACCAGGGCATCCTGTTTACGCAGATTCAATTGCCGACGGGCGCCACGCAAGAGCGCACCCTGAAAGTGATCGAACAGGTCGAAGACCACTTCATGAACAGCGAGAAAGATAACGTCGCTTCCGTGTTTGCCGTGGCCGGTTTCAGCTTCGGCGGTAACGGCCAGAATACGGGTATCGCCTTCGTGCGCCTGAAAGACTGGTCGCTGCGCAAGGACGTGGCGCAAAAAGCGCCGGCAGTAGCGGGCCGCGCCATGGGCAAGTTGTTGCAGATCAAGGATGCGATGGTGTTTACGTTTGCACCGCCTGCCGTGCTGGAACTGGGTAACGCCACCGGTTTCGACATGCAGTTGCAGGATATCGGCGGTGTCGGCCATGACGCCCTGATGGCGGCGCGTAACCAGTTGCTGGGCATGGCGTCGCAGAATCCGGCCATGGTCGGCGTGCGCCCGAACGGCCAGGAAGATACGCCGCAGTACAAGATCGACATCGACCAGCAGAAGGCAACGGCGCTGGGCTTGCAGATCTCGGAAATCAACCGCGTGCTGAGCGTCGGCTGGGGTAGTTCGTATGTGAACGACTTCCTCGACCGTGGCCGCGTGAAGAAAGTGTTCATCCAGGGTGACGCCAGTTCGCGCATGCTGCCGGAAGACTTGAACAAGTGGTTCGTGCGCAATACCGCCGGCCAGATGGTGCCTTTCTCGGCCTTCGCCACCGGCAAGTGGATTTACGCGTCGCCACGCCTGGAACGCTACAACGGCTTGCCGTCGGTAGAGATCCTGGGTACGCCGGCGCCGGGCCAAAGCACGGGCGCCGCCATGAACGCGATGGAAGAAATGGTGGCCAAGCTGCCGCCTGGCATCGGCTTCAGCTGGACCGGCGTGTCGCTGGAAGAGCGCGAATCCGGTTCGCAGACGCCGCAGCTGTACGCGCTGTCCCTGCTGATCGTCTTCCTGTGCCTAGCCGCGCTGTATGAGAGCTGGTCGATTCCATTCTCCGTGCTGCTGGTGGTACCGCTGGGCGTGATCGGCGCCGTGCTCGGTACGTGGATGTTCGGCCTGTCGAACGACGTGTACTTCCAGGTGGGCTTGCTCACGGTGGTGGGCCTGTCGGCGAAGAATGCGATTCTGATCGTCGAGTTTGCCAAGGAAATGCAGGAATCGGGCATGTCGCTGCTGGACGCGACCTTGCACGCGGTGCGTCTGCGTCTGCGTCCGATTCTGATGACCTCGATTGCCTTCGGCCTGGGCGTGTTGCCACTGGCCATTTCCAGCGGCGCCGGTTCCGGCAGCCAGAACGCCATCGGTATCGGCGTGCTGGGCGGTATGTTGACGGCCACGTTCCTCGGTATCTTCTTCGTGCCGGTGTTCTTCGTGCTGGTGCGCGGCTTCTTCTCGAAGTCGGACGCGCCAACCACGCCGGCGACGCCTGGTTCGCCAGCCGTCACGCTTTCCAAGGATGCACATTAATATGAAAAAATCGCTACTCTCCATGGCGGCACTGGCCTTGCTGGCCGGTTGCAGCCTGGCCCCTACGTATGAGCGTCCGGCAGCGCCGGCGCCCACAAGCTGGCCGACCGGTCCTTCCTACAAGGCCGACACTGCCGCCGCCGACGCCAAGCCGGTGGCGGACGTCGCCTGGCGCGAGTTCTTTGCCGATGCGCGCCTGCGCCAGGTACTGGAACTGGCGCTGGCCAACAACCGCGACCTGCGCGTCTCGATCCTCAACATCGAGAAGGCGCGCGCCACGTACGGCATCGAACGCGCCGCGCTGATCCCGACCCTGTCGGCGTCCGGCGGCCAGTCGGCCAGCCGCGTGCCGAAGAACGCCAGCGCCAACGGCGAAGCGTCCATCAACCGCCAGTACACGGCGAACCTGGGCGTGTCGGCGTACGAGCTGGACTTCTTCGGCCGCGTGCGCAGCCTGTCCGACAGCGCGCTGGAACAATACCTGGGCACGGAAGAAGCACGCCGTGCACAGCAGATCAGCCTGGTGGCCGAAGTGGCCAGCACCTACCTGAACCTGGTGGCCGACCAGCAGCGCCTGCGCGTGGCGCAAGATACCTTGAAGAGCCAGCAGTCGTCGTATGACCTGGCCGTGCGCCGCTTCAGTGCCGGTGCTACTTCCGGCCTGGACAAGTACGATGCCCAGACCAGCGTCGAGTCGGCCCGTTCCGACGTGGCTGTCTACACGAGCCAGGTAGCGCTGGATCAGAATGCGCTGGTCTTGCTGGTGGGCGGCCCCGTGCCGGCCGAGCTGCTGCCGCAAGGCGAGTTCGGCGCCGTCACGGCCCTGGCGGACATTCCGTCCGGCTTGCCGTCGGACGTGCTGCAACGCCGTCCCGACGTGCTGGCGGCCGAGCGCACCTTGCGCGCTGCCAATGCCAACATCGGCGCGGCGCGCGCGGCCTTCTTCCCGCGCATTTCGCTGACGGCCACGGCCGGTTCGCTGAGCGACAACCTGTCGGGCCTGTTCAAGGCGGGCAGCGGCACGTGGAGCTTCATTCCGCAGATCAGCTTGCCGATCTTCGATGGCGGCGTGAACCGCGCCAACCTCGATATCGCCAAGGTGCAGCGTGAAATCTCCGTGGCGCAATACGAAAAGGCGATCCAGGTCGCCTTCCGTGAAGTGTCAGATGCGCTGGCCCAGCGCGGCACCATCGACGAGCGCCTGCAATCGCAGGTCTCGCTGGTCGAGGCGTCGACGAAGAGCTACACCATCCACGACGCGCGCTACAAGCAGGGCGCCGAGTCCTACCTGAACGCCCTGGTGGCCCAGCGCGCGCTGTACACGGCGCAGCAGAGCCTGATCACGGCGCGCCTGGCCAAATCGACCAACCTGGTGACCTTGTACAAGGTACTGGGCGGCGGTTGGCAGCCTGAGCAGACAGCCGTCGCGGCGGCTGGCGGCGCCCAATAATCACGGGGACGCCGACGCCGGCCTTGCCCGCAAGGGCAGGGCCGGCGCGCTACTGGAAAATCATGAACCAAGTTGAAAAGAAGCATCCGGATCCCGAGCGCGCCAACACGCGGCGCAAGCAGGTGCTCGATGCGGCCGAAAGCTGTTTCAGCCGCCGTGGCTTCCACGGCGCCAGCATGGCCGAGATATCGAAAGCGGCCGGCATGAGCGCGGGCCACATCTATAATTATTTTGACAGCAAGGATGCGATCATCGCCGCCTTCGTCATGCAGAATACGGAGCGGGTGTCGAACCTGATGCAGGACCTGGCGCAGCGCGAAGACCCGCTGCAGGCTGTGATCGACAATGCGGGCGAGCATGTGCTCGAAGCGCTGGACCCGAAAACGTGGATGATGCCGCTGGAAATTTTTGCGGAAGCATCGCGCAATCCGGTGATCGCGGAAATGCTGCAATGCTCGGACCAGCGTTCGCGCCAGTTGTTTCTCTCCATCATCCGCGATGCGCGCATCAAGCGCGGCTTGCCGGCCGATGAAGAGATGCTGGAAGGCCGCCTGAATGCCCTCGTCGCCATTTACCAGGGCTTGCCCGTGCGCCTCATTCACAATCCGGACGTGAAAGTCGAGCCGTTGATCGCGGGCTTCCGCATCGTCCTGACGGCGCTGCTGCTGAACGAATAGGCCGCTTGCCGGGGCCATGCAAAAAAGTTTGCGCAGTTCGATATGAATCATGCGCAAAGCATGGCAAAAACCTAAAAGGCTCTGCTATAATTCCCACCTCGTCGGGGCGTAGCGCAGCCTGGTAGCGTACATGCATGGGGTGCATGGGGTCGGAAGTTCGAATCTTCTCGCCCCGACCATTAGATTCAAGGACTTAGGCCACTCTTCGGAGTGGCCTTTTTCTTTGGTGAGAGTTTTTATCCCTGCATTTACCCCTACGAAAACATGGGCTTGTTTGCAATTATTTGGCATGGGTTGAAACAGGTTTTTCCTACTGACGATTCTTTCCCAGGCCCGAGCATGTTTGTTTGCTGGCCGAATTGACCAGGCCTACTTGACGCCCCTCCATGTCCTCGCGAACGCCGCGACCCTGTCGTAAGCCCCCATCGAACCCCAACTTTTTTAAGTCCTCGTGGAGCCCCGCCTTTCGGCGCATCCTGGTTCATGTCATCGGCGAGTGAGATTTCGTGTATTTTCCAGCTAGACAAAATGTTATTCTCTGGGCAGGCCAAATTCGGAAAATAGAGACATTCTGTTAAGTTGCACTGAAAATTGATCCACTTTCCCCACGAATTTGCAACGGAATCCGACCCACGTCAGTAGCACAATTCCACCTGTCTTATCGGCAGGAGATCGGAGTGATCAACGTGGCTCTACGCGGTATCATTCGACGCTGGCACCTTCGTGACCAGATCCTAATACGAGAAATCGCCAGGCGACTGGATATCTCACGCAATACCGTCCGACGCTATCTGCGCTCGGAAACCACTGAGCCCTCCTATGCGGAGCGGCGATCAGTTAGCGGATTAGACAAATACTCGGTGCAGCTATCCGGGTGGCTCAAGGCCGAGACGACTAAGCCGCGTAAGCAGCGGCGCAATTTGAAGCAGATCCATGAGGACCTGAAAGAGCTGGGCTATGCAGGGTCATACGACCGCGTGGCAGCGTTTGCCAGGCAGTGGAAGGCGGGTCAAACAGAGTGGGTCAATTCTGCGAGCAAACGAACAAACAGCTCGACTCAAGCCCTCGCAAAAGGAAGGAAAACCCGGCTCCGATCCGCCTGACCGTTACATACCTGAGCGGGTCGGAATTCAATGCAAATTCCCGGTCAGAGTTCGGTGCAACCTAACAGTGCGCATCTTTTCGCCGCGCGCATTGGATTCAAGGGCGCAGGCCACTCTGCGGAGTGGCCTGTTTCTTTTCTTGCGGCGAAACAAAGATGTCGGCATAGAACTCGTCTTCCGGCAGCTGGCACAGCCGCACGCAATCGCGGCGCGCGCTTTCCACCATGGCGGGCGCGCCGCAGGCGTACACCTGGTGAGCGGACAGGTCGGGAAAGTCGGCGATCGCGGCACGGTCCGCATGGCCGACGCGGCCTTGCCAGCCATCCTCGGCGAGAGGCGCGGAGAGCACCGGCACATAGCGGAAATGCGGCAGCCGCGCAGCCCATTCGCGGCACAAGCCATCCATATACAGGTCATGCGGCCGCCGTCCACCCCAGTACAGCACCATCGGACGTGGCAATTCGAGCGCGATCAACTGTTCGACCATGGCCTTGAGCGGGGCAAAGCCGGTGCCCGTCGCCAGCAGCAGCATCGGTTTGTCCGAATCCTCGTGCAGGAAAAAGCTGCCATGCGGACCTTCAATGCGCAGGATGTCGCGTTCCTGCATCGCGCGAAACACTTGTTCGCTGAACCGGCCGCCGGAGATGTGGCGGATATGCAGGGTCAGCGCGCCTGTCTGGTCGGGTGCATTGGCCACGCTGTAACTGCGCCGCGTCCCGTCGCGCAACATGAAATCGACGTACTGGCCCGCGCGGTATTGCAGGCTGGCCGCCAGCTGCAGCGTGAGCTGCATGACGTCCGGCGCGAGCTTTTGCATCGCGCTGACGCGGCAAGGCATTTTGCGTACCGGAAAGTCGCCATTGCCGGCCACCTCGCTGGCCTCAAGCAGCACATCGGTGCAGGCAATGGCGCAGCAGGGCAGGCAGACGCCGCGCGCGGCCTGCTCCGGCGTCAGCGCGCGCGGTGCCGCGCCCGGGTACGCTACGGTTCCGCCCGTGATGGTTGCCGCGCAGGCGCCGCAGCTGCCATTTCTGCAGCTGTAAGGCAGGCCGACCCCCGCACGCAGTGCCGCCTCCAGAATGGTTTCCTCTGCTTCGCAAGGAAAGTGCTGGCCGCTGGGCTGGAGATGTACTTGAAAATTCATACGCGCCTTGAAGTGAAAGTGTAGGGGAGCTCTTGTTAACAGCGGACCTGCCGTTCCGCTCGCCGCATGGCGAGGGGGATCACGTTGCCGGCGCGCTGCGCCATGCCGGCCCGTGAGCGATGGCTCAGATCAGTCCCAGCGCCATGCCTTTGGCGATCGCCTGTTGCCGATTGACGACATTCAATTTGGCCATCACATTGCAGATGTGGAAGTAGATGGTGCGTTCCGACGTCTTCAGGATGCATGAGATTTCCCACGTCGATTTGCCGGCTGCGGCCCAGCGTATGCATTCATGCTCGCGCGGCGTGAGGGTGGGGGAGAGGACGTTGAGCTGTTTTGCGGCAATTTTTTGTACGGCTTCGTACAGGAAGCTGGCCAGCAGCTGGCTTTGGCCCAGGATCTGTTCCGTGTAGCCATCGATGCAGGCATCGTCGGAAGCCAGGCTGAGCAGGCCGAATTCGCGGCGCACGCTGCCGTGCAAAGGCACGCTGACGCCGCTGCGGATGCCAAACATGGCGGCTTCTTCAAACATGGCCGCCGCATACGCATTCGAATACTGTTCGCGTTCCCACAGCAACGGGCGGTGGCTGGTCTTACAGTGCGCGACGATGGGATCGATGCGGTCGAAATCATGCTCCTGGTAGGCTTCCCACCACCGCTCGGGGTAGCCGCTCAGCACGAAGTCTTCCGTTGGCTGTCCGACTATTTCCATGCGCAAGCCAAACAGAAAATGCTCAAATCCCAGTTCTTGCACGATACCCGAGGTTTTCTTGTGTAAATCGGCAAAGCTTTTGCATTGCAACAAATTTTCAAATTTACTCAGAGGCTGAAGCATATAGAAACTCTTTCTCAATAAATATAATATTTAATTATTAACTATCTTGACATCCATTTGCTCTATTTGATACGCAACGATATTGTTCAAAAGCGTGATGTCGCTGTGCTTCTGATTTATCTTGCTGTAATTTATCAAATTTTAGATGTTGTTCTTTTCAAAATTCAATATTTTGTATCGGAATTTATGTTATTAAATAAAACACTGTATTTATTTCGGTTTCCACGGGAGTGGCGCATGTGGCTGTGCGCGAATATCTTTCCCTGCGGGGCTGGCAATATAATGGGCGGCATCGGCTAATACCAATTTGCGCAGCGACTGGCCGTGGCGTATATAGGGATAATATTTCCTTATTGTGATATTTCGTGTAAATTGCAATGCATGCAATGGCGGCGCATTTCCGATGGTGCGCATTCCCGCCGGGGAAATCGCCCGCATATTTCATCAGGGAGGCACGTGCATTCCGATCTGTCCTGGCTGTTATCGCAGCCCCTCGATCCCCTGGCGGCGCGTTTTGACGGCGCTGCCAGTGCTACCGTCACCATCGTGGCGGTGCATGCTTACCGCCTGCAGGCCGTGGCGTGCGACATGCCGTTGCTGCTGGTGCCGCTGCAAGGCAAAAAAGGCCTGCGCTGCGGCGATGTGCAGCTCGACTGCGGAGCCGGCGATTTCCTGCTGGTCCACCGCGCCTTGCAATTTGACGTGGAAAACACGCCGGATCGCGATGGCCCCTACCGCGCCCTGGCATTGGCGTTTCCCTGGCATGTGGTGGAATTGGCGCGCAGCCTGCTCGGTCCGCACGCCGGCGCCGGTAGCGGGCCCGCGCACGCCGCCAGCATCTCGGTCGGCGCGCTCGAAGCCATCGTGATGCCCCTGCGCGCCTATCTGGAAGCGGATGCGCAAGACCCGCTGATGACCGATTACCTGGCGCTGGGCCTGCTGGTGGCGCTGGCGCGCCTGGGCCACAGGGCTTTTCTCATGGCCCACGATCCGTCCACCGCCGCGCGCGTGCGCCTGATGATCGCCGCGGCGCCCGCGCAGGACTGGAAGTCGGCACACGTGGAACAGCAGCTGCAGATGAGCAGTGCCACCTTGCGACGCCACTTGCACGAGGAAGGCACCTCGTTCCGCGCGCTGCTGCTCGATGTGCGCCTGCATGCGGGCCTGGCGCTGCTGCAGACCACGCGCCGCCCCGTCAAGGCAGTGGCGGGCGCCTGCGGCTATCGTTCCGTGCCCAGCTTTTCGCGCGCCTTCGCCAGGCGCTTCGGCGTCGACCCTTCCGCCGTGGCGGGCGCCTGAGCGATTGGCGATGCATATCGAGCGTTTCGGCTTGCTGGCCTGGCCTACACTTCCTGCGTTGTTTAACATAACCGGAGGTAAGATGCGCAAGCTGCTATTCATGATGTTGTTCTCCGCAGGTGTGTGTTCGGGCACGCAGGCATTCGAGTTGAAAAGCCGGGACCTGCAGGCCGGCGCACCGCTCGGCAATGCCCAGGTCTACGCCGGTTTCGGCTGCAGCGGCGGCAACCGCTCGCCGGAACTGTCCTGGGCCGACGCGCCCGCAGGCACCAAGAGCTTTGCCGTCACCGTTTTTGATCCCGATGCGCCGACCGGCAGCGGCTGGTGGCACTGGGTCATCTACGACATTCCGGCTGGCGCGACAGGCTTGCCGGCTGGTATTGGCAAGCAGGCGAGTCTGGCCGACGGCAGCAAGCAGGCCCGCAACGATTTCGGCAGCAACGATTTCGGTGGCGCCTGCCCGCCACCAGGCGACAAGCCGCACCAGTACATCTTCACGCTGCATGCCTTGAAGACGGACAAACTGGGCGTGCCCGCCGATGCCTCGCCGGCCATGATCGGTTTCATGCTTGGCGCCAATCGTCTTGGCACGGCTGTCTTACGCACCAGCTATAGCCGTTAAGGCCGCACATGGCGGTGCGCCGCACCGCCAGGTCGCCGCGGCTGCCTCAGTCCAGCTGCGCCGGTGCGGCCGGACGTCCGCCAATGTAGACGGCTTTGGGCCGGATCAGGCGGTTGTCCTGCGCCTGTTCCAGCACATGCGCGCACCAGCCGGCGATGCGGGTACAGCAAAAGGTCGGCGTGTACAAGGTCTTCGGCACGCCGACGGCGCGCAGCACGGCGGCGGCCCAGAACTCCACGTTCGGGTACAGGTTGCGCCCCGGCTTGTGCTGTTCCAGCAGGGCCACGGCGGTCTTTTCCACGGCCAGGCTCAGGTCGAGCAGGGGGTCCTTGCCGTGCAGGCTGGTGGCCACTTTCTTCAGCACCGCCGCGCGCGGATCCCAGGTCTTGTAGACGCGGTGTCCGAAACCCATCAGGCGTTCGCCTCTTTCCAGCTTGCCGCTGATGACCCGCTGCGCCTGGTCCGCGCTGCCGATCTCGTCGAGCAGGTCGTCGACCTTGGACGGCGCGCCGCCATGTAGCGGGCCAATCAGCGCACCGATCGCGGCGCAGACCGCCGAGACGATATCGGCCTGGGTCGAGGCCACCACCCGCGCCGCGAACGTGGACGCGTTGGTGTCGTGGTCGATGCACAGGATCAGATAGGCGGACAGCGCGCGCGCGAAGTCCGGATCCGGTACTTTGCCGCTCAGCATGTACAAATAGTTTTCAATGTGCGACAGGCCGGCGCGCGGGGCCACCGGCGCCAGCTTCTGGCTCAGGCGGTAGCGGTGCGCGATCACCGTCGGCGCGATGGCAAAGATGGCCAGCGCCTGGTCCAGCGTCGGCGGCCAGTCGGCGCCGGCAATGGGCTGGCAGGACAGCACGGCGCGCAGGGCGGCCATGTCGCTGGCCTGCGCCGGCAGGGCCGCGATCATCGCAGTCGTAGCACTGTCGAGCACGCGCAGCGCTTCGAGCCTGGCGCGCAGCTGCGCCAGCTCGGCGGCATCCGGCAGGGTACCGAACAGTATCAGGTGCAGCACTTCTTCATACGATTTATCCAGTGCCAGTTCGCCGGCCCAGTAGCCGCGGTAGATCAATTCACCCTTTTCACCGTTCGCATAGCTGATTGCGCTGTTGGCAATCGCGATGTTTTCCAATCCTATGTGCAGCTCCATATCGCTCCCTTGTTAAGAATTACCGGTCTCGCCGGCCTCGTGCGAAAGCGCTTCCTGCCGCCCGCGTTGCGCTGTTGACCTCAGTCAGCCATGCCACCTTAGCAAGCGGCAGGCGCCGACACTAGCTGTTCCTCTCAACAGCTGCGGGCGCCCACAGGTGAGGAGGCGGACAGGTTTCGCGCCTGCATGATTCCGGTAGTCTTTATCGCAAGGAAACGTTTGTGCCAGGTCAAATCCAGGCGTCGCGCTTCCCGCAGAACGGTCTTGCAAGCTCGCTGGTGTGCCGTGGCCGACAGCCAAGGCGGCGGTCCCCGAGTGGCAGCGCCACCCTTAGTGTTTTTTCATAGGACAGACGATGGACATGAATCTATTAAGGCATGTGAACATTTTCGACACCACGCTGCGCGACGGTGAACAGGCGCCGGGCTACGCCCTGGCGATCGACCAGAAGATCAAGATCGCCGAAGCGAGCGAGCACCTGGGCGTCAACACCATCGAGACGGGCTTCCCGGCCTCGTCGCCGGTCGATTTCGAAGCGACCCGCGAGATCTGCCGCATCCTGTCGCGGGCCACGCCGTGCGGCTTTGCGCGGGCCGTCAAGGAGGATATCGATGCCTGCGCCAAGTCGATGAGCGATGCCAGCCATCCGCAGATCGAACTGGCCTCGGTCGGTTCGGATATTCATATCAAGTACAAGCGCGGCGTCACCCGCGAACAGATCATCCGTGAAGCGATCGAGGCCATCGAACATGCGAAGGCCGTCGGCTTCCGCGACATCTCGCTGGCGCTGGAAGACGCCACCCGCGGCGACATGGCCTTCATGAAGCAGCTGATCAGCGAAGGCATTGCGCACGGCATCACGGCCATCGCCGTGCCCGACACCGTCGGCTGCTGCCTGCCGGCGGAATACTATGCGCTGGTGCGCCAGCTGCGCGAATTTGTCGGTCCGGACCTGCGCATTTCATCGCATTGCCACAACGATCTGGGCCTGGCCGTCGCCAACTCCCTGGCCGGCATCGAAGCGGGCGCCGACGAGGTGCAAACGACCATGTGCGGCATCGGCGAACGCGCCGGCAATGCCAGCATGGAAGAACTGGTCGCCGCGCTGACTTACAAGAGCGACCAGCTGCACTGTACCCACGATATCGTCACCCACCGCCTGCTCGACAGCTGCCTGCTGGTGGCCGACTACCTGCAGTTGAGCGTGCCGCTGCACAAGCCCATCATCGGCCGCAACGCCTTCGCCACGGAGGCCGGCATGCACCAGCAAGGCGTGATGAAGTACCGCTTCACGTATGAATTCATGCGCGCGGAGAACTTCGGCGCCGAGTCGAAGACCGTGATCGGCCGCCACAGCGGCCGCAATATCCTGCGCCAGCGCCTGATGCGCGCCGGTGTCAAGCAGGTCAGTTCGGCGGTGCTCGACGCGGTGTACACGGCCATCATGAGCGAAGACGACGTGGCCAGCTACAACGACGCCCAGCTGCTGGTGGAGAAATACCGGCTGCTGTCCGAAGTGTCCACCCGCCCGGCCCCCCGTGGTGGCGAGCGCAGCGACGCCGAATCCCCGCTGGCCGTGCTGTAGGCCGGCAGCCTCCTAGCGAAATCCTCCACACCATGAATGCACATTCCATGCACTATGAAGACAGCGGCACGGCCCACACCGAGCACGACGTGCGGGCCAGCTGCGATGCCTTTGCCGCCGGCAGCCTGGTCTTGCTCAAGGGCGACATCGGCTACGGCCTGCTGGGCCACTCGGAGCGCGCCATCCGCAAGATGTACGACGCCAAGGGCAGGGTCCACACCAATCCCTGCATCGTCATCGGCAACCTCGACATCCTGCGCGAAGTCGCCCTGGTACCCAACGACGTCATCGGCGACTGGATCGCCGCCACCGCCGCCGAGACGACGCTGGCGGTGGTGTTGCCCGTCAATCCGCACAGCAAGCTGCTGGGCAAGCTGTCGCCGTGGGTCTACGGCCAGACTGTTACCAACGGCACCATTGCCGTGTTCCTCAACGTCGGGCCCTTCCTGGAAGACGTGATTGCCCGCCTGCGCACGGCCGGCTTGCTGGTGGTGGGATCGTCGGCCAATCCCTCGTCGCAAGGCAATATCTACCAGTTCGAGGACATTCCCGTCACATTGCGCGAGGCGGCCGACTTCGCCATCGACCATGGCCGTTCCAAGTACGCCAATCCGGAGCGCAACGCCACCACCATCGTCAACTTCACCAACTGGTCGCTCAAGCGGCGCGGCGTGAACTGGGAAGCCATCGAACCCGGTTTCCTGGCCCTGCAAGCACAGTCTTAAATCCCACTCAACCCTTTGGAGCCGTACATGAGCACGATATTGAACAGTCCACATCCGCTTCCCTCCGCCGCCGCGCCAGCGCAGCAGCAATGGAAGAAATACACCTCGCCCTTCGATTTCAAGCAATTCGATTCCGATTCCCATGTGCAGGAAGTGGGTGACAGCTGGGAGCTCTACCTGCCAGAGGAGTTTGCGCACCGGCGCCCGCATGTGATCGACAATCCCCATGTGTCGCTGCGCCCGAGCCGCAACAAGACCTGGTATATCGACGGGCGCCTGGTGCCGAAGAACCAGGGCAATGGCGGCGTCGTCATGAGCACACCGGCCGAGATGGACTTTGCCAAGCGCAAGCCGGTGCCCGTGCCGATCCAGGCTTGCACCGACCCGGTGGCGCGCGCGCAGCTGATGCGCGACCAGGGCCTGGACCGCACCGTGCTGTTTTCCACGCTGTTCCTGGAAACCCTGACCGACGACCTGGTCTACGAGGCGGCGCTGATGCGTGCCTGGAATGACTGGATGGCGGAAATGCGCTCGAAGGCGCCGGACATGATCGAATTCGCCGCCCTGGTGCCGATCCGCTCGCCCGAGCTGGCGGTGCAGGAAATGCGCCATGCCAAGGAGAAGGGCGCCACGGCGGTGATGATCTTGCCGACGGCCGGCGAACGCATGCTGCACGATCCGCTGTTCGACCCGTTCTGGAGCGAAGCGCAAAACATGAACATGCCGGTCTGCGTGCATATCGGCTGGCCCAATCCGCGCCAGACCTTCGAGTGCACGACGCCGTCCAGCATTTTCCTCGGCGCCTTCGACCTGTCCGTCTGGTGGGCGTATATCAGTATCTTTACGGGCGGCATCTATGACCGCTTCCCGCGCCTGAAAGTATCGTTCGTCGAACACGATGCCCGCTTTTTCAGCCTGTTTCTGGAGCGGGCGATGCACTGGTGGCCGACGGCCGCATGCAAGCCATGGCCCGGCAAGAAGTCGCCCGAGGCGGTGCTGCGCGAACATGCCGTGTATTTCGGCTTCGAGGGTGATTACGACTACATGCCGGAATTTATGAAGCTCGTCGGCGATGACCGCGTGCTCGGCGCCTTCGACTTCCCCCACACGCATTACGGCGAAGCGAGCCTGAGCCAGTCATTCGATTTCATGCGTGACCACGTGGGCCTGAGCTTGCTGCAAAAGCGCCAGGTATTGCACGACAACGCCGCCGCCTTCTATGGCCTCAAGGATTGATATGGACTTGCACGCAAACGCCGGCCACAGCGGGGTGCGCCCCCCGCTGCCGGTCGAAGATGTCATCGCGCAATGCAATCAGATCGTGCATGAAAAACGCTACAGCCGCCACCAGTTCGTCGGCAGCGTGCAGCGCGGCTTGCCGGACAGGGCGGCGCTGGCCGCCTGGGCGCTGCAGAAATACCACCAGGTCTACACGCAGAACTTGATCTTCAGCATTATTCATTCGAAGACCCAGTTCGAGGATGTGCGCCATTTCATGATCGAACAGCTGGTGGCCGAGGAAACGGGCATTAATTGCGGCAGCGACAGCCATTACAACCTGATGCGCCGCTTTGCCGAGGCTTCCGGCGTCGGCGCCGACCAGTTCGGCCCGGCCACGCAGGCCGAACCCGTGCGGCGCTATGTCGACACACTGCTTGGCATCATGCGCGACGAGCATTTCGCCGTCGGCCTGCTGGCGATCTACGCCATTGAGTCGCAGTCGGGCGAGAGCGTGGGCAAGATGCTGGCCGCGTTGCGCGAAGCATATGGCTACAGCGAAGCCGAGCTCGAATGGTTCACCGTGCACAGCGATGCCGATGACGACCATGCCGAGGAAGGCGTGCGGCTGGTGCGCAAGTATGCGCCGCAGGTAGCCGGTTTTGACCAGCGCGCGCTGGCCGTGACCGAGCGTATCTGCGATGCCTGGCTGCAGCTGCATGACTACTATGCCTCGCTGCTCAACCGCAGCGCGGTCCGCTAAGCCCGCCACTGGAGACTGCCATGATCGCTCCCATCGTCAAGTCGGACGAAGACTTCCTGCCGCGCGCCATCGAAGTGCTCAAGCGCGGCGGGCTGGTGATTTCGCCAACGACGACCAACTATAACCTGATCTGCGACGCCACCAACGCCGCTGCCGTCAGTCGTATCTTCGCCGTCAAGCAGCGTGTCAAGTTCGGCCCGCTGCCGGTGAGCCTGCCGCATCCTGCCGTGGCGGGCCGCTATGTCGAATTGCCCGAGTGGTTCAACCACGCCGTGCTCGACGACTTGCTGCCGGGGGAGATCTCATTCGTCTTCAAGCAGAAGTATCCGTTTCCGGACCAGCTTACCTGTGGCTTGCACAGTGTAGCCATCAGCTGCACCACGCATCCGATCTTCCGCATGCTGACGCAGGGGATCGACGGGCCCATCGCGGCCACCTCGGCCAATCTGTCCGGGCAGGGCAATATCTTCGTGCCCCTGGCCAAGGCCATCGAGGATATCGGCCATCTGGTCGACCTGATCATCGATGCCGGGCCGACGGCCGCGGAGCTGGCCGGCAGCGGGGACCGCGTCAACACCATCATCGACCTCACGTTCGACCGCCCCTACCTGGTGCGGGCCGGCTGGGTGGGGCTCGACAAGGTGAAGCCGTACTTCCCCGACCTGGTGACGGATACCGCGCGCTACCAGCAGGTGCTGGCGCAGCGCGTGGCCGAGCGCGGGGAACGCGCCGCATGAACCGGCACAAGGAGGCATGGCGCTTTCCCGCGCTGCTGCTGCTGACGGTACTGGCCAACATCGGCATGGGCATCGTCATGCCGGTGTTGCCCATCTACTTCAAGCAGTACGACGTCAGCGTCGCCGCCCTCAGCGTGCCGTACGCCACGCTGGTGCTGGGGCGGCTGTGCTCGCGCGCCTTCAGCCCGTCGGCGATCATGCGCTGGGGGCACCGGCGCGCGGTGATGGCCGCCTTTCTGCTGTACGCGCTGGTGTTCGCCGCCTACCTGGGGGCTGGCTCGCTGGCGCAGTTCGGCGTGCTGCGCTTCATCGAGGGCCTGGTCGAGGGCGTGCTGGCGATCGCCCTGAACGACCTGGCGATAGGCTATGCGCGGGGCGTCGATTCGCAGCAGCGGGTGCGGCTGATGGGCCGCTTCGGTTCCGCCTTCGGCCTGGGTTTTCTGCTTGGGCCGCTGGCCGGCGCCGCCATCGCGCACTGGCTGGGCTTGCAGGCGATCTTCGTCGCCGGTGCGCTGGTCGGGCTGCTTGCCATGCTGCTGGCCGGCGTGGCGCTGGCGCCGGTGGCGGCACGTGCGGGCCATGCCGGGCCACGTCCGGCGCTGGGTATGCTGCTGGCCCTGTACAGCCCGCAAAGCCTGCGGCGCGTGCTGTTTTTCTCGCTGATGATTCTGCTGCCGTTGCATGTGACGGGTGCGCTGGGGATGGAAGCGTCGCGGGTCGGCATGTTTTTCGCGGTCTCGGCGGTACTGACCACGCTGCTGATGCCGCTGGCCGGCCATGTCAGCCAGCGCGTCGGCCAGGCCGCGCTGATCGACGGCGGCCTGTGGTTCATGGGCGCTGCGCTTCTGCTGATGGGCCTGGTGCAAGCGCCGCTCGGCTTTGCCGCGCTGTTCGTGCTTGAAACGGTGGCTTTCGCGCTGATGCTGCCGCCAGCCATGGCCTTGTTCAGCACCGCCGTCGAGGACCATCCCGAGCGCGCCAGGGTCATGGGATCGATGGCCTTTGCCACCGAGCTGCTGTCCCTGCCGCCGGCCTTCCTGCTGCCCGCGCTGTATGCGTACCTGCCGGCACTGGGCTGGGCCGCCGTGGCCGTGCTTTGCCTGGCGACGCTGTGGGCCAGCCGGCGCGCCCGCCACCACCTGGCGCCGGCCTTCAGCGCCGCCCGCCTCACCAAGGAAGAACGCATATGAGCCTGACTTTGTTCGACAAGATATGGGCGCGCCACGTGATCACCCATTTCGACGATGGCAACGACCTGCTGTTCATCGACCGCCACCTGCTGCACGAGGTGACCAGCCCGCAGGCCTTCAGCAGCCTGCTGGAGCAGCAGCGCGACATGCCGTTTCCCCAGCTGACCGTATCGACCGAGGACCACGTGGTTTCGACGGCGCCGGAGCGCAGCGGCGCCAGCTTTGCGCAGGGCCAGCAGCTGCTCGAGCATGCGCGGACCAATACCCGCCACTTCGGCGTGCGCCATTTCCCCGTAGACCATGCGCGCCAGGGCATCGTGCATGTGATGGCGCCGGAACAGGGGCTGGTGCTGCCCGGCATGACGGCCGTGTGCGGTGATTCGCATACCTGTACCCTGGGCGCGCTCGGATGCGTCGCCTTTGGCATTGGCACGAGCGAAGTCGAGCACGTGATGGCGACACAGAGCCTGGTGCAGAAAAAGCCTGCCAATCTGCGCGTGGTGCTTGAAGGGGCGCTGGCGCCGGGAGTGTATGCGAAGGATGTGATCCTCAAGCTGTGCCAGCTGCTGACGGTCAGCGGCGCCACCGGCCACGCGATCGAATTTGCCGGCGGCTTCGTGCGGCAATTGCCGATGGATGGCCGCTTCACCCTGTGCAATATGGCCATCGAGATGGGGGCGCGCATCGGCCTGATCGCACCGGACGGCATCACCTTCGAGTATGTGCGCACGGCGCTGGGCCGGCCCGCTGGCGATGCCGCCCTGGCGGCGGCGCTGGCGCAATGGTCGGCGCTGTCCAGCGATGCGGGGGCGCATTTCGAGCGAGAGCTGCTGCTCGACGTGTCGGACCTGCAGCCGCAGATCACCTGGGGCACCAATCCGGATCAGGTGATCGACATCGGCGCGGTCATCGGCGCCGACGATTCGGCGCGCGCCGGCGTGGCCTTCGACTACATGGGCTTGCAGGCGGGCGAACGCCTGCTGGCGCGTCCGGTCGATGTGGTGTTCATCGGTTCCTGCACGAATGGCCGCCTGTCGGACTTGCGCGTGGTGGCCGAGCTGGCCAGGGGACGCCAGGTGGCACCCGGCGTGCGCGCCTTTGTGGTGCCCGGCTCTCAGCAGGTGCGCCGTGCCGCCGAGCGCGAGGGACTCGATGCGATCCTGAACGCGGCCGGTTTTCGCTGGGGCCAGCCCGGCTGCTCGATGTGCGCCAGCGTGAACCAGGAATTCGTCGGCGCCGGGCAGCGCTGCCTGTCGACCTCCAACCGCAATTTCATCGGCCGCCAGGGCGCCGGCGCACGCACGCACCTCGTGAGCCCGGCGGTTGCCGCCGCTTCGGCGCTGACGGGCAAGGTGACGGATCCGCGCCAGCTGGGGCCACTTGGCCGTGTGGCCGCCTGGGCCGTGCTGCTGCTGGCGCTGGGCGGCAACGCGCCCGAGGCCACTGCCGCCGATGCCACGCCGCCATCCGTGGGACGGGTGCAGCTGGCCTACCTTGACGGCGGTGTCGCGCGCGCCTCGCAATCGCATTTCGTCGCCTGGCCGTCGCAGCTGTTCCTGCTCGAAGCGTTCGACTACAACTACAAGCTGGGCCGGCATGCGCTGGAAACGGCGCGGCTGCAGGTCTTCGTCGGCGGGCCGGTACCGCTGCGCGAGGCGCCTCAGCTGCTGGGCTGGGTGGCGCGCCTCGACTACCTGAAACTGGGCGCGCCCGCAGGCGGGGCGCATGACCACTTGGCTGACGCGCGCCTGGGCGCACAACTGACGCTGCACCGCATCGCGCCGTGGAATGCCTGGTTCAAGCGCCATCAGGCGGAATTGTTCGTGCAGGTGTTTCCCGTGCATGGCAACGAGGATTTTGGCCGCTACGACACGTTCACGCGTTTTTCCAAGCGTTTCACGCCGCAGCTGGTGGCGCGTGGCGTCGTGCGCAGCTACCACTTTTCCGGGCTGGCCGTCGTCACGGCCGAGATGGACATGATTTATGAACTGAGCCGCCGTCAGGACATGTATGTGCGTCTGGGAAAGTCCAGCCGCGATTACGCCGGCCTGGCCGACAAGAGCGCGTTGCTGGGCATCGGCAGCCGCATCAATTTCTGAGAAAAGGAGCATCGATGAACCGCAGCTTTCTGATCGAATCCGGACATGCCGCCCTGCTGGCGGTGCCGAATATCGACACCGACATCATCATTCCGCAAACCGAACTGGTGACCACTTCCCGGCGTGGCCTGGGCCAGGGCCTGTTCGCCCGCTGGCGCTACCTGGAGGGGCGCGTGCCCGACCCTGCCTTCGTGCTGAACCAGCCGCAGCACCGCCATGCCACGTTCCTGATCGCCGCCGATAATTTCGGCTGCGGCAGCTCGCGCGAGCATGCGGCCTGGGCCCTGGCCGACTTCGGCATCCGCGCCGTCGTGGCGCCCGGGTTTGGCGAAATATTCCAGCGCAACTGCGTGCGCAACGGCATCTTGCCGGCGCGTGTCAGCGCGGACGGCTATGCGCGCCTGGCAGAGGCGGCACGGCTGGCAGGCGGCGGCTTGCGCCTGAGCATAGACCTGCACCATCAGCGCATCAACTGCGCGCAATTTTCGCTGACCTTCGACATCGAGCCGGACGATGCGGCGCGCCTGCTGCGCGGGACCGATGAAATCGCCGAAACGCTGGCGCATGCGGGTGCCATCGCCCGTTTCGCCGCCGCCGACCGGACGCGCCGGCCATGGGTGTACGAGCCGGGCTGGGAGCAGGGCGAAGCGTGCGTGGCCGACGCGCTGGCGCAGGAGGCGACATGAGCCATTTTCGCCACCACGTCTTTTTCTGCTGCAACCAGCGCGACGGCGGGCGCGATTGCTGCGCCAACCACGGTGCCGACCAACTGCGCCAGCATGCCAAGGAGCGCCTGGCCGCGCTGGGCATGCTGGGCCAGGAGCAGGTGCGCATCAACCAGGCCGGTTGCCTGGACCGCTGCGAGCTGGGCCCGGTGCTGGTGATTTATCCGGAAGCGACCTGGTACACCTATCTCGATGCCAGCGACATTGACGAGATCATCGATGAACACCTGATCCATCACCGCGTCGTCGAGCGCCTGCTGGTGTGACGCGCCGCGTCGCGCATGCATTTCCATTCACCTATCTTAGCGAGGCAATTGCAATGATATTTCCGAACTTGGCAGTAAGCCGGGCGGCGCGCCTGCGCCGCGTACTGGGCGCGGCGGCAGTGGCGCTGGCGGCATGCATGGCGTGGGCGCTGCCGGCGGTCGCGCAGGCGGCAGGGCAACTGAACCTGTATTGCGCCTACCCGGACGCGGCCATGTGCCAGGCGCTGGCGAATGGTTTCGGCGCGCGCCACGGCGTCAAGGTGAGCGTGGTGCAAAAGCCCACCGGCGAGCTGTATGCGCAGATTAAGGGCGAGGCCGGCAATCCGAAGGGCGACCTGTGGTGGGGCGGCTCAGGCGATTCCTTCCTGCAGGCGGCGCAGGACGGCTTGCTGGAAACCTACCGCTCGCCGCAGCTCGCGCAGCTGGCCGCCTGGTCCCTGATCCAGGCGGAGCAGTCGGCCTACCGCAGCGTCGGCGTGTACCGCGCCGTGATGGTGCTGGCGTATAACACCGAATTGCTGAAGAAGAAAAAACTCGCGCCGCCGCAGTGCTGGCGGAACCTGGTCGACCCCATCTACAAGGGGGAGATCGAACTTTCCAATCCCGCCTCGTCAGGCACTGCCTACATGATGCTGGCCACGATGGCCCAACTGTTCGGCGAAGACGGCGCCTTTCGCTACCTGCAGCAGCTGCATCCTTCGGTCACCAGCTATTCGCGCAGCGGTGCCGGTCCGCTGAAGGCTGTCGCGCGCGGCGAGGCCAGCATCGGCGTGGCGATGCTGCATGGCGTCATGACGGAACGCGAAAACGGCTTTCCCGTCGCCTATACGCTGCCCTGCGAGGGCACGGGGGCCGAGGCGGGCTCCATGGCGATCCTGCGCAATGCGCGCAACCTGGCAAATGCCAGGCTGTTCTATGACTGGGCCCTGGGGGCGGAGGCACAGGCCCTGCCATATTCGCTCAGGCAGTATCCACTGCCAGCCAACCGTGGCATCAAGCTGCCACCCGGGATGCCGGACCTGGCCAAGGCGAAGTTCCTCGACTACGACTACGCCAAATTCGGCTCCCGCGAACAGCATGCCTTGCTGCTGGGACGCTGGAATAAAGATGTTGCCAGTGCCCAATGACAGGATATCGCGCCATGGCTGTTTCTGATGTGAACACGGCGAGCGCCACGGCCGGCGGCGCCGGCCGGCACCGCATTGCGTCCTGCTGGTACTGGGTTCTGCTCGGTCTGCTAGGTGCCTGTCTGTTGCCCTGGCATGCGCAGTCCGATGGACGCTGGCTGCTACCCCCGGCCTTGCTGTTGGGCGAGCCGGCCAGCATGGCCGGCGCGGTGCTGCTGTTGCAGTCGCGTGATGGCGGCGCGCTGCCGTCGCTGCTGCTGCCATTGCTGCTGGGCTGGGCCGCGTGGCGCCGTCGGCCGCCCGCCGTGGCACTGCTGTTGGCGGGCGCTGCCGGCTTGCTGTGGCTTGGCCTGTGCGCTTTTGCCGCCAGCGGGGCCAGCATGGGGCCTGGCCAGCTGGCGTGCGCGGCCAGTCTGCTGTCCTGCCTGGCGCTGGGCCTGAGCCAGCGCGGCTATTTCGGCGGCGACGCGTTCGTGGCCGGCACGGTATTGTCGATCAGCCTGCTCGTAGGGGTGTTTACGCTGGTGCCGACCGCCGCCATGCTCTCGCATGCATTCGATGATGGCCGTGGCGGGCATGCCTGGACCGCGCCGCTGCGACTGCTCTACAGCGGCTATCTGTGGAGCGGCGCCTGCCTGACCGGCGCGGGACGCTGCGGCACGGTCTGGACCACGCTGTTCATCGCCGCCGTGTCTGCACTGCTGTGTACGCTTGTCGGCTTCGCGCTGGCGCTGCAGATGGCCCGCGTGCGCGGACCGCTGGCGCGCGTGGTGCAATGGCTGTCGGTCCTGCCGCTGATCGCCCCGCCTTTCGTGGTCGGCCTGGCATTCATCCTGCTGTTTGGCCGTTCCGGGCTGTTCAACACCCTGCTGGAAAGCTGGTTCGGCATCGTGCCCGGGCGCTGGATCTATGGCGTACAGGGTATCTTGCTGGCGCAGTTGTTCACGTTCACGCCGGTTGCCTGCCTGGTCCTGCGCGGCGTGGTCGAGGGTATTTCGCCGGCGCTCGACGAGGCGGCGCAGACCTTGCGGGCGGGGCCGTATCAGCGCTTCTTCAGCATTACCTTGCCGCTGGCCAAGCCGGGTCTGACCAGCGCCTTCCTGATCTGCTTCGTCGAATCGCTGACCGATTTCGGCAATCCCATCCTGCTTGGCGGCAATACTGAAGTGTTGGCCACCGATATCTTTTTTGCCATCGTTGGCGCGCAGCAGGATGTCGGCCGCGCGGCCAGCCTGTCGGCATTGCTCCTGGGGTTGACGCTGGTGGCGCTGTGGCTGCAGCGGCGCGTGCTGGGCAAGGCTTCCTACGCCACCATCGGCGGCAAGGGAGCCGCCACGCGCCATGCGCCGCTACCGGTGAGCCTGCAACGGGCCTGCGGGAGCGCTGCCATCCTGTGGAGCGCGCTGACGCTGCTGGTTTTCATGCTGGTGCTGGTGGGCGGTTTTGTCGTCAACTGGGGGCGCGACTACCGGCCCAGCATGGTGCATTACCTGAACGCGTTCGGCGTGACCCCTGGCGCGGCCGATCCCCTGACGGGCGTGGCCTGGGAAAGCTTGCTCGGCACGCTGGGCATGGCATTGCTGGTGGCACCGCTGGGCGCGGTGCTGGGCCTGCTGGCCGGCTGGGTCATCAGCCGCCAGCAGTTTCCCGGCAAGCGCCTGTTCGAGGCATTCAGTTTCCTGCCGCTGGCGGTGCCGGGCACGGTGATCGGCGTGGCGTATGTGCTGAGCTTTAACGGCCCGCCCCTGGAGCTGACGGGCGGCGCGGCCATCATCGTCATCTGCCTGCTGTGCCGCAACCTGCCCGTGCTGGTGCAGACCACGGTGGCGGCACTGGCGCAGGTCGAACGCAGCCTGGGCGAGGCGTCGCTGACCCTCGGCGCCAGCAATTGGCAGACCCTGCTGCGCATCGAGCTGCCCTTGCTGCGCCAGGCGCTCACCGGCAGCCTGATCTATGGCTTCGTGCGCGCCATGACCACCATCACGGCCGTTATTTTCCTGGTCTCGGCCGGCCACGAGCTGGCGACCACGTTCATCATCAATCGCGTCATCAATGGCGATTACGGACTGGCGGTGGCCTACAGCACGCTGCTGATCGGACTCAGCCTGGTGGTCGTGGCCGTGGTGCAGCGCCTGGCCGGCCGCCGCCGCGCGGGGCCGGCTGCCGGCCCCGGTGGTATCCCTATCCATGTTTCCTGAGGAGCAGCACGATGGCAGCAGCACAGATTCAATTGCAGGGCGTCTCGAAGCGCTACGGCACGGTCACCGCCGTGGATGACGTGTCGTTGACGATCGAGGCCGGATCGCTGACGACCTTGCTGGGGCCATCGGGCTGCGGCAAGACCACGATGCTGCGCATGCTGGCGGGGCTGGAACTCGCCTCGGCAGGCCGGATTCTCATCGGTGGCCGCGATGTCACGCATGTCGGCGCGGCCGGGCGCAACGTCACCATGGTGTTCCAGAGCTACGCCCTGTTCCCGCACATGAGCGTGTTCGACAACGTCGCCTACGGCTTGCGCCTGGCGGGGCGTCCCAAGGCCGAGGTGCAGGAGCGCGCCATGGCCGGCCTGGCGCTGACGGGACTCGATGCGTATGCGCGGCGCTGGCCGTCCGAGCTGTCCGGCGGCCAGCAGCAGCGCGTGGCCATCGCCCGCGCGCTGGTGCTCGAGCCGGAGGTGCTGCTGTTCGACGAACCGCTGTCGAATCTGGATACGCAGCTGCGCCGCATGCTGCGCAAGGAAATCCGCGAATTGCAGCAGCGCTTGCAGCTGACCGTGGTGTACGTCACCCACGATCAGGCCGAGGCGCTGGCCATTTCGGACCAGGTGGTGCTCATGCATCGCGGCAAAGTGGCGCAGGCCAGCACGCCGCAGGGCATCTACCGCGCGCCGCGCGACGCTTTCGTCGCCACCTTTCTGGGCGACTGCAACCTTGCGCCGGGTCGCCTGATGGCCATCGAAGGTGCGCTGGGAAGAGTCTGCATGGGCGGCCTGGAGCTGCGCCTGCCCCATTGCGGCCAGGCGCCGGGGCCGGTGCAACTGGCCATGCGGCCGCAGGCGCTGCGTCTTGCGGGCGCGGGCCAGGCGGGTGGCGTGGCTGCCGAGATCACCAGCGTCACCTTTCTCGGTGGCTTGCTGGAGATCGAATTGCGCACCGCGTTCGGCCCGTGGCTGGTGCATGCGGCGCCGCAAGCCGGCCTGGCGCCGGGCATGCCGGTCACGGTCATGCTCGACACGAGTTCCATGGCGCTGCTGGCCGCGTAGGCGGCGTCCCCCCCAATTTCAGAGAAGGACTTTCGCATGATGAACCGACGAACTATGCTTGCCCGGCTGGGCCTGTTGGCAGGCGGTGCCGCCGCCTGGCCGGCGCGCACGGCCGCGGCGGCGCCGCTGGCCCCCGTGCTGGCCGGGCACCCTGCCTACATCGTGAACTACCTGCCGCACATGGTCGCCTTGACCCAGCAGTACATGCGCGAGGAGGGCCTCGATTTCCGCCTCATGTCGTCCGATGGCGGGACCAAGCTGCGCGACATCGTCGCCGGTGGCCAGGTCAGCTTCGGCCTGGGCGACAGCACGCATCCGATCCAGCTGGCCAACCGGGGCCGCCCGGCCAAGATACTGCTGGCGATCGACCGCCGCTGTCCGTATACCAACGTGGTGGTGCGCAGCGACCTGTACGAGAAAGGCATCACCACCTTGCAGGCGCTGGCCGACTACCGCCGGCCGGACCGCGCGCGTCCCATCGTGGCCGTGGCGACCCTGGGTGGCGGCCAGTATGTGTATGCCAGCTACCTGTTCGAGCAGATCGGCGCCGCCAACAAGCTGAACCTGGTGTCCGGCGGCGTCACGCTGACCATGCTCGGCGGCCTGCGCAGCGGCCAGTTCGACGCCATCGTCGCGCCGGCCGCCTGGCAGATCGAGGCCGAGCGCGGCGGTTTTGGCAAGACCATCTTTGACGTGTCCGACGACGCCAGCTGGAACCGCTATTTCGGCGGCCCCCTGCCGGTGACATGCGCCTATGCGCTGCAATCGACGATCGACCGGTATCCGCAACTGGTGCAGGCATATGTCAATGGCATGGTGCGCGCGCTGCACTGGATACGCCGCAGCAGCAGCGCGCAGATATGGCAGGAAGTCGGCGTCAGGCAGCTGCGTGAAACGCGCGCCGATACGGCCGTGCTGGAACTCGATGCCTTCAAGCGCACGGCCAGCTACGACGGTGAAACCGATGCCGCCGCCTTTGCCAACGGCGCGCCCATCTGGTTCCGTCCAGGCACTGGCATCAAGCCGATCCGCTACGCGGACGTCACCGACCTGTCTTTCCTTCACCTGAGTAGGCGCAAATATGGCTAGCACATTACAACCCCTGCATGAAGCGCTGCCCGGACCGCAGTTGCGGCTGGTGCCCGAAACGGCGCAGCCGCGCCTGGAATTGCGCGGGCTGACGCGCGACTTCACCCTCAACGCGCGGCCCGTACGCGTCGTCGACAACCTCTCGCTATCGATCGCCAAGGGCGAGTTCGTCTCGCTGATCGGCCCGTCCGGCTCGGGCAAAAGCACCATCCTGAACATGCTGTCGGGCGTGCTCGAGCGGACGGCAGGCGACGTGCTGGTCGACGGTGTCAGCCTGTCGTCGAGCGACATGATGCGCGAGCTGGGCTATGTCTTCCAGAGCGATAACTGCTACCCCTGGCGCAGCGTCGCCGACAATATCGGCCTGGGTCTGGAGCTGGCCGGCATTCCCAAGCCGGAACGGCGCAGGCGGGTGGCCGAGGCCATCGAACGCATCGGCCTGCAGGGATTTGAACGCGCCTTTCCCAAGATGCTGTCGGGCGGCATGCGCCAGCGCGTGTCCCTGATGCGTACGCTGATCATGCGTCCCAGCATCCTCCTCATGGACGAGCCATTTGGCGCGCTCGATACGCATACCAAGTTCGAGATGCACAAGCTGCTGCTCGAACTTTGGCAAGCCGAGCAGCAGACGGTGGTTTTCATCACGCATGATCTGGGCGAGGCCATTACGCTGTCGGACCGTATCGTCGTGCTGTCGGCGCGGCCCGGCCGCATCAAGGAAATCTTCGACGTCAAGCTGCCACGCCCGCGCGACGCGCTATCGGTGCGCGAATTGCCGGAATACAGCGCCCTGTTCGCACGCATCTGGCATTCGCTGGGCGAGGAATTCAACAAGGGAGAGGCGACATGACACTGAGCCGCTATACCTGGCATTCCGTCTGGTTCTGGCGCATTGCCGTGCTGCTGATCCTGCTGACAGTGTGGCAGTGGGGCTTCAGCCTGCAGCCGAAGCTGCCGTGGCTGGTGCCCAGTTTCATCGATCCCTACTTCATTTCCACGCCCACGGGCGTGCTGGACAAGCTGAGCCACATGGCGTGCATGACGGACGAGGAAGGCCAGCTGCTGCTGGGGCGTGCCGGGGCGGTGGCGGCCTGCTTCAGCGCTACCGACAATAATCTGCTGGCCGCCATTTCCGCCACGCTGCGCAATACCTTCTGGGGCTTTGCGCTGGGCGTGAGTACGGGATTCGTCGTCGGCCTGCTGCTGGGCCGCTCGCCTTTCTGGGCCAGTGTTTTCGACCCTTACATCGTCGGCTTCAACTCGGTGCCGCGCATCGCGCTGGTGCCGCTGATCGTGCTCATTTTTGGCCTGGGCGATGCATCCAAGATCCTCACGGCCTGGCTGATCGTCTTCTTCGTGGTGTTCTTTAACACCTTCGGCGGCGCGCGGCAGGTGCAGCGCGACCTGGTCCATGTGGCGCGCGTGCTGGGCGCGACGAACTGGCAGGTGATGACCCGCACTGTCATTCCGTCCACGCTGGAATGGGTCTTCGCCTCGCTGGTGCCCAGCGTGTCGTTTGCGCTGATCGGCGTCATCGTGGGCGAATTCATCGGTTCCGAACGGGGACTGGGACGCCTGATCATCGAGGCGCAGGGACGGGGCGACGCGGCCGCCATGATGGCGACGCTGAGCGTGCTGGTACTGATCGGCGTCATGTTGTCGGGGCTGATCCACCAGGTGCAGGAGTATTTGCTGCGCTGGCGCTGAAGAGCTGCACAGGCGGTGATCTGATCGATTCATTACATAGGACTGGTAACGATTTCATGAAAAAAAAGACAGGCATCCTGCTGGCGCTGGTGGCGGCGCTGGGCTGGCACAGCGCCGCCGCCAGCGGCGAACTGAAACTCTACGGCCTCATGGACATGGGCCTGAATCTGGAAAATGATGGCAGCGGGGGAGGAACCGTCACGCGCCTGAGCAGCGGCGGCCAGAGCAGCAGCCGCATCGGCATCAAGGGCAGCGAAGCGCTCGGCGGCGGCCTGGTCGCCAGCTTTGTGCTTGAGAACGGTATTCTGGCCGATACCGGCGGCATCGACCAGGGCGGGGTACTCTTCGGGCGCCAGTCCTGGGTCGCCCTGGGGGGCGATTTCGGCATGCTCAAGCTGGGCAGGAAATATACGGTCAGCGCCGAGGTGCTCGACAGCTTTGATCCCTTCCACATCAATATGGCGGGCGACGCCAGCCGTCTGTTCAATGTGAGTGGCAAGCGCGTCAACAACAATCTCAGCTACACGACGCCGGAGCTGCGCGGCATGAGCGCGCAGCTGTCGTGGGGATTCGGCGAACAGCCCGGCGGCCTGGCGGCCGGCCGCCAGCTTGGCGCCAGCGCCAGCTACGCGCGTGGCCCGTTGGCGCTGGCGCTGGCCTATGTCGACCAGGACAGCGCCAGCACGCGCGCCAGTGCCAGCACCATCATGCTGGGCGGCGTGTACGACGCGGGCGCGCTGAAGCTGCACGCGGGCGCGGCGCGCAACACCGACAGCGCCGGCCTGGACACGCGCGACCTGCTGCTCGGCGTGAGCGTGCCGTTCGGCGCCTCGCTGCTGCTGGCCGATTACATCCGCAAATGGGATAGCGGCAAGGCTGGCGGCAATGCCGGCCAGTTCGCCCTTGGCTACAGCTATGCGCTGTCGCGGCGGACCAATCTGTATACCTCGTACTCGCAGACGCACAATGGCCGCGCCGCCAAATACAACGCCGCGCGCAACGGCGACACCGACCGCCTGTTCAATGCCGGCATCCGCCACTTCTTTTGAGGCGGCGCCTGTCTACCTGACCCCTAACGCGGCCTTGCCGCCCTGGACACGATGAAAACGCTCTACGATAAATTATGGGAATCCCACGCGGTGCAAGTTGACGAGGATGGCACCGCCATGCTGTATATCGACCGGCACCTGCTGCATGAAGTCACCAGTCCGCAAGCCTTCGAGGGCTTGCGTGCGGCCGGACGCAAGCCGTGGCGCGTTGGCGCCAACCTGGCGGTGGCCGATCACAACGTGCCGACGGGCGACCGCGCCGGCGGCATCGCCGACCCGGTCGCGCGGCGCCAGGTCCAGACCCTCGATACCAACGCCCGCTTCTACGGCCTGACCTATTTCGACATGCACGACAGGCGCCAGGGCATAGCGCACGTGGTCGGGCCGGAGCAGGGGGCGACCCTGCCGGGCATGACGGTCGTCTGCGGCGATTCGCACACCTCGACGCATGGCGCCTTTGGCTGCCTGGCCTTCGGCATCGGCACTTCCGAAGTCGAGCATGTGCTGGCTACCCAGACCCTGCTGGACCGCAAATCGAAGGCCATGCTGGTGCATATCGACGGCGTGCTCGCATCCGGCGTCACGGCCAAGGATATCGCCCTGGAAGTGATCGGGCGGATCGGCACGGCCGGCGGCACTGGCTACGCCATCGAGTTTGCCGGTCCGGCCATCCGCGCGCTGTCGATGGAAGGGCGCATGACGCTCTGTAACATGGCGATCGAGGCGGGCGCGCGCGCCGGCATGATCGCGGTGGACGAGACGACGATCGCCTATGTCAAGGGGCGGCCGTATGCGCCGGCGGGCGCGCAGTGGAAAAAAGCCGTCGCGTATTGGAAGACGCTGCACACGGATGCGGGCGCCAGTTTCGACCGCGTGGTACTGCTCGATGCCGCGGGCATCAGCCCGCAAGTGACCTGGGGCACCTCGCCGGAAATGGTCGTGGCCGTCGACGGCCGCGTGCCGGATCCCGGCGCGGAGCGGGACGCGGCGCGCCGCGAGGCCATGAGCAAGGCGCTGGCCTATATGGATCTGGCGCCCGACACCCTGATCGCCGACATCCGCATCGACAAGGTGTTCATCGGCTCCTGCACCAATGCGCGCATCGAGGATCTGCGCTCGGCGGCCGAGGTCGTGCGCGGCAAGCGGCGCGCCGCCAGCGTCAAGCTGGCCATGGTGGTGCCCGGCTCGGGCCTGGTGAAGGCGCAGGCCGAGCGGGAGGGGCTGGACCGCGTCTTCAGGGAGGCCGGCTTCGAATGGCGCGAGCCTGGCTGCTCGATGTGCCTGGCCATGAATGCCGACCGCCTGGAACCGGGCGAACGCTGCGCCTCGACCTCGAACCGCAACTTCGAGGGGCGCCAGGGCGCGGGCGGACGCACGCATCTCGTCTCACCGGCGATGGCCGCCGCGGCAGCCATTGCCGGTTGCTTCGTCGATGTGCGCAAGATGAGTTAAGGCCGGCATACGCCGCTTGCATATCAACGCGGCGCCGGCTGGACATCCGGCCGGCGCGCTCTTCAGGGGAGGCTCAAAGCATGGAAAAATTCACACAGCATACCGGCCTGGTCGTACCGCTTGACCGCGCCAACGTCGACACCGACGCGATCTTGCCCAAGCAGTTTCTGACGGCGATCCACCGCACCGGTTTCGGTCCCAATCTGTTCGACCAGTGGCGCTATCTGGACACCGGCGTGCCGGGCCAGGATAACAGCCGTCGTCCGCTGAATCCCGACTTCGTGCTCAACGAGGCGCGCTACCAGGGCGCCTCGATACTGCTGGCGCGCGCCAATTTTGGCTGCGGCTCGTCGCGCGAGCATGCGCCCTGGGCGCTGGGCCAATACGGCTTTCGCGTCATCATTGCTCCATCGTTTGCCGACATTTTCTTCAATAACTGCTGCAAGAACGGCTTGCTGCCCATCGTGCTGGGTGAAGCGCAAGTCCATTACCTGTTCAAGGCGGTCGGCGCCGAACCGGGCTTCCGGCTGGAAGTCGACCTGGCGCGCCAGCGCGTTGCCGCCACCGATGGCAGCTTCGCCTGTTCCTTCTTCATCTCCGCGTTCACGAAGTATTGCCTGCTGAATGGCTTCGACGATATCAGCCTGACCTTGCGCCGTGCCGATGCCATCCGCCGCTTTGAAGAACGCCATTTGACGAAAAATCCCTGGTTGGCCAACGTAATGTAAAGATCATTCCATGAAAATTGCAATCCTGCCCGGCGACGGCATCGGTCCTGAAATCATCGCGCAAGCCGTCAAGGTCTTGAATGTGCTGGGCGAATCGTTCGAGCTGGAAACGGCGCCCGTGGGCGGCGCCGGCTATGCCGCCCATGGCCATCCCTTGCCGGAAGGCACCCTGGCCCTGGCGAAAGCGGCCGATGCCGTGCTGTTCGGCGCTGTCGGCGACTACCAGTACGACAATCTGGAGCGCCAGTTCCGTCCCGAGCAGGCGATCCTGGGCTTGCGCAAGAACCTGGGCCTGTTCGCCAACCTGCGTCCGGCCATTCTGTATCCGGAGCTGGCGGGCGCCTCGACCCTGAAGCCGGAAGTGGTGTCCGGCCTGGACATTTTGATCATCCGTGAACTGACGGGCGACATCTATTTCGGCCAGCCCCGCGGCGTGCGCGAGTGCCCGGATGGTCCGTTCAAGGGCCAGCGCGAAGGTTTTGACACCATGCGCTATGCGGAAGGGGAAATCCGCCGCATCGCCCACGTGGCTTTCCAGGCCGCGCAAAAGCGCGACAAGCGCCTCACCAGCGTGGACAAGGCGAACGTGCTGGAAACCTTCCAGTTCTGGAAAGATATCGTCACCGACGTGCACAAGGAATACCCGGATGTGGCGCTCGATCACATGTATGTCGACAACGCGGCCATGCAGCTGGTGCGGGCGCCGAAGAAATTCGACGTCATGGTGACCGGCAACATGTTCGGCGACATTCTGTCGGATGCGGCCGCCATGCTGACGGGCTCGATCGGCATGCTGCCGTCGGCCTCGCTCGACGCCAACAACAAGGGCTTGTATGAGCCGTCGCACGGCTCGGCGCCCGATATCGCGGGCAAGGGCATCGCCAATCCGCTGGCGACGATCTTGTCGGCGGCCATGATGCTGCGCTATTCGCTCAACCGCGAAGAGCAGGCAAGCCGCATCGAGGCTGCTGTCAAGCAAGTGCTGGCGCAGGGCCTGCGCACGGCCGACATCCATGAAGCGGGCACGACTTTGGTCGGTACCGAGGCGATGGGTGATGCCGTGGCGCGTGCCTGCGCCGCTGCCTGAGATGGCGCCGCGTCTATTGCACTACCCGCGCCGCCTGGCTGGCGCGTGCCGGCGGTGCCACATGCTGGGCGGCAAGCAACAGGCTCGAACGTGCCGCCGCCAGTTGCGCCGTCGTGACGTCGATCGAGAACGCCACCGAGCGCTCGTGCCCGACCATCATCGGCGGGCCGAAGCGCTTGACGTGCAAGCCGATCTTGCGCAGCAGTTTTTCAAAGGCGACGGTCGTGACGCCGACGTAGCACGTGATGTTGTTGTCCAGGGCGAATTCCAGTGCCTCGACCACCATGTGCGAACTGGCCAGCGAGAAGCGGTGTTCGCCGCCTTTCGACTGCTCGAAGGCGAACCGGCTGAGCTCCCAGGTATCTTCGGCGTTCGGAATGGGATTGCCTTGCAGCAATTGCGGGAAAACGGACTTGAGCATGTAGTCGCCGGTCGTCGGCAGCAGGCGCGCGCAGCCGAACAGTTTGCCGCTGATATCGCGCGCCAGCATGTACACGGGGAACAAATCATCGTATTCGTCCGATTCCATGCCGTCCGCCGTATGCACGTCCCAGTGCAGCCGTTCGCAGAATACCATGTGGCGCAGCCGGTACATGGCATGGGTGTCTTCGGGTTTCATGTTGTCGCGTGTACAGGCGCTGACAGTGATGACCATGGTTCGCTCTCCATTCAAATTTGATAATGCTTCCATATAAACATTGACTGTAGTTAACTGATACTGTAGGTTCCAACAGGTGTCTGTCCGACAATAGACGTGTCATGACACTGGCCCAGGAAGCAACGGCTGGCATCTGCGAGTAGCAACAAGGTGTTGTGGCGCCACGCCTGCTGGCGCCGTGATCAGAAAAGAGTAATGCCGATGAAATTTCCAGAAGCGATGACGGATAGAATTTCCGTTTTGAAGTCGAACGGTGTGCGTGTCGATGGCTTGCGTGCACTGGTCAAGAAAAACAGTATCTTGACCCAGCAGGATCTGGTGGTGATCGAGGCAGGCGACTTAATCGTGCGGCAACTTTGCACGGGGCGCGAAGAGACGTATGAAGTGCTAGATCCGGGATTCCACGAGAAATTTTATGATATCCGGGCGGCCTACCATATGGAGGTGCGGCGCTGCGACCGCGCCAGACGCGGCAAGCTGGCCGCGGACTGACGCGGGAAGGCTGGCGGCCGGGGGCGTGCTGCCGCCCGTGCCTGCGCTCGTCAATCTTCGTTGGGAATCAGCATCAGCAGGTCGGTGACGCCGATGTCGATGCTGCTTTGCGACAGCAGGGTGGTGGCCTGGCCCCGGTGATGCGTCTGGTGATTGAAAAAATGCATGATCAGGCTCGAATAGCGCTTGCGCGACACCATGCCTTTCATGTTGGCGTAGCCGAGCGGCTGTTCCAGGTCACCTGGCGTCAGGTCGGCGGCCCAGCGCTGTATGGTCTGGTCCAGCGTATGGCGCAGCCTGAGCAGGCCCGTCAGGTCTTCGGCCTGCGGCTGGTTCAGCGCCGCCGGGGCGGCTGCCGCGCGGATGGCGTCGAGCGCCGGCTGGCGTGCCGGATGTCCGCAGAAGCGCTTGAGCCAGATCGTATCGGCGACGACAAGGTGGTTCATCGTGCCGAAGAGGGAGCCAAAAAAAGCCTTGCGGTCGGCAAAGAGCTCCTCCTGAGATAGTTGCCCAGCTGCACTATACAGTTTCTCGTTCATTACTTCATTGTAGGCGGCCATTCGGACGATATGGTCACATGTGCTCATGAGTGCTCTCTCCATGTCAGGGCTGAATTACTGCACGCAGATAGTGTATGGTTTTGCAAGAATTGGCAAGCGTGCTACGTCCGCTCGGGTCGCGCCATCGTGCCATCGTGCCAGCGTCTTGCGCTTGCTCAATTCTCGCCTCCCGCATTTCATTCCCCGCTACAGGCATTCTGTTCCCCCGTTTCCTGATTTGGTCATTGTGATCAGCCTGGCAACAGCCGTTTGGCCTATGATGGCCTGGCACATGCACGTGTGAAGTTTCCCTTCATTCATCAACCATGAGGTGTCCATGATCCGCTATGCCCTGCCTGCCCTGCCTGCCCTGTTGTTTGCCGCCGCCCTGCCGGCGCACGCCCAAGCCCCTGCCAATGACACGCCGCTGATCGAGCGGGCGAAGATTTTTGGCAATCCCAGCAAGTCCGGCGGGCGCATCAGCCCGGATGGCAAGTGGCTGTCGTGGATCGCGCCGCGCGACGGCGTGCTCAATGTGTGGGTGGCGCCGGCCAGCGACCCGGCGCAAGCTCGCCCGCTGACGGAAGAAAAGGTGCGGCCCATCCGCAGCAGCTTCTGGTCGCCCGATTCGAAAACCCTGCTGTTCATCCAGGACAAGGGCGGCGATGAAAACTTCCTGCTGTACGGCGTGAACGTGGCGAGCGGCAAGCAGATCAACTACACGCCGTTCGAGAAGACCCGCGTGCGGATAGTCCAGATCAGCAGCAAGGTGAAGGACCGCATCCTCGTCGGCATCAATAACCGCGATGCGCGCTGGCACGACGTGTACAGCCTGGACCTGGCCAGCGGCAAGCTGACCCTGGTGCAGCAGAATGATGGCTATGGCGGCTATGTCGCCGATGAACTGCTCAACTTGCGCATTGCCAGCAAGGCGCGCGCCGATGGCGGCATGACGTATTTCCGCCTGGCCGATGGCAAGGTCGAGAGCACGCCGCTGGCCGAAGTGGGCCTGGAAGATGCGCAGACCACGTCGCCGCTGGCGTTCACGGTCGATGGCAAGACCCTGTACTGGAACGATTCGCGCGGCCGCAATACCTCGGCGCTGCTGGCGCAGGACGTGGCCAGCGGCAAGAGCACGGTGGTGGCGCAAGACCCGCGCACGGATATTGCCGATGCGCTGTACGACACGCGCACGGGCCGCGTGCAGGCCTACACGGTCAATTTTCTGCAGCAGGAATATCTGCCGCTGACGAACGACCTGAAAGCCGACCTGGCCTTCCTGAAAAAAAATACCCAGGGCCAGTTCACGGTAACGTCGCGCACGGATGCCGACGATAAATGGCTGGTGGCCGTCGATGCCGTCACGGCGCCGCCATCGAGCTGGCTGTACGAACGCAAGACCCGAAAGCTCACGCGGCTGTACGTGACGCGTCCGGAACTGGAAGGCGCACCGCTGGTGCCCATGTATCCGCAGCAAATCAAGGCGCGCGACGGCCTGAACCTGGTGTCGTATCTGACCCTGCCGCAAGCATCGAAGGCGAACGCCGGCGGCACGCCATCGCAGGCGGTGCCGATGGTGCTGCTGGTGCACGGCGGCCCGTGGGCGCGCGATACGTATGGCTACAACGGCTATCACCAGTGGCTGGCCAACCGCGGCTACGCCGTGCTGTCGGTGAACTTCCGCGGCTCGACGGGCTTCGGCAAGCAATTCATCTCGGCCGGCGACCTGCAGTGGGGCCGCAAGATGCATGACGACTTGCTCGACGCCGTGCAATGGGCGGTGAAAAGCGGTGTGACCACGGCCGACAAGGTGGCCATCATGGGCGGCTCGTATGGCGGTTATGCCACCCTGGCCGGCATGGCGTTCACGCCGACGACGTTTGCCTGCGGCGTCGACATCGTCGGCCCGTCGAACCTGTTTACCTTGCTGCAAACCATACCGCCGTATTGGGAAGCGGGCAAGCAGCAGTTCTACAAGCGCATGGGCGACCCGACCACGGAAGAGGGCAAGGCGCTGCTGAAGGAGCGTTCGCCGCTGAACTTTGCGCAGAATATCCAGCGCCCGCTGCTGATCGGCCAGGGCGCGAACGACCCGCGCGTCAACGTGGCTGAATCGGACCAGATCGTGGCGGCCATGGCGGCCAAGAACATCCCCGTCACGTATGTGCTGTTCCCCGACGAGGGCCATGGTTTTGCCCGGCCCGTGAACAACATCGCTTTCAATGCGGTGACGGAAAACTTCCTGGGGCAATGCCTGGCTGGGCGCGCCGAGCCCATCGGCGCCACCCTGAAGGCGTCCACCGCGCAGGTGAAACATGGCGCGGAGTTTGCGCCGGGCTTGAAGCAAGCACTGCAGTAAAGCTGACGACAGGTGGCAATGGCCTGCCGGGCAACATGCCGGGCAGGCCATGCTGCCCGCTGGCAAGAATTTCTGCGCGGGTGGCTTGCAAGGTGACAGCCTCGGGCGTGGCGTGCGTGCAACTGAGGGCAGGGTACGCGAGGCCGTATTCGATGCGGTCGCTGCTGCTGCAGCGGCAAGCATGCGCCGCCAGAATTTTCCCATGCAAAGCCGTCTTCCTGTTGGCGCACCGAGCGTACTCGACAGGGAAAATGGGCGGCAAGCCCTTGCTGTTGCCCATGCAGACTAGCCTGATGCCACGTCCGCATGGCTTACGGCGAGCAGGTCAATAGAGCCTCCCACGCGGGTTTCTTTTCCATAATTGTTGTTGAATAAATACACTATTTTAATAGCAATTGATTTTTATTAAAAAACTTCCCTATTTGATAATATTTTATAGTTGCTTTCTTTGTAAGCCGTAGTAGCATAGATTGACTTAAAGCAAGGTTTAATCATGCTGGGAAGCCACCTTGAGTCCTGTTGACGGTAGTTGTCATCGGCGTGCAGGTTTGCCTTGACCGTTATCTGCAATAGCTCCAGCGCCAAGATAAATGTATTGAGGGAAGACAAATGTTTCTAAATTTCACGAAATTTGGATGGCTATCCACGCCTGTCCGGAGTGTTGATGGCTTCATTGCCAGGGCCCATGGCGCGCCGCCTGTCCAAGGCTTGCTGCCATCGTGGCTGATGCGCCTGGCGGGAACCCTGCTGTTTGTCTTGCTATCCCTCTTTTCCAGCCAGGCTTCCGCCGCCAGTGCCTGCCCGAGTCCGCGCAACATCAGCGTGGTGGCGGGGCAAGAGTATTACGAGGATTATTCCAATTCGGCTTGTTCCCCCTTCGGCCTGACGGGCACCCTGGTGCCGCCGCAACACGGCACGCTGGAGGATTCGAACCAGACGAATGCCGTGCGCTACAGGAATACGAATCTCAGCGCGACCTCCGATACCTTCACCGTCAAGGACGATGTGGCGCAGCCCATCGTGTACAACGTCACGATCACTTCCGCCATCGTGCTGTCGCCTGCCACCGTGCCGACTGCGACGGTGGCCCAGGCTTATCCTGTGACGGCCTTGAGCGCGACGGGCGGCGCGGCGCCCTACACCTACGCGGTGACGGCTGGCAGCTTGCCTGCAGGCATGAGCCTGTCCGGCGCCGGTAGTCTGTCTGGCACGCCGACGGCGGGAGGCACGTTCAATTTCACCGTGCGGGCCACGGACTCGCTGGCTGCCAATGGCACGCGCGCTTATGCGCTGACGGTCAATGCGCCAACCATCACCGTCGCGCCGACGGTCATGCCGGCAATGACAGTCGGTCTTGCCTATAGCCAGGGCATCACTGCGGCGAACGGCACGGCCACCTATACCTATGCCATCACTGGCGGCAGCCTGCCCACGGGCTTGAGCCTGGCCGCGAACGGCACCTTGTCCGGCACGCCCACGGCAGCGGGGCCGTATAACTTCACCGTCACCGCGACCGACAGCAGCGGCGGCAGCGGCCCCTATACGGGGTCGCGCGCGTATTCCGTCACCGTCGCGGCCGGCGCCCCCGTGGCCGGTGCCGTCAGCGCCACCGTGGCCTATGGCAGCAGCGCCAACCCGATCACCCTGAACCTGAGCGGCGGCGCGGCGACGTCGGTGGCCGTGGCCTCCGCTGCCTCGCACGGCACGGCGACGGCCAGCGGCACCAGCATCACCTACACGCCGATGGCCGGTTACGGCGGACCGGACAGCTTCACCTACACGGCCAGCAACGGCATCGGCACCTCGGCACCCGCCACCGTGACGATCACGGTCGCCGGTCCCACCATCACGATTGCGCCAAGCACCGTGCCAGCAGCAAACGTTGGGGCGGCCTACAGCCAGAACGTGACGGCGGCAAACGGTTTCGCGCCGTACGGATATGCGATCAGCGCCGGCGCCTTGCCGGCCGGCCTGACCTTGAATGCTGCCACCGGCGTGCTGTCGGGCACGCCAACGGCGGGCGGCGTCTTCAACTTTACCGTGCGCGCCACGGACAGTTCGACGGGCAGCGGCCCGTATTCCGGCGCGCGCGCCTACTCGATGACGGTGGCAGCACCAACGATCAGCATCACGCCGACGGTCATGCCGGCCATGACGGCCGGCGTCGCCTACAGCCAGTCCATCAGCGCCGCCGGCGGCACGGCCACGTATAGCTATGCCATCACCGGCGGCAGCTTGCCGACGGGCCTGAGCCTGGCTCCGGATGGCACTCTGTCGGGCACGCCGACGGCGGCGGGACCATTCAATTTCACCGTCACCGCGACCGACAGCAGCACCGGCGCCGGACCATACACGGGTTCGCGCGCGTATTCCGTCACCGTAGCGGCCGGCGCTCCCGTGGCCGGCAATGTCAGCGCCAGCGTGGCCTATGGCAGCAGCGCCAACCCGATCACGCTGAACCTGAGCGGCGGCGCGGCGACGTCGGTGGCTGTGGCCTCCGCTGCCTCGCACGGCACGGCGACGGCCAGCGGCACCAGCATCACCTACACGCCGACGGCCGGTTACGGCGGGCCGGACAGCTTCACCTACACGGCCAGCAACGGCGTGGGCACCTCGGCGCCGGCCACCGTGACGATCACGGTCGGCGGCCCCACCATCACGATTGCGCCAAGCACCGTGCCCGCGGCAGCCGTGGGTGCTGCATACAGCCAGAGCGTGACGGCCGCGAACGGCACCGGGCCGTACACCTACGCCATCAGCGCCGGCACCTTGCCGGCCGGCCTGACCTTGAATGCTGCCACCGGCACGCTGTCGGGCACGCCGACGGCGGGCGGCGTCTTCAACTTTACCGTGCGCGCCACGGACAGTTCGACGGGCAGCGGCCCATACTCTGGCGCGCGCGCCTACTCGATGACGGTGGCAGCACCAACGATCAGCATCACGCCGACGGTCATGCCGGCGATGACGGCCGGCGTCGCCTACAGCCAGTCCATCAGCGCCGCCGGCGGCACGGCCACGTATAGCTATGCCATCACCGGCGGCAGCTTGCCGACGGGCCTGAGCCTGGCTCCGGATGGCACTCTGTCGGGCACACCAACGGCGGCGGGACCATTCAATTTCACCGTCACGGGCACCGACAGCAGCACCGGCAGCGGCCCCTACACGGGTTCGCGCGCGTATTCCGTCACCGTAGCGGCCGGCGCGCCCGTGGCCGGCGCCGTCAGCGCCAGCCTGGCCTATGGCAGCAGCGCCAACCCGATCACGCTGAACCTGAGCGGCGGCGCGGCGACGTCGGTGGCTGTGGCCTCCGCTGCCTCGCACGGCATGGCGACGGCCAGCGGCACCAGCATCACCTACACGCCGACGGCCGGCTACGGCGGGCCGGACAGCTTCACTTACACGGCTACGAACGGCATCGGCACCTCGGCGCCCGCCACCGTGACGATCACGGTCGGCGGTCCCACCATCACGATTGCGCCAAGCACCGTGCCCGCGGCAGCCGTGGGTAGCGCATACAGCCAGAGCGTGACGGCCGCGAACGGCACCGGGCCATACACCTACGCCATCAGCGCCGGCGCCTTGCCGGCCGGCCTGACCTTGAATGCTGCCACCGGCACGCTGTCGGGCACGCCGACGGCGGGCGGCGTCTTCAACTTTACCGTGCGCGCCACGGACAGTTCGACGGGCAGCGGCCCGTATTCCGGCGCGCGCGCCTACTCGATGACTGTCACTGCGCCGACGATCACGGTGGCACCAACGGTGATGCCGGCGATGACAGCCGGCGTCGCCTACAGCCAGGGCATTGCCGCCGGCGGCGGCACGGCCCCGTATAGCTATGCCATCACCGGCGGCAGCGTGCCGACGGGCCTGAGCCTGGCGGCGGACGGCACCTTGTCCGGCACGCCGACGGCAGCGGGGCCATATAACTTCACCGTCACCGCGACCGACAGCAGCAGTGGCAGCGGACCCTACACGGGGTCGCGCGCCTACTCCGTCACGGTGGTGGTGGCGCCCCCAGTGGCCGGCGCCGTCAGTGCGACGGTGGCGTATGGCAGCAGCGCCAATCCGATCACCCTGAACCTGAGCGGCGGCGCGGCGACGTCGGTGGCGGTGGCCTCCGCTGCCGGCCACGGCACGGCGACGGTCAGCGGCACCAGCATTACTTACACGCCGGCGGCAGGTTATTCCGGGCCGGACAGCTTCTCCTACACGGCCAGCAATGGTGGCGGCACGTCGGCGGAAGCCATCGTGACGATCACGGTAACGCCCAGCGTGCCCGTTGCCGGCGCCGTCAGCGCGACGGTGGCGTATGGCAGCAGCGCCAATCCGATCACCCTGAACCTGAGCGGCGGCGCGGCGACGTCGGTGGCGGTAGCCTCCGCCGCCGGCCACGGCACGGCGACGGCCAGCGGCACCAGCATCACTTACACGCCGGCGGCAGGTTATTCCGGGCCGGACAGCTTCTCTTACACGGCCAGCAATGGTGGCGGCACGTCGGCGGCTGCCGTCGTGACGATCACGGTGACGCCTAGCGTGCCGATTGCCGGCGCCGTCAGCGCGACGGTGGCGTATGGCAGCAGCGCCAATCCGATCACCCTGAACCTGAGCGGCGGTACGGCGACGTCGGTGGCGGTGGCCTCCGCCGCCGGCCACGGCACGGCGACGGTCAGCGGTACCAGCATCACTTACACGCCGACGGCAGGCTATGCCGGGCCAGACAGTTTTACCTATACGGCCAGCAATGCCGGCGGCACGTCTGCGTCAGCCACAGTGACGGTCACAGTAGGCAATCCTAGCGTCAGCCTGACCCCGGCCACCTTGCCCAATCCGACGGCGGAGGCAGCCTACACTGCAACCCTGGCGGCGACGGGCGGCACGGCGCCGTATACCTACAGCGTGACCAGCGGCACCTTGCCTGTCGGCCTGAGCCTGAATGCGGCCACCGGCGTGTTGTCCGGTACGACCAATGTGGCCGGCAGCTTCCCTGTCAGCATCAAGGTCGCGGACAGCAGCACCGGCGCGGGGGCACCGTTCAGCGCCAGCAACAGCTATACCTTGATAGTGGTTGCCCCCGTAATCTCGGTGACGCCAGGTTCGCTGGCGGCGCCGAAAGTGGCCACGGCGTATAGCCAGCAATTGTCGGCCAGCGGCGGCGTCGCTCCCTATGCCTTCACGGTGTCGGCCGGCAGCCTGCCTGCGGGCCTGACGCTGAGCAGCAGTGGTCTGCTCAGCGGCACCCCAACGGCGGGCGGCAATTTCACCGCGACCGTGCAGGCGGCCGATGCGCACCAGTTCACAGGCACGCAAAGCTATACCCTGGTGGTGTCCTCGGCCACGGTCAGCCTGACGCCGACCACCTTGCCGAATCCAACGGCGGAAGCGGTCTACACTACGACGCTGACGGCAGCGGGCGGCACGGCGCCGTACACCTTCAGCGTCAGCAGCGGTACCTTGCCCGCTGGCCTGAGCCTGAATGCGGCCACGGGCGTACTGTCCGGCACGACGAATGTGGCGGGCAGTTTCCCGTTCAGTATCAAGGTCACGGACAGCAGCACGGGCACGGGTGCGCCGTTCAGCGCCACCAGTAGTTATACCGTGACCGTCGGCGCGCCGACGATCACGCTCACGCCGGCCACCTTGCCGGCGGCGACAGTGGCCACGGCGTACAGCCAGCCACTGTCGGCCAGCGGCGGCATCGCTCCCTATGCCTACACGGTGTCGGGCGGCAGCCTGCCAGCGGGCCTCACCTTGAGCAGCAGCGGCTTGCTGAGCGGCACGCCAACGGCAGCCGGCAGTTTTACCGTGACCGTGCAGGCGGCCGATGCGCATCTGTTTACCGGCACGCAAAGCTATACGCTGGTGGTGTCTTCGGCGACGGTCAGCCTGACGCCAGCCACCTTGTCCAATCCAACGGCGGAAGCGGCCTACAGCGCGACCCTCTCGGCGACGGGCGGCACGGCGCCGTACACCTTCAGCGTCAGCAGCGGTACCTTGCCCGCTGGCCTGAGCCTGAACGGGGCCACGGGCGTACTGTCCGGCACGACGAATGTGGCGGGCAGTTTCCCGTTCAGCATCAAGGTCACCGATAGCAGCACGGGCGTGGGCGCGCCATTCAGCGCGAGCAACAGCTATACCCTGGCAGTGGCGGCACCGGTCCTGACACTGACGCCGGCCAGCCTGGCGGCAATCCGTGCCGGCGACGCGTACAGCCAGACATTCACGGCGGCCGGCGGCATCGCGCCGTATGCGTACTCCGTGAGCGGCGGCGCCTTGCCAACGGGCCTGGTGCTCAATGCGGCGACCGGCATCGTCAGCGGCACGCCGACGGTGGCGGGCAGCTACAACTTCACCTTGCAAGCGAAGGACGCGCACCAGTTCACGGTGCAGCAAGCGTTGACCCTGCAAGTGAACCAGGCGCCGCCGCCGGTGCCGAATGAAACGGCGACGACGTCAGCCAACCAGGAAGTGAGCCTGACCATCGCTTCCACGGATGGCAGCCCGATCACCGATGTGACCATCGTCACGCCGCCGCAGCATGGGCGCGTCACGGTGGTGACGAGCGGTGCGGCGGGCGGTGGCAGCGGCCGCTCCTTCAAGGTGACGTATGTGCCGAATGCGAACTACTTCGGTCCTGACGCCTTCAGCTACACGGCGACTGGGCCGGGCGGCACGTCCGCGCCCGCGACGGTCAGTGTGACGGTGGCGCCGCAGCCGGTGCCGGTACCTGTCGCCAAGACGGTCACGGTATTGGCCGGCACGCCGGTGACCCTGCCCGTGACGCAAGGCGCCACGGGCGGGCCGTTCACGGCAGTGGCGATTACCACGCAGCCGGCCAGCGGCACGGCAGCGGTGAATGGCATGGACATCGTCTATACGCCAGGCATCAATACCAGCGGCCAGATCAGCATCGGCTACACCGTGTCGAACGTGTTCGGCACCTCGGCGCCGGTGACGTCGACGATTTCCGTCAATCCGATGCCGCAGGTGGCCAGCCAGAGCGCCACGGTGGTGGCCGGCCTGACGGTCAATGTGGACCTGACGGCGGGCGCCACGGGCGGTCCGTTCACGGCGGCGAATGTGCTGAGCGTGGCGCCGGCGGAGGCGGGCAAGGCGGTGGTGCGCGACGTGGGCACGGCGGGCAAGCCGTCGTACCAGCTGAGCTTTGCGGCCTCGGGCAAGTTTGCCGGCGCAGCGGTGGTCAGCTATACCCTGAGCAATGCCTTTGCCACCTCGAAGCCGGGCGTGGTCAACGTGACCGTGACGGCGCGCCGCGACCCGTCGGTCGATCCGGAAGTGATCGGCCTGCAGGCGGCGCAAGCCGATGCGGCGCGGCGTTTCGCCAGCGCGCAGCTGTCGAACTTCACGCAGCGCCTGGAAAGCCTGCATGGCGACGGCTGGGGACGTTCCAGCTTTGGCCTGAGCCTGACGCCGCCGAACGACAGCGGCAACCCGACGGCGGCGCTGGCGCGCTGGCAGGAGCAGGAAGCGGACCGCGTGTTCGGCACGGCCGTGAAACCGTTCATGCGCAAGGCTTCCCTGCGCCAGCCCGATGCCGGTTTCAGCAGCGAGCGGCAACAGGTGGATGTCAGCGGCGCCACGAACGGCTTGCCGGACATGCCGCAGCGCCCGGACACGCAGAAGCAGGCCTTGGCATTGTGGCTGGGCGGTGCGGTGGACTTCGGCCAGCACGATGTGAATGGCCGCGACACGGGCTTCCGTTTCCGCACCAACGGCGTGAGCGTGGGTGGCGATTACCGCCTCAGCGACCTGGCGACCCTGGGCGTGGGCGCCGGCTTCAGCCATGACCGCAGCGACGTGGGCCAGAACGGCAGCCGCAGCACGGCCGACAGCGCCGTGGCGGCCGTGTATGGCAGCCTGCGTCCGAGCAAGGGCGTCTTCCTTGACGGCGTGCTCGGCTACGGTACCCTGCAATACGATGCGTCGCGCTACCTTACCGATGGCAGCGGTTTCGCCACGGGTGAACGCGACGGCAAGCAGGTGTTCGGCGCGCTGGTGGGCGGCATCGAGATGCGCCAGGAAATGTGGATGTGGTCGCCGTATGGCCGGGTGGAACTGATGTCGGCCAAGCTCGATCCGTACACGGAGAAAGCGGCGGGCATCAACGCGCTGAGCTACTTCAAGCAGACGGTGCGTTCGCGCATCGGCGCGCTGGGCGTGCGGGCCGAGGGCATCTATGTGGGCGGCCTGGGCACGTGGTTCCCGCGTGCGCGGCTCGAGTACCGGCACCAGTTCCAGGGCGCCGATGATGCGCGCCTGGCCTATGCCGACCTGGCGGCCGACGGCCCCGTGTACGTGATCCGCACGGTGCCGCAGCAGACGGGCAACTGGACGGCGGGACTGGGCGTCAAACTGCTGCTGTCGAACGGCATGACCATTACCCTGGACTACAACAGCAATCTGAACATGGATAGCGGACGTAGCCAGTCGGTGATGTTCGGTATTGCCATGCCGCTCAAGTAGCGCTACGGCTCAAGGAGGTGACGCCGCGGGGCGGGAGCAGCTTGCTCCCGCCCCGCGGTGCATATGACGTCTGGTTTTTCATGTCATTGCCGTGCCAGGGCGGCAATGATTCCATTAGAATCAGGCATCGTCTTTACCACACTGCTTACGGAATGGAATATCTGGAATGATGAATGTCCTGACCATCGAACATTTTGCCGCGCGCGTCAACGAGACGTTTATTGCGGCCGGTGACGGGAATGCCGCCTTTGTCCTGAAGGAAGTGCGCCCGCTGCCGTCAGCAACTCTGGAGGGCTTGATGCGCAAGCCGTTCAGCCTGCTGTTTCACAATAGCTCTCCCATCCTGTTCAGCCAGAAAATCTTCCAGATGCAGCATGATGCGTTTGGCGAAGTGGGTATCTTTTTGGTGCCGGTGGCGCGTGACAGCCACGGCTTCCTGTACCAGGCAGTGTTTAACTGAGGCCGGTACGGGGAGAGGGGCAAGGCGGGCGCCGCGATGGCGCCGCCTGCCTGGATGCATCAAACTTAATCAAACGACGGGAATTCCCCTTGCAGGGCGATGCAGAAATTGACCGCCAGCATCGGCTGGCGGTTTTCGTGCGGCTGGCCGCCACCGGCAGTACCGATCGCGGCCGGGGACAGCGTGACATTGGGTGGCGTCGTCGGCACGAATGCGGACGTGCCGCCCAGCGCAATCAAGCCATCGCCAGCGAGCGGGGTGTTGTGCTGCAGGGCGGCCGTGGGCTGGCGGTACACATTGAGTTGATGGGTGTGATTCGGGATCTCCGTGACGTTCAACGAGACACTGTTGCTGCCGAAGGTCTCGCCCATCACGCGCGGTGTCAGGCCCGGTCCTTGTCCCTGGCTGCAGGGCGCGCGTCCCGTGAAGTTGGGCAGCTGGAAGGTGGTGGTCCCGTTCCCCCCATACTGCGTGCCGATCAAGGAAAACAGGGCGCTATATTGCTGGATTTGCAGGGTGGCGCCATTGCAGCTGGCCCACCCGTAGGGTGTGAAATTGAAGCCGAAGACTTGTATCTCGCCAAGGTATGGTGTTGTCACGGTAGGTTCTCCTGATCGATTTTATGGGCTGCGCTGGCTTGCCGGCTGCTATTGCTGCGATGGGAAAATGCCTGCCCATGCGATGCAAAATGACGCTGTCAGGGTGGGCATGGTGTTCTCGTGCGGCAGGGTGCCGCCTGTCGCGCCCGTGGCGGTGGTTGCCAGTGCATAGGCGGTCAGGCCGGTCAGGTCGCTGGTGTACATCTTGTCGTTATTCGACGGGGCCGTCAGCAGCAGGTTGGCCGCTGGCACATTCGCCGTCGCCAGGGTGCTGTTCACATTGAACGGGTGCGTATGCGAAGGAAGCTGGGTTGCCAGCAAGGTCACCGATTCGCTGCCGCTTCGTTGCCCGATGGGCCGGTTGGTCAGGCCGGGACCGGTGCCCATATGCAGGGGAACCTGGCCGCGCAGGTCGGGCACGGCGAAAGTGTTGACGCCGTCGCCGCCGTAGGTGGTGCCCAGCAGGGTATACAGTACTTCATTATTGGCGATCGGTTTCAGGCTGCCGTCGCAGGCGAACCAGCCGCTGGGAATGCGGGGAAAGGCAAACAGGCGAATTTCGCCGACATAGGGTGTGGTCATGACTATGCTCCGTAAGAATTGGCTGATTCGTTAGTTGCGCGACGGGAAGATACCGCTCAAGGCGATATTGAAGTTGATGACCGAGAACGGCTGCATATTGTTATGCGCCTGGTTGCCGCCGGTCAACGCCAGGGTTTGGTTGGACAGGGTAACTTGCGGCCCGGCCGAACCATAGATGGATTCCGCGCCGCTGCCGCCAAACAGGGTATTCGTGGGATTTTTCGACGTGCCGGGCGTCGTTACCGTATTGGCCGCATGCGTGTGCGGCGGCATCTGTGTCGATATCAAGGTGACAGCCTCGGTCCCCGCTCGGGTGCCGATCGGGTAGGGGGAAGGTTGCCAGGCGCCATCGACAGAACTACCCGCACCGACAGGGGTACTGCCTTGCAAGTTAGGCAAGGCAAAGGTCGTACTGCCATTGCCGCCGTAATAGGTACCCAGCAGTGCAAACAGCGCCTGATTTTGCGCAACGGGCAGCAATTGCCCGTTACATGCCGCAAATCCACGCGGCGCAAAATTGAAGCCGCCCATCATGATTTGTCCTAGATACACATCAGCCATCATCGTTCTCCCACGGTTGGAATGCAATTGAATTTCAAATTGGAAATATTTTCCATTTGCAACCAATATTGCGTTTTAAAAAACCCTTTTTGTTATAGTTACTTTATTGAAATCTCGGGTTAGCATACGTTGTCATATGGCAAGCGTCAACATCTGTTGGCACTGTAGAAGAGCCTGGATAGGCATCGCTTGCAGCCTGGATTTATGTGCATTTTTTATTTAAAAAACACTGTATTGGAGAAATTATGTTGCGTATTTGCAACGATATTGGCGCCCGTCCGGCACTTTCTTTCCTGCTTGCCTTTTTTGCCGGAAACAAGGGGCGAATGCCAAACAGTGCCGCTGAGAGGCTGCCAGTATCCGGCCGTTTCGTGCACTGGCTTGCTTCGTTGTGCCTGCTGATGCTGGCGTTCGGCGCCACGCCCGCGCAGGCGGCAGGCCCGAGCCTTATCTGCCCTCCGAATCAGAGTTTTACAGTTGCCTCGGGTGCCTCGTACATCATCGACTTGTCGAGCTGCAATACTTTTGGGCTGAACGATAATTCCGCCACGGCATTGCACGGTACGATTACCGGCCTCACCAACAATCAGGACAACAAGGCGACCTATACCAATAATGGAGATGGCGCGCTGTCCGATACGTTTGTGCTGCTCGATGAGTCGCAAGGAGAGATCACTTTCACGGTGACCGTCTTGCCCGCAGCGGCTGCCTTCACCGTGGCGCCGGGCAGTTTGACGGCGCCCGTGATTGGCGTGCCGTACAGCCAGGCCATGTCGGCGAGCAGCGGCGTGGCCCCCTACAGCTATGCGTTTGACTCCGGCACCTTGCCGCCTGGCATTAGCGTATCGGCGAGCGGCGTGATTTCCGGCACCGTGACGGCTACCGGCTCCTTTGCGTTTGGCATCAAGGTCACCGATTCGACGGCAGGCACGCCGCAGGTAGTCATCAAGAATTATTCCGTGACGGTCGCCATACCGATCTTGTCCATCACGCCCACCACCTTGGCGGCCGGCGGGCTGTCGGCGCCCTACAGTCAGCAGATGTCCACTTTGAATGGCACTGCGCCCTTTACCTATGTGGTGGAGTCGGGCAGTTTGCCGCCTGGCCTGAGCCTGTCCTCCAGCGGCTTGTTATCGGGTACGCCGAGCGCCCTGGGCACCTATAACTTTGTGATCAAATCGACGGATGTCACGGGCGGCAATGGACCGTACAACACGTCCAGAAGCTATTCCCTGGTGATCAACGCCCAGCCGCCGCCGACCATCACCGGCGTGTCGCCTGCATCCGGCCCTGCGACCGGCGGCACGGCCGTCACCATTACTGGTACCGGCTTTACGGGCGTTACGGCGCTGAAGTTTGGCGCCAATAATGGCGTCTCCGTCACCGTCGTCAATGCCACGACCATAACCGCCACGTCGCCTTCCGGTAGTGCTGGCACCGTGAACGTGACCGTCACCGCGACTGGCGGCACCAGCGCCACCGGCGCTGCCAACCAGTTCACGTATATTCCTGCGCCAACGGTCACCAGCATTTCGCCCACGGCAGGTCCTGCCGCTGGTGGCACGAGCGTCACCATTACGGGCACGGGGTTTACCGGCGCTACAGCGGTGACCTTCGGCGCCACGGCAGCCACCGGCTTCACGGTCAACAGCGCCACGCAGATCACGGCCACGGCGCCTGCCGGTACCGGTACGGTGGACGTGCGCGTCACCACGACGGGCGGTACCAGCGCCACCAGCGGGGCGGACCAGTACACCTTTGTGGCGGTACCGACGGTGACGAGCATTTCGCCCACGGCCGGCCCGGCCACCGGCGGCACCACCGTCACCATCACCGGCACGGGTTTTGGCAGCACCACGGCGGTGACCTTCGGCGCCACGGCGGCCACCGGCTACACGGTCAACAGCGCCACGCAGATCACGGCCACGGCGCCAGCCGGCAGCGCTGGCACGGTCGACGTGCGCGTCACTACGGCGGGCGGCACCAGCGCCACCAGCGCCGCCGATCAATTTACCTATGTGGCACGGCCGGTGGTGAGCAGCATTTCGCCCACTTCAGGACCTACGACCGGCGGCGCCACGGTCATCATCACCGGCTCGAATTTTAGCGGCACGACAGCCGTGACGTTCGGCGCCACGGCGGCCACCGGCTACACCGTCAACAGCGCCACGCAGATCACGGCCACGGCGCCGGCCGGCAGCGCTGGCACGGTGGACGTGCGCGTCACTTCGGTGGGCGGCACCAGCGCCACCAGTGCCAACGATCAATTTACTTACGTGACGCTGCCTGCAGTCAGCAGCATTTCGCCGACAGCCGGTCCGGCCACCGGCGGCACGAGCGTCGTCATCACGGGTACGGGCTTTAGCAGCACCACGGCGGTGACGTTTGGCGCCACGGCGGCGAGCGGCTTTACGGTCAACAGCGCCACGCAGATCACGGCGACGGCGCCAAGCGGCACGGGCACGGTGGACGTGCGCGTCACCACGACGGGCGGCACCAGCGCCACCAGCGCGGCCGATCAATATACCTATGTGGCGGCACCGGTGGTCAGCAGCATTTCGCCGACGGCCGGTCCGGCTACCGGCGGCACCACGGTCACCATCAGCGGTTCGAATTTCAGCGGCGCGACAGCCGTGACCTTCGGCGCCACGGCGGCCACCGGCTTTACCGTCAACAGCGCCACGCAGATCACGGCGACGGCGCCCGCAGGCACGGGTACCGTGGACGTGCGCATCACCACCGCTGGCGGCACCAGCGCCACCAGTGCAGCGGACCAGTTTACGTATGTGGCCGCACCGGCGGTGAGCGGTATTTCGCCTGCCACGGGCCCTGCTACCGGCGGCACCACGGTCACCATCACGGGCTCGAATTTGGGCGGTGCGACTGCCGTGACGTTCGGCGCCACGGCGGCCACCGGCTTCACCGTCAACGGCGCCACGCAGATCACGGCGACGGCGCCAAGCGGCACGGGCACGGTGGATGTGCGCGTGACCACGCTTGGCGGTACCAGCGCCACCAGTGCGGCGGACCAGTTCACCTATTTCGGTGCGCCAGTTGCGGGTGGTTCCAGCGCCACGGTGGCGTACGGCAGCAGCGCCACCCCGATCCCCTTGTCACTTGGCGGCGGCACGGCGACCTCGGTGGCCATCGCCTCCGGCGCTTCGCACGGCACGGCGACGGCCAGCGGCACCAGCATCACCTACACGCCGACGGCCGGCTATGGCGGCCCTGACAGCTTCACCTACACGGCCACCAATATCGTCGGTACTTCGGCGCCGGCCACCGTGACCATTACGGTGGGCGTGGCAACGGTAACTGTCGTGGAAACCAGCGTGTCGGGCGCAACAGTCGGCACGGCATACAGCCAGACTCTGACGGCCGCGGGCGGCACGTCGCCTTACACCTACACGATCAGCGCAGGCGCCTTGCCGGCAGGCCTCAGCCTGTCCAGCGGCGGGATACTGTCAGGCACGCCGACGGCTGCCGGTACTTTCAATTTCACCGTGCGCGCCCAGGATAGTTCGACGGGCAGCGGCCCGTATGCCGGCACGCAGGCCTACTCGCTGACGGTGGCGGCGCCAACGATCTCGGTAGCGCCGCCTGCCTTGCCTGCAATGACGGCCGGCGTCGCTTTCAGCCAGGCCATTACCGCCACCGGCGGGACGGCAGCATATAACTATGCCGTCACTGCGGGCAGTTTGCCGACGGGTCTGAGCCTGGCGGCGGACGGCACCTTGTCCGGCACGCCGGCAGCAGCGGGCGCGTACAGCTTTACCGTCACCGCGACCGACAGCAGCACCGGCGCAGGCGCTCCCTTCTCGGGCTCACGCGCCTATTCCGGCAGCGTGGCACCGGGTGCGCCCATTGCCGGCAATGTCAGCGCCACGGTGGCCTACGGCAGCAGCGCCACCCCGATCGCCTTGAGCCTGAGCGGCGGTGTGGCGACCTCGGTAAGCGTGTCTTCCGGCGCCTCGCATGGCACGGCGACGGCCAGCGGCACCAGCATTACATATACGCCGACGGCCGGTTATGGCGGGCCAGACAGCTTTACCTACACGGCCACCAACGGCATCGGTACCTCGGCGGTGGCCACCGTGAGCATCACGGTGGGCACGCCGACCGTGACGATTGTGCAAACCAACGTAGCTGGTGCAACAGTCGGCACGGCCTACAGCCAGACCCTGACGGCCGGGAACGGCCTGGCACCGTACGCCTACGCGATCAGCGCCGGTGCCTTGCCGGCCGGCGTGAGCCTGTCGAATGCCGGTCTGCTGGCTGGCACGCCAACGGCGGGCGGCACCTTCAACTTCACCGTGCGGGCCACGGACAGTTCGACGGGCAGCGGTCCATATGCGGGCGCGCGCGCCTATTCGCTGACGGTGGCGGTACCGGCGATCAGCATCGCGCCGGCGGCCTTGCCGGCCATGACGGCCGGCGTCGCCTTCAGCCAGGGCGTCACCGCCACGGGCGGCACGGCGCCGTATGGCTATGCCGTGACGGCTGGCAGCCTGCCGACAGGCCTGAGCCTGGCGGCGGACGGTACCGTGTCCGGCACGCCGACGGTGGCGGGCGCCTACAGCTTCAGCATCACTGCTACAGACAGCAGCACCGGCAGCGGACCGTATACAGGCGTGCATGCCTATTCCGGCACGGTGGCGATCGCCGTGCCCGTGGCCGGCGCCGTCACCACGACGGTGGCCTACGGCAGCAGCGCCAACCCGGTTCCATTGAACCTGGGCGGCGGCGCGGCGGCCTCCGTGGCAGTGGCGTCGCTACCCGCTCACGGCACGGCGACGGCCAGCGGTACCGGCATCACGTATACGCCGACGACCGGCTACGGCGGCAGCGACAGCTTTACCTATACGGCCACGAATGCCAGCGGCACCTCGGCGCCGGCCACCGTGACAGTCACCGTGGGCGCGCCGACGGTCAGCTTGACGCCGGCCACCTTGCCCAATCCCGTGGCGGAAACCCCCTACAGCGTCAGCGTCATGGCGACGGGCGGCATGGCGCCGTACACCTACAGCGTGACCAGCGGCAGCCTGCCTGCCGGCTTGAGCCTGAACACTGCCACGGGTGTGCTGTCCGGCACGACGAATGTGGCCGGCAGCTTTACTTTCAGCCTGCGCGCCAGCGACAGCAGCACGGGCGCGGGTGCGCCGTTCAGCGCGAGCAAGAGTTATACGGTGGCCGTTTCCGCGCCGACGATCACGCTCACGCCGGCCACCTTGCCGGCGGCGACAGTGGCCACGGCGTACAGCCAGCCACTGTCGGCCAGCGGCGGCGTCGCTCCCTATGCCTACACGGTGTCGGGCGGCAGCCTGCCAGCGGGCCTCGCCTTGAGCAGCAGCGGCTTGCTGAGCGGCACGCCAACGGCAGCCGGCAGTTTTACCTTGACCGTGCAGGCGGCCGATGCGCATCTGTTTACCGGCACGCAAAGCTATACCCTGGTGGTGTCTTCGGCGACGGTCAGCCTGACGCCAGCCACCTTGTCCAATCCAACGGCGGAAGCGGCCTACAGCGCGACCCTCTCGGCGACGGGCGGCACGGCGCCGTACACCTTCAGCGTCAGCAGCGGTACCTTGCCCGCTGGCCTGAGCCTGAACGGGGCCACGGGCGTACTGTCCGGCACGACGAATGTGGCGGGCAGCTTCCCGTTCAGCATCAAGGTCACCGATAGCAGCACAGGCGTGGGCGCGCCATTCAGCGCGAGCAACAGCTATACCCTGGCAGTGGCGGCACCGGTCCTGACACTGACGCCGGCCAGCCTGGCGGCAATCCGTGCCGGCGATGCCTACAGCCAGACATTCACGGCGGCCGGCGGCATCGCGCCGTATGCGTACTCCGTGAGCGGCGGCGCCTTGCCAAGCGGCCTGGTGCTCAATGCGGCGACCGGCATCGTCAGCGGCACGCCGACGGTGGCGGGCAGCTACAACTTCACCTTGCAAGCGAAGGACGCGCACCAGTTCACGGTGCAGCAAGCGTTGACCCTGCAAGTGAACCAGGCGCCGCCGCCGGTGCCGAATGAAACGGCGACGACCTCGGCCAACCAGGAAGTGAGCCTGACCATCGCTTCCACGGATGGCAGCCCGATCACCGATGTGACCATCGTCACGCCGCCGCAGCATGGGCGCGTCACGGTGGTGGCGAGCGGCGCGGCGGGGGGCGGCAGCGGCCGCTCCTTCAAGGTGACGTATGTGCCGAATGCGAACTACTTCGGTCCTGACGCCTTCAGCTACACGGCGACCGGGCCGGGCGGCACGTCCGCGCCCGCGACGGTCAGTGTGACGGTGGCGCCGCAGCCGGTGCCGGTACCTGTCGCCAAGACGGTCACGGTATTGGCCGGCACGCCGGTGACCCTGCCCGTGACGCAAGGCGCCACGGGCGGCCCGTTCACGGCCGTGGCCATCACGACGCAGCCGGCCAGCGGCACGGCAGTGGTGAATGGCATGGACATCGTCTACACGCCAGGCATCAATACCAGCGGCCAGATCAGCATCGGCTACACCGTGTCGAACGTGTTCGGCACCTCGGCGCCGGTGACGTCGACGATTTCCGTCAATCCGATGCCGCAGGTGGCCAGCCAGAGCGCCACGGTGGTGGCCGGTCTGACGGTCAATGTGGACCTGACGGCGGGCGCCACGGGCGGTCCGTTCACGGCGGCGAATGTACTGAGCGTGGCGCCGGCGGAGGCGGGCAAGGCGGTGGTGCGCGATGTGGGCACGGCCGGCAAGCCGTCGTACCAGCTGAGCTTTGCGGCCTCGGGCAAGTTTGCCGGCGCAGCGGTGGTCAGCTACACCCTGAGCAATGCCTTTGCCACCTCGAAGCCGGGCGTGGTCAACGTGACGGTGACGGCGCGCCGCGATCCGTCGGTCGATCCGGAAGTGATCGGCTTGCAGGCGGCGCAAGCCGACGCGGCGCGGCGTTTCGCCAGCGCGCAGCTGTCGAACTTCACGCAGCGCCTGGAAAGCCTGCATGGCGACGGCTGGGGACGTTCCAGCTTTGGCCTGAGCCTGACGCCGCCGAACGACAGCGGCAACCCGACGGCGGCGCTGGCGCGCTGGCAGGAGCAGGAAGCGGATCGCGTGTTTGGCACGGCCGTGAAACCGTTCATGCGCAAGGCTTCCCTGCGCCAGCCCGATGCCGGTTTCAGCAGCGAGCGGCAACAGGTGGATGTCAGCGGCGCCACGAACGGCTTGCCGGACATGCCGCAGCGTCCGGACACGCAGAAGCAGGCCCTGGCATTGTGGCTGGGCGGCGCGGTGGACTTTGGCCAGCACTATGTGAATGGCCGCGACACGGGCTTCCGTTTCCGCACCAACGGCGTGAGCGTGGGTGGCGATTACCGCCTCAGCGACCTAGCGACCCTGGGTGTGGGTGCCGGCTTCAGCCATGACCGCAGCGACGTGGGCCAGAACGGCAGCCGCAGCACGGCCGACAGCGCCGTGGCGGCCGTGTATGGCAGCCTGCGTCCGAGCAAGGGCGTCTTCCTTGACGGCGTGCTCGGCTACGGTACCTTGCAATACGATGCGTCGCGCTACCTCACCGATGGCAGCGGTTTCGCCACGGGTGAACGCGACGGCAAGCAAGTGTTCGGCGCGCTGGTGGGCGGCATCGAGATGCGCCAGGAAATGTGGATGTGGTCGCCGTATGGCCGGGTGGAACTGATGTCGGCCAAGCTCGATCCGTACACGGAGAAAGCGGCGGGCATCAACGCGCTGAGCTACTTCAAGCAGACGGTGCGTTCGCGCATCGGCGCGCTGGGCGTGCGGGCCGAGGGCATCTATGTGGGCGGCCTGGGCACGTGGTTCCCGCGTGCGCGCCTCGAGTATCGCCACCAGTTCCAGGGTGCCGACGATGCGCGCCTGGCCTATGCCGACCTGGCGGCCGACGGCCCCGTGTACGTGATCCGCACGGTGCCGCAGCAGACGGGCAACTGGACGGCGGGGCTGGGCGTGAAGCTGCTGCTGTCGAACGGCATGACCATTACCCTGGACTACAACAGCAATCTGAATATGGATAGCGGGCGTAGCCAGTCGGTGATGTTCGGCATTGCCATGCCGCTCAAGTAATCAGTTAGCTTTCAGGCCAGCCCTGATCGCCGGCCCGGAGTCCATCCGGTCCGGCGATTTTTTTTGGCTATGTCAGCGTGAGGAGCGGGGAGACTGTTCCATCGCCGCCACCACCTGCAGCAAGGTGTCGCCAAAGCCGCCGCGTGCCCTGGCATGGCGGCGGGCACTGGTCGTGACGCGCGGCGCGGCGCTCCAGGCGATGTGCGCACCGGATTCTTGCAGGGCCGCCACCATGGCCACGTCTTCGCTGCAAGCCAATGGCGCGAAGCCGCCGGCGCGCAGGTAGGCACTGGCGCGTACGCCGAAGTTGGCACCATGGATGTGGCGGTGGCCGTCGGCATCGGTGTAGGTGCGGGCGTAGTGTTCACGCAGCGCATCGGCGTTGGCCCCGTGCGGCGACCAGTCGTCCACGGCCACCGTGCCGCAGACGGCATCGGCGTTCAAGCCCAGCTGGGTACTCAGCCAGGAGGGCGAGACGCGCGTGTCCGCATCCGTAAATGCCAGCCAGCGTGCGCCTTGCTGCAGCAGCAGCTGCGCGCCGGCGGCGCGTGCGGCGCCCACGTTATGGGCATTGACGGCGATGCAGTCGAGGCGCCAGTGCAGGTCTGCCTGCATGGCGTGCGCCAGCACGATGCGCTGCGACTGGTCGCTGCAGGCATCGAGCACGATGACGATGCTGACGGCTTCGCCAGACAGCAGCGGGCAGGTGGCGGCAAAGCGCAGCGCCGCCAGGCAGTCGCCCAGGCACGCTTCCTCGTCATGTACGGGAACGACCACGCCTATCATGCGAAGCCCTCGCGTTGCGCCACCGAGCGCGCATCGTTCGACCAGATCTCCAGCAGGAAGTCGGTTTCTTCGTGGCGCAGCACCCGGTGCAGACCGTGCGCGTCCTGGAAGACCGCATGCACGCGCACGGTCGAGATGATGCGCTGCGCAAACGGCGCGCGCCAGTGGCAGGCGACGATGCTGCCGCCCGGCGCCAGGCTGGCGATGCTGTGTTCGACCACGCGCGCCAGTTCTTCCGGCGACAGGTAATAGGCGATCTCGCTGAAGACGATCAGGTCGAATTTCCCGGCGCCGGGCGGGATGCGCGGCCAGTCCTGCGGCAGCCGGTGCTGTGCCAGGGTGACATGCGCATCCTGTTCCGCGTCCTGCAGGCGCTGGCGGGCCAGGCGCAACGCTTCGGCCGAGAGATCGGCCGCCAGCAGGCGCTCGCAGCGCCGTGCCAGTTCGACCGTCAATTCGCCGTTGCCGCAGCCCGGTTCATACGCGTGGCGGTAGCGCTGCTGCGGCAGGCTGGCCAGCAGCAGGGCCCGCTTGCGCTCCTCGTACCAGCGCTGGCGCACCAGCCACGGGTCGGCATCCTGGCGGTACAGCTGCTCGAAATAGCTGCCGCGCTGGTCGTCTGGCATGGACGAGGCATTCATAGAAAATACACTTCGCAGGCGTGCAGCAGGCGCTGCAAGGCATCGCCAGCCACGATGGCGGGACGGCCGGTAGACGGATCGGCATCCATCTGGCTGGCGAAGCAGCGCAGGGCGGCGCGCTTGCGCTGCAGGATCTGGTCCGGCAATGGCAGGCGATGCGCGCGGTGCCATGGTACGCGCGCATCGCCGGGCGCGGCCCAGTGCCAGCCCCAGACGGGCATTTCCACCAGGGTGGCGCCGCTTGCCGAGCATGCCGCAGCGCAGGACCAGCCACAGGCTTCATGGTCCGGGTGGCCATCCAGGCGCCAGGTGGTAAACACGGTGTCGCCGGGACGCAGCTGCGCTGCCAGGGTCGTGCTCAGCTGCGGCGTCATCGCTTCCCCACTGCCATCGGGCAGGTGCAGGCGCAGCCACGCGGGCGACGCCAGCCCCAGTACCTGCAGCGCCTGCGCGGATTCCTGCGGACGCACGCGGCGCAGGCGTTCCTGCGGCCAGAGTGGGGAGCCCGGGTGGCTGGCGTCGCCATCGGTGACGGCGACGAACAGCAGTTCGCTGCCCTGCGCCGCCAGCAGCTGCAGCAAGCCGCCGCAGGCGAGGATTTCATCGTCGGGATGGGGCGCGACGATGACGGCGCGCGATCCCGGCGGCACCAGTGTGTGGGCGCCGATGGCGGGGATATCGTTCAGCCCCGGCCAGGATAGCCAGACGTCGTCCGGCGTGCCGCGGCCTTCGATGCGGCGCGCATGCGTATCGGGAAGGGCGGGCATGTCAGAGCGCCCAGGGATGGTCTTCGGCACCGGCGACGATGCCGCCCAGCACGGCCTGATCGCGTTCCGCATGGCTTTGGCGCAGGAAGACGGGCAAGTCGGCCACCAGGCGGGCGAAGCGGGCATCGCGGCACAGGGGGCCGGCGCCGAGGGCGCGCGTGGCCAGGTGCAGGACCAGGGTGGCGGCATCTTCCACCGCCAGGCGCAGGCGCAGCGCCAGGCCCATGACGTCGCGCTGCGGCTGTGCGTCGATTTCGGCGGCGCCTTCGCGCAGCAGTGCGCCGGCGGCGCGCAGCGCGCAATCGATTTTCCCTAGTTGCGCCAGGCGGACGGGATCGGGGGCGGCGTGCTGCGCGCGCGCATGCAGGTGGCTGGCGACGGCGCAGGCCGCGCCATACCAGGCGGCCGCGATGCCGGCGCCGCCATGCCAGAAACCGGGGCGCTGCAGATATGCGCCCGGCGCACCCACGGGAAAGGCGCGCGCGGCGGAAAAGGTCACGTCGACGCTGGCGCAGGCGAGCATGCCGACGGCTTGCCAGCCTTCGTCCGTGACGTGCACACCCGGCTGCGACAGGGCCACGGAGGCCAGGCAAGCCTGGCCGTCCTCATTCCAGCAGCTGATCAAGGCATGGCTGAGGCCATTCGCGCCGGAACACCATGCCTTGCGTCCATCGAGCACATAGCGGCCATCGGCTGCCTGCTGCAAGCGGACGCGTGCGCCCGGCATTTCCGCACACCAGACACCCCAGCTGCTGCCGGCCGGCACGCCGGGGCCATCGATTTCCGCCAGGATGGCGAGCGCATCGGTATGGCCTTCATACAGCTTGAGCAGGGAGAGGTCGATGGCGGCGATGGCGGCCAGCATTTGCCAGCGCTGCAGAGTGGCGCCGTGGCCGGGCAGGGGCAGCTGGTCCAGTCCCGCCTCGCGCAAGCGGCGCAAGCCTTCGACGGGGGAGAAAGTGCTATCGTGTGGCCGCAGCAAGGCGGTCAGCTCGGCGTGGGATGGCAGCGTAAAGGCGGTGGGCGACATGGCAAGCTCCTGTTTTTCAACAGAATAGCTTTCTATTTTCGCAATGTATGTTCGGTTCTACACATATGTTCGCTAACGGACCCGAGGCGCTGAAGCTGCGGGGCCACGGGCTCCGCAGCAAGTTACGCGCTTATTTTTTTACATACAGCATGTCGGGTTCATAAGCGGTGCCGTTATGCGAGAAGGTGTAGAGGTTGTTGTCGCGCAAGACGATGCCACCTTTGATGGTTTGCGCCGGGCGCATGCCTTCGTCGAGCAGGCAGGTGGAGCCGCCTTCATATTCGATGCACCATTGCTGTTTGCCATCTTTCTTCACGTATTGCACACCAGGGCCCGTGACGTTGAATGCATAGGCGGGAATGGACAGGTTCAGCTTGTCGATGCGCACGTTGCTCGCGGCACCATTTTCCGTCAGTTTGACCAGAACGTCGACCACGCCATCCGGTGTCGCGCTGATCTTTGCCGTCATGGTTTCCGTCCCCAGCAAGGTGCCGCCGCAGCCGGTCTTGAGATAGATTTCGGTGGTGGAACTGAGTTCCATGGCGCCGCTGCCATCGGCTTTGGCTGCAACGACCATGATCTCGCGCTCGTGTCCATCGCATGGCGCTTGCCAGGTACCGACATAGGGAGCCAGCGCCGATCCAGCATTGGAATTGCCTGCATCGCCGCTGCCGCCGCCACCGCCGCAACCTGCCAGCAGTGCGGTGCTTGATGCCAATAAGACTGCCACTATTTTTTTCATGCCCCATCCTTTTATTCCGGCAAGCATGCGTGCCGTGAGCGCGGCAACAGTATAAAAGGATGGATGAGGGGCAATTCTCACCGAATGTATTCGTGACTTGATTTAAATCAAGAGTAACTCGCTGCCGGCAGGAAAGGCCGGCTTAAAACTCTTCCCAGTCATCGCCTGCCGGCGTCTTGGCTTGCGTTCTTTCCGCTGGCGCCGGCTTGATCGAGGCGAGGCGCTTGCCTGGCGGCGGCGCCTTGACGGCTGGCGGCGTGCGCGGCGCAGCCACTGTCTTCACTGCCGGCAGCGCCGCCTGTTGCTGCGCGCCCAGCTTGAACACGCTGACCACCTCGGCCAGATGGCTGGCCTGGTCTTGCAGGCTTTCGGCGGCCGCTGCCGCTTCCTCGACGAGGGCCGCGTTTTGCTGCGTCACGCCATCCATCTGCGCCAGCGCCTGGTTCACTTGCGCGATACCGTCGCTTTGCTCGGTGGTGGCGACGCTGATGTCGGCCATGATGGCGGTCACCTTGCGTACGCTGTCGACCACCTGTTCCATGGTGGCGCCCGCCTCATCGACAAGCTTGCTGCCGACGGCCACCTTGCCCACGGAATCGTCGATCAGCAGCTTGATTTCCTTCGCTGCCGCCGCGGAGCGCTGCGCCAGGTTGCGCACTTCCGTGGCGACGACGGCGAAACCGCGCCCCTGTTCGCCCGCGCGCGCCGCTTCCACGGCCGCGTTCAGGGCCAGGATATTCGTCTGGAAGGCAATGCCGTCGATGACGCTGATGATATCGACGATCTTGTTCGACGAATCATTGATCGAGGTCATCGTTTCGATCACCTTGCTGACCACTTCGCCGCTCTTTTGCGCCACGTCCGACGCCGAGGCGGCCAGCTGATTCGCCTGGCGCGCATGGTCGGCGTTTTCCTTGACGGTGCCCGTCAGCTCTTCCACCGAGGCGGCCGTCTCTTCCAGCGAACTGGCTTGCTGTTCCGTGCGGGCCGACAGGTCGTTATTGCCTTGCGCAATTTCCGCGCTGGCACGGGCCACGTTGTCGGCGCTGGCTTGCACTTGCAGCAACACGGCATGGATCTTTTCCACGAAGGCGTTGAAACCCTTGCCGATGACGGCCAGCTCGTCGGTGCCCTTGACTTCCAGCTTGACGCGCAGGTCGGCGTCTCCGCTCGACAAATCCGTCATGGTGCGGCCCAGGGTGCGCAATGGACGCGTCAGCTGGTTGACGACGAGGATCAAAATGCCGGCCGTGGCCGCCGCGCACAGCAGGGCGACGATCAGGGTATAGATCATCAGGTCGCGCGCCGAGGCCGTGGCCACGCTTTTCGGGAAGTTCAGTTCCACGCTCCACGGGGCGATATCGGGGTGGATCTGCAGCGGCTGCAGCAAGTGGATGTAGCCCTTGTCGTCCTCGTATTCATAAGGCTGGCCCTGGCGCACTTTCTCCAGGCCGGCGGCCGGCACGTCGTCCGCCTTCTTGCCCAGCCGCTCAGGCACGGGGTGGCTCGCGTACAGGCCGCCGTTCGAGATCAGGGCCAGCTTGCCGCCCTCGATCACTTTCAGGTCGGCAAGGATTTTCGCCAGGCGCGTGAGCATGAAGTCGGCACTGGCCACGCCCTTGAAGCTGCCGTCGATCATGATGGGCGCCACCAGCGAGGCCATCAGCACATCCTTGCCATCGACGGGGTAGATATACGGTTCCGTGAAAAACGTCTTGCCGGTGCGCTTGGGCACGTCGTACCAGTCGTTGGCGCCCGGTTTCGGGTCGAAGACGATGGGTTCGACTTGCAGTTTTCCGCCGGCGCCGCGCGTCCAGTAGGGCATGAAGCGGCCGCTGGCGTCGTAGTACGGCTTCTGGTTGGCGAAATCCGCATCCTTGCCGTCGAGCGCGTTCGGCTCCCACGTCACGGCCGAACCGAGCAAGTCTTCCGAACTGGTCAGGGTCGCCTTGGTCAGCTCATTGATCTGCTCGCGCTGCAGGGGCAGGCTGGCGCTTTTGGTGCCGCGCATGGCGCCGGCCAGGCTGGACACGCTGGACAGGTTGCTGGCGATGCGCGCCTGCAGCGCGCCGGCCACTTCGCGCGCCGACGTGCGCGCCAGGTCCAGCGCGGCCGCTTCGGCGCTGGCGCTGCTCTTGTAGCCGATCACGGCCGCCGTGACGCCGAGGCTGAGGACGGCGAGCGCAGTGGCGGCGACGCAGATTTTACTGTTCAGTGAGAGTTGCATGAGGCTGTTCCTTGATGGGGAGGGATATCGGTGTCATGGGCGTCGCGGGTAGCGCGCCTAGAAGGTCTTGCTGACGGCCAGCACGACGGTGGCCGCGGCGGGATTCGATGTGTCGAACTGACCCGCCGCATTCGGGATGCCCAGGGTGTAATGGTCGTAGGCATCGGTGGCGCCCCAGGCGCGCGTGATGGCGGCGCTGGCGTTCCAGCCGCCGTCGAAGGCCCTGGTGGCGCCGATCTTGGCGTCGCGCCAGTTCCAGATGGCATTGCCCGTGCCCGCCACCCGGCCATTACCGGCGTGCAGGTTCAAGGTCCAGGCATTGCCCAGGTCGACATTCGCGCCCACGTCGAGGTAACCCGTGCCGCGCGCATGCGTGATGCCAAAGAAGTCGCGCGTGACGGTATGGTTGTATTTGGCATACAGCATCTTGTAGCTGAGGCCCAGCGACAGTTCGCCATAGTCATACTTGACACCCGTGGCGCGGTAGACGGCGCCCGGATACTTGTAGTAATACGCGAGCAGGCTGTAGCCCAGTTCTCCCACCGTGCCGCTGTAGCCGCCGTACAGGTCCCATTCGATGGTCGCATCCTCGATATAGCGGTCGCTGACGGTGGAAGCCCAGGTGCCCAGCGACCAGCCGCTCGGGTGCGCGTAGTCGGCGCCCGCCTGCAGTGCCGGCTTGCCCCAGGTCTGGCGAAAGCCGCGCGAAATGTATTGCGAAGTGAGGCTGGCATTGGCGCTGAAGGTGGCGGCAGGATTGTCCGTCGTCTGCGCCTGCACGGGCAGGGCGGCGGCCAGCAGGAAGGCGCAGCCGAGCAAGGATGTTGCAGGAAAATGGTGGTGCGATGGCATGGCAGTCAGCTCCGTATTTGCTGGCAGCGGCCGTCCAGGCGCGTTGCCCTGATGGTTGCAATAAAAATGCGGAATGGACTTTTGTGGGGGCAAGGCGGCTTGCGGGCATGCTCGCATGAACATGCACACATTCTCACCAAACGTAACTGAAAGGATAGGGGCTGGGGCTAGTGGAAGTCAATAAAGTTGCGCTACGGAAAGCGTAAGTTGTTGTTTCCTGGCACTTTTTCATGCTCCTGTCACATTTCCGGCCTGCCTCGGCTGGCGGCCTGTTGCAGGCTGGCCAGCAGGCCGGGCAGGGCCGCATGCAAGGCTGGCATGTCGTCGGCCTGCAGTTCGGCCTGCATTTCCACCAGGCCCGATGGCTGGCCCCAGACAACCTGTGCGCCCAGCCGGGCGCCGGCGTCGAGGCCCGTGACGCTGACCAGCAGGGCGACTTCCTCGGGGGCATCGTCGGGCATGTCCTCGAGCAGGCAGGAAATGCCGAAGTGATAATCCTGGAAGGCGCTGGCCGTGCCGCTGGAAAAGGCGAAGACGGAGGCGAGCGCCCGGGGCATGGCGGCCGCGAGTGGCGGCAGGGCGGCGCGGAACAGGGGCAGCAAGTCGTTTTCCAGCTGGAGCACCAGCGGGTGGGTGTGGACGAGGACGGTCATGGCAGGATGGATCAGGTGGCGGCGCGCGATAGTAGCAGTTTTTGCGGCCACTGTGCTCATCTACTGGTCCTACCAGTGGCCTCAATCGTCGTCGCTGGTGACGCGCGTGCGCACGAAATCGATGTGGCTTTGCATGGCCGTGCGCGCTTCCTCGGGCTGGCTGGCGCAGATGGCCTCGCACAGGGTGCGGTGCTGCGACAGCAGGTGCAGCGACGTGGCGTCATCCTGCTGGCGCAAGCCCGTGCCATTGATGGTGATGTGTTCGCGCAGCATGCCGATGATGCTGGTGTGCAGGTGCAAAAACATGGTGTTGTGCGACGCTTGCGCGATGACTTCATGCAGCCGTGCATCGGCCTGCGCCTCGCCGTGCTTGTCGTCGCTGGCGCGCGCCTGTTCCAGCTCGGCCAGCAGCGCCATGATCTGCGCGCGCTCGTCCCCGCTGGCCCGCTGCGCCGCAAAGTAGGCCGTCGCCCCTTCCAGCACGCGGCGAAATTCCAGGATGTCGTCGCGCAGGGCGGGGTGGTCGGCCACCAGCTGGCTCCACGGCGAAGCCATGCCCGTGCGCAACTGATCCGTCACGAACACGCCCGCGCCGCGCCGGCTGCGCACCAGTCCCCGCGCCGCCAGCCGCTGCACCGCTTCGCGCACGGTATTGCGCGAGACCCCATATTGCAGCGCCAGCAGGCGTTCTGCCGGCAACTGTGCGCCCGCCGGCAAGCTGCCGTCCAGCAGGGACGTTTCCAGCCTGCGCATCACCATCTCGACCCTGCCCCGCGTTTGCATGCCTGTCGCCATCGCTGTCTTCCGGTGTTGTTTTAAAGTGGTCCGAGCAATTTGAAGTGGCTTGCGGAAGCTGGAATTATGCGTGAACCGGTCATTCTTAACAACACACAGCGGCGCCGCAGCAACACACAGAGCGCCGGGGAGACACACTCATGCAGCCAGACCCGCGCCAGCCGCGCCACGCTCCACGCCACTACCCACATGCGCCGCTCCAGGTGTACCTGTTCGCCACCTGCCTGGTCGACCTGTTCGTGCCGCAGGCGGGGCTCGACGCGGTGCGCCTGCTGGAGCGGGAGGGCTTGCTGGTGCATTATCCGCGCGGCCAGAGCTGCTGCGGCCAGCCCGCCTACAGCAGCGGCAATCCGGAGCAGGCGCGCGCCGTGGCCCGCGCCCAGCTGGACCTGTTTGCGCAGCCATGGCCCGTGATCGTGCCATCCGGCTCCTGCGCCGGGATGATGCGCCACCACTGGCCGCAGCTGTTCCGGGACGACCCGGTGGCCGGTCCCAAGGCTGCCGAACTGGCCGAGCGCGTGTATGAACTGAGCGAATTTCTCGTCTGCGTGCTGCAGCTCGACCTGGCCGGCCTGGCCCTGGCCGCCCCCGGGCAAGCGGAGGAAAACGTGGTGCTGCATACCTCGTGCGGGGCGCGCCGCGAAATGGGCACGCGGGTGCACGGCGTGGCCTTGCTTGACGCCTTGCCCGGCGTGACGCGCATCGAACACCAGCGTGAATCGGAATGCTGCGGCTTCGGCGGCACGTTTTCATTGAAACACCCGGATATTTCCGGCGCCATGGTCAGCGACAAGATCGCCTCGGCCTGCGCCACGGGCTGCGACCGGCTCGTCTCGGCCGACTGCGGCTGCCTGCTCAACATCGGCCACGCCGCGCAGCATCAGGGCGCGCCGCTGCCCGTCGAACACCTGGCCAGCTTCTTGTGGCGCCGCACGGGAGGCGCGGCATGAGCGCGATCTTGACCGCCCGCGAGCGCATGCTGGGACGCCTGCGCGCCGCCGCGCCTTCCGCGCCCGAATCGGTGGAGGCCATCGATGCCGCCATCGACAGGCACTATCTGGCGCGCCGCGCGCAAGCGCCGCTGTCGCCACGGGGCCGGATCGCCGCCATGCAGGCAGCCTTGCGCGCCGCGCATGCGGAAGTCGACTGCGTGCGCGGCGATGCCTGGCCAGCCTTGCTGGCGCAGCGCCTCTGTGCGCACGGCGTATGCCGTTTGCTGCTCGATGCCGGCAGCGCCGAAGGGCGGGCCTTGCGCGCCGCCTTGCCAGCTGGCGTGGAAGCGCTGTCTTTCGAGCGTCCGCTGGCGCAGTGGAAGGGCGAATTGTTCGATACCGTCGATGCCGGTTTTACCGTCGCCCGTTCCGGCATCGCCGCCACGGGTACCCTGGTCATCGCACCCGACGCGGCCACGCCGCGCACGGTATCGCTGGCGCCGCCCCTGCATGTCTGCCTCGTGTATGCCAGCACCCTGCACGTGGACTTGCATGCGGCGGCGCGCGCCGAGCGCTGGGCCGACGGCATGCCGGCCAACCTGGTGCTCGTGTCGGGTCCCTCGAAAACGTCCGACATCCAGCAAACCCTCGCCTATGGCGCGCACGGCCCGCGCTGGCTGTGGGTGCTGATCATCGATGACTTGCCAGCCCAGGAAGGAGGCCAGCCATGAACGCCAAGCCACTGCAATTCGTCAAGCCGGCCGACTTTCATGCGCGCGCCCGCGCCGCGCTGGACGACCCGAAGCTGCGCCAGAGCTTTCGCGGCGCCATGGATTTTTTACAGGACAAGCGCAGCGCCCAGTTCCCCGACGGTGACGAACTGGAACGCCTGCGCGACATTGGCGAAGCCGTGCGCCAGCACGCGCTGGCGCGCCTGCCCGACTTGCTGGTGCAGCTGGAAGACAAGCTGACGGCGGCCGGCGTGCAGGTGCACTGGGCCGAGGATGGCGAACAGGCCAATGCCATCATCCACGCCATCGCGGAAAGGAACCGGGCGACGCGCTTCATCAAGGGCAAGTCGATGGCCAGCGAGGAAATCGAGCTCAATCACTACCTGGAAGCGCGCGGCATGACGTGCCTGGAGTCGGACATGGGCGAGTACATCGTGCAGCTGGCCGGCGAAAAGCCGTCGCACATCGTCATGCCGGCGATTCACAAGACGAAAGCCGATATCGCCGGCCTGTTCGCCGAGCATATTCCCGACGCGCCCTACACGGAAGACGTCGACAGCCTGATCCAGACGGGGCGGCGCGCCCTGCGCCAGGCGTTTGTCGAGGCGGACATCGGCCTGTCCGGCGTGAACTTCGCGGCAGCCGACACGGGCACCCTGTGGCTGGTGGAAAACGAGGGCAATGGCCGGCTGACGACGTCCGTGCCGGAGATCCACATCGCCATCATGGGCATGGAAAAAGTGGTGGCCAAGCTGGAACATATCGTCCCGCTGGCCAGCCTCTTGACACGCTCGGCCACGGGACAGGCCATCACCACGTATTTCAACCTGATTTCCGGCCCGCGCCGCGCCGGTGAACAGGATGGGCCGCGCGAAGTGCACCTGGTCTTGCTCGACAACGGCCGCAGCCAGGCTTACGCGGACGAGCAACTGCGCGCCACCCTGCAATGCATCCGCTGCGGCGCCTGCATGAACCACTGCCCCGTCTACACGCGCATCGGCGGCCACGCCTACGGCACCACGTATCCGGGCCCGATCGGCAAGATCATTTCGCCCCACTTGCTGGGCCTAGCTGCGACGGCCGACCTGGCCACCGCATCGAGCCTGTGCGGCGCCTGCGGCGAAGTGTGCCCCGTGCGCATCCCGATTCCGCAGCTGCTGGTGCGCCTGCGCACGGAAGCCAATCGCAATCCGGCAGAGCAGGTGGCGCATCCGCTGCGCGGCCAGGGCGCCAAGTTCAGCCGCGGCGAAAGCCTGATCTGGCGCTTCTGGAGCGGCGCCTTCGCGCGCCCAATCAGTTATCGCCTTTTCCGCTGGGCGGCCACGCGCCTGCGGATGCTGACGCCGCGCGCGCAACTGGGCTGGACGCAGCATCGCAAGCCGTTGACGCCGGCGCCGCGCAGCCTGGCCGACCTGCTCAATGCGCGGGGCCAGGAAGAGTAGCGCCGGCATCCACAGAAAAATACGCCGCAAAAAAATACAGCAAAGCCGTTTTTTCACTTAACCCGCATCCACCGGAGGAGACCCGACATGCAAACCTGGACCCAACTTTATACACCGCTCGGCAGCTTGTGGCTGTCGTCACTGGCGGCAGCCGTTCCCATCATTTTCTTCTTCATCGCCCTGGCCGCGCTGCGCATCAAGGGACACGTGGCGGCCGCCGTCACCCTGGCGCTGGCGCTGGTCGTGGCGATTTTCGCGTACGGCATGCCCGTGCCGCAGGCGCTGGCGGCGGCCGGCTACGGCTTCGCGTATGGCTTGTGGCCCATCGCCTGGATCATCGTCACGGCCGTCTTCCTGTACAAGATCGTCGTGAAGACGGGGCAGATCGAGATCATCCGCGCCTCGGTGCTGTCGGTGACGGATGACCAGCGCTTGCAGGTGCTGCTGATCGGCTTTGCCTTCGGCGCCTTCCTGGAAGGGGCGGCCGGTTTCGGCGCGCCCGTGGCCATCACCTCGGCGTTGCTGGTGGGCCTGGGCTTCAACCCGCTGTATGCGGCGGGCCTGTGCCTGATCGCCAATACGGCGCCCGTGGCCTTTGGCGCCATGGGCATCCCCATCATCGTGGCGGGCCAGGTGACGGGCATCGACCCCTTCCTGATCGGCGCCATGGCGGGCCGCCAGTTGCCGCTGCTGTCGCTGGCCGTGCCTTTCTGGCTGGTGTTCATGATGGATGGCGTGCGCGGCGTGCGCGAAGTGTGGCCGGCCGCCCTGGTGACGGGCGCCAGCTTTGCCGTTACCCAGTACTTCACCTCGAACCATATCGGGCCGGAGCTGCCGGACATCACCTCGGCCCTCGTCAGCCTGGTGTCGCTGACCCTGTTCCTGAAAGTGTGGCAGCCGAAGAATGCCAAGGTGGTCAACGCCGTCGGCGGCGGCGCCGCTGCGCTGTCCGGTTTTGGCGGCGCAGGCGGTGCGGACTTGCGCGGCAGCGGCAGCCGCGCCGCCTCGCCCTATACTTTGGCGCAAACGGCGCGCGCCTGGGCGCCGTTCGGCCTGCTGACGGCCATCGTCACCGTCTGGAGCCTGCCCGGCTTCAAGTCCCTGTTCGCCGCCGGCGGCGCGTTATCCAGCCTGGTCGTCAAGATCCACGTGCCTTACCTGGACCAGCTGGTGATCAAGACGATGCCCATCGTCGCCGCGCCGAAAGCGTATGACGCCGTCTTCAAGCTCGACCTGCTGTCGGCCGTGGGCACGGCGATCTTGCTGACGGCCGTGCTGTCGATGTGGATGCTACGCATGAAGCCGCGCGATGGCATCAAGGCCTTCGTGGAAACGCTCGTGGAATTGCGCCGTCCCGTGCTGTCGATCGGCCTGGTGCTGGCGTTTGCCTTCGTTGCCAACTATTCTGGCATGTCGTCCACCCTGGCTCTGCTGCTGGCTGGCAGCGGCGCCGCCTTTCCGTTCTTCTCGCCGTTCCTGGGCTGGCTGGGCGTGTTCCTGACGGGGTCCGATACGTCGTCGAATGCCTTGTTCTGCTCCCTGCAAAACACGACGGCGCACCAGATCGGCGTGTCCGATACCTTGCTGGTGGCGGCCAATACGACGGGTGGCGTGACGGGCAAGATGATTTCGCCCCAGTCGATCGCCGTCGCCTGCGCCGCCACTGGCCTGGTGGGCAAGGAATCGGACCTGTTCCGCTTTACCTTGAAGCACAGCCTGCTGTTTGCCGTGATCATCGGCATCATCACCATGCTGCAGGCGTACGTGTTCACCGGGATGATCCCGCACTGAGCGATCCGTAGAAGTACGTAGTAAAACTAGATGAAATGATAGTAAAACGTGCATCAGGTCATGAAAATGACATGATGCACTGCAACATATCGAGGATGGCCCGGCGCAATGCCGGGTCCGCGGCGATACCCTCCGCATCGAGACCCGACCCCAGCAGGGGCAGGCTGATGCAGGCTTCGTCGATCAGCCGCGCCGACATGGTGCGTACCGTTTCGCGCAAGGCCGCCTGCGCATGCGTGGCGCGCGGCGAGGCGTTCAGCAGCACCAGCGGCTTGTCGATGAACGATTCATTTCCCACCATCCAGTCCAGCGCATTTTTCATGGGGCCGCTCACGCCGTGCGCGTACTCGGGGCTGGCCAGCATCAGCACGTCGGCCGCCAGGATGGCGTCGCGCAGGGCCGTCACGGCCGGCAGGCTGTCGGCGTCGAGGTCGGGATTGAACAGGGGTAATTCACCGAGTCCGGGATAGATGCGGATCTCGAATGGCGCTGGGGCAAGCCCTGCGATGGCGTGCAGCAGGGCGGTGTTCAGCGAGGCGGCGCGCAGGCTGCCGGCGATGGCGAGGATGGTAATGGGCGTTTGCATCCCGCCTGTATAGCCCATCCTGTGCTCAAGCGCAAGGCGAGCAGGATGGCGCTATCGTTGTTGCTACAGCCGGTGATGGGCTGCGTGCTGCAGTACCGATTAACGGCTCAGGCCGCTCATCCAGCTTGGCTGCGGGTTGGCGCGGGCCAGTTCGCGCATGCGGTATTCCAGGTCGTAGCGGTCGGTCGATTCGGCCAGGTAGGCTTCTTCGTAAGCGCGCTCGCGGCGGTCGCTGCTTTGGTTCAGCCAGGCGCCCACGCGCTTGGCGGCGTGAACGAGGGTGGCGACGATATTGCTGTTTTGCGTGGTGTGGTAAGTAAATGCGGTAGACATGGCAGACTCCTTGTGTGGCGTGCCGCGTTGTGCTGCACTGCAATATAAGTATAGCGTTTCCAAGTTATAAGGCTACTTTTGATTTCAAATGTCAGCTATTCATTTTTTAAATAACAGGCGGGAAAGCTGCGCAATACGGGGCTTTAAGGCATAATGCCGGCGCAGTATCGTAGTTTTACTACAAGACGTTTTTGTCCTGGATGTTGTTTTCAGACGCAGCCCGCAGGCGTGCCGCGCCCATAAGACATCGTTCTGACGAGAAACGGTCGGCCGTGCGCCTGCCGCGCGCGAGACGTGCCATGCCTGCCCCTCTATCGTTGATGGCAGTCATGGCCCACGCTGATATCTGCGTGGCGCTTGCGCGTCCTGGCGCTGCCCGGGTGGAAACGCTTCCATGCCTGGCGCGATCAACTTGGAATTGAAAAATGGAGAAGGTATGGAATACGTAAAGCAAGGCCAGGGCGTACCGTCCGCACGGGCCGGCACGCAAAACAATACAGGCGCCCTGATCATTGTCACGGTGCTGTTTTTCATGTGGGGATTGTTGACATCGCTCAATGATGTGCTGATTCCCCATCTGCGCTCGATCTACACCTTGACCTATGTCCAGGCGATGCTGGTGCAGTTCTGCTTCTTTGGCGCCTACGCCATCGTCTCGCTGCCGGCCGGCATGCTGATCAAGAAGATCGGCTACCAGCGCGGCGTCGTCGCCGGCCTGCTGATCGCGGCCGCCGGCTGCGCCATGTTCTACCCGGCGTCCACCGGCAGCTACGCGCTGTTCCTCTTGTCCTTCTTCATCCTGGCGGCCGGCATCACCGTGCTGCAGGTGGCGGCCAATCCGTATGTGACGGAACTGGGCGACCCGCAGACGGCGTCGAGCCGCCTGACCCTGACGCAGGCGTTCAACGCGCTGGGCACCACCGTGGCGCCGGCCCTGGGCGGCATGCTGATTTTGTCGGGCACCGTGCTGACGGTGCAGCAGTTCGACCTGCTGCCGGCGGCCGAGCAACTGGCTTACCGCGCCAAGGAAGCGGCCTCCGTGCAAGGTCCCTATCTGGTGCTGGCCGCCACCCTGGTAATACTGGCCGTGCTGTTCGCGCTGGCAAAATTGCCGAAGATTTCGCACGCCGATGATGCGGCTGCCGTGGCGCAGGATGGCCACAAGGTTTCGATCTGGTCGCACCGCCACCTGGTGCTGGGCGCGCTGGCCATCTTCCTGTATGTGGGCGGTGAGGTCAGCATCGGCAGCTTCCTGATCAACTTCCTCGGCGAGAGCCATATCGCTGGCCTCAGCCACGCCGATGCCGCCTATTTCGTCAGCTATTACTGGGGTGGCGCCATGCTGGGCCGTTTCGTCGGCTTTGCCGTGATGCGCTATGTCAGCCCGGGCAAGACCCTGGCCTTCAACGCCGCCGTCGTTATCGGGCTGATCCTCGTCGCCGTGTTCTCCAGCGGTCACACGGCCATGTGGGCACTGATCGCCGTCGGCCTGTTCAACTCCATCATGTTCCCGACCATCTTCAGCATGGCCCTGAACAAGCTGGGCGCGCAAACGGGTCAAGGTTCGGGCATCCTGTGCATGGCCATCGTCGGCGGCGCCATCGTGCCGTTCATCCAGGGCTTCCTGGCCGACCACATCAACCTGCAGCTGTCCTTCCTCGTGCCGGCCCTGTGCTACACCTTCATTCTGTACTTCGGCTGGAAGTACGCCAGCATGTACAAGGACGATGCCGCCAAATAAGCAAGGTGGCGCGATCAATCAAAAGGGTGGCCTCGGCCACCCTTTTTTACGTCAGTGCGCGAACTGCGTACCCAGCACATCCTGGCACACCTCGAGCCAGGCGCGCGCCGCGTGCGACAGATAACGTCCGCTCCAGACATGCGCGACCTGCCACGCCACTTCCGGTTCGACGATGCGCACCGCCTCCAGCCGTTCGCCGGCCAGGCGGTGGATGAACGGCTCGGGCAGCAGGGCCACGCCCAGGCCCGCCGAGGCCATCGCCACCAGCCAGTCCCACTGGCCGCTCTGCGCGGCGATGGTCGGCGTGAATCCCGCTTGCGCGAAATGCTGGCGCAGGCTGCGCGTGAGGGCGAAATCATCCTTCAATAACACCAGCGGCAGCTCGGCCAGTGCCTTGAAGGGCAGTGTCGTGCGGTTTTTCTGGAACGTGCCCGGCTCGGCCAGGGCCCAGATCGGGTAGTTGGCCACTTCCACTGCCACGAGATCGAGTTCCGGGTCGGCCGGCAGCACCGTCATGCCGATTTCCAGCTCGCCTCCCGCCACCTTGCGCTCGATCTGCTGGCCCGTGTCTTCCTGCAGGGTCAGGCTGATGTTCGGATGGCGCGCCCGAAAGGCTTTTAATACGGGCGTAAACAGCACGTTGATCATGGGCGGGATGCCGACCGCCAGGCTGCCGCGCTGCAAGGCCTGGGTGTCGCGCACTTCCAGGGTCAGCTGGCGCATATTGGCCAGCATCTCCTGGCCGTGCTGGTAGACGATGCGACCCGTGTCCGTCAGGGTCAGCTTGCGCCCGTCGCGCACCAGCAGCTGGGCGCCCACCTCGTCTTCCAGCTGGCGCACCATCTTGCTGATGGTCGACTGGGTCAGGTGCAGCGACTCGGCCGCCTGCGTAAAGCTCGACAGGCGCACGGTTTCGACGAAATAGCGCAGGGAACGGATATCCAAGGGAGTGCTCAGCGTTGGCAGGGTATGAAAATATCGACTGGATGTGACGAAATTAATTCATGCCATGCATGTGGACAGGATTTTATACTGAAACCACTTATGGGGCTGGTGTATGACAGCCATCCAGTTTGAGAATATTAAGAATATCAGGAGCATCACGATGTACGAGGACCGTATCCGCCACCCAGGCTTGCTCAGCAAAATCATGAGCGCCGATGAGGCAGCCAAATTGTTCCACAACGGCATGCGTGTCGGCATGAGCGGCTTTACCCGTGCCGGCGACGCCAAGGCCTTGCCGCGCGCGCTGGCCGAACGCGCCCTGCAAGATCCATTGAGCCTGACCCTGATCACGGGCGCTTCGCTGGGCAATGGCAGCGACGGCCTGATGGCCGAGGCGGGCGTGCTGGCGCGCCGCATGCCGTTCCAGGTCGACCCCGTCTTGCGCGGCAAGATCAACAACGGTGAAGTCATGTTCATCGACCAGCACCTGTCGGAAACGGCCGAGCAGCTGCGTTCGGGCAACCTGGCCGCCGTCGACATCGCCGTCATCGAAGCGACGGCCATCACGGCCGCCGGCGCCATCATCCCGACCATGTCGGTGGGCAACTCCGCCGCGTTTGCCCAGCAGGCCACGCAAGTGATCATCGAAATCAACCTGTCCACGCCGCTGGCGCTGGAAGGCTTGCATGACATTTATATACCGCAAACCTTGCCGGGCCGCGAGCCGATACCGCTCACGCGCGTCGACCAGCGCCTGGGCAGCACGGCCATCGCCATCGACCCGGCCCGCATCGCCGCCATCGTCATCACGGACAGCCCCGACAGCCCGTCGAACGCCTTGCCGCCCGACGCGGAAACGCAAGCCATCGCCAGCCACGTGATCGCTTTTCTCGAAGGCGAAGTGGCGGCCGGGCGCATGGGCCCGGAACTGCTGCCCCTGCAGGCGGGCATCGGCACCATCGCCAACGCCGTGCTGCATGGCCTGATCGGCTCGCCCTTCCAGAACATGACGATGTATTCGGAAGTGCTGCAGGACAGCGCCATCGAGCTGCTCGATTCGGGCCAGCTGGCGTTTGCCTCGGCCTCGTCGATCACCCTGTCGGCCGCCGTGCACCAGAAGCTGATGGACAATATCGACCATTACCGCTCGAAAATCGTGCTGCGCCCGCAAGAGATCAGCAACCATCCCGAGATCGTGCGCCGCCTGGGCATCATCGCCCTGAATACGGCGCTCGAGTTCGATATCTACGGCAACGTCAATTCCACGCATGTGTGCGGCACGCACATGATGAACGGCATCGGCGGCTCTGGCGACTTTGCGCGCAATGGGCAAGTGTCGATGTTCGTGTCGAAATCGGCGGCCAAGGGCGGGCGCATTTCCAGCGTCGTGCCGATGGTCTCGCATGTCGACCATACGGAGCATGACGTCGACGTGCTGGTGACGGAGTGGGGTTTTGCGGACTTGCGCGGACTGGCGCCGCGCGAACGGGCGCCGCTGATCATCGAGCGCTGCACGCATCCCGATTACCGCGCGCAACTGCGTGCTTATTATGACGCGGCATGCCAGCGCGGCGGCCATACGCCGCACATCCTGGAGCAGGCGTTGTCGTGGCATGTGCGCTACCAGGAAACGCAGAGCATGCTGGCAGCGTAGCAGGCTTCGCTAACCTCAGGACAGGCAGGGCAGGGCGGTGCGACACCGCGCCTGCCTTTTTGTTTTTCCTCAGTACATATGCAGCGCCTTGGCGCCCAAGCCCAGCAGGGCAAACGTGGTGGTGGCCTGTATCCCCATGAACCACAGGAAGTGGGTGTGCATGTGCTTGCGGATGTCGCCCAGTTCCGTGCGCAAGGCGTGGCAGTCGCCGCGCAAGTCGCCGCGAAACTGCGTCAGGTCGGCGCGCAGCAACTGCGATTCGTCGCGCAACTCCGTACGTACATTGTCGAGGCCGTCGCCAAGACGCTGTTCCAGGGTCTTGAACCATAGCCGGTCATGTTCCCGGTCCGTTTCCAGTTTTGTCAGGCGCGCTTCCATGCGTACAGCATTGTGCGGGCCTTGCTGTTTGTCAAGCTGGTCCGTGGCATAGGCTTCGTTCATCTCGCCCTCCTTCGCGCGAGCCGCGCTGCACCAGCGCAGGCGGCTTCACTCCACTGTCCGCCTTTTCTGTCGGGACGGTTTGCGCTGGATCAAACGTCAGGAAGCCGGTGCAAAGCGTAAACGGATGCCTGCCGTGACGACGGCCAGCAAGTCGTCGATATGCGCGTTCATTTCCGGGTGCGGCGTCCATGGGTCGCCCGCATCCATGACGATGCGCAGCGAGACGAGGCCGTGCAGCGATTGCCAGAAGATTTGCGTCATCGTGTGCAGCGCCGGCTCGTCCTGGCGCACCAGGCCCGCCTGCGCCAGTTCGCCGAACAGGTGCAGCGCATAGGCGTACGGATCCTGCTCGATATTGCCGTGTTCGACTTCGACGGCGTCGAGCTCCGCATGCGGACGCAGCTCCATGAAGATCAGCGAATATTCGTCGGGATGCTGGAAGCCGTACTCGATGTAGGCGCGGCCGACCAGGCGGATGCGTTCCCAAGGCTCAGTGCTGGCGGCGCAGGCCGTGCGCATGGCGCGCACCAGTTCCAGCAAGTCCTTGTCCATGGCCTGTGCGATCAGGGTGGCCTTATCGCGGAACAGGGCGTACACGACGGTGGTGGAAAAGCCGGCCGCCTCGGCTACCTTGCGGATGGAGACGGCGCGCGCGCCTCCTTTCTTGATGAGATCTTTGACGACGTCGATGATGTGCTCGCGCCGCGCCTGAGCCTCGCGTAACTTTCTTTCCTGGATATTAGTTAACTTCTTGTCCACGACTCTTTCCTGGCGACTCTATGAAAGCAAGAATTATAGGGGGGCGATTGAGCGCCAATGTGTCAGCGGCTGTTACAAATCAGTTTTTTGTCCGGTAGATGCAACAGCTGACCGATTTTTCGCGCTTTTGCCCGTCACTTTTCCATCGATGCCCCGGATTGGTGCATAAATCGCCTGGCCAGGCTTTGCGAACGGGCCCAAAGGGCGGAAAATAGCGGGATAGCTTACACTGCGTTTAGCGCAACGGCGCCAGCCCACGAGGCAACGCCGGAACACTTACATTCGGACGGGATCATTACATGACCATTAAAATCAGCCAGAACTTCGACTCGGGCGCCATCGACGTGGTGAGCGCCACCAGTGCCGGCGCCATCGACCTGAACTTGCGCAAGGATAGTCACGCGGACATCCACCAGTGGTTCCACTTCCGCCTGCAGGGCGCGCGTGGCCAGGCATGCACGATGCGTTTCCTGAACGCGGGCCAGGCCACCTATCCGGCCGGCTACGAAGACTACCAGGCCGTGGCCAGCTACGACAGCGAAAACTGGTTCCGCGTGCCGACCTCGTTCGATGGCCAGGTCATGACGATCTCGCACACGCCGGAACTCGACAGCGTGTATTACGCGTATTTCGAGCCGTATTCGTGGGAGCGCCATCTGCGCCTGCTGGGCGAAGTGGCCGAGCATCCGCTGGCGCGCGTATCCGACCTGGGCAGCACGGTCGACGGCCGCGACATGAACATGGTGACCATCGGCAATCCGCAGGCGGAAAAGAAGATCTGGGTCATCGCGCGCCAGCATCCGGGCGAATCGATGGCCGAATGGTTCGTCGAAGGCTTGATCGACTCGCTGCTGGACGACGCCAACCCGATCGCGCGCAAACTGCTGCAGCGCGCCGTGTTCCACATCGTGCCGAACATGAACCCGGACGGTTCCATCCGCGGCAACCTGCGCACGAATGCGGCAGGCGCCAACCTGAACCGCGAATGGATGACGCCTTCGCTGGAATCGAGCCCGGAAGTGCTGTGCGTGAAAAACAAGATCCATGAAACGGGCGTCGACATGTTTTTCGACATCCACGGCGACGAAGCGCTGCCGTACAACTTTGTGGCCGGCAATGAAATGCTGGAAAACTTCACGCCGGCGCAAGCGGCGCACCAGAAGGCCTTCATCGAGCGCTACAAGCAGGCCAGCCCCGACTTCCAGGACAAGTTCGGCTATGCGGCCAGCAAGTACAAATCGGACATGCTGACCCTGGCGTCGAAATACATCGGCCACCACTTCGGTTGCCTGGCGCTGACGCTGGAAATGCCATTCAAGGAAAACGCCGACTTGCCGGATCCGGCCGTCGGCTGGAACGGCGCGCGCAGCGCGGCCCTGGGCGCGGCCATGCTGCAGCCTATCCTGCTGTCGCTGGATTGAACGGCGTTGTTCATGGGTATCGAGATCGAGCGTAAATTTTTGCTTGCCGGCGACGCCTGGCGCGGCTTGGGCCAGGCGGTCCTGTTGCGCCAGGGCTATCTGTCGTCCGCGCGCGAGCGCGTGGTGCGCGTGCGCATCGAAGGCGAGCAGGCGATGCTGACCATCAAGGGCGCGAACGTGGGCGCGACGCGCGGCGAGTGGGAGTATCCGATTCCGCTGGCCGACGCGGCCGAACTGCTCGACGGCCTGTGCGAACAGCCGCTGATCGAAAAGGTCCGCCATCGTATCGAACATGCCGGCATGGTGTGGGAAATCGACGAGTTCCTGGGCGCGAATGCGGGCCTGGTGGTGGCCGAGATCGAACTGGCCTCGGAAGACCAGCCGTTCGAGAAGCCCGACTGGGTCGGCGCGGAAGTGTCGGGCGACGCGCGCTACTACAACGCGAATCTGATCCGCCACCCGTTTTCGCAGTGGTGACGAGGCGTCAAAAAGCTTGTTGAAATGAAAAAGGCGGAACCTCGGTTCCGCCTTTTTTTGCATCAGGGGTATGGTCGGATTACGCCGTACCGGCTAATCCGACCTACGGCCTATGCCAGCAGCGTAGGTCGGATTAGCGCGCAGCGCGTAATCCGACAACACCGTTACAGCATCAATGGAAGTGTTCCGTGCCTTGCGGCGTATCTTCCGGCATTTCCGCATGCGCCAGTTCGCCCACGGGATCGGCAAACAGGGGCGCGCCGCAATCGTCGCAGTATTCACCGACAAAACGTTCCGCGTGGCGCTTGATCTGCGTCACGCCGGCGGCGTTCAGGTGCTCGATGATTTCATCGACGGGCGTCTTTTGCTTGTCCAGCGCGGCGATGCCCACCTGGATCAGGCCTTCGATCGGCGTGCCATCCTCGTCTTCCTGGCCATATAAAGGCCAGACGATGCCGTAGATCACGTCCGGCGCCTGGCGCAGGGTGAAGGCGATGCGGTACTCGTCCACCTGGCCATCGGCCGCTTCCTCGCCGAAACCGGCGATCACGGCGCGCAGTTCCGACGGCTCGATGGCCAGCGTATGCGTCAGGTAGTGCACGGCGGCGCGCACGGAGACGGGACGGATCAGCTTGTCCGCTTCGCGGCAGGCCACGTAATACGCTTCCGGCAGCAGCAATTCCAGGCCGCAGCCGGGCAGCAGCCGGGCAATCGTCGGCGTGGCCTGCGTGCGCCATTGTTCCAGGGCGGCGCTGCGCTCGGCGATGAAGTCGAGCTGGCTGGCCGGCGTCTGCCAGCGGAACAGCGGTGCGCCAGCAGGGGCCACCACGGCCACCAGCAGGTAGCGCGTGTCGGCCAGGAAGGGCGCCGTTTCCGCCTCTTTGGCCGACGGCTTGACGGCCGTGCCTTTCAGGGCGGCCAGTGCCAGCTTCTGCGTCTTGGCATAGGTCTCGACGTGGCTGCGCGGCAGCTGGTCGATCGAATACAGGGTGGGCGCCATGGCCATCTTCGTGCCGTCGGCCAGCAGGTGGGCGGCGAAATGCGCCGACAGCACGCCGTGCGCGTCGCCGGCCATGGGACCGGAGGCGATGGAAAAGCGCGTCCACGCGAGGATGGGTACGGCGACCAGCAGGGCGTCGTAGCGCACGTCGTCATGTACGACGACGGTCGATTCGCTGACGGCTTCAACGCAGTCCATCAGCACGTCGTAGGCGTTCAAGTCTTCCTTGAACAGGCTGCCCAGGGTGTTGTCGATGGTGTCCTGGTGGCCGGTTTTGAGTAATTTCTGGAGCTGCGTATCCAGGCTGTGTTCCCAGGACCGCTCTTCGAGACGGCTGGCTGCCTGCACGATCGCCTGGGCAAAGGTGACCAGGCGCTGGCTGTCGGCAGTCAGTTTATGGGATGAATCTTTGGAAGGACGACGCATGGCGGGATAAGAGTCTCGGAAAGTGAAAAAAATGGATCAGTCAAACAATGATAAACCCTTATAACCGTATTGTAGAGGATTCAGCCGCACGCAATACGTAAGCTATCCTCAGATCATGCCAATAGTCGGAATTTCAAGTCGGAACGGGGCGCAGGGACGAAAAAAAGCGCCGGTCGGAACCGGCGCTTTTATCTTACCTCACAGCTGGGCTGATTACTCGGCCAGCAGTTGACGCAACACGAATGGCAGGATACCGCCATGCTTGTAGTAATCGACTTCGATCGGCGTATCGATGCGCAGCAGCACTTTTACGTCGACGCTGGTGCCGTCGGCGCGGTGGATCACCAGGGTGGCCAGTTGCTGTGGCTTGATTTCGCCTTCGAGGCCTTTCAGGTCGAAGGTTTCATTGCCGGTGATGCCCAGGGTTTGCACGCTGTCGTCGCCGATGAATTGCAGCGGCAACACGCCCATGCCCACCAGGTTCGAGCGGTGAATACGCTCGAACGAACGGGTGATCACGGCTTTCACGCCCAGCAGTTGCGTACCTTTTGCCGCCCAGTCGCGCGACGAGCCCGTACCGTACTCTTCGCCGCCGAAGACCATGGTTGGCGTGCCTTCAGCAACATATTTCATCGCTGCGTCGTAGATCGACATCTGTTCGCCGGAAGGCTGGTGAATCGTGATGCCGCCTTCGACCGCCGAACCGTCCGCCTTGGCAGGGATCATGCGGTTTTTGATACGCACGTTGGCGAACGTGCCGCGCATCATGATTTCATGGTTGCCGCGACGCGAGCCGTAGGAGTTGAAGTCCGCTTTCAGGACGCCGTTTTCCTTCAGCCACTTGCCTGCAGGACCGTTTTCCTGGATCGAGCCGGCTGGCGAGATGTGGTCCGTGGTGATGGAATCGCCGAACACGCCCAGTGCGCGCGCGCCTTCGATGCCGGTGGCCACTGCCGCTGGCGTCATCGAGAAGTTGTCGAAGAACGGTGGTTCCGCGATGTAGGTCGATTTCGGCCAGTTGTAGACTTGACCGGACACGGTCGTGACTTTTTCCCACAGCTTGCCTGGTGCGCCCTTGACGTCGGCGTAGTTGTCCTTGAACACCTTGGCGTTCATGGCGAATTTCATCATGGCCGAGACTTCAGCCGAGGTCGGCCAGATGTCGCCCAGGTAGATATCCTTGCCGCCCTTGCCCTTGCCGACAGGTTCCGTCATCAGGTCGCGCGTCATGTTGCCGGCGATGGCGTAAGCGACGACCAGCGGTGGCGAAGCCAGGAAGTTCGAGCGGATGTTCGGGTGAATACGCGCTTCGAAGTTGCGGTTGCCCGACAGTACGGCCGACGCGACGATGTCGTGCGTGGCGATGGCGGCGTTCAGCTCAGGCGTCAGGTCGCCCGCATTGCCGATACAGGTGGTGCAGCCGTAGGCGGTCACGCCGAAGCCCAGTTTTTCCAGGTATGGCAGCAGGCCGGCAGCGGTCAGGTACTCGGTCACGACGCGCGAGCCGGGGGCCAGCGAGGTCTTGATGTGCGGAGCGACTTTCAGGCCGGCTTCCACGGCTTTCTTGGCCAGCAGGCCGGCAGCCAGCATCACGCTCGGGTTCGAGGTGTTGGTGCACGAGGTGATCGCGGCGATCAGCACGTCGCCGTTCGACACTTTCACGCCGTTCGTCGTTTCGTACACGGCAGCCAGGTCGGCCGGGTTCTTGTTGAAGCCGTTTTCCGTGGTTGGCTTGGCGAACAGTTCGGCGAAGTTCGCCTTGACGTTGCCGATTTCGATACGGTCTTGCGGGCGCTTCGGGCCGGCCAGCGACGGAGCGACCGTGGCCAGGTTCAGTTCCACCACGCGGGTGTAGTCGATCTCGCCGGCTTTTGGCACGCCGAACAGGTTTTGCGCCTTGAAGTAGCCTTCGAACGCGGCGATTTCAGCCTTGCTGCGGCCGGTGCCCTTGAAGTAATCGATGGTGGCTTCGTCGACCGGGAAGAAGCCCATGGTGGCGCCGTATTCCGGTGCCATGTTGGCGATCGTCGCGCGGTCGGTCAGGGTCAGCGACTCGGTGCCTTCGCCGAAGAATTCGACGAACTTGCCGACGACTTTTTCTTTGCGCAGCAATTCGGTGATGGTCAGTACCAGGTCGGTTGCGGTGCAGCCTTCGCGCAGCGCGCCCGACAGGTTCACGCCGATGACGTCAGGCGTCAGGAAGTAGACCGGTTGGCCCAGCATGCCGGCTTCCGCCTCGATGCCGCCCACGCCCCAGCCGACCACGCCGATGCCGTTGATCATGGTGGTGTGCGAGTCGGTGCCGACCAGGGTGTCAGGGTAGTACACGTCGCCGGCTTTCTTGCCTGCGTGGTGCACGCCGCGCGCCAGGTATTCCAGGTTGACCTGGTGGACGATGCCGAAGCCTGGTGGCACGACGCCGAAGGTGTCGAATGCCTGCATGCCCCATTTCATGAACTGGTAGCGCTCGTTGTTACGCGAGAATTCCAGTTTCATGTTCAGGTCCAGCGCTTTCTTTTCGCGGTAGTGATCGATGGTCACCGAGTGGTCGACCACCAGGTCGACTGGTACCAGCGGTTCGATCTTCTTGGCATTGATGCCCATCTTGGCGGCCACGTTGCGCATGGCTGCCAGGTCGGCCAGCAGCGGTACGCCGGTGAAGTCTTGCAGCACGACGCGCGCCACTACGAACGGGATCTCGTCGGTGCGCTCGGCGGTCGGGCCCCAGCTCGCCAATTGCTTGACGTGTTCTTCGGTGACTTTTTTGCCGTCGCAGTTGCGCAATACCGATTCGAGCACGATGCGAATCGACACTGGCAGGCGGGAGACATTGATGCCCAGGCTTTTTTCCAGTGCAGGCAGGGAGTACAGCTTGCCCTTCTTGCTATCCGAAATATTAAAGTCCTTGAGCGTGTTCAGAGTGTTGCGGGACATGACCTCTCCTTGTTGGGTATCGTCTATTTATTGATTATTCAAATTACAAAACATGACTGAGCCCCCGAAGAGGCCCTTGCTACGCACATCAGCCGCCGGTGGCCGGCAGCACGCCCAGCGATGGCGCGGCTTCCACCACTGCCGCCGGCTTGGCTTGCTCTGCATCCTTGCATTCATTGGCCAGCTGGCGGCCCTGCTTGGAATCGAGCAGCATGCCTTTGGCCGGGATGCCGATCCAGACGAGACCGTATAAACGGTTCTCGAAGCGGTTGGCGCCGGTGGTGGTGCCAACGCGGCTCAGGCGGTGCAGGCGCTTCTTCCAGCGCAGGGCGATGTGTTTGTCGTCAGTAGCATTGGTGTAGATGGTAATTTTATTACCAAGTTCACAATTGAAATCGGTGGAGGCCGAACCCGCGGTGTCCGGCTCGTCGGACTCTTCTTTGTCGACCATGGACATGGCCAGCGGATGCGCTTCCTTGGCGGCAGCCTTTGCCTTGGTGGCCTTGGCTTTCGGCTTGGCCTTGGCTTTGACCGCCTTGGCGTTTGCCGCTTCCTTGGTATCCGTGGCGGCGAAGCTGGCTGGCGCCAGCGTGAGGGTCATGGCGCCCAGCGCGACGCTGCAGGCAATTGCTAATTTGGAGAGGGACATCGTGTAATTCCTGTCAGTTTTCAGTGGTGCTGGAAGAGGGGGCGTTGAGTAATGCGGCGGCCGCCTCGGGCAGGCCGAGGCCTGCCAGTTTGGCGCGTTGCAAAACGGTCCAATAATATCGGTAGCTGGCGCGGTCGTGCAAGCGGCCATTTTGCGCAATCGGTCCCCAATTGGCGCGCAGCGCTTCATTCAGGATGTTGCTGGCCTCGTTGACTTCGGACAGGCGCGGCGTGAAGGCCTTGATGATGGGCTTGATCTGGTCCGGGTGGATGCTCCACATGCGCGTGTAGCCGAACTCGGCTGTTGCGCGCTGGGCATCGTTGGCCACCACGGCCGAATCGCGCACGTCCGTCGTCACGTTGTGCGACGGCACCTTGCCGTGCGCATGGCAGGCGGCCGCCACTTCCAGCTTGGCGCGCACCACCAGCGGGTGCGTGAACTGGCCCGGCGTGCGCATGGCGGCGGCGGGAATGGCGCCGTAATGGGCCGAAACGAAATCCATGATGCCGAAGGACAGGCATTCGACCTGGGGCAGGGCGGCGATCGCATAGGCGTCGCGCAGCGCGCCATGCGTCTCGATCAGGATGTGCACGGGCAGGTTGTCGCGGCCGGCGCGGCGCGCGTGCAGGTTGATCAGGTCGATGGCCAGCATGGCATCCTGCACGCCGCCCACCTTGGGCACGGCGATGTAGGCCAGACGCGAGGCGGCGGTGCAGATGATTTCAACGTCGCGCGCGAAAAACGGGCTGTCGACGTCGTGCACGCGCACGCCGATGCGGTTGAACTGGTTCTCGTCGCTGGCCAGCAGGCCCGCGATCATCAGAGCGTGGGATTCTTCATTGCCGGCGCTGGCGCCGTCTTCGCAGTCGAACGTGATGTCGAACAGGGGACCAAGCTCTTGTTGCAAAGCAATCGATTTACGCATCAGCTTTTCAGAGCCGGCGTAGTGGTCGCAAGCGGCGAGCAACAGCGGCTGGCGTTTGCCTTGGAATAAAACCTCGGAAGGGTGCATGCTTAAGGCATTTCTGCAGGTAAAAACTACTTGATAAAACAGCCGCGCCGCGAATCTCGCAGGGCGGCCTTCTTTGGCGGGCGGCGCATTGCCGCGCCGCCAAAACTGGACTTAGGCCAGCAGGTGTTTCACGCCTTCGCGCTCTTCGGTCAGTTCTTTCAGGGTCAGGTTGATGCGCTCTTGCGAGAATGCATCGATTTCCAGACCTTGAACGATGGTGTACTCACCGTTGTCGGTGGTGACCGGGAATCCGAACACGGTGCCTTCAGGAATGCCATACGAGCCATCCGAAGGAACGCCCATGGTGGTCCACTTGCCGGCGGTGCCCAGCATCCAGTCATGGATGTGGTCGATGGCGGCGTTCGCTGCCGACGCTGCCGACGACAGGCCGCGCGCTTCGATGATGGCGGCGCCGCGCTTGCCGACGGTTGGCAGGAAGGTGTTGGCGTTCCATTCCTGGTCGTTGATCAGGTCTTTCACAGCCTTGCCGTTCACGGTGGCGAAGCGGTAGTCGGCGTACATCGTTGGCGAGTGGTTGCCCCAGACGGTCAGCTTCTCGATGTCTTTCACGGCGGTGCCGGTCTTGGCAGCGACTTGCGACAGCGCGCGGTTGTGGTCCAGGCGCAGCATGGCGGTGAAGTTTTTCGCTGGCAGCGATGGCGCCGATTTCATGGCGATGTAGGCGTTGGTGTTGGCAGGGTTGCCGACCACCAGCACTTTGACATTGCGCGAAGCGACGGCGTCGAGCGCCTTGCCTTGCACCGTGAAGATCTGGGCGTTCGCTTCCAGCAGGTCCTTGCGTTCCATGCCTGGGCCGCGCGGACGCGCGCCAACCAGTACGGCCACGTCGACATCCTTGAATGCGGTCAGCGGATCGGAGTGGGCGGTCATTTCCGTCAGCAGCGGGAATGCGCAGTCGTCGATTTCCATCATCACGCCCTTGAGCGCCTTCTGGGCTTTTTCGTCCGGGATTTCAAGCAGTTGCAAGATGACAGGCTGGTCTTTGCCGAGCATGTCGCCATTGGCGATGCGGAACAACAGGGCGTAGCCGATCTGGCCGGCGGCGCCGGTCACTGCAACACGCATTGGGGTTTTAGCCATGATGAATCTCCAAAAATGGGAAAGAAAACGGGCTTGAAGCTGGGCTTACGCTTATCCGGAAAAACTATAATGATACCAAAACCGGCCCGCGCCACCGAATTGCTGGTGTACGCTGCCGTCACGCTTGTGCTGCACGAGGCCAGAGTGGCTGGCCGACAACATAAAACGCTGGCTCACAAGTTTTATCGAGGGCAGTTTAGGCCCCTGATCTGCATCTGTCAATCATATCTTATGTCTTATATAAGACAGATAACTACGAGTCTTTTACTGGACGCGGGCAGTGATTTGTGTTGAAATGTCGGACTATGAATTCCGCCTCGTCCAATCTGACCAACAATGCCACTGCTGCAAGCGGGGCGGTCAGTCCGACCGCGGGCACCCCGGCCACGCCCGTTGCCGCAGCGGCCGGCACTGCCGCCACCCCTGTTGCCAGCGTGAATACCACTGCTGCCGTGGCCGCGCCTGCCGCGACTGCATCGCCCACCTTCAGTCCCCTGTACCAGCAGATCAAGGCGCTCATCACGCAAAGCCTGCAATCGGGCGAATGGAAGCCCGGCGAGCTCATTCCCAGCGAAGTCGAGCTGGCAGGGCGCTTCAAGGTCAGCCAGGGCACGGTGCGCAAGGCCATCGATGAACTGGCCGCCGAGAATCTCGTCATGCGGCGCCAGGGCAAGGGCACCTTCGTTTCCACCCACCATGAGGCGCGCGCGCATTTCCGCTTCCTGCGCCTGGTGCCGGACGAAGGCGTACCGCATTATCCTGAAAGCAAGTTTATCGAAGTCAAGCGCGTGCGCGCGCCAGCCGACGTGGCGCGCCTGATGGACCTGAAGTCCGGCGACGCCGTCATCTTCATCAAGCGCGTGCAGTATTTCGACGGCGTGCCGACCATCGTCGAAGAGCTGTGGCTGCCCGGCCTGATCTTCAAGGGTCTGACGGCCGAACGCCTGGTGGAATACAAGGGCCCCATGTACGGCCTGTTTGAAACGGAATTTGGCACGCGCATGATACGCGCGTCCGAACAGATCCGCGCCGTGTGCGCCGACGCAGGCGCCGCGCAATTGTTAAATATCGACCTCGGCACGCCCCTGCTCAGTTCCGAGCGCGTGTCGTTTACCTACGGCGACAAGCCGGTCGAACTGCGCCGGGGCCTGTACCTGACCAGTCGCCATCATTATCAGAATGAACTCAGCTGAAGCGGCGGGGCGCCCGTGGGCGTCCGAACAAGCAGCAAGGCTGAAGTGCATCGCTTGCAAGATGCCTGCCGCAAGGCGGGCAACGGAGACAACGGAAAGCGCAGCGACAGCATGGCCCGCCCCGGCGGGCCGTGTTTTGCCGGCGATTCTGTAATTAAATTACGTGAACTACGGAAAGTAGCGCGGTATTTTGTAGTAAAAAACCATTTTGGTTATATGTAACAATAGATATTGGTATCGGTTGCGAAAATCGGCGAAAATCGCGGCTTCAATATTTAGTTGAAATTCAAAGGGGAGGTTTTTGTTATGTCTGAAGCCGTAAGAGAAGTACCAAAAAAAGAACGGCCGCAATTCCGTAACATCCATGTTACCGAATTGTCGAACTACCGCATGGCGATCGGCGCCATCGTCTCGATCCTGCATCGTATCAGCGGCATCATCATTTTCGCCCTGCTGCCGTGCATCCTGTACATGCTGGAACTGAGCCTGCGTTCCGAAATGTCCTACGCCTACTTCCAGGGCATCGCCTCGCACTGGTTCGTCAAGCTGATCACGCTGGGTCTGGTCTGGGCCTTCCTGCATCACTTCTGCGCCGGCATCCGCCACTTGCTCATGGACGTGCACGTCGCCGCCGAGAAAGAGCCCGCGCGCAATACCGCCAAGTTCGTTCTGGTGATCAGCCTGGTACTGACCGCTCTGGTCGCTTTGAAACTGTTTGGAGTATTTTAATGGCAAACAATAACATCGGACCGAAACGCCTCGTCGTCGGCGCCCATTACGGCTTGCGCGACTGGCTGGCGCAACGCGTCACCGCCCTCGTCATGGTGGCCTACGTCGCCATCCTGCTGATCGCCTTCCTGACCGGCAGCAACTTCAGCTATGAAGGCTGGGCAGGATTGTTTGCACAGCAATGGTTCAAATTATTCAGCCTGGTGACGTTTGTCGCCCTGTTCTACCACGCATGGGTCGGCGTACGCAATATCTGGATGGACTACGTGAAAAGCGTTGGCCTCCGCATGACCCTGCAAATTGCCACCATGCTGTGGTTGATCGCTTGTGCCGGCTGGACGGTACAGATACTCTGGAGTGTGTAATCGTGGCAGCATATAAATCTGCAATCCCTACCCGCCGCTTTGATGCGGTAATCGTTGGCGCCGGCGGTTCCGGCATGCGCGCGTCGTTGCAGCTGGCTGAAGCCGGTCTGAACGTCGCTGTCCTGTCGAAAGTTTTCCCGACCCGCTCGCACACCGTTGCGGCGCAGGGCGGTATCGGCGCGTCGCTCGGCAACATGGCCGAGGACAACTGGTTCTGGCATATGTTCGACACCGTCAAGGGCGGCGACTATCTGGGCGATCAGGATGCCATCGAATTCATGTGCCGCGAAGCACCGAAGGTCGTGTACGAGCTGGAACACTTCGGCATGCCATTCGACCGCAACCCTGACGGCACCATCTATCAGCGTCCTTTCGGCGGCCACACGGCCCACTTCGGCGAAAAGCCGGTGCAGCGCGCTTGCGCGGCAGCCGACCGTACCGGTCACGCCCTGTTGCACACCCTGTACCAGCGCAACGTGCGCGCCCGTACGCACTTCTTCGTCGAATGGATGGCACTCGACCTGATCCGTGACGCCGACGGCGACGTGATCGGTGTTGTTGCGCTGGAAATGGAAACCGGCGAATGCATGATCCTGGAAGCAAAAACGACGGTCATGGCAACGGGCGGCGCAGGCCGTATCTTCGCCGCGTCGACCAATGCCTTCATCAACACCGGCGACGGCATGGGCATGGCGGCACGCGCCGGCCTGCCGCTGCAGGACATGGAATTCTGGCAGTTCCACCCGACCGGCGTGGCCGGCGCGGGCGTATTGATCACCGAAGGCGTGCGCGGCGAAGGCGGCATCCTGATCAATAGCGAAGGCGAGCGCTTCATGGAGCGCTATGCGCCAACCTTGAAGGATCTGGCGCCGCGCGACTTCGTTTCGCGTTCGATGGACCAGGAAATCAAGGAAGGCCGCGGCTGCGGTCCGAACAAGGACCACGTGATGCTGGACCTGCGCCATATCGGCGCCGATACCATCGCCAAGCGCCTGCCGTCGATCCTGGAAATCGGCCACAAGTTCGCCAACGTCGACGCCACCAAGGAACCGATTCCTGTCGTGCCGACGATTCACTACCAGATGGGCGGCATTCCGACGAACATCCACGGCCAGGTCGTCACCCCGACCGGTCCGGACAATTCGGCGAAAGTCGTCAACGGCCTGTACGCGATCGGCGAATGCGCCTGCGTCTCCGTGCACGGCGCCAACCGCCTGGGCACGAACTCGCTGCTCGACCTGGTGGTCTTCGGCCGCGCGGCCGGTAACCACATCGTCAACAGCGGCCTGAAAGCCAAGGAAAACAAGCCTTTGCCAGCCGACGCCGCCGATTTCGCCATGGGCCGCCTGGCGCGCCTGGAAAACTCGACCGGCACGGAAACCGTGCAGGGCGTGGCGAACGAGATTCGCGCCACCATGCAGAAGTACTGTGGCGTGTTCCGTACCGACGCGATGCTGGACCAGGGCGTGATCGAAATCATGAAGCTTGACGAGCGCCGCAAGCACGTCTCGTTCAAGGATAAATCGATGGTGTTCAACACGGCCCGCGTGGAAGCGCTGGAGCTGGACAACCTGATCGAAACGGCGAAAGCGACCATCGTCTCGGCAGCAGCCCGCAAGGAATCGCGCGGCGCCCACGCCCAGGATGATCACCCGACCCGCGACGACGACAACTGGATGAAGCACACGCTGTGGTACTCGGAAGGCAACCGCCTGGAATACAAGCCAGTCGTGACCAAACCGCTGACGGTCGATACCTTCAAGCCAAAACCACGTACTTTCTAAAGGTCAGAACATGGCACGCACTCTCAAATTCAAAATCTACCGCTACGATCCTGACCAGGATGCCAAGCCTTACATGCAAGACCTGACGGTCGAACTGAAAGACACCGACAAGATGCTGCTCGACGCACTGCAGCGCATCAAGTCGGACGTCGATGACTCGCTGGCCCTGCGCCGCTCGTGCCGCGAAGGCGTGTGCGGTTCGGACGCGATGAACATCAACGGCAAGAACGGCCTGGCATGCACCACCAACCTGAACGAACTGTCGGAGCCTATCGTGCTGCGTCCGTTGCCAGGTTTGCCAGTCATCCGCGACCTGATCGTCGACATGACGCAATTTTTCAAGCAGTACGATTCGATCAAGCCTTTCCTGATCAACGACTCGATCCCGCCTGAAAAAGAACGCCTGCAGTCGCCGGAACAGCGCGAAGAACTCGATGGCCTGTACGAGTGCATCCTGTGCGCATGCTGCTCCACGTCGTGCCCGTCGTTCTGGTGGAATCCGGACAAGTTCGTCGGCCCGGCCGGCCTGCTGCAAGCCTACCGCTTCATCGCCGATTCGCGCGACGAAGCCACCGGTGCGCGTCTGGACAACCTGGAAGACCCGTACCGCCTGTTCCGCTGCCATTCGATCATGAACTGCGTCGACGTCTGCCCGAAAGGGTTGAACCCGAACAAGGCGATTGGCAAGATCAAGGAGTTGATGGTCCGCCGCGCGATCTGATCCCCTGATCGCGTCCGCCGGGCGCCGTTTGCGGGAAGAGGGTATCCTCTCTTGCCTGCAGGCGGCGCCTGCAAAGCAGCACCGTGCCGCAAGGCACACGTAAAGTGGTAAACCAAATGACAGAATCAATTTTGTCCTCGCATCAGGCCGACCCGGCCAACCGCGCCCGCCTGCGCTGGCGTTCACGCCGTGGCCTGCTGGAAAACGACATTATCCTGACCCGTTTTCTCGATGCGTATGAAACCGAATTGACCGATGAAGAAGTTGACGCGCTGACGCGTTTGCTGGATTTATCGGACAATGCGTTAATGGATCTGGTACTGGCCCGTAAAGAGCCGGAAGGCGAAGTCGATCTGCCGCATGTGCGCGCACTGCTGCAACGACTGCGCATTGCCTAGACGCCTGGGCGATATATTGCAAACGGTGCGAGTGGCGCGCTGTAGCACTGCCGAATTGCGGTGCGAATTGCAGCCAGAATTTTTGATTTTAATTTCGACTCACTCCCGAGAAGGAAGAGCCCATGAATATCTCTGACACAAAAGCTACCCTGTCGTTCTCCGATGGCAGCCCATCGCTTGAATTTCCAATCTACAAAGGCACGGTTGGCCCGGACGTCATCGACATCCGCAAACTGTACGCCGGTAGCGGCAAGTTCACCTACGACCCAGGCTTTATGTCGACGGCCGCCTGCAACTCGTCGATCACCTACATCGACGGCGACAAGGGCGAGCTGCTGTACCGCGGTTACCCGATCGAACAGTTGGCCGTCAACGCCGACTTCATGGAATCGTGCTACCTGCTGCTGAACGGCGAATTGCCGAACGCGGCGCAAAAAGCCAAGTTCGTCGACACCGTCACCAAGCACACGATGGTGCACGAACAGATGCAATTCTTCTTCCGTGGCTTCCGCCGCGACGCGCATCCGATGTCGGTCCTGGTGGGCACCGTCGGCGCGCTGGCATCGTTCTACCATGACTCGCTGGACATCAACGACCCGCGTCACCGCGAAGTGTCGGCCATCCGCCTGATCGCCAAGATGCCAACCCTGGTCGCCATGACCTACAAGTACTCGGTCGGCCAGCCGTTCGTGTACCCACGCAACGACCTGTCGTACAGCGCCAACTTCATGCACATGATGTTCGCCAACCCGTGCGAAGAGTACAAGGTCAACGACGTGCTGGTGCGCGCCCTGGACCGCATCCTGATCCTGCACGCGGACCACGAGCAAAACGCATCGACATCGACCGTCCGTCTGGCCGGTTCGTCGGGCGCCAACCCGTTCGCCTGTATCGCTGCCGGTATCGCCTGCCTGTGGGGTCCTGCCCACGGCGGCGCCAACGAAGCGGCACTCAACATGCTGAAGGAAATCGGCACCGTCGAGAACATCCCTGCCTTCATCGAGCAAGTCAAGGACAAGAACTCCGGCGTCAAGCTGATGGGCTTTGGCCACCGCGTGTACAAGAACTTCGATCCACGCGCCAAGCTGATGCGTGAAACCTGCTACGAAGTGCTGCAAGAACTGGGTCTGCAAGACGATCCGCTGTTCAAGCTGGCGATGGAACTGGAAAAGATTGCACTGAACGACGAATACTTCGTGTCGCGCAAACTGTACCCGAACGTCGACTTCTACTCGGGCATTGTGCAATCGGCGCTGGGCATCCCTGTGTCGCTGTTCACCGGTATCTTCGCTATGGCCCGTACGATCGGCTGGATCGCCCAGTGGAACGAAATGATCGCCGACCCAGAGCAAAAAATCGGCCGTCCGCGCCAGCTGTTTGTCGGTTCGACCACGCGCGAAGTACCGCCACTGGACAAGCGTTAATCCAGAGCGGTATCAAGCAAACAAAAAACGGGCTTCGGCCCGTTTTTTTATGTGCGTGTTCGATGCAAGCCAGGGCCGCCGTGCTGTTATGCTCGGATCCTGGTTCAACAGGAAGTACAACGCGATGAATGAAGAAATCTGCGCGCCCAGCGGCGTGGCCCTGGGCGATACGGCATTTGGTTATACCTTGTCGCTGATCGGCGGCAAATACAAGATGCTGATCCTGTATGCGCTGGCGGAAAACACCGTGCTGCGGCATAACGAACTCAAGCGCCATCTCGGTGGCATCGCCTTCAAGACCCTCAGCGTCGTGCTGAAGGAGCTGGAGGCCGATGGGCTGATCGTCCGCAAGGAATATCCGCAAGTGCCGCCCAAGGTGGAATATTCGCTTTCCAGCAAGGGCGCCTCGCTGATTCCCGTGCTGCATACCTTGTGCGCGTGGGGCGAACGGCACCAGCCAGCCTGATCCGGATGCGCATGGCCAAACGTCTTTTCACGGCCTTGCAGCTTACTTTTCTTACTGTATGAGTGGTAAATGTGCGTACTTGTGAAAAGTACTCGCCATGGTTATGCTGTTTTTGCCCCTGCAGGCGCGCGGCCACATGCCGCGTGCCACGGGGCAGGGTACCGGCTTGCCTGCTTTCCTGTGCAGGCGGGCTGGTGCATCCATCCATTTTCAGGAAAGCAGCATGATGAAAACCCTCGTTATCGTCTTCCATCCCTCCATCGACACGTCGGTCGCCAACAAGCGCTGGCTGCAGGAACTGGCGCAGTATCCGGACCGCTATACCATCCACGACGTGCACCAGGCTTATCCGGATGGAAACATCGACGTGGCGCGCGAGCAGGCGCTGGTGGAGGCGCACGCCAATGTCGTCCTGCAATTCCCCGTCTACTGGTTCAACTGCCCGCCCTTGCTGAAGCGGTGGCTCGACGAGGTGCTGGCATATGGCTGGGCTTACGGCACGGGCGGCGATGCCTTCAGGGGCCGTAAAGTGGCGCTGGCCGTCACGGCCGGCATCCGCGAGGAGGATTTCACGCCGGAAGGCAGGTGGAACGTCACCCTGGCGCAGCTGCTGGCGCCGTTCGATGTCACCCTGGCGTATATCGGCGCCGACAACCGCCGCTTCTTTGCCTTCTATGGCGCGGAAGACGGGCCGAAGGAAACGGGCTATGCCGAGCGGCTGGCGCGCAGCGCGCAAGAATACGAGCGCTTCCTGGGGGCGTTGTAGGGCAGGCCTGCGTCGTGTCAGTTGAAGGCCGCTTCCAGGTGGCGCAGGGCGACGTGCCGGCCTTCCAGTTGCAGGCTGTCGCCCTCATAGGGCTGGGGCATGACGATGCGGTGCGGCGCATTGTGCTTGAGGATGCCGCCCCAGTGGGCTACTCTGGCGCCGGCCTGGCGGCGGATCGCCTCGACCGTGGCGCCGCTGGCGAGGATGCGCGCTTGCGGAAAGGCTTGCTGCAGCACGCCCAGGCCGAAATAGGCTTGCGGTTCGGCCGCGCTGATATAGATGGTTGTCAGGCGCTTGCCGCTGGCGGCGATGGTGTGCGCTAACTGCGCCGCATCGCCGCGCAGGAACTGGGTGTTGACGAGGATGGCGTCCGCCATGCCGCTCAGGAGCAGCGAAGTGGACGGTGCGCGGCCCAGCACATCCAGGCGGAAGGTCTCCAGCGTGCGGGAGGGGCGGGCGGCGCGTGCAAACATATTATTCTTTCTGCATTGGATGCTCTTGTCGCATATTATCCTTTCGACCAGGCGCGAGAAATAGGGTAGATTGCAATACTTAGTTGCATGGATCGGACGAATCAAGGGAGTACCGCATGGACCGCATCACCGCCGCACAAGTATTCGTCGCCATCGCCGAGCGTGGCAGCATGGTGGCCGCCAGCGAAGCGCTCGACATGTCGCGCGCTATGGTGACGCGCTACCTGGCCGAAATGGAGCAATGGGCGGGGGCGCGGCTGTTGCATCGCACCACGCGCCGGCTGAGCCTGACGGATGCGGGCGAGGCCACCCTGGCGCGCTGCCGGCAGATGCTGGAAGTGGCTGGCGCCATGGCCGTCACTTCGCCCGAGGGCCTCGATACGCCGCACGGCTTGTTGCGCATCACCTGTTCGCAATCCCTGGCGCAGACGGCGCTGGCTGGCGCAGTAACCGCTTACCTGCGGCGCTACCCGCGCGCCGCCGTCGACCTGCAGATGGAGAACCGCGCCGTCAACCTGGTGGAGCAGCGCATCGACCTGGCGATCCGCATCACCAACGCGCTCGAGCCTAACCTGATCGCGCGCCAGCTGGCCAGCTGCGCCTCGGTGGTGTGCGCCGCACCATCGTACCTGGCGGCGCACGGCACGCCGCGCCGGGCGCAAGACCTGGCCCTGCACAACTGCCTGACGTACACGTATTTCGGCAAGAGCCTGTGGCAGTTTACGCATGACGGGGAAGCGCTCACTGTCCCCGTCAGCGGCCGCCTGTCGGCGAATGAATCGCTGGTCCTGCTGGTGGCCACGGTGGCGGGGGCGGGCATCGCCATGCAGCCGCGCTTTTCGGCCACGCCGCTGATCGCCAGCGGGCAGCTGGTGGAGCTCTTGCCCGCGTACCAGCCGCAGGACATGGGCATCTACGGCGTCTACACCTCGCGCCAGCACATGTCGCCCCTGCTGCGCACCATGCTCGACTTCCTGGTGGAGTGGTTTGCCGGTGATCCCGATTGGTTGGCGGCCATCGCGGCGGCGCCGTTGCCGGGCAGACCAGTTCGACGCAAGCGGCACGCCGGCAGGGCCGCCGATGTGTTGTAAGCATAACAGTGACAGGCTTGCAAGCCCGGGAAAATCAACAACACAGCTTACATTTGCTTGCCAAATAAAATTCAACTAGGCGTTGTTGCGTTACAATACCGCGTGCTATTCTAAATGACGGTATGCAGAATGCTGGTGCAATAAAAAAGCCCTTCCCCACAACTTGATGTGCAATCCGCTAACCGGTCAGGCCGTGTCGCGGAAGGTTAGATTAACCCGCTAATTCCTCGCGAAGCGCGAAGAAAGGTGAGCAATATATGCAGCAATTAACGACCAACTCCTACCTGTTCGGTGGGAATGCTCCGTACGTGGAAGACCTGTACGAGGCGTATCTGAACAATCCAGGCTCGGTACCCGATAACTGGCGTTCCTACTTCGACGCAATGCAGCACGTGCCTGCCGTCGATGGCACCAACAAGCCTGACGTGGCGCATGCCTCCGTCGTCGCCTCGTTCGCCGAGCGCGCAAAAGCAGGTCCTATCCGCACAGTGACCGCGTCCTTCGATGCTGAGATGGGCCGCAAGCGCGTCGCCGCCACGCAGCTGATCGCCGCTTACCGCTACCTCGGTTCGCACTGGGCCAACCTGGATCCGCTGCAACGCCAGGAACGTCCGATGATCCCGGAACTGGAACCGAGCTTCTACGGCTTCACCGACGCGGACATGGACACCGTGTTCAACATCAGCAATACCTATTTTGGCCCCGAGACCGCCACCCTGCGCGATCTGCTGAACTATCTGCGCGATACCTACACGCGTTCGATCGGCGCCGAATTCATGTACATCTCCGACCCGGCCGAAAAGCGCTGGCTGCAAGAGAAACTGGAAGCGATCCGCTCCACCCCGAATTTCACCCCAGAGAAAAAAATCCACATCCTCGACCGCCTGACCGCGGCTGAAGGCCTGGAACGCTATCTGCACACCCGTTACGTGGGCCAGAAGCGCTTCTCCCTGGAAGGCGGCGAAACCTTCATCGCCTCGATGGATGAAACCATCCAGCGCGCCGGCGAAAAAGGCGTGCAGGAAATCGTTATCGGCATGGCCCACCGCGGCCGCCTGAACGTGCTGGTGAACACCCTGGGCAAGGCGCCGCAGGAACTGTTCGAAGAATTCGAAGGCAAGCATGGCGACGACCTGCCTGCCGGCGACGTGAAGTACCATCAAGGCTTCTCGTCGGACATCTCCACCGCGGGCGGCCCGGTCCACCTGTCGCTGGCGTTCAACCCGTCGCACCTGGAAATCGTCAACCCTGTGGTCGAAGGTTCCGTCAAGGCCCGCATGGATCGCCGCGGCGACGCGCAGGGCGCGCAAGTGCTGCCTATCCTGGTGCACGGCGATGCCGCTTTCGCCGGCCAGGGCGTGGTCATGGAAACGCTGAATCTGGCGCAAACCCGTGGCTACCACACCGGCGGCACGGTGCATATCGTGATCAACAACCAGATCGGTTTCACCACCTCGGATCCGCGCGATGCCCGCTCGACCCTGTACTGCTCGGACGTCGTCAAGATGATCGAAGCACCGGTCCTGCACATCAACGCCGATGATCCGGAAGCCGTGGTGCTGGCGACGCAGATCGCGCTCGACTACCGCATGGAATTCAAGAAGGACATCGTCCTCGACATCATCTGCTACCGCAAGCTTGGCCACAACGAGCAGGATACGCCGGCACTGACGCAGCCACTGATGTACAAGAAGATCGGCCAGCATCCAGGCACCCGCAAACTGTACGCGGACAAGCTGGTAGCGCAAGGCGTGATCCCTGCCGATGGCGGCGACAAGATGGTGGCCGCATTCCGCGACGCCATGGACGCCGGCAAGCATACCGTCGATCCGGTCATCTCGAACTTCAAGAACAAGTACGCCGTCGACTGGCTGCCGTTCCTGAACAAGAAATGGACCGATTCGGCCGATACCGCCGTGCCGATGACGGAACTGAAACGCCTGGCCACCCGCATCACCACCGTGCCGGAAGACTTCAAGGTCCACTCGCTGGTGGAAAAAGTACTGGGCGACCGTGGCACTATGGGCCGTGGCGAAATGAACCTGGACTGGGGCATGGGCGAACACCTGGCCTACGCATCGCTGGTATCGTCCGGCTACGCCATCCGCCTGACGGGCCAGGATGCCGGCCGCGGCACCTTCGTGCACCGCCACGCCGTCTTGCATGACCAGAACCGCGAGCGTTGGGATGCAGGTACCTACATTCCGCTGCAAAACGTGTCGGACAACCAGGCGCCGTTCACCGTCATCGACTCGGTGCTGTCCGAAGAAGCCGTGCTGGCCTTCGAATACGGCTACTCGACCGCTGAACCGAACACCCTGACGATCTGGGAAGCCCAGTTCGGCGACTTCGCCAACGGCGCGCAAGTGGTGATCGACCAATTCATCAGCTCCGGCGAAGTGAAGTGGGGCCGCGCTTCGGGCCTGGTCATGATGCTGCCGCACGGTTACGAAGGCCAGGGCCCTGAGCATTCGTCCGCGCGTCCGGAACGCTTCCTGCAACTGTGCGCAGACAACAACATGCAAGTGGTGCAGCCGACGACGGCTTCGCAGATCTTCCATTTGCTGCGCCGCCAGATGGTGCGCCAGTTCCGCAAGCCGCTGGTCATCCTGACGCCGAAGTCGCTGTTGCGCAACAAGGATGCCGGTTCGCCGCTGACCGACCTGGCCAAGGGTGGTTTCCAGACTGTCATCGGCGAAGTCGACGACAAAATCGACGCCAAGAAAGTCAAGCGCGTGGTCGCCTGCTCGGGCAAGGTCTACTACGACCTGGTCAACGCACGCAAGACCCGTGGCCAGACCGACACGGCCATCGTGCGCCTGGAACAGCTGTATCCGTTCCCGCACAAATCGTTCGCTGCCGAACTGAAGAAGTTCCCGAACCTGGTCGAAGTCGTCTGGGCGCAGGACGAGCCGCAAAACCAGGGCGCCTGGTTCCAGATCCAGCACAACATCTTCGAAGGCCTGGAATCGGGTCAGCGTCTGGCCTACGCCGGCCGTCCTGCTTCGGCGTCGCCTGCTGTCGGTTACTATGACAAGCACTACGCCCAGCAAAAAGATCTGCTGGAAACGGCATTCTCGAAGCTGAAGGGTTTTATCCTGACCAAGTAAGTGGCAGGATAGCGGGTGCCATGCGCATGCATGGCGCCTGTTCGCATACATCGTGACGGAGCGCCGCCCTTGCTACGCAGGGGCGGCGCCGCAATAACAAAATAAACGGAGTTTTACATGGCACAAATCGAAGTCAAAGTTCCCCAGTTGTCGGAATCGGTTGCAGAAGCGACCCTGCTGGCATGGCACAAGAAAGTCGGCGAACCAGTTGCGCGCGACGAAAACATGATCGATATCGAAACCGATAAAGTGGTGCTGGAACTGCCGGCGCCTGCCGCTGGCGTGATCGTGCAGATCATCAAGGATAACGGCGCTACCGTCGTTGCCGGCGAAGTCATCGCCATCATCGACACCGACGGCTCGGCCAAGGTCAGCCCGATGGAAGTGTCGGCCGTTGCCGCGCCAGCCCTGGCTGCTGCAGCGCAAGACACCGCCAACGCTACGGCGCCAGCCGCTGCGACCAAAGGCGATGTCGCCATGCCTGCCGCCGCCAAGATCCTGTCCGAAAAAGGCCTGTCCGCTGGCGACGTCGCCGGTTCCGGCAAAGACGGCCGCGTCACCAAGGGCGACGCCCTGGCCGCTTCCGCCAAGCCAGCTGTCGCGCCACTGGCGCCAGCCGCTGCCAAGCCAGCGCTGCAACAAGTTGCCACGCCGTCGGCCGCCAGCCTGGGCGACCGCCCTGAAGAGCGCGTGCCGATGAGCCGCCTGCGCGCACGTATCGCCGAGCGCCTGCTGCAATCGCAATCGACGAACGCCATCCTGACCACGTTCAATGAAGTGAACATGCAGCCGGTCATCGACCTGCGCAACAAGTACAAGGACAAGTTCGAGAAAGAGCACGGCGTCAAGCTGGGCTTCATGTCCTTCTTCGTCAAGGCCGCCGTCGCCGCCCTGAAAAAGTACCCGATCATCAATGCCTCCGTTGACGGCAACGACATCGTCTACCACGGCTACTTCGACATCGGTATCGCTGTCGGTTCGCCGCGCGGCCTGGTCGTGCCTATCATCCGCAACGCGGACCAGCTGTCGATCGCCGACATCGAGAAAAAAATCGGTGAATTCGGCGCGAAAGCCAAGGAAGGCAAGCTGACCCTGGACGACCTGACGGGCGGCACGTTCTCGATCTCGAACGGCGGTACCTTCGGCTCCATGCTGTCGACCCCGATCATCAACCCGCCACAATCGGCCATCCTGGGCGTGCATGCGACCAAGGACCGCGCTGTCGTGGAAAACGGCCAGATCGTGGTACGTCCGATGAACTACCTGGCCATGTCCTACGACCACCGCATCATCGACGGCCGCGAAGCCGTCCTGGGCCTGGTGGCGATGAAAGAAGCGCTGGAAGATCCTGCACGCCTGCTGCTGGACCTGTAAGCACCGTAGTCCCCCGGCGTCGCCGCCGGGGCAATGTAGCTGATACCCCTTGCCAGAAGACGCAGCTGGCTGATCTCAATGAAAGAGGATTCCCATGAACGTCTCTGAAGAAATCAAGCGTCTGCACGAGTTGCACCTGGCGGGCGCCCTGAGCGACGCGGAATTCGCGCAAGCGAAAGCCAAGCTCCTGAGCAATATCAACCTGGACAAGCCGGACAGCACGTCCGGTGCCGGCGCCGATGCGGCGGCCGGCCCGGCGAACGACCTGGTGCAGGAATTCAACCGCCTGCGCCGTTCGCGCAACGACCGCTGGCTTGGCGGCGTCTGCGGCGGCCTGGGCCGCGCTTCCGGCATGGAAGCGTGGATCTGGCGCCTCGTCTTCGTCCTGTTTACATTGACCTTCGGCTTCGGCGTGGTGATTTACCTTCTATTGTGGATTTTCGTACCAGACGAAGAGATTGGAATAACAAAACATGAGTACTAAACAATTTGACGTAGTTGTCATCGGTGCGGGCCCTGGCGGCTACATCGCCGCCATCCGCGCAGCGCAGCTGGGCTTTTCCGTCGCCTGCGTCGACGAGTGGTCGAACGCCAAGGGCGGCGCCGCTCCTGGCGGTACCTGCACCAACGTCGGCTGCATCCCGTCGAAAGCGCTGCTGCAATCGTCCGAGCATTTCGAACACGCGGGCCACAGCTTCGCCGAGCACGGCATCGATGTCGCCGGCCTGAAGCTGAACCTGGGCCAGATGCTCAAGCGCAAGGACACCGTCGTCAAGCAAAACAACGACGGCATCCTGTACTTGTTCAAGAAGAACAAGATCGCCTTCTTCCACGGCCGCGCCGCTTTCGCTGCCGCCGCCGCTGGCACGTATGAGATCAGCGTGACGGGCGAAGCCAACGAAACCCTGACGGCCAAGCACGTGGTCATCGCCACGGGTTCGAACGCGCGCGAACTGCCGGGCGCACCATTCGACGAGAAACTGATCCTGTCGAACACGGGCGCACTGGCCATCGACGCCGTACCAGCCAAGCTGGGCGTCATCGGCGCCGGCGTGATCGGCCTGGAAATGGGCAGCGTATGGCGCCGCCTGGGTTCCGACGTCACCGTGCTGGAAGGCCTGCCGGTCTTCCTGGGCGCCGTGGACGAGCAGATCGCCAAGGAAGCGTCGAAGCTGTTCACCAAGCAAGGCTTGAAGATCAACCTCGGTTGCAAGATCGGTGCGATCACGCCGGGCAAGAAAGACGTCACCGTGGAATTCGTGGACGCCAAGGGCGAAGCGCAAAAAGCCGTGTTCGACAAGCTGATCATCTCGATCGGCCGCACGCCGAACACGAATGGCCTGGGTGCCGATAAAGTCGGCCTGCAGCTGGACGAGCGCGGCTTCATCGCCGTCGACGGCGACTGCAAGACCAACCTGCCGAACGTATGGGCAGTGGGCGACGTCGTGCGCGGCCCGATGCTGGCGCACAAGGCGGAAGAAGAAGGCGTTGCCGTGGCCGAGCGTATCGCCGGCCAGCATGGTCACACCAACTTCAACACGATTCCCTGGGTGATCTACACCTCGCCGGAAATCGCGTGGGTCGGCAAGACCGAGCAAACCCTGAAGGCCGAAGGCATTGCCTACAAGGCCGGCACCTTCCCGTTCATGGCCAACGGCCGTGCGCGCGCGCTGGGCGACACCTCGGGCATGGTGAAATTCCTGGCCGATGCGACCACCGACGAAATCCTCGGCGTGCACATCGTCGGCCCGATGGCGTCCGAACTGATTTCCGAAGCCGTCGTGGCGATGGAATTCAAGGCCTCGGCCGAAGACATCGCGCGCATCTGCCACGCTCACCCATCCCTGTCGGAAGCGACCAAGGAAGCGGCACTGGCGGTTGACAAGCGCACGTTGAACTTTTAATTGTAGTTAGTCCTACAGGGGCGCTCGCGGATTTTTTCCGCCGGCGCCCTTGTGCGTTAAAGCGAATCCCATGAACGTAGAAGAGTTTTACCAGCACGCGTTGCAGAAGCGTGATTTCAAGGCCGATGCCGCCCAGCGGCGCGCGGTCGACCGCCTGCAGCTGTGCTATGACGAGTGGGTGGCCTACAAGGGCCAGCGCTCGAGCACCTTCAAGCGCCTGCTGAACCGTCCTGCCGTGCCGAAAGGCGTGTACATGTGGGGTGGGGTGGGGCGCGGTAAATCGTTCCTGATGGACAGTTTTTACTCGGTCGTGCCCCTGGTGCGCAAGACGCGATTGCACTTCCACGAATTCATGCGCGGCGTGCACCAGCAGCTCGATGAATTGAAAGGCGTGGCCGACCCGCTCGACGAGGTGGCCAAGCGCATCGCCAAGAAATACCGTTTGATCTGTTTCGATGAATTCCACGTCTCCGACATCGCCGACGCGATGATTCTGTACAACCTGCTGTCGGCCCTGTTCGCCAACGGCGTGTCCTTCATCATGACTTCGAATTACGACCCGGACCTGCTGTATCCGGACGGCCTGCACCGCGACCGCATGCTGCCGACCATCGCGCTGCTCAAGGACAAGCTCGACGTGATGAACGTGGACGCCGGCGTCGATTACCGCGGCCGCGCGCTGGAGCAGGTGGAAAGCTACTACACGCCGCTCGGCGCGGACACCGACAAGGCCCTGCGCGACGCTTACACGCGCATCGCCGAGACGGCCGACGAAGATGCGCGCATCCGCATCGAGAGCCGCGAAATCCATTGCCTGCGCCGCGCCGGCGGCATCATCTGGTTCGATTTCGCCACCCTGTGCGGCGGTCCCCGCTCGCAAAATGATTACCTGGAAATCGCCAGCCGCTTCCATACGGTGATATTGTCCGGCATACCGGCCATGTCGGCGGCGCAGTCGTCCGAAGCGCGCCGCTTTACCTGGCTGATCGACGTGTTTTATGACCAGAAGGTCAAGCTGATCATGTCAGCCGAAGTGCCGCCTGATGAGCTGTACACGAACGGCATGCTGGCCAATGAGTTTCACCGCACCGTTTCGCGTATCATCGAGATGCAATCGCGCGAATACATGGAAAAAGAACAGCGCGGCGCGGCCGACGCGATCGTTTGAGGCAGGGATAAGGAACATGATGGCAAATACACTATACAAGCTGGGCGCGGCGCTGGGCCTTGCCCTGGCGTTGTCCGCCTGCGCGCATCAGGGTAGCGCAGCATTGGATGAGGTCGGCGCGCCGCAGGTGCCCGCCACCTTGTCGGTGGAAGAAGCGGACGCCAAGCTGAAGCAGTCGGCCAGCGAGCGCGAGGCGGCGGAAAATGAGTTTGCCGCGCGCGAACTCGAGTGCTACAACAAGTTTTTCGTGAATAACTGCCTGGACCAGGCCAAGGAAAAGCGCCGCCTGATCCTCGTGCGCCTGCGTGCCGTCGACGCGGAAGCGAATTACTTCAAGCGGGCCGAATCCGTGCGCCTGCGCGATATCGATCTGGCCCGGACGCAGGAAAGTGCGCGCCTGGATGCCGAGCAGCGCGCCGCGGCCGTGCCCAAGCCCGTGAAAGTGGTCGCGCCCGAGCCGGCGCCACCGAAGGCGCAAGGCAAGAGCGTGGCCGAGCGCGAAGCCGAGCATGCGGCGAAGATGGCGAAACAGGCTGCCGCCGATGCCGCCGAAGCGCCGCGCCGCGCGGCCCGTGAAGCGCAGTATGCGAAAAAACAGGCGGATGCCGTGGCACGCCAGAAACGCGTGGCGCAACGTCTGGCCGAGCGCCAGGCCGAAGCGCAGGCCAAGGCTGCCAAGGCGGCTGCCGCCGCTGCCAGCACGCCGGCCGTGGCTGTGCCTGTGCCGCCTGCCAAATAAGACCTGTCGCGCAGGGGGCATGCCGGAAATGGCGTGCCCTAACGCGCGCGGCAGGTTAAACTACGCACTATGGCTGCCTGTGTACGCTGCGCGCGCCGGTTTCCCATTACTGTTACCAACACTGTCTGGAACGCAACACATGAGCGATGCACAGCAAATAGAGCGGCGCCTGATTGAACTCAACGTGGAACACCGCGATCTCGATGCCGTCATCGAGTTGCTGATACTCGATGGTCACCATGACGAGCTGCAGCTGCGCCGCCTGAAAAAGCGCAAATTGCAATTAAAGGATCACATCACCTTGCTGAAAATGCAGTTGGTGCCCGACGTTCCCGCCTGAGGGGCGCCAGTAGCGTCCAGTCCAGCCTTCACCTAAGTATATTTTGACCGATCACAATTTATTGCCCGCAAGTCCAGATGGCCAGCCTGCCGATCTGCCAGTCAGTCTGCCAGCCGAACCCCAGGCGGCGCCTGGCAAGCATGATGCCGACATCGAGCGCCTGTTTGGCGCCGGCGGCCCGCTCGGTCCGGCGGTGGGCAGCTACAAGCCGCGCCGTTCGCAAACGGAGATGGCGAAAGCCATCGCCAGCGCCATCGACAGCCAGACGACCCTGATCGCCGAGGCCGGCACGGGCACCGGCAAGACCTTTGCCTACCTGGTGCCGGCCCTGATGTGGGGCGGCAAGACCATTGTATCCACCGGTACCAAGAACTTGCAGGATCAATTGTTCCTGCGCGATATACCCACCGTGCGCGCCGCGCTGCAGGCGCCCGTTTCCGTCGCCTTGCTGAAAGGCCGCTCGAACTACGTCTGCCATTACCACCTGGAACGCACCCTGCAAAACGGCCGCATGACGTCGCGCGACGACGTGGGCCATCTGCGCGAAATCTCGCGCTTCATCAAGATGACCAGCTCGGGCGACAAGGCGGAACTGACCAAGGTGCCGGAAAACGCCATGATCTGGAACCTGGTGACGTCCACGCGCGACACCTGCATGGGCGCCGAGTGCCAGTATTACCAGGATTGTTTCGTCATGAAGGCCCGCAAGGAAGCCCAGCAGGCCGACGTGGTGGTGGTCAACCACCATCTGTTCTTTGCCGACGTGGCCCTGAAGGACACGGGCGTGGCGGAATTGCTGCCATCGGCCAACACCATCATCTTCGATGAGGCGCACCAGCTGCCCGATACGGCCACTTTATTCTTTGGCAATACGGTATCGACCTCGCAAATCCTGGAACTGTGCCGCGACGTGCTGGCCGAAGGGTTGGCGCATGCGCGCGGCATCGACTGGGCCAAGACGGTCACGGTGGTGGAAAAGGCGGCGCGCGACCTGCGTTTGACCTTCCCGCAGGATATCGTGCGCCTGTCCCTGCCGCAGATCGCCCCGTCGAGCGATTTCTTCCCCGCGCTCGACACCCTCAAGGATGAGCTCGACGGCATGGTGGCCGTGCTGGAAACCCAGGCGGAACGGGCGGAAACCCTGGAACAGTGCAGGGTGCGCGGCGTCGAGCTGGCGCAGCAGCTGAGCGGCTGGAAGTTCGATCCGAAGGCCAAGGTAGCGGCCGGCGAAGAAGCCGTGTTCTGGGTGGAAGCGTTTTCCAGTTCCTTGCAGTTGCATAAAACGCCATTGTCGATCGCGCCGATCTTCAACAACCAGCGCGAAGGCACGCCGCGCAGCTGGATTTTCACGTCCGCCACCCTGGCCGTGAAAAACGATTTCAAACATTTTTCCGAACAGATGGGTTTGACGGGCGAACCGTCGCACACGTGGCCGAGTCCGTTCGACTATGGCCAGCAAGGCTTGCTGTTCGTGCCGCAAAACCTGCCGCAACCGAACTCGCTGGGCTACACGGATGCCGTCATCGACTGCGCCCTGCCCATCATCGAGGCGGCGGGCGGGCGCACCTTCTTCCTGTGCACCACCTTGCGCGCCGTCAAGCGGGCCGCCGAGCGCCTGGCCGACGAATTCAAGCAGCGCGGTCTGAACTTCCCCCTGTTCGTACAGGGAGAAAAGGGCCGCACGGAATTGCTGGACCAGTTCCGCGCGGCCGGTAATGGCGTGCTGATCGGTAGCCAGAGCTTCTGGGAAGGCGTCGACGTGCGCGGCGATGCGCTGTCCCTGGTGATCATCGACAAGCTGCCGTTCGCGCCGCCCGACGATCCCGTGCTGGCCGCGCGCATCGAAGTGATGGAAAAGCAGGGCAAGAATGGATTCATGCACCACTCGCTGCCGGAGGCCATCATCAACCTGAAGCAGGGCGCGGGCCGTTTGATCCGCGACGAGGGCGACCGTGGCGTGCTGATGATCTGCGATCCGCGCCTCATTTCCAAGCCGTACGGCAAGCGCATCTGGCAAAGCCTGCCGCCGTTCAAGCGCACGCGCGACACCGCCGAAGTGGTGGAGTTCTTCCGCAGCCTGCCTGCCAAGGGCGCTTAAGCCCTGCTTGCCGGCGCCGTCCGCGCGCCGGCGTATTTCCCTTTGTTATCAAGCGAGTAGCGTTTTATGCGCGGCGCCGCCTTGCGCGCCTGGCATGCCAGAAATCGGCGCGATCACGCCAGTTTCTGGCTTTTTTCTGCATGTCCAGGACGCCAGACACATCTTTGTGCCAGCGCAAACAGGCTTGTTGCCGAGCGGTCTACAGTGAGCTCATGCCTTGCAGGATCAAGGCGCGGCGATGGCAGGCCGCACGGGGAACAGGGGGATGCCATGGAGATCCGCTACGGCTGTTTCTTGAGCTACGCGCACGGCCAGTATGCGTTCATGAACAAGTTCAAGAATGACCTCATCGAGGCGCTGGCGTGCTATCTGGAGCCGCACCTGGACCGCGAGGAAGTCCTGTTCATCGACAGCGAGCAGCTGGGTGGCGGCGACGATATCGACCTGCGCGTGGCGCGCGCCATGTGCCAGAGCGTCTGCATGATCGTGCTGTACACGCCCAAATATGAAGCGCACGGCTATACGCGGCGCGAATTTGCCGCCATGCAGCTGATCGAACAGGAGCGGCGGGCCTGGTATGAACTGCCCAGCCACTTGATCATCCCCATCATCATGACGCGCCATCCGGACGGCTTGCCGCCGCAAATCACGGAGTCGGGCCTGTACGTCGATTTTTCCGGCTACACCCTGGCCAGCGGCGACTTGAAATCGAATCCGCAATACCTGCCCGATATCGAACGCATCGTGCAGCGCATCGCCACGCATTACCACTTGCTCAAGCGGTCAACACCGCCCGGCCACGATTGCAGCCGTTTCGTGTTGCCTGATATTCCACCGGAATGGCGCGCCATTCCGCCTCCCCACTTTCCGCGTTAATCACGTAAAAGGTCCTGTCATGGAATGCCAACGCCTCTCCCTGCCGCCTTTGAGCGCCCCTGGCGAAGTCGTCACCTTCTATTCCTACAAGGGCGGTACCGGCCGCACCATGGCCCTGTCGAACATCGCCGTCCTGCTGGCGCGCCGTGAAAACGCCAGCGTGCCCGTGCTGATGCTCGACTGGGACATGGAAGCGCCGGGCCTGCACCATTATTTCGAGCAGCACGAGGAGCGGCCGGGCGTGCTCGAGTTCTTCGAAGCGTGCCGCCAGCAGCTCGAGCGCATCAGCCTGGAAACGGCGGGCGGACGCGCCGGCGGGCAGGCCAGGGGGCGCGAAGATGGGGGGCGCGAGGACGCGGCGCTGGCCCAGCGCGTGCTCGACGCCATCGACTGGCAGCAGTACGTGGTGCGCGTCGACCAGGGCAGCCCGCTGTACCTGATGCGCGCGGGGCGCTTCGACGCCAGCTACAGCGAGCGCCTGGCGCAGATGCGCTGGGATCAGCTGTTCGACACGTGCCCGGCCCTGTTCCGCTGCTTCGCCGATACCCTGGCCCAGCATTTCCGCTATGTGCTGGTCGATTCGCGCACGGGGCGCACGGACAGCGCCGGCATCTGCACCACCTTGCTGCCGAAAAAACTGGTGGTGGTCTTCACGCCGAACCGGCAAAGCCTGGAAGGCGTCGATGCGCTCGTCACGCGGGCCATCGAGTACCGCCGCAGCCATGAAGACGAACAGCGTCCGCTGCTCGTGTACCCCTTGCCCTCGCGCATAGAAATGGGCGATGGCGCGCAGCGCGCCGAGTGGCGCCGCGGCGACGCGCACAAGGGCATCGCCGGCTTCCAGCCCATGTTCGAGCGCCTGCTGCGCGCTTCCTACGGCTTGCCGCAGATCGCCCTCGACAGCTATTTCGACGAAGTCCAGCTGCAGCAGACGAAAACCTTTGCCTACGGCGAGCAGCTGGCCGTGCGCATCGACCAGGGAGGCGACCGCTTTTCCCTCACGCGCACCTTCGAGGCTTTTTTGCACTGGCTGACGGGCGGCTACTTCCCCTGGCAATCGAGCCGTGAAATCGCCTTGCTGGGGGCCATCAGCGAAGCGCGCCAGGCCTTGCTGGCCGAACCGGGCCGCGCCGTGGCCCTGCCGCTGGCGCGCGATCTGGCCCGTCTGGGCGAGCTGTACCGCAAGGATGGACGCAGCGGACAGGCGCTCGACGCCTTCCGCCAGAGCGTCGAGATCCGCGTGCGCCTGCTGGGCGAGGAGCATCCCGACAGCCTGTCCTGTAAGAGCGGCATGGCGCGCCTGCTGCGCCAGCTGGGCAAGCTCGATGAAGCCCGCTTCCTGGAAGAGGACGTGCTCGACGTGCGCGAGCGCGTGCTGGGCAGCGAGCATCCCGACACCTTGGCTGCCCGCGCCTGCCTGGCGAAGACCCTGTTGCTGCAGGGGGAGCTGGCGGCGGCGCTGCTGCTGCAGGATGCCGTGCTGGCAAGCCATGCGCGTCAGCTGGGCGGCGAGCATCCGCTGACCCTGGAAGCGATGGATGGACGCGCCGCCACCTTGTTGCGCATGGGCCGGCTGGCGCAGGCGCAGCAAGTGCTGTCCACGGTGGTGGCGGCGCGCGAGCGCCTGTTTGGCGCCGAGCATGGCGATACCTTGCGCAGCAAGCTGGCCCTGGCGCAGGCCTTGGGGCGCGAAGGCGACCTGGAAGGGGCGCGGCGCCTGTTCGCTGCCGTGCTGCAGGCGCAGGAGCGGCGCCTGGGCAGCGACCATGCGGCCACTCTGGCCACGCGCGATTTGCTGGCCGATATCGTGGCCGGGCAGGGTGACTGGGCCGGCGCGCGCCAGTTGCATGAAGACCAGGTGGCGGCGCGCGAGCGCACGCGCGGGCTCGACCATCCGGAAACCCTGATGAGCCAGCGCAAGCTGGCCGAGGCGCTGCTGCGGCGCGGTGAACTCGATGCGGCGCGCAGCGTGCAGGAGCAGGTGCTGGAAGTGCATGCGCGCCTGCTGGGCGAAGACCACCTCGATACCTTGCACAGCAAGACGCAATTGGCCGGCACCCTGCAGCAGCAGGGCGACAGCGAGGCGGCGCGCCTGCTGGAAGATGCCGTCCTCAGCGGCAGCGACCGGCTCTTGAACGCACCCGTCACGGGACATGCGGACAGCGTGCTGGACGGCGCGCGGCATTTGCAGGAAACCATCCTGGCCGGCCGGGCCAACGGGCACGAAGGGGCCGAGCCGGATACCCTGGCCAGCATGATCTCGATGTTGCAAGGCATGATAGAACGCGAACAGTATGCGCAGGCGGGCGAACTGGCCGAACATCTGAAGTCCTGCCTGCTGCGCCCGGGCGTACCGGGCAAGCTGCGCAGGCGCGGCATGGCGCAGCTGAAAAGAATGTACAAATTGCAAGGCGACCTGAATGCCTTGCTGGCCTTGCAGGAAGATGAAGTGCAGGCGCTGGAAGGGGCGTTGTCGGAAGCGCGCATCGAGCAGCGCTGATGCGGCGCGCCATGTCCGCGCGGCAGCACAAATAATGCTGCCTATCGGCGTGCGGCATGCGCAGTGTTGGCATCGCTTCGGGTAAAATCCCGTTATGAGAATTCTTATCAGTAACGACGACGGTTACCTGGCGCCAGGCCTGGCGGCCCTGGCCGACGCGCTCGCACCCATTGCCGACATCGTCGTGGTGGCGCCCGACAGCAACCGTTCGGGCGCATCCAATTCGCTGTCCCTGGACCGGCCCTTGTCCGTGCACAAGGCCGCCAACGGCTTTTACTTCGTCAACGGCACGCCCACCGATTGCGTGCACGTGGCGCTGACGGGCATGCTCATCGAGCGCCCCGACCTGGTGGTATCCGGCATCAACAACGGCCCCAACATGGGCGACGACACCCTGTATTCGGGTACCGTGGCGGCCGCCACGGAAGGCTATCTGTTCGGCATTCCCGCCATCGCCTTTTCCCAGTCGCAGTTCGGCTGGGCCAACCTGGACGCGGCCGCCCGCGTGGCCAGGGAAATCGTCGAGCGCCAGTTTGACGCCCTGCAGAAACCGTATCTGCTGAACGTGAACATCCCGGCCATCCCTTACGAGCAAATGCAAGGCGTGGTGGCCACGCGCCTGGGCAAGCGCCATTCGGCCGAGCCCGTGATACGCGCGCTCGACCCCCGTGGCCGTGAAATCTTCTGGATCGGTCCTGCCGGCGCGGCCAAGGAAGGCGGTCCTGGCACGGACTTCCATGCCGTTGAGCATGGACAAGTATCGATCACGCCGCTGCAGATCGACCTGACCCATACCACCCAACTCGATGCACTGGCAAAAGGCCTGGCATGACCGCTCACTATGACCGATAAGCCGCGTACCTTCCCCCTGTCCCTCGATTCGCTGGCCGGCAAGCCCGCCAGGCAGGGCGGGGGACAGTCGCTGGCCCAGTCCAGGATCGCCACGCCGCAGACGGCCACGCAGAATGCGGCGCAAAACGCGGCGCGGGGCGTGGCGCAGCCGTACGGCACGCACGCGGCCATCGCGCCGTCGCGCGCCCAGGCCATCGCCAATGAGCGGGCGCAGCCTGCGGTGGTATCACCGCCGCGACAAAACCCGCTCGTTTCGGAGGCCGTGCGCCGGGCCATGGTAGCCCGCGTGGCGAAGCAGGGCGTCAAGGACCAGGTGGTGCTCGACGCCCTGCAAGCCGTGCCGCGCCACATGTTCATGGACGAGGCGCTGGCGTCGCAGGCGTATATCGACGCCTCCTTGCCCATCGGCCACCACCAGACCATTTCGCAGCCGTACATCGTGGCGCGCATGATCGAAGTGATGCGCCAGGGCGGCAGCCTGCAGCGCGTGCTGGAAATCGGCACGGGCTGCGGCTACCAGGCGGCAGTGCTGTCGCTGGTGGCGAAAGAGGTGTATTCGATCGAGCGCATCCGGCCCCTGCACGAGCTGGCGAAGGCCAATCTGCGTCCGCTGCGTGTGTCAAATCTGCGCTTGCAGTACGGAGATGGTATGCTTGGCCTGCCGCAGGCGGCGCCCTTTGACGGGATCATCCTTGCCGCAGCCGGCCTGGAAGTCCCGCAAGCCCTGCTGGAACAGCTGGCGCCCGGCGGGCGTCTGGTTGCGCCGGTGGGGGCTAAATTGCAACACTTACAACTCATTACCCGGGTGGGGAAAATGGAATGGACTAGCCAAACCCTGGAAGATTGCCATTTCGTACCTTTGCGCCCGGGCACCATATGATCCCCGGATCAGCTAGCAAGCAGGACATACAATTACATGCGAATGATTAAGAAAAGTAACATACTTCTATGTAGCATCACCTTGGCCGCGCTGTTGAGCGGTTGCGGCACGACGGGCGTCCAGGCGCCCGTCGTGGAGCGCCAGCCATCGAGCAGCAGCGCCGCAGCCAGCGATCCGCGCGACCGCGACCCGGCTTATTACACGGTCAAGCGTGGCGACACCCTGTTGCGTATCGCCCTCGAGCACGGGCAGAATTACCGCGACCTGGTGGCCTGGAATGACTTGAGCAACCCGAACGACATCAAGGTCGACCAGGTGCTGCGCGTGTTGCCGCCAAATGGCGACACGGGCGGCGCGCAAACGTCGGCCATCGTCATGCCGCCGGTGACGGAAGTCAAGCCGGCCGCGCCTGTCGTGCCGAAGAAAACGGGCCCGCGCGGCGAGAAGCGCGCATATTCCGACGCCACCCTGGCCGAATTGCGCGCCGATGGCGGCAGCAGCGACGTCAAGCCTGCGCCGGCGCCGGCGGCAGCCGTCGCCACCGCACCGGCCGCCGCCGCGGCAGCCCCTGCGGCATCGGCGCCCGGCGACGAGAAAATCAGCTGGATGTGGCCTTCCGAAGGCAAGGTCATCGGCACTTTCGACGAAGGCAAGAACAAGGGCGTGGATATCGCCGGCAAGGCGGGCCAGCAGGTGGTGGCCGCCGGCGCGGGAAAAGTCATGTATGCCGGGAGCGGAATCCGTGGTTATGGTAATCTTGTCATCGTGAAGCACAGTAATAGTTTATTGTCGGCGTATGCGCATAACCGCAGCATCCTGGTGAAGGAAGGGCAGAACGTCAACAAAGGCCAGGCCATCGCCGAAATGGGTGATTCCGATGCCGACCGCGTGAAGCTGCACTTTGAAATCCGCCAGCAGGGCAAGCCTGTCGACCCTTCGAAATTCCTGCCTAACCGTTAGGTAAAGCAATGACACACGCGCCGCACGATCAGCTGGACGATGACCCGGAACCCCCGGAAGACGGGGCAGACGAAGTCGTGACGGACGATGCCGGCGAACTCGACGGCATTGACGCCGTCGACGCGGGCGAGGGCGGCGAGGTGGCCAGCGTCAGCGTGCTGGTCGAAAGTGTCGATGAATTGAAAAAAGTGCTGGCGGCCGAGCTGTCGACCGATACCACGCAGCACTATCTGAACCAGATCGGCACGCGGCCCCTGCTGACGGCGGCGCAAGAGGTGCATTACGCCACCCTCGCCAAGCAGGGCAATTTTGAAGCCCGGCAAACCATGATCGAGCACAACCTGCGCCTGGTCGTGTCGATCGCCAAGCATTACATCAACCGCGGCGTGGTGTTGCTCGACATGATCGAGGAGGGCAACATCGGCCTGATGCGGGCCATCGACAAGTTCGAGCCGGAGCGCGGTTTCCGTTTTTCCACCTACGCCACCTGGTGGATACGCCAGAGCATCGAGCGCGCCATCATGAACCAGGCGCGCACGGTGCGCCTGCCCGTGCACATGGTGCGCGAACTGAATCAAATTCTGCGCGGCAAGTACCACCTGGAAGCCCAGCACCACGATGGCAAGGATGCCACGGCGGAAGACATCGCCCACCTGGTGGGCCGACCCGTGGAAGAGGTGCAGGATATCCTGGCCCTGTCCGAGCACGCCACTTCGCTCGACGCGCCGCTCGACAACGACCCGCAATCGTCGCTGATGGACATGTTGCCCGGCGCCAGCGAAGACGGTCCTGACGCGCGCGCGGAGCACCATGAAATGACGGTGCTGGTGCGCGACTGGCTGACCAAGCTGCCCGACAAGCAGCGCGTGGTCATCATGCGCCGTTTCGGCCTCGACAACGACGATCCGGCCACCCTGGAAACCCTGGCCGAGGAAATGGGCGTGACGCGCGAGCGCGTGCGCCAGATCCAGCAAGAGGCCTTGATCAAGCTCAAACGGGCCATGGCGGCACGCGGCGTCGTGCGCGACTCCTTACTGTAGCAAGTCTGATAAAACGCCCATGGCGGCGTTGCATGGCCTCGCCGTACTGTCGTACTGTCTTCGGCCACGCGCCTTGCCCTGCGCATTTTCTCAGGCTTGCTGCCCGGTGCGGGCTTGAGCGGCTTTTGCCTGTCGCGATCTGCTATCATACGCCCCGCTCGCGGCGCCTGACCTTTCCCCCATTCTTTCAAGTTCCAGCGCGGCCCTGCGTCCTGGCCCACTCTTACCTATTGATCGCTATGCAAGAAAATATCATCGAAATCAAATCGCTCGACATGGACGCCCGTGGCGTTGGCCATATTGAGAACGAAGACGGCTCGCCGGGCAAGGTCGTGTTTGTCGAAGGCGCATTGCCGGGCGAGCGCGTCAGCTTTGTGACGTTCAAGAAAAAGAAGAACTGGGAAATGGCCCGCATGACGGCGCTGCACCGCGAATCGTCGATGCGCGTGACGCCCAAGTGCAAGCATTTCGACAATTGCGGCGGCTGCTCGATGCAGCATCTGGAGCCGTCGGCGCAGGTGGCGATCAAGCAGCGCGTGCTGGAAGACAACTTGTGGCATATCGGCAAGGTGCGTCCGCAAAGCATCATGCGCCCCATGTATGGCCCGACCTGGGGCTACCGCTACCGCGCGCGCCTGTCCGTGCGCCACGTCAAGAAGAAGGACGCCGTGCTGGTGGGCTTCCATGAAAAGAAATCGGCGTTCGTTGCCGACATGGATAGCTGCGAGATCTTGCCGCCACACATCTCGGCCATGCTGCTGCCGCTGCGTGGATTGATTGCTTCGCTGTCGATCTTCGACCAGATGCCGCAGATCGAACTGGCCGTGGGCGAAGACGTGACCGCCATGGTCTTGCGCATCATGGCGCCCTTGACGGCGGACGATGAAACGAAACTGAAGGCCTTTGCCGACGAGTACGGCGTGCAATGGTGGCTGCAAGTCAAGGGCCCGGAAACGGCCGTGCCGTTCTATCCGCTGGACAAGCAATTGCATTACCTGCTGCCGGAATTCGGCGTCAAGATGCCGTTCAAGCCCGTCGATTTCACGCAGGTGAACCACCACATCAATCGCGTGCTGGTGTCGAAAGCCTTGCGTTTGCTGGAAGTGCAGCCGACAGACCGCGTGGCCGACCTGTTCTGCGGCCTGGGCAATTTCACCTTGCCGCTGGCCACGCAAGGCAGCGAAGTGGTCGGTATCGAAGGCAGCACCACCCTGACGGAGCGGGCGCTGGAAAACGCGCTGGCCAATGGCCTAGCGGAAAAAACCTCGTTCTCGACGCGCAACCTGTTCGAAGTGACGACGGACGACCTGATCGCGCTGGGCAAGTTCGACCGCATCCTCGTCGACCCGCCGCGCGATGGCGCCATGGCCCTGTGCCAGGCGCTGGTCGGCCTGTCGCAAGTGCGTCCGGACCTGCTGCCGAAACGCATCGTCTACGTCTCCTGCAGCCCGTCGACCCTGGCGCGCGATGCCGGCATCCTGGCGCTGGAAGCCGGCTATGTGCTGAGCAAGGCGGGCGTGGTGAACATGTTCCCGCACACTTCCCACGTGGAATCGATGGCGGTCTTTGATCTGCTCTGATGGCACACCTGATAAAACGTTCATAGCTGCGTTGCCTTGCCTAGCCGTACTTGCGTACTGTCTTTGGCAAGGCGTCTTGCCCTGAACGTGGAAAAACGTCCATAGCTGCGTTGCCTTGCCTAGCCGTACTATTCGTACTGTCTTTGGCAAGGCGCCTTGCTCTGAACGTTTTTCAGGCGCGCCGAGGGTATCCCGGCCGCTTGCACAGGTTCCGCTTTTTCTCCCGCCTCCACACCAATACCACTTACAGCGTGTTATAAAACTGGTCTGTCTTTTCCCGATCCAGCGTCTTTTTACATCCTTCCTCTGCCGTTTTTTCATTGTCCAGTAGGACAACACGCCATTTGCCTCCGCCGCTGCGCTTCTTGCGCAAAGTGGTATTGCCCACTTTGAGGCCACTTCAAAACCACTTGACCGCCTATTTTTTCAGCAGCATGCTGTTCTTGCAACTGCAAAAAACAAAATCACAGGGTAGCTTTTCATTGAAGCAAAGTGGTATTTCCGCAAACCTGAACAGGAGACAACGTGGAAAATTTAATACTCAAAAAAACGATCAGGAACATGATGGTATGTCTGGCCAGCGGGGGCGTGCTGGCGGCATGCGGCGGTGGCGGCGGTGACGCCGGCGCGCCGGCTGGGTCGCAATTGCTGGCGGCCAGTACCGTGGTCGCTTGCGTGCCGTGGCAAGAGGGCGGCACGTATAACGCGGGCACGGTGGTCACCTACCTGGGCGCCAACTATACGGCCCTGGTGACGCAGACGGATCACGTGGGCTCGGGTTGGAATCCCGTTTCCACGCCGAGCCTGTGGAGCGCCGGCGGCACCTGCGACGGCGGCACCACGCCGACGCCGACGCCGACTCCCACCCCAACGCCGACTCCAACTCCCACGCCAACCCCGACCCCGACCCCGGTGCCTACGCCGACTCCAACCCCCACTCCGACGCCAACGCCAACCGGCGGCACCTGCGCGCTGGCGTGGGTGGCCGGCACGGCTTACAGCGCGGGCGCCACCGTCAGCTATGCGGGCACGAATTACCGCGCCAACTACTGGACGCAGGGCGACAATCCGTCGACCAGCAGCGGCGCCGCCGGCACGGGCAAGCCGTGGACCAGCCTGGAGATCTGCAGTACCACGCCGACACCTACTCCAACCCCGACGCCGACGCCAACCCCGACGCCTACTCCGACGCCGACGCCGACTCCAACACCTACTCCGACACCAACGCCAACGCCAACGCCAACGGGCCGCGAAGTCGGCTCCTATTTTGCGCAGTGGGGCGTGTATGGCCGCGACTATGAAGTGGCGAACGTGCACACGAGCGGCGTGGCCGACAAGCTGACCTTCATCAACTATGCCTTCGGCAACATCTATCCGAAAAACGGCGGCTATGAATGCGCCATGATCACCAAGACGGAGCCGGGTGCGACGAATCCGAATTCGCCGGACGCGGGCACGGGCGGCGATGCCGAGGCCGACTACATCCGTACGCCGAAGCGCACCGTCGATGGCCAGGCGATTCCTTGGGATGCACCGTTGTCGGGCAACTTCCTGCAGCTGAGAAAACTCAAGGCGGCGCACCCGAACCTGAAATTGTTCATCTCGCTGGGCGGCTGGAGCTGGTCGAAGAACTTCTCCGTCGGTTCGGCCACGGATGCGCTGCGCAAGCAGATGGTGCGTTCCTGCATCGATATCTACATCAAGGGCAACCTGCCGGTGCAGGGCGGTCGCGGTGGCGTGGGCGCGGCGGCCAACATCTTTGACGGCATCGACATCGACTGGGAATATCCGGTCGGCGGCGGCCAGCCGTACAACACGGTCAGCCCCAACGACAAGCGCAACTTCACCTTGCTGATGGCGGAATTCCGCAGCCAGCTCGATGCGCTCGGTGCAGCCAACGGCAAGCGCTACCTGTTGACGGCCGCTGTCGGTGCCGGCAAGGACAAGATCGACAACACGGAACCGGCCCTGTACTCGCAGTACATGGATTGGATCAACCTGATGACCTACGACTTCCACGGCGGCTGGGAAAACAGCACCAACTTCAACGCCCAGCTGTTTGCCGATCCTGCCGATCCGTCGACGGGCATGGCACGCGAATACGTGGGTGACAAGGCGGTGCAGTACATGATTGCCGCCGGCGTGCCGCGCGACAAGCTGCTGCTGGGCATACCGTTCTATGGCCGCGGCTGGACGGGCGTGGCGCCGGGGCCGAATGGCGATGGCCTGTACCAGGCGGCCACGGGCACGGCGCCGGGCACCTACGAGTCGGGTATCGAGGACTATAAAATCCTCGTGGCCAAGGCTGGCACGCGCTATTACCATCCCGTGACCAAGCAGCTGTACCTGTACACGGGGGCGGGCGGCCAGTGGTGGAGCTATGATGACCCGACCGTCATCGGCACCAAGGTGAAATATGTGAAGGACCAGGGCTTGCGCGGCGCGTTCTCGTGGGAACTCGATGGCGACGCGAATGGCGTGCTGGCAACCGAGGTGTGGAAGGTGCGGTAATACTGCGCTAGAGTAGGAGGCGGCCGGGCGGCATACGCTGCCCGGCCGCTTGTTCACATAAAAAACAGGAGACGGGCGATGGCGGCGGTATCGACATTCGGAGTCAAGCAGAAAGAACAGCAGCCGGAACAGGAGCTGAGCCGCGAATGGCGCAGCTGGATCGCGGAAAACCTCATGCTGGGCAGCCACCCGTCGGCGCTGATGCCAGTGCTGCAAAAGGCAGGCATTACGGAGCCCCTGGCGCGCCGCGAAGTGGAGCTGGCGCTGCAGAGTCCCTACCTGGCCGGCGCCGTGCGCCTGTCGAACCGGCTGGCCAAGCGCGACTGGGTGATCGACATCCAGCGCAAGCTGAACCAGTTGCGTCCACCCGAGATTCCCCGCCGCGAGAAACTGACGGCGCACGAGTTCCTGACGGAGTTCTATTCCACCAACCAGCCGGTGATCATCACGGGCATGATGGACGACTGGCCCGCCATGGCCAAGTGGAGCCCGGCCTATTTCCGCGAGCATTACGCGCAGCGCGAAGTGGAAGTGCAGTTCGGCCGCGAGGCGGATGCGCAGTACGAAATGAACAGCGTGGCGCACAAGCGCAAGATGGCGTTTGGCGAGTACGCCAGCCTGGTCGAGGGCAGCGGCGCGACCAACGATTTCTACATGACGGCGAATAACAATTCGCAGAACCGGCAGGCGCTGCGCGAGCTGTGGGATGATATCGGCCAGCTGCCCGAATACCTGGAGCAGAGTGGCGGCCTCACGGGGTTTTTATGGTTTGGCCCGGCCGGCACGGTGACGCCATTCCACCACGACCTGACGAACAACTTCATGGCGCAGGTGCAAGGGCGCAAGCGGCTGCGCATCATGGCCGCCTGCGAGGTGGCGCGGGTGTACAACCAGCGCCACTGTTTTACGCCCGTCGACGGGCGCGATATCGACCTGCAGCGCTATCCGCTGATGGCGGACGTGCAAGTGCGCGAATGCGTGCTGGCGCCGGGCGAGATCCTGTTCCTGCCCGTCGGCTGCTGGCATTTCGTCGAAGCGCTCGACATATCGATGACGGTGGCGTTTACCAATTTCAAATGGGATAACGATTTTTACAGCAAGTATCCGCCGAATCACGACTTTTGATCGTGGGCTAAGCTGCCGCGAACAGCCGCCGTACAGGCGGCTTTTTTCATGCTTCAGAGCGTTTCGTGCAAAAAATATTTCCATGAAAAAATTGATTCAAATCATTTCACAGCAAATATTTTGATATGAATGGCCATGATGTTTCATTATCCAGATGGCGATGGCGGGCGGATAATTTTATGGCTGGCGCGGCGCCGGGCCGCGGAGTGGACTCGCCGGCGCGCCAGCACCGACAACCATCTGGAGGCGGCAGGGCATGAACACGCAGCACACGACACAAGCAGCAATGCAGTTGCAGCAAACACCGAAAGTCACGCTGGACACGCGGCTGACGCGCGAGGCGGCCGAGCTGCTGGCCAAGGCCGACATCCATTTGAATGGCCGCGCCGCCTGGGACATGCAGCTGCGCAAACCGGGCGTACCGGAGCGCGCCTTCGCCAGCGGCAACCTTGGTTTGGGCGAAGCGTACATGGATGGCGACTGGGATGCGAACCAGCTTGACGAATTCTTTTGCCATTTGCTGCGCGCCAGGGTGGCCGACGACGTGCGCCCCATGCGCCTGGCCTTCCATGCGCTGACTGCGCGCCTGTTCAACCTGCAGACGGAGCGCCGCGCCTGGATGGTGGGCAAGGAGCACTACGACCTGGGCAATGCCTTCTATGCGGCCATGCTCGATCCGCGCATGACGTATACCTGCGGCTACTGGAAGGATGCCGGCAACCTGGCCGAAGCGCAGGAAGCCAAGCTGGATCTGATCTGCCGCAAGCTGCGCCTGGAACCGGGCATGCGCGTGCTCGATATCGGCTGCGGCTGGGGCAGCTTCATGCGCTATGCGGCGGAGAAATACCAGGTGCGGTGCGTGGGCGTGACGATCTCGAAGGAGCAGGCGGCGTATGCGCGCGGCATGCCGGGCGGTGAGCACCTGGACTTCCGCCTGCAGGACTACCGCGACACGGATGAAAAATTCGACCGCATCGTCAGCATCGGCATGTTCGAGCACGTGGGGCACAAGAACCACCGCACCTTCATGGAAGTGGCGCACCGCTGCCTGGAAGACGACGGACTGTTCCTGCTGCACACGATCGGCAAGAACAAGCGCCATTCCACGTGCGATCCGTGGATCGACAAATACATCTTCCCGAATGGCGACTTGCCGTCGCTCGGCCAGATCGGCGACGCCATCGATGATCTGTTCGTAGCCGAGGACTTGCATAACTTCGGCGCCGACTACGACAAGACCCTGATGGCCTGGCATGCGAATTTCGAGCAGGCGTGGCCGCGCTTTGCCGCCCAGCTGGGCGAGCGCTTCCACCGCATGTGGTCCTACTATCTGCTGTCCTGCGCCGGCGCCTTTCGCGCGCGCGACCTGCAGCTGTGGCAATGGGTGCTGGCCAAGCAGGGCGTGCTCGGTGGCTACGAGCGTGTCAGTTGAGATGTGCGGCAACTGATATGATGGATTGATGGATATCAATCAAGCGCGTACCTTCCTGGAAGTGGCGTCCTGCGGCAGTTTCATCATGGCCGCTGAACGCATGCACGTGACGCAGACGGCCGTCAGCGCCCGCATCCGCTCGCTGGAGCAGCAACTGGGGCGCCAGCTGTTCGTGCGCAACAAGGCGGGCGCGCGCCTGACGTCGGCCGGCGAGCGCTTCATGCGCCATGCGGCCACCATGGTGCAGGTGTGGGAGCGGGCGCGCCACCAGGTGGCCTTGCCGCCGGGGCGCGACGACGCCGTCAGCATCGGCTGCGAGCTGAGCCTGTGGCAGCCGCTGCTCGGCGACTGGCTGATACGCATGAGCCGCGACTGTCCCCAGATCGCCTTGCGCGCGGAAGTCGACAGCCCCGCGCGCCTGCTCGACGCCGTGCATGACGGCTCGCTGGACCTGGCCGTGCTGTACAACCCGCCGCAGCGCCCGGGCCTGGCCAGCGAATTGCTGGCCGAGGAAAAGCTGGTGATGGTGACCACGCGCGCCGACGGGCAGATGCATGCCGACACGTATGTGTATGTGGACTGGGGCCCCAGCTTCGCGGCCAATCACCAGGCGGCCTACCCGGAGCTGAGCAGCCCGCCCGTTTCGATCTCGCTGGGGCCGCTGGCCCTCGTCTACCTGCTGGACGTGGGCGGCACCAGTTACTTCCGTATCGGTAGCGCGCAACCCTATCTCGATGCGGGTTTGCTGCACCGCGTGCGCGACGCGCCCGAATTCTCGCATTCGGCCTACGCCGTCTACGCGGCCCAGCGCGACAATCCGACCCTGGACCGCGCCCGCGCCTGCCTGCTGGAGGTGGCGGAAAGGGGCAAATAGAGCCGACAGACGTAAAAAAGCCGACCCGAGGGTCGGCTTTTATTTTCGTGCGTTAGCGCTTAGTCGCGGCTGCCGCCAGCGAAGCCCAGCAAAGAGAGCAGGCTGGTGAAGATGTTGTACACGTCCAGGTAGATGCGCAGGGTGGCCGAGATGTAGTTGGTCTCGCCGCCGTTGATGATTTGCTGCACGTCATACAAGATGTAGGCCGAGAAGATGGCGATGGCGACCATGGAGATCACGATCGACAGTGCCGACAGGCCCAGGAAAATGTTCGCTACCGATGCCAGGATCAGCACGATCACGCCGGCGAACAGCCATTTGCCCATGGCCGAGAAGTCGCGCTTCGAGACCGTGGCGATCGTCGCCATCACGGCCAAGATGGTGGCCGTGCCGCCGAATGCCGTCATGATCAGCATGCCGCCATTCGAGTAGCCGAGCGTGCGCGTCAGAATAGGCGTGAGCATCAGGCCCATGAAGAAGGTAAAGCCGAGCAGGACGGCGACGCCGAGGCCCGAGTTCTTGGTCTTCTCAATCGCGTACATGAAGCCGAAAGCGACGGCCATGAAGATGATGAAACCCATGCCGCCGGTCAGCATCGGCAAATGCATTTGCACGCCGATGAAGGCGCCCAGCACGGTCGGGATCATGGACAGCGCCAGCAGCCAGTAAGTGTTGCGCAAGACCTGATGGCGGACTTGCTGCATGCCCCCCGACAGGTCAAAGGTGCGTTGCATGTTCTGATTCATAGTGCCTCCGTGTTGTCAATTCAAATTACTGCTTTACCCAAGGATAGCATGAGGGCCGGAATTTGCCAAAAAAGCAGCTTAAGATTTCATTAAACGGGGGCAGGGCGGCAAGATGCCCCCTGCCTGTCTGGGTGATATGGGGTGGAGTATGGTAAAATCAAAGGTTGATTGAGTTATCAATTTACCGTTTTAAACCTTACTTTTTATTGGAGTTTTCACACATGGCAATCGAACGCACCCTGTCGATCATCAAACCAGACGCAGTTGCAAAAAACGTAATCGGTCAAATCTACTCCCGTTTTGAAAACGCTGGCCTGAAAATCGTTGCAGCACGCATGACCCAACTGTCGCGCGAACAAGCTGAAGGCTTCTACGCAGCGCACAAAGAACGCGGCTTCTTCAAGGATCTGGTCGACTTCATGGTTTCCGGTCCAGTCATGATCCAAGCCCTGGAAGGCGAAAACGCCGTTCTGGCCCACCGTGACCTGATGGGCGCGACCGATCCGAAGAAAGCAGAAAAAGGCACGATCCGCGCCGATTTCGCCGATTCGATCGACGCTAACGCCGTACACGGTTCCGACGCTGTCGAAGCTGCTAAAGTGGAAATCGCTTACTTCTTCCCAGAACTGAAGGCTTAATTGCCTTAGATAACGTTATTTCCTGGCGTTATCTGTGAAATAACTTATCACCCCCTGTTCCCGCTCCGCTGTGGAGTTTTCGCTCCGGATGCGCGCGGGGATGGATTTTTAGAATAGACAAGATCATGAATACGACGACCCTCACCAACTTGCTGGACCTCGATCCCGCGCAACTCATCGCCTACTGCGCCGAGTTGGGAGAGAAACCGTTTCGTGCGAAACAATTGCAACGTTGGATACATCAGTTCGGCGCTTCCGATTTCGACGCCATGACGGACCTGGCCAAGTCGCTGCGCGACAAGCTGGCCACGCGCGCCGAAGTGCGCGCCCCGGCCATCATCAGCGACCACACGTCGACGGATGGCACGCGCAAGTGGCTGGTCGACGTGGGCAATGGCAATGCCGTGGAAACCGTGTTCATTCCGGAAGAAAACCGCGGCACCCTGTGCATCTCGACCCAGGCCGGCTGCGCCGTGAACTGCCGTTTCTGCTCGACGGGCAAGCAAGGCTTCAACCGCAACCTGTCCGTGGGCGAAATCATCGGCCAGCTTTGGATGGCGGAATTCGAATTGCGCCGCACCAAGGGCATCGAACCGGGCCCGAAAGGCGAGCGCCAGATCACCAACGTGGTGATGATGGGCATGGGCGAGCCCCTGCTGAACTTTGAGCCGACCGTCACTGCCCTGAAATTGATGCTTGACGACAACGCCTACGGCCTGTCGCGCCGCCGCGTGACCCTGTCGACGTCGGGCGTGGTGCCGATGATGGACAAGCTGTCGCAGGAAGTGCCGGTGGCCCTGGCCGTCTCGCTGCACGCCTCGAACGACGCCTTGCGCGACGGGCTGATTCCACTGAACAAGAAATACCCGCTGAAGGAATTGATGGCGGCCTGCAAGCGCTACCTGGAATTTGCTCCGCGCGACTTCATCACCTTCGAGTATTGCATGCTGGACGGCGTCAACGACAGCGACGAGCATGCGCGCGAACTGCTGGCGCTGGTGCAAGACCGCGAGTTCGGCGTGAACTGCAAGTTCAACCTGATCCCGTTCAATCCTTTCCCCGAGTCGGGCCTGTTCCGCTCGAAAAATCCGCGCATCAAGGCGTTTGCCCAGGTGCTCATGGATGGCGGCATCATCACCACCGTGCGCAAGACGCGCGGCGACGATATCGATGCGGCCTGCGGCCAGCTGGCCGGCGAAGTCAAGGACCGCACCCGGGTGCAGGAGCGCATGGAAAAGATGACTGAGTATCAACAGAAATTTGGCGCCAATTTCGGCAAGATCGTGGAGATCCGCTCCTGATGCGGGGAAGCATGGCTTATCCTGGCGTACTTGCCGTGGCTGTTGTCAGCCTGGGCGTGCTGCTGGCCGGCTGTGCTTCCACCGCAGACAAGGAGCAGGCTGCATCTGTCGAGCAGCGCGCCGCCTTGCGCTTGCAGTTGGCCAGCGCCTATTATATGCAAGACCAGTTTGTGGTGGCGTTGGCGGAAGCGGAGCAGGCGGTGCAGCTGGTGCCGGGCAACGCCCAGGTGCGCGGCATGCGCGCCCTGATTTTTGCTGCTATGCGCCAACCCGTGGCTGCTGAAAAAGATTTTCTTTACGCATTGCGCCTTGCGCCCCACAATCCCGAGTTGAGCAATAATTATGGCCTGTTTCTGTGCCAGACCGGGCGCGCGGCGCAGTCGCTGGCGTATTTTGATGCCGCATTGCAAGATGCCGCCTATGGCACGCCTGAACTGGCGCTGCATAATGCGGCGGCGTGCAGCCTGGTCATGAAAGATTACCCGCGCGCCGCCGGCTACTGGCTCAAGGCGGAGCGCATCGCACCTGGCGCGGCAATTACCTATGCCGGCCTGGTGCGCGTGTATTACCAACAGCAAGACTACCGGCAAGCGGCTCATTACCTTGAGCTGCTCGGTAAAGTAGCGACAATGGAGGGCCAGACGGCCGATGTGCTGTGGCTCGGGATCAAGGTGCAGCATAAGCTCGGGGATGCGGGTGCGGAAGCTGGCCTGGGGGCGCTGTTGCGCAACCACCATTCCGGCTCCCCCGAATATGCTGCTTATCAAAATGGGGCGTTTGATGAGTGAGACAGGGATACCAATGAATTCAGAGTGGGCAGAAACGCCTCAGCAGCAGCCCCAGGGCAATCTTGCGTTGGCAGGCGCACAGTTGAAAGCGCAGCGCGAAGCGCTGGGCTGGCCGGTGGAGCAGGTGGCCGACCAGCTCAAGCTGGCGCCGCGCCAGGTGATCGCGCTGGAAGAGGGCGACATGGCGGCTTTGCCGAATCTGGCCGTGGTGCGCGGTTTCGTGCGCGCCTACGCCAAGGTGGTGCGTCTCGACGCGGCGCCGCTGGTGGCCATGATCGAAGTCCATCCGGCGCCGGCGCAGCAGGACCCGGCCGCGCCCGTGCGGCGTGAAATTTCCGCCACGTTTTCCGAGTCGCGCTTCCCGTCGATGACGCAGCGCTCGTCGAACCAGACTCCCCTCTGGATCGCCGGCGCCGTGGCTGTCGTCGTGGCGGCCGCCTTTGGCGCGTATAAACTCGGTTATGTGCCGGCCGGCCTGCTGTCCTCGCAGGCCGGGAAAGAAACGGCGCATGCGGAAGTGGGCCCCGTGGAAACGACCCTGATCAAGCCGGGCCAGGACTTGACGCCCGTGCAGTCGCCGTCCGTGCCCCTGATTTCCGTGCCGCCGCCGCCAGGCAACGATACGCAGACGGGCGCACCGGCCGCCGTCGCTTCGGCGCCGGCCGCTGCCGTAGTGCCGCCAGCCGCCGTGCCCGCGCCCGCTCCAGCGGCGACGGCTGCCGTCACGCCGCCCGCGGCTGCGGCTGCCGTGGGCGCGAATGCGCTGGTGCTGAAGGTCGAGCAGGATTCCTGGGTGGAAATCCGCCGCCCCGGCAGCACGCCGCTGATTTCGCGCATGGTCAAGGCGGGCAGCACGGAAACGTTCGATATCACGGGACCGGCCACCCTGGTGGTCGGTAAGCCTGGTGTCGTGCAGGCAACCTTGCGCGGCGCCAAGCTGGATCTGCCGACCGTTGCCGGCGGCACGATTTCCCGTGTCAGCATCAAATAATTGCAGTAACCGTTCAAGCAAACTCAGAAGATAATATTATGGCTACCTCGAAAACAGCGATCGGCTCCGGTCCATCCGGCCGTCGCGACAGCCGCAAGGTGCTGATCGCGCACGGCCAGCGCCAGATCTGGGTGGGCGGCGACGCCCCCGTGGTGGTGCAGTCGATGACGAACACGGATACGGCCGACGCCATCGGCACGGCGATCCAGATCAAGGAACTGGCGCGTGCCGGTTCGGAGCTGGTGCGCCTGACGGTGGACCGTCCTGAAGCGGCAGCGGCCGTGCCCTACATCCGCGAGCAGCTCGACAAGATGGACATCGACGTGCCGCTGGTGGGCGATTTTCACTATAACGGCCATACCCTGCTCAACGATTACCCCGATTGCGCGCGCGCGCTGTCGAAGTACCGCATCAACCCGGGCAACGTGGGCAAGGGCGCCAAGCGCGATACGCAATTCGCGCAAATGATCGAGGCGGCTTGCCGCTACGACAAGCCGGTGCGCATCGGCGTGAACTGGGGCAGCCTGGACCAGGCCTTGCTGGCGCGCATCATGGATGAAAACGCGGGCCGCGCCGAACCGTGGCCGGCGCAAGCCGTCATGTATGAAGCGCTGGTGACGTCGGCGATTGAAAATGCCGTGCGCGCCGAAGAACTGGGTCTGGCGCGCGACAAGATCATTCTGTCGTGCAAGGTTTCGGGCGTGCAGGACCTGATCGCCGTGTACCGCGAACTGGCGCAGCGCTGCGACTATCCGCTGCACCTGGGCTTGACGGAAGCGGGCATGGGCAGCAAGGGCATCGTGGCGTCCACCGCGGCCCTGGCCGTGCTGCTGCAGGAAGGCATCGGCGACACCATCCGCATTTCGCTCACGCCCGAACCGGGCGGCGACCGCACGCGCGAAGTCATCGTCGGCCAGGAAATCCTGCAAACCATGGGCTTGCGCAAGTTCGCGCCCATGGTCATCGCTTGCCCAGGCTGCGGCCGCACGACGTCGACCACCTTCCAGGAGCTGGCCGACAACATCCAGACGTATCTGCGCGAGCAGATGCCGGAATGGAAGAAATCGTATCCGGGCGTGGAAGCGATGAACGTGGCCGTCATGGGCTGCATCGTCAACGGCCCCGGCGAGTCGAAGCATGCGAACATCGGCATCAGCCTGCCCGGCACGGGCGAGTCGCCTGCCGCGCCCGTGTTTGTCGACGGCGAAAAAGTCGTCACCCTGCGCGGCGAACGCATCGTCGAGGAATTCCAGGACATCGTCTTGAATTATGTTAAAAGCCATTATGGCAAGACCGCGCCGGTTGCCGCGTAATCGGTCGGGTAGGTCGGATTAGCGCTACGCGCGTCATCCGACAATCAAGTTAAAGCAAAGAAGAACACTATGTCCGAAAATAAAAAAGCAGAAAAAATTACAGGCGTGAAGGGCATGAACGATGTCCTGCCAGCCGATGCCCCGCTGTGGGAATTGTTTGAAAACACGGCGCAATCCGTGCTGCAAAGCTATGGCTTCCAGCAAATCCGCACGCCGATCGTGGAAGAAACGAAATTGTTCGCGCGCGCCATCGGCGCCGTGACCGATATCGTGGAAAAGGAAATGTATTCGTTCACCGATTCGATGAACGGCGACAACCTGACCCTGCGTCCTGAAGGCACGGCCGGCGTGGTGCGCGCCGTGGTCGAGCACAACCTCGTCTACGAAGGCCCGAAACGCCTGTGGTACAAGGGCCAGATGTTCCGCCACGAGCGCCCGCAAAAAGGCCGCTACCGCCAGTTCCATCAGTTCGGCGTGGAAGCCATCGGCTTCACGGGCCCGGATATCGACGCCGAGATCATCATGCTGTCGCGCCGCCTGTGGGATGACCTGGGCCTGGAAGGCATCCGCCTGGAACTGAACTCGATCGGCGACGCGGCCGAGCGCCTGCGCCACCGCGCCGACCTGATCGCCTACCTGGAAAGCCACAGCGAGCTGCTCGACGAAGAAGCCAAGCGCCGCCTGCACAGCAATCCGCTGCGCATCCTCGACACCAAGAACCCTGCGATGCAGGACCTGGTCAATGGCGCGCCGAAGCTGCTGGACTACCTGGGCGAGGAATCGTTGGCCCACTTCCACGGCGTGCAGAAGATATTGAACCACAACAATATCCCGTTCACCATCAATCCACGCCTGGTGCGCGGCCTCGATTACTACAACCGCACGGTGTTCGAGTGGGTCAGCGACAAGCTGGGCGCGCAAGGCACGGTCTGCGCCGGTGGCCGCTATGACGGCATGGTGGAAATGTTCGGCGGCAAATCGACGCCCGCCGTCGGTTTCGGCATGGGCGTCGAACGCCTGGTATTGCTGATGAAAGACGCGGCCGAGCCCGAGCAGCCGGCCCAGTGCGACGTCTACCTGGTGCACCAGGGCGAGCAGGCAGGCTTGCAAGCCTTCGTGCTGGCCGAGCGGATTCGCGATGCGGGCCTGGACGTTGTGCTACATTGCGCAGCGAGCAACGGCGGCGGCAGCTTCAAGACGCAAATGAAAAAGGCCGACGCCAGCGGCGCGGCGTTTGCCGTGATCATGGGCGACGATGAAATCGCCAATAACGTCGCTACGGTGAAAGCCATGCGCGAAGCCGATGCCGGCGCGCAGCAGAACACGGTGCCGTTCGACGATGTCGTCGATTACGTGGTGGACCAGATCATCGGCGACCACGATTGCGGCCATGACCACGGTCCTGGCGGCCACGTGCATCACCACCATTGATTTGCAGCAAGACCGTACTACCCTCGATCAACTACTCATTAAAACTGACGACCCATGGCATACGATCACGAAGAACAAGAACAACTGGCAACCCTCAAGGCCTGGTGGCAGCGCAATGGCAATCTGACCTCCTGGGTCCTGATCGTGGCGCTGGCAGGCTACAGCGGCTGGGCTGGCTGGCAGTACTACCAGCGCACGCAGGCTGCGCAAGCGGGCCAACTGTACGACGAACTGCAAAACGCCATCGCCGCCAAGGACACCGCCAAGGTGATGCGCGCGGCTGGCGACATGCAATCGCGTTTCAGCGGCACGGCGTATGCGCAGATGAGCGCCCTGGCCGCGGCCAAGGTGGCGTTTGACGCGAATGACCTGAAAACGGCCAAGACCCAGCTGCAATGGGTTGCCGAGCACGGCACGGAAGAGTACAAGGCGATCGCCAAGCTGCGCCTGGCCGGCGTCCTGCTGGATGAAAAAGCCTACGATGAAGCGCTGAAAGTGCTGGCAACGGCTTCCGTGGCGCAATTTGCCGGCGCCGTGGCCGACCGCAAGGGCGACATCCTGGTGGCGCAAAACAAGCTGGCCGATGCGCGCACGGCTTACCTGGCCGCACTGGCCGCGACGGACAAGAACAACCCAGGCCGTCAATTGATCCAGGTCAAGCTGGAAGCGATTGGCGGTACGGTACCGGAAGACAAGGCCAAGGCTGACAAGGCTGCCGCCTGACAGGAACACTGACGGCGTGGCCGCGTGGCGCTTTGCACCGCCGGTCTTGCCCTTACAAGTACAAGAAAAAGGTTGGATAACACTTATGCGTGTCACTGAAAAGCTGGTAGCTGCAAGTCTGTTGGCCCTGATGGCCGGTTGCTCGTCCTGGAACCCGTTCGCCTCGAAAGATCCGAAAGTCGAACCGGCCAAGCTGGTCGAGTTAAAATCGAGCATCGCCGTGCGCGACGCCTGGAAGTATTCGATCGGCAAGGCCGGCGTCTACGCCTTCACGCCTGCGCTGGCCGGCAACGGCCTGTACGTGGTCAGCGCCGATGGCGCGCTGGCGCGCCTGGACGCGGCCAGCGGCCGTGAGACGTGGCGCGTCAAGGCCGGCAGCGACATCACGTCCAGCGCCGGCAGCGATGGCACGCTGGTGGCCGTGGGCGCCGCCAAGGGCACCGTGCTGGCGTTCGATGCCGACGGCAAGCAGCTGTGGAAGGCGCAGGCGTCCAGCGAAGTCTTGACGGCGCCCGTCGTAGGGCAGGGCGTGGTGGTGGTGCGCAGCGTGGACAACCGCATCGTCGGCTTCGACGCCAAGACGGGTGAACGCAAGTGGACGGTGCAGCGCGCCACGCCGGCCTTGACCTTGCGCAATGCGCCGGGCATGGTGCTGGGCGGCGCGAACATCTACGTGGCCCAGCCGGGCGGCAAGCTGCTGGCGCTGACGGCGGCCACCGGTGTGGTACGCTGGGAGATCGTCGTCAGCGAACCGCGCGGCGCCACCGAACTGGAACGCGTTTCCGATATCGCCGGCGCACCGGTGGTATTCGAAGGCGAAGTGTGCGCCGTCACGTACCAGGGCAAGGCGGGCTGCTTCGATGCCGCCACGGGCGTGCCGCGCTGGACCAAGCCGATCTCGTCCGATGTGGGCGTGGCCGTCGACCAGCGTTTCGTGTTTGTTGCCGACGCCCAGGGCGCCGTCGTGGCGTTCAGCCGCGAAGGCGGCCAGAGCGCCTGGAAGAATGAGGCGCTGGCGCGCCGCCGCCTGTCGACGCCGGCCTCCTACGGCCGCAGCGTTGCCGTCGGTGACTATCAAGGTTACATCCACTTCCTGTCACGGGAAGATGGCGCATTAATAGGTCGTGTCAGCACCGACGGTAGCCCGATTGTTTCGGCTCCCGTTGTTGCCGGTTCGAATTTGATTTTTCAAACCCAATCAGGGACAGTGACCGCTCTCGCGGTCGAGTAATACAATGAAGCCGGTAATTGCACTAGTAGGTCGACCCAATGTTGGGAAATCGACTTTATTCAATCGTCTGACCCGCTCGCGCGATGCGCTGGTGGCGGATTTGCCTGGGTTGACGCGCGATCGTCACTATGGCGAAGGCCGTGTCGGCGAACGTCCCTTCCTGGTCATCGATACGGGTGGTTTCGAACCCGTCGCCAAGGAAGGCATCATGCACCAGATGGCACTGCAGACCAAGCAGGCCGTGGCCGAGGCCGACGTGGTGGTGTTCATCGTGGACGGCCGTCAGGGCCTGACCCCGCATGACAAGACCATCGTTGACTTCCTGCGCAAGAGCGGCCGCCCGGTCTTGCTGGTGGTTAACAAAAGCGAAGGCATGCGCTACACGGCCGTCGTGTCCGAATTCTATGAATTGGGCATGGGCGATCCGTATGCGATCTCGTCGGCGCACGGCGACGGCGTCAACGACCTCGTCGAAGTGATGCTGGACCTGGCGTTCGCGCAGCGTCCGGATGAGCCTGAAGAGCTGGAAAAGACCGACCGCGGCATCAAGATCGCCCTCGTCGGCCGTCCGAACGTGGGCAAGTCGACCTTGATCAACACGCTGCTGGGCGAAGAGCGCGTGATCGCCTTCGACATGCCGGGCACGACGCGCGATTCGATCGAAATCCCGTTCGAGCGCGATGGCCAGCAATACACCTTGATCGACACGGCCGGTATCCGCCGCCGTGGCAAGGTGTTTGAAGCGATCGAGAAATTCTCGGTGGTGAAAACGCTGCAGTCGATTTCCGAAGCCAACGTGGTCGTGCTGATGCTCGACGCGCAGCAGGATATCTCGGAACAGGACGCGCATATCGCCGGCTTTATCCTGGAATCGGGCCGCGCGCTGGTGGTGGCCGTGAATAAATGGGATGGCTTGCAATCGCACGAGCGCGATGAAATCAAGATCGATATCGACCGCAAGCTCGATTTCCTGTCGTTCGCGCAGATGCATTTCATTTCGGCGCTGAAGGGCACCAATATCGGTCCGCTGATGAAGTCGCTCAACGCCGCGTATGCGGCCGCCATGTGCGACCTGTCGACACCGAAGCTGACGCGCGCCCTGATCGAGGCCGTGGAGAAGCAGGAACCGCGCCGCAAGGGGTCGATTCGTCCGAAGCTGCGCTATGCGCACCAGGGCGGCATGAACCCGCCTGTGATCGTTATTCACGGCAATGCGCTCGACGCCGTTGGCGATCCCTACAAACGCTATCTGGAAAAACATTTCCGCGATACGTTTGCGTTGGTCGGCACGCCGCTGCGCATCGAACTGCGCACGGGTAAAAACCCGTTTGCACGCACGCCAAGCAAGTAATGATTTAAATGCTGAATTAAGTGCATATTAAGGCGCCGCAGAGATAATGCGGCGCCGACAGCCAATTCAATGGCTTTTGCACGAGAATAATAAAGTGTTAATGCGCCATGCGCGACAGCGATCGCGAAAACAGGTTACAGTAGCTATGACGCATCTTTCTTTCTTTGAAAGGTGTGAGAGCACTTGAAATCAAGCGAGTCGCCTCCAATTCTTACACAACAACATAAACAACGGAGCTGTTATGAGCAACAAAGGGCAACTGTTACAAGACCCATTCCTCAATGCATTACGCAAAGAGCATGTTCCTGTCTCGATTTACCTGGTCAATGGCATTAAATTGCAGGGCCATATCGAATCGTTCGATCAATATGTCGTATTGCTGCGCAATACGGTGACACAGATGGTGTACAAGCATGCCATCTCGACAGTGGTGCCGGCCCGTGCCGTCAATCTCAATATTGAATCTGAAGCGGAGTAAAGCGTTGAGCTTGACGGCCCAGCGCCTTTCACCCTCTATCGCCCCCGTCCGCGCCAGCGGCGCTGATGCGTTTGCATCGGCGTCGGCGTCCGCCGCAACTCATCAGATGCCATCATGCGCGCGGCACTAGTCGGGGTTGACTTCGGTCACAGCGACTTCGCCGCCAGCATGGAGGAACTCATGCTGTTGTCGCGTTCGGCTGGCGCGGACCCGATTTCCACCATCACGGCCAAGCGATCCAGTCCCGATTCCGCGTATTTCGTCGGCAGCGGCAAGGCCGATGAAATTGGCGACGTCGTCGTCAACGATGGCCTGGAAATCGTCATTTTCAATCACGCCCTCTCACCTGCCCAGCAGCGCAATCTGGAAAAGCGCCTGAATGTGCGCGTGCTCGACCGTACCAGCCTGATCCTCGACATCTTCGCGCAACGCGCCAAGAGCCACGAGGGCAAGCTGCAAGTCGAGCTGGCCCAGCTGCAGCATCTGGCCACGCGCCTGATCCGCGGCTGGACCCACCTTGAGCGGCAGAAGGGCGGTATCGGCTTGCGCGGTCCCGGCGAGACGCAGCTCGAGACCGACCGCCGGCTGATCGGCGACCGCGTCAAGGCCTTGCGCGCCCGTCTGGAAAAGCTGCACAAGCAGCGCGAAACGCAGCGCCGCGCGCGCGGCCGCAATCACACATTCTCGGTGTCCCTGGTCGGCTATACCAATGCCGGCAAGTCGACCCTGTTCAATGCCGTGACCAAGGCCGGCGTGTATGTCGCCGACCAGTTGTTCGCCACCCTCGACACCACCTCGCGCCGGGTTTACCTGGGCCAGGAAGTGGGTAACGTGGTGATCTCCGACACGGTCGGCTTCGTGCGCGAATTGCCGCACCAGCTGGTGGCCGCATTCCGCGCCACGCTTGAAGAAACCATCCATGCCGATTTGCTGCTGCATGTCGTCGACGCCGCGTCGCCGGTGCGCATGGAGCAGATCGAGCAGGTCAACCTGGTCTTGAAAGAGATCGGCGCCGATCATATTCCGCAAATCCTCGTGTGGAACAAGATCGATGCGGCCGGGCTGGAGCCTTCGGTGGAGCGCGACGAATATGCTACGATCAGTCGCGTGTTCGTCAGTGCGCAGAAGGGCAGCGGGCTCGACCTGCTGCGCGATGCGATAGTCGAGATGGCCAGGAAGGCGCCCGGTTCGGCCCACCTGTACCAGAACGATGAAGCACCGCAGGAAGATCAGTTTGACGGTCAGTACGACCAGCACGATGGCGCCGCCCCGGACCAGGACGAAGAGCCTGGCGAGGACGATAGGATTTCCACCCACTCCCAAGTCGGAACACGATAGTTATGCTTGTCTCCCTACTCAAAAAAACAGGCTTGAAGTTGTCCCTGAACGATCCCCGCTGGGGCAATCGCAAGGACGACGGCAAGAAAGCCCAAGAAGGCAAAAAGCCCGGCGAAGGTCCGCCGGACCTCGATCAGTTGTGGCGCGATTTCAATCAGCGCCTGAACGCCTTTTTCGGACAGAAGAACCGTCCCGACAACGGCGGCAATAACAACGGTGGCGGCGGTGGTCCGCGTCCCGACATGAAGGGCGCCGGCATCACCGCCGGCGTGGTCGGCGTGATCGCCGTCTTCATCTGGCTCGCCAGCGGCGCCTTCATCGTGCAAGAGGGCCAGAACGGCGTCGTGCTCACGTTCGGCAAGTACAGCCACACCACGCCGGCCGGTTTCAACTGGCGCTGGCCGTACCCGTTCCAGACCGACGAAACCGTCAACGTGTCGCAGGTGCGCACGGTGGAAGTGGGTTACCGCCAGTCGCTGCGCAACAAGCAGGCCAGCGAGTCGCTGATGCTGACGGACGATGAAAACATCATCGACATCCAGTTCGCGGTGCAATACACCCTGAAGGATCCCGTGGCGTGGCTGTTCAACACGCGCGACCAGGAAGACACCCTGCGCCAGGTCGCCGAAACGGCGATCCGCGAAGTCGTCGGCCGCAGCAAGATGGACTTCGTGCTGTACGAGGGCCGCGAAAAGGTGGCTTACGATACGCAGCAGCTGATGCAGCAGATTCTCGACCGCTACAAGGTCGGCGCCGTCATCACCAACGTGACGATGCAGGCCGTGCAGCCGCCGGAACAGGTGCAAGCCGCCTTCGACGATGCCGTCAAGGCAGGCCAGGACCGCGAACGCCAGAAGAATGAAGGCCAGGCTTACGCCAACGACGTCATTCCAAAAGCCCGCGGCGCCGCATTCCGCCTGATGGAGGAAGCGGCCGCGTACAGCGCGATGGTGACCGAGAACGCCGCCGGTAATGCTTCGCGCTTCAAGCAGGTGCTGGTCGAGTACCAGAAGGCGCCGGTTGTCACGCGCGACCGCATGTACCTCGAAACGATGCAGCAAGTGTTCAGCAGTGCCAGCAAGGTCATGGTCGACGCGAAGACGGGGAGCAATCTGCTGTACCTGCCGCTCGACAAGCTGATCGCCCAGACGGCTGCCACCGATGCCGCCGCTGCCGCCGCCCGTGCTGCCGCGACACCCGCAGCCAACACCGTTTTGCCACAGGAAGCCATGCCGACAGTAGAAGTCAATACGCGCCGCGACAGCCGCTCTTCGCGTGAACGGGAGAGCCGCTAATGAACCGTATCGTAGCCGCCCTGATCGCGGGCTTTATCGCGATCATGCTCTTGTCCTCGACCGTGTTCGTGGTCGACCAGCGTAAGTATGCGGTCGTCTTCGCCCTCGGTGAAGTCAAGGAAGTCATCAGCACGCCGGGCCTGTATTTCAAGCTGCCGCCGCCGTTCCAGAACGTGCTGTACCTGGACAAGCGCATCCTGACCCTGGATACGCCGGAACCGGAACGCTTCATCACGGCCGAAAAGAAGAACATCCTCGTCGACGCGTATGTGAAGTGGCGCATCGCCGACCCGCGGCTGTATTTCCGCAGCTTTGGCGGCGATGAAAAGCCGGCCCGCAACCGCATGTCGCAAATCGTCAAGGCAGCGCTGAACGATGAAATCACCAAGCGCACCGTGCGCGAAGTGATCTCGGGCCAGCGCGGCAAGGTGATGGAAGCGATCCTGGCGAAGGTCTCGGCGGAAGCCAAGGCCATCGGCGTGGAAATCGTCGACGTGCGCCTGAAACGCGTCGACTACGTCGAGCAGATCAACAACTCCGTGTACGAGCGCATGAAGTCCGAGCGCGTGCGCGTGGCCAATGAGCTGCGTTCGACCGGTTCGGCCGACTCCGAGAAAATCCGCGCCGACGCCGACAAGCAGCGCACGGTGATCCTGGCCGAAGCGTATCGCGAAGCCGAGAAGATCCGCGGCGAGGGCGATGCCAAGGCATCGCAGATCTATGCGGAAGCGTTTGGCAGGAATCCGGAGTTCTACAAGTTTTACCGTAGCCTGGAAGCCTACCGCGCCACGTTCAAGGACAAGGGCGACGTGATGGTGGTCGATCCGAGTTCGGAATTCTTCAAGTACTTCAAGGGCGGCGGCGCAGCCGGCTCGGCCAAGAAGTAAGGCAGCATCGAGACTGCGCCCGGCCGCAAGGACGGGTGCGGCAGCAGCGGGGCCGGCGTCAATGCCGGCCCCGTTTTTTTGTGTCCGCCATGTTGTTGCGGGAAGGCGTAAAATGCGGTGTTTTTAGGGCTGTGCGGCGGCGTTTCGGACAACTTATCCCTAAAGGCCCGTGTTTTCGCGTAAAATATCAGGTTCGGCCTCTTGCCTGGCGCGCCTGCCGCTGCCTCGCATGATGCATTTTTTCAACTTTCTTCCGTATCTCGCTCCCTCATGCCGAATTGGCTTTTGCCCGAAAATATTGCCGATGTTCTGCCGTCGGAAGCGCGCAAGATCGAAGAGCTGCGCCGCCTCATGCTGGATAATTTCCGTCTGTACGGATATGAACTGGTGATGCCGCCGCTGCTCGAGTATCTGGAATCGCTGATGACTGGCGCTGGCAAGGATACCGACCTGCGCACGTTCAAACTGGTCGACCAGCTGTCGGGCCGCATGCTCGGCCTGCGCGCCGACATGACGACGCAAGTGGCGCGCATCGACGCGCACCTGCTCAACCGTGCCACCGTCACCCGCCTGTGCTACGCCGGCAGCGTGCTGCATACCCGTCCGTCGGGCCTGCACGCCACCCGCGAGCCGCTGCAGATCGGCGCCGAAATCTATGGCCACGCCGGCCTGGAAGCGGATGCCGAGATCCAGGAACTGGCGCTCGCTTCGCTGGCACTGGCCGGATTCGACGCGGTACGCCTGGATTTGTCGCACGTCGGCCTGTTGCGCGCTATCATTGCGCAAGACGCCAATGCCGAGCGCGACGAAGCTGCGCTGTACACCCTGCTGCGCGCGAAAGATGCGCCGGGCCTGCGCGCCCTCACGGCCGGCTATGACGCCGTGACGCGCGATGCGCTGCTGGCCTTGCCGAACCTGTATGGCGACATCGACGTGCTGGCGCGTGCGCGCGAAGTGCTGCCGCCGCTGCCGGGCGTGCTCAAGGCGCTGGCCGAACTGGCCGCGCTGGCAGGATCCGCGCTGGGCCGCGCCGAAGTGGCGATCGACCTAGCCGACCTGCGCGGCTACCAATATGAAAGTGGCGCGATGTTTGCGCTGTATGTACCTGGCTTGCCGAACGCGGTTGCGCGCGGCGGCCGTTATGACCACGTCGGCGAAGCGTTCGGCCGGGCTCGTCCCGCGACCGGCTTCTCGCTCGATTTGCGCGAACTGGCGCGCCTGTTGCCGACCGCGGAACGGAAGCATTCGATCCGCGCGCCGTGGGGCAGCGCGCCAGAATTGAAGGAAAAAATCGCCGAGTTGCGCAAGGCGGGCGAGGTCGTGATCCAGAGTATGCCGGGTCACAGTAATGAACAAGACGAGTTCGAGTGCGATCGCGTGCTGGTACTTGCCGATAATGGTAGTAGCTGGATTCTTAAAAACTTAGGTTGAGTGATGTCAAAGAAAATTATGGCAAAGAACGTTGTTGTCATCGGCACCCAATGGGGCGATGAAGGTAAAGGCAAGATCGTCGATTGGTTGACCGATCACGCCCAAGGTGTGGTGCGCTTCCAGGGCGGCCACAATGCAGGCCACACGCTGGTCATCGGTGGCGTGAAAACCGCGCTGCAGCTGATCCCGTCGGGCATCATGCGTCCAGGCGTCGCCTGCTACATCGGTAACGGCGTGGTCGTTTCCGTGCCGGACGTGCTGCGCGAAATCGACAAGCTGGAAGCCGTCGGCGTCGAAGTCGCCTCGCGCCTGAAAGTGTCGGACGCCGCGCCGGTGATCCTGCCTTACCACTCGGCACTCGACCTGGCCCGTGAAGCTGCGCGCGGCGCGGCCAAGATCGGCACCACGGGCAAGGGCATCGGCCCGGCCTACGAAGACAAGGTGGCGCGCCGCGCCATCCGCGTCGCCGACCTGCTGAACGAGAGCCGTTTCGCTGAAAAACTGGCGGAAAACCTCGATTACCACAACTTCGTGCTGGAGCACTACCTGAAAGCTCCGCGCATCGATTACCAGAAGACCCTCGACGACGCGCTGGCCTATGTGCCGCGCCTGCGCCCGATGGTCACCGACGTGTCGAGCGCGCTGTACAAGGCGCACAAGGCCGGCGCGAACCTGCTGTTCGAAGGCGCACAGGGTTCCCTGCTCGACGTCGATCACGGCACCTATCCGTTCGTCACCTCGTCGAACTGCGTGGCCGGCAATGCCGCCGCCGGTTCGGGCGTCGGTCCTGGCATGCTGCACTACATCCTGGGCATCACCAAGGCTTACACGACGCGTGTCGGCTCCGGCCCGTTCCCGTCGGAACTGCCAACGGATGCGGGCGTCGGCCACCACCTGGCGCAAGTCGGCCATGAATTCGGCACCGTGACGGGCCGTGCCCGCCGCTGCGGCTGGTTCGACGCCGCCTTGCTGCGCCGCTCCGTGCAGATCAACGGCGTGACGGGCATGTGCCTGACCAAGCTGGACGTACTGGATGGTATCGAAACGCTGAAACTGTGCACCGGCTACACCATCGACGGCGTGGCCACGGACATCTTCCCATCGGGCGCTGAAGAAGCCGCCCGTTGCGTACCTGTGTACGAAGAGATGCCAGGCTGGACGGAAAGCACGGTCGGCGCGAAATCGCTGGCGGCCCTGCCGGCAACGGCGCGCGCTTACATCAAGCGCATCGAAGAACTGGTCGGCGTGCCGGTGGACATGGTTTCGACCGGTCCGGATCGTGAAGAAACGATCGTGCTGCGCCACCCATTCGAGTAAGCTGCTGGACACAATCCGCCGCAAGGCGGATTTTTTTAATCACGCTAATAATAAGATTCCACTATCATGACTACCCCACAATCGAACGATCAACATCTCTGGGTCAACTGGGAAGAATACCACCGCCTGATCGAGCGCCTGGCGCTCAAGGTCTACGAATCGGGCTGGAAATTCGACCAGGTATTGTGCCTGGCGCGCGGCGGCGTGCGTCCCGGCGACGTGTTCTCGCGCATTTTTGATTTGCCGTTGGCCATCCTGTCGACCAGCTCCTACCGCGAAGACGCGGGCACGGTGCGCGGCGACCTCGATATCGCCAAGTACATGACGATGACCAAGGGCCCGCTGGCTGGCCGCATCCTGCTGGTCGACGACCTGGCCGATTCGGGCGTCACCCTGGACAAGGTCACGCGTCACCTGAAGGAAAACTTCCCTGACGTGACCGAAGTCAAATCGGCCGTGATCTGGTTGAAAGGCTGCTCCGTCGTGCGTCCCGACTACTTCCTCGATGAACTGCCGCACAATCCGTGGATCCACCAGCCGTTCGAAGACTACGACGGCCTGCGTCCGCACCAGCTGGCGGCGTGGATCAAGAAGGGCGAAGCAGGCAAGTAATCGCGTGTGCGCTTGCAAAAAAAAGACGATCGTGTATCGTCTTTTTTTTCGTCCAAGGAAATGCGATGACCATACTGACGACGGCGCGCCTGCGCCTTGAACCGATCACCGAGCAGCACTACGAGCGCATGCGCACCCTCAACACGGATCCCGAGGTGATGACCTATCTGAATGCGGGCCAGCCCGAGACGGAAGAAAATACGCGCGCGGCCGTCACGCGCATCACGGGCCGCTGGGCCGAGTGGGGCTATTCGTGGTGGGCGCTGATACGCCTCGATGATGGCGAGATGGTGGGCATGGCTTGCCTGCAGCATCTCGATGGCGACAAGACTAAACCGCATGAAATCGGCTGGCGCCTGGCGCGTACAGGCTGGGGCCAGGGCTATGCCAGCGAGGCGGCTGCCGCCATCGTCGCGCACGCGTTCGATGTCGTCGGCGCGCCCGCAGTGGTGGCCGTGGCCCACCCGGACAATGCCGCCTCGATCAAGGTCATGACGCGCCTGGGCATGCAATACGTGGGCATGGGGCGCCATTACGACCTCGATTGCGTCGTGTACCGCCTGGCACGCCCGTGACGGCGACGCGCAAGCCCTTGAAGCTGGGCTGTAGCTACGGCGTGCAGTTTTCACCCGATGGCACGCGCCTGGCCGTGCTGGGGCGCGACCTGGTGCTGTGGGACGTGGCGGCAGGACAGAAACTGTGGCGCGGCAAATTCATCGCGCACATGTCGGGCATGGCCTTCTCGCCCGACGGCAGCCGGCTCGCCATCAAGAGCACGACGGGCCAGATTGCCGTGGTGGATGCCGATGCGGGACAATTGCTGTTCAATTTCCAGAACAAGAAAGATGGCGAAGGCTGCGGCCCCGCGTGGTCGCCGTGCGGCAGGTATCTGGTCGATGGCGCCTGGGATGGCCGCCTGCGGGTGCGCGACGCGCAGACGGGCGACGCGCTCTTCACGCAGGCGCACCCGGGCGAGATGCTGCGCGGCATGTGGGCTATCGGTGGCGGCCGGCGTCTGCTGCTCCTGCATGGCGTCAAATCGGTGGAAGAGGGGCAAGTGCAGCCGCCCGACTATTGCAGCGTGTGGGACTGGCCGCTGCAGGCGGGCGCCGGCCGCGTGGTGCTGTCGCTGCCGAAGCTGGCGTCGTGCGCGCCGTCGCCCGATGGCACGCTCCTGGCAGTGCTGCATTACGCTGACGGCCAAGAGTCACTGTCCGTGCATGCGCTGGACGATGGCCGCCGGCTGGCCACGGTGCCCGTGGAGGCGGGCGGCGGCACGGGCGGCGCCTTGCGCTGGCTGCCCGACGGCAGCGCGCTGGGACGCATCGGCAAGGGCAAGCTGCTGTTCTACGCCTGGCCGGGACTCGGCGTGCTTGCCGAACACGCCGTTGCCTATCCCTGCGCGCTGGACTTCTTGCCTGGCTCGCCACTGGTCGCCATCGGTTCCTGGGAAGCTGGCATGCTGATGGAACTGAATTTACAAAAGGAAGACTCATGATCACCTGCTACCTGCGCTACATCATCGATCCGTACAAACTGAAGGAATTCGAAGCCTACGGCAAGCTGTGGATACCGCTGGTCGAACGTTTCGGCGGCCAGCACCACGGCTACTTTTTACCCTCCGAAGGCGCCAGCAACGTGGCGCTGGCCATGTTCTCGTTTCCCAGCCTGGCTTTGTACGAGCAGTACCGCATCGACTCGATGCAGGACGCCGAATGCCAGGCCGCCTTCCGCTATGCGGAAGAGACGCGCTGCATCGTCAGCTACGAGCGCAGTTTTTTCCGCCCCGTGTTTGGCTGAACAGGTTTACTGAACAAGGTCAGTCGCGCTGCGGTGCGCCCAGGGGGAAGAGGTGGCGGTACGGACGTGCCTCTTCCACCGCGCGGGCGAACGATGGGCGGGCCAGCAGGCGCGCGCGGTAGGCGCGCAGCAGGGGCAGCGTCGCGGGAATCGGCTGGGTCCAGTCCGCATAGAACAGCGCGGGGGCGGCGGCGCAGTCGGCCAGGTTGAAGTGGTCGCCGGCGGCCCACGTCTTGCCGGCCAGGTGCTTTTCCAGCCAGGCGTAGGCGAGGTCCAGCTTTTCGCCGGCAAACGCGCGGCCTTCCCTTGTCTTCACCGGGTCGCCGGTCAGGGCGGCGCCGACGGCATGCTGCACGGGTGTCATGACGTGCAGGTCGAAATAGCGGTCGAGAAAACGCACGTCCAGCGCCTGCATCGGATCGTCCGGCAGCAGGCGCAGCGGGCCGGGATGGGCCAGTTGCAGGTATTCGATGATGATGCTGGTCTCGGCGACGTTGCGCTCGCCGTCCACCAGCAGCGGAAACTTGCGCAGCGGCCAGCGTTCCAGCCATTGCTGCAGGTGCTGCGGCATGTCCGGCGCCAGGCAGCGGAAGGAGAACGGGATGGCGTTCTCGTACAGGGCGATGAGCACCTTCTGCGTGTACGAGGAAAAGGGGTGGCCGTAGAGTATCAGCGACACGGTGGGAACTCCTGTCATTGTGAAAGGTTGGCAACACGCGCGTGTGCCAACGATAGTGCAATGACAGGATCAATGCAAGCGGTCCGCGCCGTTCCCGCTTGCCTCCGTGGCGCGCCCGCCTAGCCGAGGTTCGCCAGGTAGCGCAATCCCGTGATGCTGGGGAAGAAGCAATACACGCCGCCACGCGTGATGACGCTGCGCGAGAAATGCTGCAGTTCGGTATTGCCGCTTCCCTTGGCGCCCACGCCGGGCAAGGTGAAGGAACTGACGGCCGGGTCGTTGGTGCCCAGGAACACGTCCTGGCCGCTGATGTTGAACGTGGCATCGCCCGCGTCGGGACCGGCCGGGCCGACGGCCGATTTGACGAAGGCATCGTCATTGTTCCATTGCTTCATCAGGAACTCGAACTGATTGCGCAGGCTGGCATTGATGAAATAGCCGACCAGGCCACGCTGCGCTGCGATGGGTGCTGCCAGATCATATTCGCTGCCGTAGGGCATGGCGCGCCGCACGATGCGGTGGTGGCGGGCGGAGGCGCCCACGACGGCTTCGTCGCGCGGATTATTGCGCCGGATGTGCGCGCCGATCGGGCATTTTAGGCCCAGCGTGTCATCGAGGTCCGGCTGTCCATCGACATAGTGAAAGCGGTTCAGGCTGGCGTCCGGCAGCACGGGCCCGGCCTCGTCCGGCCTGAGCACGAGCGGATTGCCGTTGCGCCAGCGCCCGCACATCTTGGCGGCCACCATTTCTGTCGTGAGTCCGGAACTGGCCGCGCCCTGGCTCAGGATGCTGTCGAACAGGGGCACGTCCTGCTCCAAGATGCGGAAGGCGGCATAACTGCCATTGGTGGATAGCTGCGGCGGCTGCACCTGGTAGGTGCCGCCGTTTTCATTCGGATAGCCGAGCAGGAATTCCCCCGTCTTCACGCTGTTGAGCGGGTCAGGGTCGTGTTCGCGCTTGCGCTGTGGGGCGCCATCGACGTCGGGCTGGGCGATGCTGTCGCGGTAGCCGAAATGCACGCGGTTGTCTGGCAGGGCCACGCCGTCGTGCGCATACAGTTCGCGCCAGCCCGCGGCAAAGGCGCGGCGTAGTGTGGCCGAGGTCGCCTTTAGCACTTCCGTCGATTCGCTGACCCACAGGCTCAGCAGCGCATGCACCTGGCCATGCTGGGTAGCCGGCCCCAGGTTGCCGAGCCAGTGTTCGGGGGCGCTGTCGCCCACGTCGCCCACGGCAGTGACGCTGGCCGGATCGGCCGCGCCCCGTTGAAATGCCTGGTCAAAGGTGGTCAGGTCGGTCGCGGCAACGCCCAGCGCCGACAGGCCGGGAGCGGTAAAGCTGAGGTTCAGGAAGCAGGGGGGCTTGGGGTGGATGTGCCGCGCGGTGGTAATGGACGGCAAGCCGTCGCTGCCGTCGAGCAGAGCCGCGATGGTGCGCCGTGCCTGCGCCGCATCCGTGATGCTGAAGATGAAATGGCGCGCCAGGTTGACGCGGTAGCCGCGCAGGATCGTGCCTTGCACGTCGTCGTAATCGATGGTGGAATCGGCCATGCTGTCTCCGGGGGCTGGGGTGGTGGCTGGCAGGGTGGTGGGGCCGCTTGCGCAGCCCCGGCGTGGCTTTCGGCTCAGGTTCGGAATGCGGCGATGATTTTCTGGACGGTCTGCGGATAGGCGCTGTACAGGCCGTTATTGGGCACGTGCTGCGCGGCGTCGTTGGCCGTGATGAAGGCTTCAAATGCGGCCACATGGTTGGCAACAGGAATCAGCGCCTTGCCGCCCACGACAAATTGCAGCAGCGCGTCGAATACCGCGCCCAGTTGGCCCACGAAATCTTCGATGTAGTCGTTGAAGTTGCCGTCATACTCGGTGATCACGCCGATGATCAGGCTATCGGAAGTGCCCGCCGATTGAATGTTGGGCAGCAGATTGGGCTGGGAGCGGTCCAGCAGGGTGAAGCGGGCAAAGTGCACGGTACCGATCTCGGTGAGGGCGGCATTGATCTTCGCCTGGAATTCCACCAATGTTGCGGCGATGGCGGTCGGATTGGTGCCGGGTAGCGCCGGCATCATTAAGCACAGTGGATTTGCCATGGGAGGCTCCTCATTACGTGGTTGTCGGGAGGACCGACACTACGCCGCGGCGCCCACTGCGTCAAAAGCTATATTTTCGCATTTGTTGCTAAATGCGCACTATTGCAACATGATAGTCGATATGAAATCCGGTCTCATGTGGATAGTTGCCGAGGCTGGCCAGCACCGGCGGACACTCTGTCGCCAGGCTGTTCCGGCCTGTTTCTGGAAGCGCAAGTGGCGCCGCCGGCAAGCCGGATTCCATCGCCATTATTTTTGCAGGATGGGACGCTGACGCTCCCGATTGCCACGCCTCAATCCTCGGCCTGGAATTCGCTGGCCGAGACGAACAGATCCCACGAGGCGATGAACAGGGCCGCCACCACGGGGCCGATGACGAAGCCGTTCAGGCCAAACAGGGCCATGCCGCCCACGGTCGACAGCAGCACCACGTAGTCGGGCATCTTGGTGTCCTTGCCGACCAGGATGGGGCGCAGCACGTTGTCGACCAGGCCGATGACGAAGACGCCGAAGGCGGCCAGGCCTGCGCCTTGCCAGATGGCGCCCGTGGCCAGGAAGTAGACGGCCACGGGCGCCCAGACGAGGGCGGCGCCGACGGCCGGCAGCAGCGACAGGAAGGCCATCAGCACGGCCCACAGTAGGGGCGCGGGCACGTCCAGGAACCAGAACGCCAGGCCGCCGAGGGCGCCCTGGGCGATCGCCACGAGGATGTTGCCTTTCACCGTGGCGCGGATCACCGTGGTGAAATTGGTGAACAGGCGCTGCTTGTATTTTCGGCTCAGCGGCACGGCGCCCTTGATACGGGCTGACAGGGAGGAGCCATCGCGCATGAGGAAAAACAGCAGGTATAGCATGATGCACAGGCTGGTGAGGAATTCAAACGTGTACAGACCCACATTGATGGCTTTCACGGCCACCACCTGGCTCACCTGCGTGGCGCCCTCGGCCAGCTTGTCCTGCAGGCTGGCCAGGCTGGTCAGGTTGAAGCGGTCGAGCAAATTGATCAGCCATTGCGGCAGCACCGCCATGATTTTATTGAAGAACATGGCGACCGTGATTTCGCCCGAACGTACCATTTCCACGACGCTGGCCGCCTGATTCACCAGCGACACGGAAATGAGCGACAGCGGCAGGATCACGATGACGATGATCAGCAGCAAGGTCAGCAGCGACGCCAGGCCGGCACGGCCCTTCGTTTTCAGCAGCAGCCAGCGGTACACGGGCGCGAACAGGATCGCCAGGACGACGCCCCAGAAGATGGCGCCCGCATACGGCGCCAGTATCCAGCCGAAGCCGATGGTGACGATGCTCAGGAGGAGCAAGAACACTTTCTGGTGCAGCGTGAGAGTATGCATGGGCGGTAGCGTAATGATCAGGGTTGAGTTGTCCCATCATAAGCGAGGCGTGGTGCGGCGCGCCATACAATTGTGCCTTGGCAGTCTGTGCGCGAGCGTGCCTGGCGCCGGCGGGCTGGCAACACGGTAGCGGCAAATCCAGTAAGCTGTCGCTCCAGGCGTTCCATCCCGGGCGCCTTTGACTTGGACTTCAGGAACGCGCGTGGCCGACAACATTCACTTTTATGAACCTGCACAGGGCCACGGCCTGCCGCATGATCCCTTCAACGCCATCGTGGGGCCGCGGCCCATCGGCTGGATCGCTTCGCGCAGCGGCGAGGGCGTGCTCAACCTGGCGCCGTACAGCTTTTTCAATGCCTTCAATTACCACCCGCCGCTGATCGGTTTTTCCAGCATCGGCCGCAAGGATACCTTGCGCAATATCGAGCAGACGGGCGAATTCGTGTGGAACCTGGCAACCCGTCCGCTGGCCGAGGCGATGAATGCCAGCTGCGCGCCGGCGCCGCCCGAGGTCGATGAATTCGCGCTGGCCGGCCTGACGCCGGCCGCCTCGCGCCTCGTGAATGTGCCGCGCGTGGCCGAAAGCCCTGTGTCCTTTGAATGCCGGCGCACGCAGATCATCGAGCTGCAGGGCGTCAATGGCGCTGGTGTCGGCAGCTGGCTGGTGCTGGGGGAAGTGGTGGGCGTACATATCGCGCGCCACCTGCTGACCGATGGCGTGTACGACACCGCGGCAGCGGCGCCGATATTGCGCGGCGGCGGTCCGGCCGATTATTTCGAGATTGGACCGGACAGCTTGTTCCACATGCGCCGGCCCAGCTATCCCTGAGCCAGGATTTATTTCTGCATGATGGGATCGCGTCCCAGGGTGCGGGCCAGCGCGCCGCCGTCGCCGCGCCAGAATTCGCGGTCGGCCAGACGCACGCGTTCGGCCGCATGCTGCATGTGTTCCATGGCCGCCTGGCGCGCCCGCTGCGGGTCGCCATCGGCGATCGCCTGCACGATCTTTTCATGTTCGCGCCGCACTTCGATGGAAAAGTCCGTGCGCCGCGCTTCATTCGCGCGCGTCACCTTGACGGCCGAGCGGATCGGGTCGGCGAACATGGCAACAAACTTCGGCCAGTAAGGGTTGCCCGTCGCCTCGGCGATGCACAGGTGCAGGCGCACGTCTTCTTCCACGCCATCGACGCCGGCCGCCACGGCTTCCTCGATGCGCCGCAGCGCGTGCTCGATGTCGGCCAGCTGGCCCGGCGTGCGCCGCACGGCTGCCAGCGCGGCGATTTCCGCTTCCAGTCCCTGGCGCACTTCGATCAGGTTCAGCAGCGATTGCACCGATTGCTCCGTCAGCGCATCGCCCCGCTCCCCGGCCTTCGCGCCATCCTGCGCGCACACGAACGTGCCGCTGCCCTTGCGCGTGACGAGGATGCCGTCCGCCTGCAGCAGGGCGATGGCTTCGCGCAGCACCGTGCGGCTGACGCCAAAGTGGCTGGCCATGGCTTGCTCCGACGGCAAACGCGTGCCGCCGGCCAGGCCATCGTGGTGGAGCTGCTGGCGCAGCCGTGCCGCCACGCGCGCACCCAGGGTGCCGGTGGTGAAGCTGCCCGCGGCGGGCTCCGGCGCGGGAAGGGTGAAGCTGAACGTGCGGTCCATCGGGTGCATCCTTGCGCTAACGGTTTTCAAATGGGGCTTGCCTGCTTGCCATTATATGGAATATACAGCTTGACACACATAAAGCACACACATAATATACATCCATACAAATTTTAGACAAGTTGCCAGCCACCACCGGTGGACCATAAAAACCCGGCACGGTCGATCCCCCAGTGATCAGGAGACAAGCATGGAAGTGTCACAGACAATGCCGGGCCAGCCGGCCGGCGCGGCCGCAAGCCAGAAAACCATCGATGACGCCGTCTACCGCAAGGTGACCTGGCGCATCATTCCCTTCCTCATGCTGTGCTACATCGTCGCTTATCTCGACCGTGTGAACGTGGGCTTCGCCAAGCTGCAAATGCTGGCCGACCTGCAGTTTTCCGAAACCGTGTATGGCCTGGGTGCGGGCGTGTTCTTTCTTGGCTACTTCCTGTTCGAGGTGCCCAGCAATGTGATGCTGCACAAGATCGGCGCGCGCGTGTGGATCGCCCGCATCATGATCACCTGGGCCATCATCTCTGGCGCCTTCATGTTCGTCACCACGCCAACCCAGTTCTACGTCATGCGCTTCCTGCTCGGCATCGCCGAAGCGGGCTTTTTCCCCGGCATCATCCTGTATCTGACCTACTGGTATCCGTCCGAGCGCCGCGCGCGCATGGTGTGCACCTTCATGGCCGCCATTCCCGTCGCGGGCCTGATCGGCGGCCCCCTGTCGGGCTGGATCATGGAAACCTTCGCCGGCTGGCACGGTTATGCGGGCTGGCAGTGGATGTTCGTGCTCGAAGCGATTCCCGCCGCGCTGATGGGCGTGGCCGTGCTGCTCTACCTCGATAACAGCATCCGCGCCGCGAAGTGGCTGACGGAAGATGAAAAAGTCATCCTCGAACAGCGCATCGCCACGGAAGCGCAGGGCAAGGTCTCGCACCCGTCGATCCGCGCCATGTTTGCCGATCCGCGCATCTGGGTCATGGCCCTGATTTATTTCTGCTGCGTGATGGGCCAGTATTCGCTGACCTTCTGGCTGCCCAGCCTGATCAAGGCGGCCGGCGTGACGGGCGTGCTCAATATTGGTCTCTTTACGGCAATCCCGTATTCGGTCGCCGTGGCGTCGATGATCCTGCTGGGCCGCAGTTCGGACAAATACCGCGAACGCCGCTGGCACATGGCCATCCCGCTGGTTGTGGGCGCCGCCGCCATCGTCTGCAGCGCGCTGGCCGGCGCCCACAACACGGGCTGGGCCATCTTCTTCCTGACGATCGCCGCCGGCGGCATCCTCGCCGCATCGCCCATGTTCTGGAGCTTGCCGACGGCCTTCCTCGGTGGCGTCTCGGCCGCCGCCGGCATCGCCGCCATCAACTCGGTGGGCAACCTGGCCGGTTTCGCGGCGCCGTACATGATCGGTTCCATCAAGGACCTGACGCAGTCGACCGACATCGCCATCTACCTGCTGGCCGGCATCCTGGTGATTGGCGCCATCATCATCATGCGCGTGCCGGCCAAGCTGGTAAACAAATAAGTGGAGCAAACAATGACTGCAACAATCGAAAAAGTGGGCGTGATCGGCCTGGGCGCCATGGGCATGGGCATCGCGCAATCGTTGCTGCGCGCGGGCTTCGACGTGCATGCCTGCGACGTGCGCCCGGAAACCGTGCAAACGCTGGCCGGCCAGGGCGCCCATGCGGCGCCGTCTCCCGCCGCGCTGGCGGCGCAGGTGCAAGCCTTGCTGATCGTTGTCGTCAATGCGCAGCAGACGGAGGCCGTGCTGTTTGGCGAACACGGCGCGGCGGCCAGCCTGGCGCCGGGCAGCGTGGTGATCGCCTGCGCCACCGTGGCGCCCGAGTTTGCCGAGGCGCTGGGCGCGCGCCTGGCGGCCATGGGATTGCGCTTCATCGACGCGCCCATTTCCGGCGGCGCGGCCAAGGCGGCTGCCGGCGAGATGTCGGTGATGGCGGCCGGCGCGCCCGATGCGTTCGACGCTTGCGCCGGGATTTTCGACGCCATCTGTGCAAAGCTGTACCGCCTGGGCGAACAGCCGGGGCAGGGTTCGAAAGTCAAGATGATCAACCAGTTGCTGGCCGGCGTGCACATTGCCGCCGCGGCCGAAGCGATGGCGCTGGGTCTGCGCGCCGGCTGCGACCCGGACGCCCTGTACGAAGTCATTTCGAACAGCGCCGGCAGTTCCTGGATGTTCCAGAACCGGGTGCCGCATATTTTGAAAGGCGACTACGCGCCGCTGTCGGCCGTGAATATCTTCGTCAAGGATTTGGGCATCGTGCTCGATTACGCAAAAAAAAGCGTGTTCCCGCTGCCCCTGTCGGCCACGGCGCACCAGATGTTCATGCAGGCGTCGGCGGCAGGCTTTGGCGGCGAGGACGACTCGGCCGTCATCAAGACTTTCCCGGGCATCGATCTGCCGGCGAAAGCGTAACTGAATAAAAAGGAACAATCATGACCGTACTACTGGGATGTATCGCCGACGATTTCACGGGTGGCACCGACCTGGCCGGCATGCTGGTCAAGGCCGGCATGCGTACGGTGCAGCTGATCGGCGTGCCGCAAGGTCCGCCGCCAGCCGATGTCGATGCCGTCGTCATCGCCCTCAAGTCGCGCACGAATGCGCCCGGGGAGGCGGTGGCTGAATCGCTGGCCGCGCTGGTCTGGCTGCAGCAAGCCGGATGCAGGCAGTTCTATTTCAAGTACTGCTCCACGTTCGACTCCACGCCGCGCGGCAATATCGGCCCCGTGGCCGAGGCGCTGATGCGGGCGCTCGACACGGATTTTACGATTGCCTGCCCGGCGTTCCCCGCCAACGGCCGCACCATCTACAAGGGCAACCTGTTCGTCGGCGACGTGCCGCTGGCCGAATCTGGCATGCGCGACCATCCCTTGACGCCGATGACGGATTCGAACCTGGTACGCGTGCTGCAGCAGCAGGTGCAAGCCAAGGTAGGCCTGGCCGATTTCTCCGTGGTGGAGAAGGGCGCCGCCGCTATCGCCCAGCGCTTCACGGACTTGCGTGGCCAGGGCTGCCATTTCGCCGTCGTCGATGCCGTCTCGAACCGCGACCTGGAAGCCATCGGCGCCGCCTGCGCGGACCTGAAACTGATCACGGGCGGCTCCGGCATCGCGCTGGGACTGCCACAGAATTTCCGCCAGCGGGGCCAGCTGGCGCCATCGCCTGCGGGCCAGGCGGGACGTTTGCCGCCACCGACTGGCTTGCGTGCCGTGATCTCGGGCAGCTGCTCCGTGGCCACGCAGCAGCAGGTGGCGCACTTGCGCGAACTGGCGCCATCGTTCCACGTCGACCCTTTGCAGCTGGCGGCCGGTGGCGAGGTGGTCGACGCCGTCGTGGAGCAAGCCCTGGCCTGGGCCGGCGCGCACCTGGCGCAAGGCCCGGTGCTGATCTACGCCACGGCCACGCCGGACGCCGTGCGCGCCGTGCAGGCGCAACTGGGCGTGGAGCGGGCCGGCGCCCTCGTCGAGGAAACCCTGGCCGCCATCGCGCAGGGGCTGGTGCGCCTCGGCGTGGGCCAGCTGATCGTCGCTGGCGGCGAAACGTCGGGCGCGGTAGTAAAAGCGCTGGGTGTGGCGGGTTTGCGCATCGGCCCCGAGATCGATCCTGGCGTGCCGTGGACGCAAGCCTTGCCGGCGCTGGGCGAAGATGGCGCGGCGCCGTTGGCGCTGGCCCTCAAGTCCGGCAATTTCGGTACGGTGGATTTCTTCAGCAAGGCCTGGCAGGTGCTGGCATGAGCAGCACGGAATCGCGTCAGCGCGAGCTGATCGTCGACTTCGGCAAGTCGCTGTTCGAGCGGGGCTTGACGGCCGGCAGCAGCGGCAACCTGAGCGTGCGCCTGTCCGACGGCTGGCTGCTCACGCCAACGAATGCCAGCCTGGGGCGGCTCGATCCGGCGCAATTGTCAAAGCTGGACTGGGACGGCAACTTGATCAGCGGCGCACCGCCGTCAAAAGAGGCATTCCTGCACCGCGCCATGTATGCGGAGCGGGGCAGTGCCGGTGCCATCGTGCATTTGCACTCGACGCATTCGGCGGCCGTGTCGTGCATGTGCGGCTTGAACCATGACGACTGCATTCCACCCCTGACGCCATACTTTGTGATGAAGGTGGGGCGCTTGCCCCTGGTGCCATATCACCGGCCGGGCGACCCGGCGCTGGCGGGCGCGATTGGCGCCATGGCGCGCAAGCATTCGGCCGTGCTGCTGGCCAATCACGGTCCCGTCGTCTCTGGCACGAGCCTGGAAGCGGCCGTGTATGCGGCCGAGGAACTGGAAGAGACGGCCAAGCTGTTCCTGCTGCTGCGCGACGTGCCCACGCGCCCGCTCGACGCGGCGCAGATCGCCGACCTGAAGCACACGTTCAAACTCGAACTATAAGATTCCCAAGGAGATACCGCATGCCCCGCTTTGCCGCCAACCTGACCATGATGTTCAATGAAGTGCCCTTCCCGCAGCGTTTTGCCGCCGCCGCGCAAGCGGGTTTCCAGGGCGTCGAATTTCTGTTCCCTTACGATTACGCGCCGCAGGAAGTCGCGGGCTGGCTGCGCGAGCACGGCTTGCAGAACGTGCTGTTCAACCTGCCGCCGGGCGACTGGGCGGCCGGTGAGCGGGGCATCGCTTCGCTGCCGGGCCGCGAAGCGGAATTCCGCGCTGGCGTGGCGCGCGCCATCGAATACGCGCTGGCGCTGGGCACCCCGCGCGTGCACATGATGGCGGGCTTGCTGCCCGTGGGCGCCGACCTTGCCCTGCACCGCGCCACTTACCTGGCCAATCTGCAGTACGCGGCCAGGGCCGTGGGCGAGCATGGCATCGAGCTCTTGATCGAACCGATCAACGGACGCGACATGCCCGGCTACTTCCTCGTCACACAGGCGCAGGGCCATGCGCTGCGCCTGGAGTCGGGCGCGTCCAACGTCAAGGTACAGATGGATTTTTATCACACGCAGATCGTCGAAGGCGATATCGCCATGACGTTCAGGAACAACTTCGACGGCATCGGCCATGTGCAGATCGCCAGCGTCCCGGCCCGCAATGAACCGGACGATGGCGAAGTCAATTACCCTTATTTATTTACGCTGCTGGATGACCTGGGCTACGAGGGCTGGATCGGCTGCGAATACCGTCCGCGCGGGCGCACCGAAGAGGGCCTGGGCTGGCTCGCCGCTTACAACAACAAACAAGGAGCATGAAGATGAAAGTACTCATTACCGGCGGCGCCGGTTTCCTGGGGCAGCGCCTGGCGCGCCAGTTGCTGGCGCAAGGCCAGCTGACGGACAGCCAGGGCCAGTTGCAAACGATCAGCGAGCTGGTGTTGGTCGACGTGGTGGCTGCGCATGACTTCAACGATGCGCGCGTAACAGTGGTCACGGGTGACATCGCCGACGGTGCCCTGATGCGCGCCACCATCGATGCGCAGACAAGCTCGATCTTTCACCTGGCCGCCATCGTCAGCGGCCAGGCGGAAGCCGATTTCGAGCTGGGCATGCGCATCAACCTCGATGCGTCGCGTTTGCTGCTCGATATCTGCCGCGAATTGGGACACAAGCCGAAAGTGGTGTTTACCAGTTCCGTGGCCGTGTATGGCGGCAAGCTGCCGGAGGTGGTGCAGGATACGACGGCGTTGAACCCGCAGTCGTCATACGGCGCGCAAAAGGCCATCGGCGAACTGCTGCTCAACGATTACAGCCGCCGCGGCTTTGTCGATGGCCGCGTGCTGCGTTTGCCGACCATCAGCGTGCGCCCGGGCAAACCGAACAAGGCGGCGTCGTCGTTCGCCAGCGGCATCATCCGCGAACCCTTGAATGGCGAGGCGGCCGTCTGCCCCGTGTCCACCGACCTGCGTCTGTGGCTGCTGTCGCCGCGCGGCGCCATCGCTTCCCTGATCGCCGGCCATGAATTGGCGGGCGAGGCGTTTGGCGCCAGCCGCACGGTGAACTTGCCGGGCTTGAGCGTGAGCGTGGGCGAAATGATCGCCGCACTCGAAGCCGTGGCCGGCAGCGAAGTGGCGGCCCGCATCAGCTACGCGCCCGATCCCGCCGTCGAGCGCATCGTCAAGAGCTGGCCCGGCGCCTGGGATACGGCACGGGCCGAAGCGCTGGGTTTGACGGCCGATGCGGATTTCGCCGCCATCATCCGTGCGTATGTCGACGACATGAAAGCGGCCGGCTAGGCGACTGTCGCCAGCTGCGAGCGGCGATAGTCGAGCGGCGTACTGCCCACCAGTTCCGCAAAACTGCGGCTGAAATGGGCCTGGTCAAAAAAGCCCAGTTCATGCGCCAGGCTGGCCAGGTCGGGCGCATCGGGCTGCGCCAGGCGCCAGATCGCTTCCTGCAGGCGGTAGCGCTGGATCACCCATTTCGGCGGCACGCCCACGTAGTTGGCGAACAGGCGCTGCAGCCGGCGTTCGCCGATGGCCATCTTTTCGCACAACTGCGCCACGCTCGCCGGGCCGTTGCGGGCCGCCGCCGCGGCAGTCAGCCTGGCGGCCAGCAGGGCGGCGTCATCGACTTGCGGCAGCCTTGCCTGCAGCAGCGCCTGTGCCTGCGCCACCATGGCCGTATCGCCAGCTTGCCGCAGTACCAGCGCCTCGGCTTGCGCAGCCGGCATGTCCAGCAGGGTATCGGCGGCGATGGTCGTATCGGTGAACGACGATAAGGGCTGAGTGATGAACGGGCGCAGGCCGCCCGGCGCAAAACGCACGCCCAGCACCTTGCCTGCACCAATCAAGGGCCTGTCAAAGGCGCCGCGCACCACGCCATGGATGGCGGTGCGCCCAAGCTCGAAGACTAGGTGGGCGTTGGGGTAGGGCAGCACGCGCTGCGTCTGCGGCGCGCAGCCCCGCCTGTCCCATTCCACGACCCAGAAGTACTCGACGAACGGCGCCAGCGCGCCAGCCGGCGGATAGGTCGCCAGCCGTATGCGGCGCGCCGCTGCCTGCGGGTCGACGATGCCTTTCGGCGCCTGGCCGCGCGCGGCGAGCACATTGCGCGTGCTGTCGGTTTTATCCAATATTTGTCTCCTGCGCTGCCTTAAGCTGCTTCTCTCGCATCGATTGAAAGGGAATCATGAAATCACACAGTTTGCCGGGCCTGGTGCTGGCCGCATGTTGTCTATCGGTGGCGCCAGCCGGCGCCGCCTCGTTTGCAGAAGGGGATCATCGCATGCATGTGCACGCCACAGGAAGTTTCAGCATCACCATGACGCCATCCGCGGCGCCGCAGCGCTCCGGGCGCACGACCTTGGGCAAGGTACTGCTCGACAAAGTCTATGCCGGCGACCTAGTCGCCACTGCCACGGGCGAGATGCTCAATGCCGTCACCGACACCAAGGGCGCGGCCGCTTATGTCGCCATGGAAGCCATCACGGGCGTCCTGCAGGGCAGGGAAGGCAGCTTCGTGGCGCAGCATGCGGGCACGATGGCCGATGGCAAGCAGCAGCTGTCCATCGTGATCGTGCCGCATTCCGGCACGGGGCAGCTGACGGGCATCAGCGGCACGCTGGCCATCCGCATCGTCAATGGCCAGCATTTCTACGACATCGATTATTCGCTGCCGGAGTAGGGCAAACCCATGGGCAGCAATCCTGTACTCGCTGGTACGGTCAAGCCACAGCCCAGGACTTCGTGCCGAGCGGCTTTTCAAGTAGGTAGGATTAGCGGCAAGGCCGCGTAATCCGACACCACCACCAGCGCCAACAATGTTGTCGGATTACGGCCCGCAGGGCCTAATCCGACCTACGTATGGCGTGGTATTCATTTGCCCAGGATCGACGCCACGTTGTCGGTGCCGGGCGCGCCGAACAGCTGCTGCTTGAGGACGTGCAGCTGGTCGCGCACCTGCGCCGCCTTTTCGAACTCCAGGTTCTTGGCGTGGTCGACCATCAGTTTTTCCAGGCGCTTGATTTCCTTGCTGACCTGTTTCTCGCTCATGGCTTCGAACTTGGCCGCTTCCTGCGCCACTTGCAGGGTTTCGCGCGCTTCCTGCGGGCTGTAGACGCCGTCGATCATTTCGCGGATCGATTTCTTGACGCCGATCGGGATAATGTTGTTGGCCGTATTGAAGGCGATCTGCTTGGCGCGGCGGCGTTCCGTCTCGTCGATGGCGCGGCGCATGGAGTCCGTGATGCGGTCGCCGTACAGGATCGCCGTGCCGTTCAGGTTACGCGCGGCGCGGCCGATGGTCTGGATCAGGCTGCGCTCGGAGCGCAAGAAGCCTTCCTTGTCCGCGTCGAGGATGGCGACCAGCGACACTTCCGGCAAGTCCAAGCCTTCGCGCAGCAGGTTGATCCCCACCAGCACGTCGAAGGTGCCCAGGCGCAGGTCGCGCAGGATTTCCACGCGCTCCACCGTCTCGATATCGCTGTGCAGGTAGCGCACCTTGATGCCATGGTCGCCCAGGTATTCCGTCAACTGCTCCGACATGCGCTTGGTCAGGGTCGTCACCAGCACGCGTTCGTCCTTCTTGATGCGCTCGACGATTTCCGACATCAGGTCGTCCACCTGGCTGCTGGCGGGGCGCACGATGATCTGCGGGTCGACCAGGCCGGTCGGGCGCACGACCTGCTCGACCACCTGGTCGGAATGGCTCTTTTCGTATTCGGCCGGCGTGGCCGAGACGAACACGGTCTGGCGCATCTTCTGTTCGAATTCCTCGAATTTCAAGGGCCGGTTGTCGAGGGCCGACGGCAGGCGGAAGCCGTAGTCGACCAGATTCGTCTTGCGCGAACGGTCGCCGTTGTACATGGCGCTCAGCTGGCCCGTCAGCACGTGCGACTCGTCGAGGAACATCAGGGCGTCGGGCGGCAGGTAGTCGACCAGGGTCGGCGGCGGCTCGCCCGGCAGCGCGCCGGACAGGTGGCGCGAGTAGTTCTCGATACCCTTGGTGAAACCGATTTCCGCCATCATTTCCAGGTCGAAGCGCGTGCGCTGCTCCAGCCGCTGCTCTTCGATCAGTTTATTCTCCTTGCGGAAGAACTCGAGGCGCTCGCGCAGCTCGTCCTTGATGGTCTCGACGGCGCGCAGCACGGTGGAGCGGGGCGTCACGTAGTGCGAGCCCGGGTACACGGTGAAGCGGGGGATTTTCTGGCGCACTCTGCCCGTCAGCGGGTCGAACAGCTGGATCGATTCGATCTCGTCGTCGAACATTTCCAGGCGCACGGCCAGTTCCGCATGCTCGGCGGGGAAGATGTCGATGGTATCGCCGCGCACGCGGAAGGTGCCGCGGCCGAAGTCGACCTCATTGCGTGTGTACTGCATCTGGATCAGGCGCGCGATGACGTCGCGCTGCGCGACCCTGTCCTTGACGCGCAAGGTCAAAATCATCTGGTGGTACTCGTTCGGATTGCCGATACCGTAGATGGCCGAGACGGTGGCGACGATGATGACGTCGCGCCGCTCCATCAGCGACTTGGTGCACGACAAACGCATCTGCTCGATATGTTCGTTGATCGACGAGTCCTTTTCGATGAACAGGTCGCGCTGCGGCACATAGGCTTCCGGCTGGTAGTAATCGTAGTAGCTGACGAAGTATTCGACCGCGTTCTGCGGGAAAAAGTCGCGGAACTCGCTGTACAGCTGCGCCGCCAGGGTCTTGTTCGGCGCGAAGACGATGGCTGGCCGGCCCATGCGCGCGATGACGTTGGCCATGGTGTAGGTCTTGCCCGAACCGGTCACGCCCAGCAGGGTCTGGAAGGCCAGTCCGTCGGCAATCCCCTCGGATAACTGGTCGATTGCCGTGGGCTGGTCACCGGCCGGAGGAAAGGGCTGGTGCAGCTTGAAGGGGGAGTCCGGGAAAGAGATAATTGCGCTTTCCGCCTCGCTGGCGGTAGATAATTCGGGCATGTGAATCAGACCTTTGTTAGAATAGTGCTCTGCTGGCGGCCCTGGCGTTGTATTTTGGGGCGCTGTCTACAACTCCGCTGTGAACCTGCTTCCAATCGAATCCAATCTTATCATGACGAACCCAACTGTTTCTGCCAGTCTGTTTAGCGCCATCGAGATGGCCCCACGCGACCCGATCCTGGGCATCACCGAAGCATTTAACGCGGACCAGAATCCCGCCAAAATCAATCTGGGCGTTGGCGTCTATTATGACGACAACGGCAAGGTGCCTCTGTTAGCTTGCGTACGCAAGGCGGAAGCCATCCTGATCGAACAGGCGGCGCCACGCACCTATCTGCCGATCGAAGGCCTCGCTGCCTACGACAAGGCGGTGCAAGAACTCGTATTTGGCGCCGATAGCGCCGTAATTCAAGAGCGCCGCGCCGTGACCGTGCAAGCCATCGGCGGCACGGGCGCATTGAAGATCGGTGCCGACTTCCTGCAGCGCTTCGCGCCGGGTGCCCAGGTCTACATCAGCGACCCGAGCTGGGAAAACCACCGCGCGCTGTTTGAAAACGCCGGTTTCGTCGTGAATAACTACACCTACTACGATGCCGCCACCCATGGCGTGAACTTCGACGGCATGCTGGCCAGCCTGAACGCCATGCCAGCCGGCTCCATCGTCGTGCTGCACGCCTGCTGCCACAACCCGACCGGCGCCGACCTGAGCGTGGCCCAGTGGGATCAGATCATCAGCGTGGTGACCTCGCGCGGCCTGGTGCCGTTCCTGGACATGGCGTATCAAGGCTTCGCCAACGGCATCGCCGAAGATGGCGCCGTGGTGCGCCGCTTCGCCGACGCGGGCGGCCCGCTGCTGGTATCGAACTCGTTCTCGAAATCGTTCTCGCTGTACGGCGAGCGCGTGGGCGCCCTGAGCGTCGTCGCCGCCAGCGCCGACGAAGCGGCCCGCCTGCTGTCGCAGCTGAAGCGCGTCGTGCGCACCAACTACTCGAACCCGCCAGTACACGGCGGCAAGGTGGTCGCCACCGTCCTGGCCACGCCGGAACTGCGCCAGCTGTGGGAAGAGGAACTGGCCGGCATGCGCGTGCGCATCCGCGAAATGCGCAATGCCTTCGTGGAAAAGCTGAAAGCCAAGGCGCCGGCCCACGACTTCGAATTCGTGCGCCAGCAAATCGGCATGTTCTCGTACTCCGGTCTCACCAAGGAGCAGGTGGCATCGCTGCGCGAGCAGTCGATCTACGCCGTCGACACGGGCCGTATTTGCGTGGCAGCATTGAATTCGCGCAATATCGACATCGTTATTGACGCGATCGCCAAAGTGCTTTAAGATCTTGCTTCTTCGGCGCTGCATGCAAGTGCGGCGCTGATGGCGGTAGAAAGTCGGCGATGGCCGTGTTTGTGTAGATGCAGTATCAGTCTTGCAAATATGGAACAAGCGACATATAATATTGCCTCTTTTCCCTGATAGCTCAGTTGGTAGAGCGACGGACTGTTAATCCGCAGGTCCCTGGTTCGAGTCCAGGTCGGGGAGCCAGAATTCGGAAGGCCACGTTGAAAAACGTGGCCTTTTTTGTTATTGCGCCGCCTGGCATGGGTGCCAGGGCAAGATAAGATTTTCCCTGTGGAAATCTGGACAGCGCCAACTTTGGCCTATATAATACGGCCTCTTTTCCCTGATAGCTCAGTTGGTAGAGCGACGGACTGTTAATCCGCAGGTCCCTGGTTCGAGTCCAGGTCGGGGAGCCAGAATTCGGAAGGCCATGTTGAAAAACATGGCCTTTTTTGTTTTCTGCCGCAGCCCGCAGGGACGGCCGGTGCGTTATCGCGTTTTGCGCTATCCTGAATGCATCACTTCAGGAGCACCTTCCCATGACTTGTACCTCCGCCTTGCGCCATATCGTCCTGTGCGACTTCCTCGATGGCATCACGTCTGCCAAGCACGCCGAGCTCGTCTACGAGTTTTCCCAGCTGAAACACCGCATTCCCGGCGTGCGGCAATTTGAATGGGGGCCGAACGTCAGCCCGGAAGGCCTCGACGATGGCTTTACCGATTGCTTTACCCTGACCTTCGATGACGCCGGCGCGCGCGACGTGTATCTGAGCCATGCGGCCCACCTGGCCTTTGTCGAGCAGCTCAAGCCATGGCTGGGTCGCGTGCTGGTCTTTGACTACTATCCGCAAGAGCATCCCGGCTGACCGCTGCCAGGCAGGGTAGCGCCGGGAAAATACACATTTTTCTGGGGGAAATCTGGACACCGTAAAATTTACCCTATAGAATGCGGCCTCTTTTCCCTGATAGCTCAGTTGGTAGAGCGACGGACTGTTAATCCGCAGGTCCCTGGTTCGAGTCCAGGTCGGGGAGCCAGAACACGCAGTAGCAAAAAGCCCAGCCTTCACCGGTTGGGCTTTTTGCGTTGCAGGGCCCGCGTGCGACGCCCGTGTCGCCTGCGCTTGATCCACCGCATAGACCGCCTGGCATCCGGCGATAAGCTAAAGGAGATAAGGCGTTGGCGGATATGTCATCGCTTTCAACTGCGTGGAGAGGCTGACATGGATGAGGTTACCAGTGTTGGATCGGCAACGATCGTGCTCGTGCATGGCGGTTTTGTCGACGGATCGGGCTGGGAAGGCGTTTACCGGGCACTGCGTGATGAAGGCTGTTACGTTGCCATTGTGCAAAATCCAACGCTATCGCTGGCGGACGACGTGGCCGCGACCCAGCGGGTCATCGCCGCAATACCGGGCCCCGTGGTCCTAGTCGGTCATTCGTATGGGGGCGCCGTGGCCACGCAAGCGGGGAACGACCCCAGGGTCAAGGCATTGGTCTACATCGCGGCCTTTGTGCCGGACCAGGGCGAGTCTGTCGATTCCTTGCTGAAGAATGCCCCGCCCGGCGCGCCGGTGCCGCCGATCTTGCCGCCGCACGATGGTTTCCTGTTGCTCGACCAGAAAAAGTTTGCCGCCGCCTTCGCGGCCGATGTGCCCAGGGACAAGGCCCGCTTCATGGCGGCATCGCAGGTGCCCTGGGGGATGGCTGCCTTGACCGGCGTGGTCAGCGCGCCAGCGTGGAGGAGCAAGCCCAGCTGGTACATGGTCGCCAGCGAGGACAAGATGATAGCGCCGGCGATGCAGCGCGCGATGGCCGGACGTGCGGGCTCGAAGGTGGTCGAAGTTGCCGGCAGCCATGCCATTTACATTTCGCAAGCCCACGCGGTGGCGTTGCTGATCCGCAAGGCCGCGGCGAGCATTGCCGGCGACTAGGCCGGCAGTACGCCGGCTAGTGCGCCGGCCCTCGAAAAGGGCCCCATGTCATGGGGCGTCGTATCAGAACTTGGCAGTCGCATCCAATGTCTTGATGATGGCTTCTTGAAATTGCACCGGTTCATCCTGGTGTATCTGATGCCCGGAATGCTCGAAGAAAAACAAGCCCTTCCTTGGCGCCTTCAAGGTCTCGAAATACGCCTGCGTGATCCTGGTCGAGGTCTGGATATCGTTTTTGCCGACGAAGAAATACACGGGGCAGTCAACGCTCTTCAAGGTCTTGGGCAAATCAATGTTCATGACCTCGTTCCAGACGGGCGACCAGGTTTTTGACCATTGCAGAAAACCCGTCTTGAACCCTTCGCTCGTCGCAAATGCCTTGCCATCCTTGTAAAAAAGCCATTTCCTTAAATAAAACATGCTTTCGTCACTTGCAAACGGAAAATTGATGCTGTTCAGCTCCTGGCTGGCGACGGCATTGTCCTTGAAATGCACTTTCAAGGCTTGCAGCAATTCCTTCTCGCTTTCCAGCTGGCTCACGACAGGATTCGACGCGAAATAGGCATGCAGCAGTTCCGGGTGACGCTTGACGATATCAAAGCCCAGGACGTTGCCCCAGGAACTGCCCAGCAAGTATATTTTGTCCTGCTTTAACTCCTTGCGCAGAAACTGGATGACTTGATACGTATCCTGCTCCATCTGCCCGACGGATGGCTGCGTGGGGGAGGGATTCAGTTTCAAGGTTTTTCCGGCATCCCGCTGGTCCCATTGCACAATCGTAAATCTGCTTTTCAGGAGATTCGTAAAGGCATCCGCCCCCTTGATCATGGAGCTTCCCGGGCCGCCGGATAAAAATAGCAGCACGGGCTTGTTCGCGTCGTCCGTCCTGATTTCCACCACTTGCTTGATGCCGCCAATATCGGGTGTCAGGGTGGTGGTGACTTCCGCGGAAGCCGGTTTCGCTTCCGCCGTGGTTTGCGCCTGGCATGCGTAGAAGGGAATCAGGGCGGTCAAGAGCACTGCCAATGTCATTTTTTTTATCATGGTGTGAGGGTCAGTTTCAGGTTGCTTGTAAGGGCGGCGCATTGCACGCGGGGATTGCGCCGTAGTTGAACAGCTATCTATCGCATGGTCTTCAGCGGGTACGTCGACATGCCTCCTTGTCAGAGTTGGGTTTCATGGAAGTCATTGGCTTTGCCCGGCATGCAGCCGCAACGCTTCCAGCGCCAGATAGCCTGGTTGCAATTGCGCGGCGATGGCGGCCAGGCCGTCTGCTGCTGGCACTGGCGGATCGCCGCGGTAGACGGTGCCGTATTTCGCATGCACGCCGCCGCGCGCGCGCATCGCTTGCAACTGCGTCGCTGTAGTGGCGATGCCGAAGCGGGTCAATAAATCGCTGAAGAGGATGCCTGGCAATTGCTTGTAGTTAATTAACTGCAACTGGCCGGCGGCCGCATGGGGCAGGGCGGCGTTGAGCAGGCTGGCCAGCACCAGGCCCGTATAACCGTCGATATCGCCCGGCGCCAGCTGGTGCGCGGGCAGCGGCAGCTGTGCCGGGTGCAGCATGCCGGGCACCATTTGCGGCCCGCGCTGGCGCTGGTGCGAGGCGAGCACGGCCAGCGGTTCGCGGTAGACGAACAGGCAGGGCGTGCCGGGAAATGCTTGCCGCAGCAAGTCCAGGCTGTGGATGTGCCAGCAGTCGAACTTGATGATGAAGTGTGATTCTTCGCCGGAGCGGCGCTGGCCCAGTGCCAGGATGGCCTGGCGCAGCAGGGTGATGCTGGCCGCCGGGTCGCCGCTGTCGTGATGCAGGCGCAGCAGCGAGTCGATAACGGGCGGCTCGGACATGACTATGCATTGCGGCAAGGACGCCAACAGCTGGCTCAGCAGGGTTGAGCCGCAGCGCGAGACGTGGAAGATGAAGGCGTCGGGCGCCAGGCAATCGCCGGGCGTCGCCAGCGCGGCCAGCGGCGTGCGGCAGACGCGGCGCTCCTCGTGCGGCTGGCGCGTCAGCGTATTGACAAAGAAGGCGTCGCTGAAAGCCGTTTGTCCCAGCTCGCGCCAGCACATGGCAGCGTCCGCCAGCGCATCGCCGCGCTCCACGTACAGCGGATACCAGCCGCGCAGATCCATGCCCTCGTGCCATGCCACCGTCTCGCCCCTGGCCAGCAGGCGTTCTTGCTGGGCCAGGCCCGGCGCGGCGCTCACGGCGCGCTCCCGTCTGCCAAGGCGGCCAGGGCGGCCAATTCCCTGGCCAGTGCCAGGCTGGCAGGCGAGGGCGACAATCGCAGCTGGGCGATGACGGCCCGCACATTGCCATCGTGGATGCCGGGGTCGCCATACTTGTGGGCCGCTTTCGGCACGAATCCCGCCGAGGCGAACAGCGCTTCGAGCCAGGCATTGGTGACGCAGTCGAGCACGAGGTGGATGCGCGGCGTCGTGCCCCGGTTGTGCACCGCGTGCAGGCAGCTGGCGTCCATGTACCAGGCGTGGCCAGCCGTGAAGTGGACAGTTTCACCATCGATGGTAAACAGCACCTGCGGCGAAGTGTGGATGGGGATGTGGATGCGGATCAAGCCGTCGGCCAGCGACGTGCCGGCGTCGCGGTGCGCGCGGATGATGGCGCCCGGCGCCAGCGCCATCAGGCGCGCGGCGCGGATCTCGCATGCGAAGCTGGCAAGCACTTCGCGCAGGCAGGGGCAGCGCGCCAGTTGCGGCGTGCCTGCGTAGGCGGCGCCGTCGACGGGCATGATGTTGTCGGCTGCACCGCCGGGCGAGCGCAGCGGCACGCAGCTCCAGCCCTGGTCGTAGGCCCCCGTATTGAAATGGCTGATCCACTCGTCCGTGGCGAACTGGTCGCTGTCGCCCTGCATGCGCGCCACGTCGAAGTGCAGCGGCAGCTGCAGCCAGCTGCTGGGGATATGTTGCGCCGGCACTATGGCGCGCTCCATTCCAATTGCTCCTGCACCTCGTTTTCCCCGCGCAGGCGAAAGCCCAGCCGCTGGTACAGGGTGCGCGCGGCGGCGTTGCTTTTGTTGACGGCAAGGTGGATCTGCCATTGCTCCGCGCCCGCTTGCGCCTGCAGGCCGCGCAGCACGGCGCTGCCGGCGCCCTGGCCTTGCGCGGCGGGCAGGATGGCGATGTCGACCAGGTGCAGCACCTGATCCTGGCGGTCCAGGATCAGGCGGCCGATGGGGGTATCGCCGTGCTGCAGCACCAGGTAGGCGGCGTGTGGATACGCCTGGCGGTAGCCGTGGCTTTGCATGCGCTGCTGCATGGCGATCAGCTGTTCGATGACGGCGGGCTCGGCCGGCATCTGGCGCAAGTCGCCGCGTGTGGAACTGTACAGCGCGGCGGCAAAGCCATCGTCGTCGTCGCGCTGGACGCGCAACTGGTAGGGGGTGGGCAGGCTGGCGAGGACGAGGGTGAGGTCGGAAAGCGGCAAGGCGTGCATCGATGCTCCGGTAGGTGTTTGCGGCTGGAGATAAATTAACAGGCGTACAGTTATTTGCTATGCTGCCAATTTTTCCGCGTACTTGCAATCATTTCAAGGAAGCCGCCATGCATTCTGTCTTTATCCCGCCTTGCCAGTGGAGTCTCGCATGAATCCGGCACGCGCGGAACTGGCCACCATCGCGGCTGCGCTGTGCGATCCGCAGCGCTCGCTGGCAAGCCTAGTCGGCGAAACGGTGCAGCTGCGCCAGCTCGTCGAACGCCATTCGCGCCTGCCCATGGACCGGCAGGACGGTTTGCGCGACGGCGAAAGCTTTCTTCCCAGCGGCTGGGCCATCTCGCCCGTGCAGGCGGGCCTGTGCGCGCGCGAGCCGTACCGCAGCGCCGCCTTCATCCAGGGCCTGGCCCTGGCCGTGCGCGAGCGCCTGGAGGTGAGTGGTGGCCGGCCCGTGCGCGTGCTGTATGCGGGCTGCGGCCCGTTCGCCTTGCTGGCCCTGCCGGTGATGGCCATGCTGGATGCGGACTTGGTGCAGTTTGCCATCCTCGACGTGCATGCCGAGACCCTGGCCTATGCGCGCGAACTGATTGCAAGCCTGGGCCTGGATCGCCATGTCACGGCATACATTTGCGCCGACGCGGCCGCCTACCGCATTGCTGGCGGCGCCATGCCGGACGTGATCGTCAGCGAAACCATGAATACGGCGCTGGGTAAGGAGCCGCAGGTGGCCATCCTGCGCAATCTGCACGCGCAAGCGCCTGCGGCGGCGCTGCTGCCGGCGTCCGTTACCGTGCACCTGGGCCTGGACCGGCGCGCGCCGGATGCACCGTGCACCGACTGGGGCTGCGTGTTTGCCCTCGATGGTGACGCCCTGCGCGCCTGGCAGGACGAGCAGGGCGAGAGCTTGCCGGCCGCCAGCATCCGCCTGCCTGACGTGCTGGAGCAGGCGCCGCGCCTGCTGACGCGCATCCGCGTGCATGGCGACATCGTCCTGGGCGACCATGACTGCAGCCTGAACCTGCCCCTGGCCCTGCCGGGCAAGCCGGCCCTGGCTGGCGGCAGCGTGCTCGACTTCCATTACCGCCTGGGCGGCCAGCCGGGACTGGCGTTTAGCGTGCGCGACACGCCTGAATCCATCCAGGAATTGCACCAGCCAGTGTCTCAGTCGTAATACTACATTGGCAGACAATTTACTTCTGTAGGATAATATGGAACCGGTTCCATATATGCGCAAATGCAATGTAGCGCAATCATCGAAGTCAATAAAACAACAAGTCTTGCGGGAGTCTCATGAACCATCCAGGCAGCGAACCATCTGCAACATCCGTTTCATCCCTTCCCCGCATCAGCCGCCGCCACGCCCTGATCGGCCTGGCCGCCTTGCTGGCGCAGGCAGGTTTCTGGAGCAATCCCCTGTCCGCCGCCATGCAGGCGCCGGCCAGCGCTCCGGCACCCGGCCTGGCGCCCGTCACCATGCTGTTCTACACCTTGTCGCAAACGATCACGGGCCACCGCGATTTGTCCGCCGACACGGCGGCGCGCATCGAGCAAGCCATGCGCACGAACGTGCCCGGCTTTGCCGAGCGCTTGCCGCAACTGGGCGCGCTGCTCGTCACGGGCCAGGAAGCGAAAGCCCTGCTGGCGGCCGCCAGCGCCGCGGACACCGGCCTGCGCGAACTGGCGCTGGCCATCGTTGCCGCCTGGTACACGGGCACTGTCGCCGGCAACGCGGCGCAGGGCACGAAATCCATCGTCGTTGCGTATGCGGAAGCGTTGATGTACCGCACGGTGGCCGATGGCCAGGTCGTGCCGACCTATTGCAATTACGGCCCCTTGTGGTGGCTGAAGGCGCCGCCGGCCGTGCGCGTCTCCGCGCCCGTGGCGCCAAAACCCGTACCGGCCCCGGCCACCACCGGCACTCCCGAACCGAAAGGCAAGCAAGCAAAATGAAATCACCCCAATTCAAGAGTAATGGCGACGTCGTCGCCGATGTCGTCATCGTCGGTACTGGCGTCGTCGGCGCCATGATGGCCGACCAGCTGGCCGCGCAGGGCCATTCCGTGATCATGCTGGAAGCGGGCCTGCGCATCGAGCGTGGCCAAGCCGTGGAAAACTGGCGCAACATGCCGTTCGAGAACCGCGTCGGTTCCGACTTCCAGGGCCTGTATCCGCAGGCGGACAACGCGCCCGCGCCGCTGTATTTTCCGAAGAATAACTACGTGGAATTGTCCGGCCCCAGCGGCAGCAGTTTCCAGCAGGGCTATCTGCGCACGGTGGGCGGCACCACCTGGCACTGGGCCGCGTCGTGCTGGCGCCACTTGCCGTCCGACATGCGCATGAAAAGCGATTACGGGGTGGGGCGCGACTGGGCCATTTCCTACGATGAGCTGGAACCGTACTATTGCCGCGCCGAGCAGGAAATGGGCGTGGCCGGCCCCAACGATCCCGCCTTGCAGTCGCCCAGCGAACGCAGCGCGCCGTACCCGATGGACATGGTGCCCTGGGGCTATGGCGACAAGCGCTTCGCCGAAGTGGTCAACCCGCACGGCTACCGCTCCGTGCCGATCCCGCAAGGCCGCTCGACGCGCCCATGGCAGGGCCGCCCGACCTGCTGCGGCAATAATAATTGCCAGCCGATCTGCCCCATCGGCGCCATGTACAACGGCATCCACCACGTGGAGCGGGCCGAGCTGAAGGGCGCGGGCGTGCTGGCCGAGGCCGTCGTCTACCGCATCGACACGGACCAGAACAACCGCGTGACGGCCGTGCACTGGTATGACGCGAAGAAACAGTCGCATATGGCGACGGGCAAGGCTTTCGTGATTGCCTGCAACGGCATTGAAACACCGCGTTTGCTGCTGCTGGCGGCCAACCAGAACAATCCGAACGGCATCGCCAACAGTTCCGATCAAGTCGGCCGCAACATGATGGACCACTCGGGTTTCCACTGTACTTTCCTCGCCAATGAACCGATCTGGACGGGCCGTGGTCCTGCGCAGAGCAGCTGCCTGGTGGGCCCGCGCGACGGTGCCTTCCGCGCGCAGTATTCGGCCAACAAGATGATCCTGAACAATATCACCCGCGTCGGACCCGCTACGCAGCAGTCGTTGAAGCTGGGCCTGGTGGGCAAGGACCTCGACGATGAAATCCGCCGCCGCGCCGCGTTTGGCGTGGACTTGTCGATCAGCCTGGAACCGCTGCCCGAAGCGCATAACCGCTTGACCTTGAGCAAGACGCGCAAGGACCCGCTGGGCCTGGCCTGTCCCGACATTTACTATGACGTGGGCGATTACGTGCGCAATGGCGCGAAGGCCGCGCATGCGCAGCTCGAGCACATCGGCAAGCTGTTCGGCGCCGTGGAATTCCATATCACCGAGAGCCTGAACGCGAACAACCACATCATGGGCGGCGTCATCATGGGCAGTAACCGTGCCGATTCTGTGGTCGACGGCAATTGCCGCGCGCACGACCATGCCAATTTGTGGCTGCCGGGCGGCGGCGCCATGCCGTCGGCCAGCGTGGTCAACACCACCCTCAGCATGGCAGCGCTCGGCTTGCGCGCGGCCGACGACATCGCCCGCACCCTGGCAAGGGAGGCAGCATGATGCGCCGTTTATTACTGAGCCTGGCGCTGGTGGCCGGCTTGCCGCTGGCCGCCCACGCTGTGCCACCGGCACCGCCTGTCACCCTGACGCCGGACCGCCCGGCCGCGCCTTCGGCTGCCAGTCCCGATGCGCGCCTGGAGCGGGGTCGCTACCTGGCCATCGCGGCCGATTGCATGGCTTGCCATACGGCAGCGGGCGGCAAGCCGTATGCGGGTGGCTACGCCATCGATTCTCCGCTGGGCACGATCTACGCGACGAACATCACGCCGTCGAAACAAGGCGGCATCGGCCACTACACGGAAGCCGACTTTGCGCGCGCGCTGCGGGAAGGCGTGCGCGCCGACGGCAGCCATCTGTATCCGGCCATGCCCTACACCAGCTATGTGCAGCTGACGGATGCGGACGTGGGCGACCTGTATTATTACTTCATGCAGGCCGTCAAGCCCGTCGATGAGCCGGCGCGCCAGACGGCCCTGCCATTCCCGTTCAATGTGCGCTTGTCGATGCTGGGCTGGAATACCTTGTTCCTCGACAATAAACGCTTCGTGCCGGACCCGGCGAAGAGCGCGCAGATCAACCGCGGCGCCTACCTGGCCGAAGGCCTGGCCCACTGCAGCGCCTGCCACACGCCGCGCAACGCGCTGATGGCGGAAATCGGCAGCCAGACCCTGGCCGGCGCGTCGCTTGGTTCCTGGCATGCGCCGAACATCACGTCCGACAAGGTCAGCGGCATCGGCGCGTGGACGGATGCGGAACTCACGGCCTACCTGAAGACGGGTCACGTGGAAGGCAAGGGACAGGCGGCGGGCGGCATGGCCGAAGCCATCCAGAACAGCCTGCAATTTTTGCGCGACGACGACGTGGCGGCCATCGTGGCCTGGCTGCGCACGGTGCCACCCGTGCGCGCGCCTGGGCAAACGAAAGCTGCCTTCAGCCATGGCAGCGCCGCCAGCGAAGAGCCGTTGCTGCGCGGCATGGCCGGTTCCACCGAGCACCATTCGCTCAACAGTGGCGCCGTGCTGTTTTTCGGCTACTGCGCCAGCTGCCATTCGGCCAGCGGCGCCGGCAGCACGGGGCAGGCGTATCCCGCCCTGTTCCACAACACGGCGACGGGCGGCAACACGCCGGCCAATCTGGTCTCGGCCATGTTGTTTGGCGTCGAGCGCAAGATCGAAGGGGAAGAACACGAAGCGTTCATGCCCCGTTTCGACCAGCGTTCCTACGTGCAGCCATTGACGGACGAGCAGATCGCCTCGATCGCCAATTACGTATTGAAACAGTACGGCAACCCCGATGTATCCGTCACGCCGGCCTACGTGGCGCAGGCGCGCAGCGGCGGCGAGAAGCCCGTGCTGGCGCGTGCACAGCCGTTCATGCTACCGGGCGGCATAGTGGGAATCTTGCTGCTGATCGCGCTGTTCGTTTGGCTGCGCCGGCGCCGCCAGCGCAAGGAATAAGTACGCCTATCAAAACCTGCTGCGCGTCGTAATTTGCGGTCTGCGATGCTCACTGCCTCGGCGGCCCCGTACTTCGTACAGTTGCGCTTCTCAACCACAACTTCCTTCCGCTCGCTACGGTTTTGTTAGGCGTTGTAAGTGTCTAAACGGCGGCGAATATGAACGTTGGGCGCAACTTGCAGTAAAATGCAGGCTGAAAAATGGTTACGAGCAATCGTAGCCATTTTTTATTCTGGCCTGATCCTGGCGATTGTTTTCGTCTTATTTGAAAATTGACAATGTCCCATTCCCTGCATCACCAATTTTTACGTTTCGCCGCCGTCGGCGCTTCCGGCACGGCTGTGCAATACAGCGTGCTGTGGGGCGGCGTGGAATGGGCCGGCATCAGCGCCGCCGCCGCGTCCGGCATCGGCTACATCCTCGGTTCCGTCGTCAACTACCTCCTCAATTACTTTTTCACGTTTAAAAGCGACAAGGGCCATGGCGAGGCGGCCAGCAAGTATTTCACCTTGCTGGGCATCGGCTGGTGCATCAATACGGGCCTGATGTGGCTGCTGGTACACCAGCTGGGCTGGTATTACTGGCTGGCGCAGGTGCTGGCGACGGGCATCGGGCTGGTCTGGAATTTTGCGGGCAGCCGCTGGTGGGCCTTCAAGCCGGCCGGCGCAGCGGGAAAGTAGTCATTTCGTCATAAAAAGAGGCGCACTGGCCACACGCAGGCGCCCGGTTTTACCAAAACAAGGGGTTAATCATGCAGTTCCTGGAACGCTATTTCAAACTGAAGGACAACGGGACCAATGTGCGCACGGAGCTGCTGGCCGGCCTGACCACGTTCCTGACGATGGCCTACATCATCTTCGTCAACCCGTCCATCCTCGGCGACGCGGGCATGCCGAAAGACTCCGTTTTCGTCGCCACCTGCCTGGCGGCCGCCATCGGCACCCTGATCATGGGCCTGTACGCGAACTACCCGATCGCGCTGGCGCCGGGCATGGGCCTGAATGCGTACTTCTCGTACACGGTGGTCAAGGGCATGGGCATGAGCTGGGAAGTGGCGCTGGGCGCCGTCTTCATTTCCGGCTGCCTGTTTATCCTCGTCAGCCTGTTCAAGGTGCGCGAAATGATCATCAACAGCATCCCGCCCGCGTTGCGCACGGCCATCACGGTCGGTATCGGCCTGTTCCTGGCCATCATTTCCCTGAAAAGCGCGGGCGTGGTGGTGTCGAACCCGGCCACCATCATCGCCCTGGGCGACTTGCACCAGGCGGCGCCCATCCTGGCCATCCTCGGTTTCTTCATCATCGTCGCGCTGGACCGCCTGAAAGTGCCGGGCGCCATCCTGATCGGCATCCTCGCCATCACCGTCGCCAGCTTCTTCTTTGGCGGCAACCAGTTCAACGGCATCGTTTCGGCGCCGCCCGCCATCGAGCCGACCTTGTTCAAGCTCGACATCATGGGCGCGCTGTCGATCGGCATCGTCAACGTGGTGCTGGTGTTTTTCCTGGTGGAATTGTTCGATGCGACGGGCACCTTGATGGGCGTGGCCAACCGCGCCGGCTTGTTGAAAGACGGCAAGATGGAACGCATGAACAAGGCCTTGCTGGCCGACAGCACGGCGATTGCCGCCGGCGCCTGCCTGGGTACGTCGAGCACGACGGCCTTCGTGGAAAGCGCTGCCGGCGTGCAAGCGGGCGGCCGCACGGGCTTGACGGCCGTGGCAGTTGCATTGTTGTTCCTGGGCAGCCTGTTCTTCGCCCCGCTGGCGCACACGGTGCCGCCGTACGCGACGGCGCCCGCGCTGCTGTACGTGGCCTGCCTGATGCTGCGCGAACTGACCTTCATCGACTGGGATGATAGTACGGAAAGCATTCCTGCCGCCATCACGGCGCTGATGATGCCGTTTACCTATTCCGTGGCCAGCGGCGTGGCGTTCGGCTTCATCACCTATGCCGTCTTGAAACTGTTGACGGGCAAGGGCAAGCAGGTATCGGTGGTGGCTTACATCATCGCCGCCATTTTCCTGTTCAAGTTTATCTACTTGGGCGAATAGCAAGTTTGCCGGCAAGCAGTTGCCGTCGCTTGTGACAAGGCCGCCCGTGCATCCGCATCGGCGGCCTTTTTTGATGGGCGGCTGAGAACCTATCCCAGTAGATGAATACATCCGCTGCTGGCGCCCCTCAAAAGCGGGGACTGCGTTGTTCGTCGTTGCGTGGCTCGCCACGCGTCCTCCTCACGCCTTGTCCGCGCTCCTGATCCGCTGCCAGCAGAAGACGCTCCCTACTGGGATAGGCTCTTACATCAGCAGCGCGGCCACCAGGTCTTTCTTGTGGTCGCCGGCGCTGCCGTCGAAGCGCAACGCTGCTTCCACATGCGCCAGGTGCTCGACCATCAGGCGCGCCGCCAGGTCGGCGTCGCCGCTGCGCGCCGCGTCGAGAAAGCGGCCGTGTTCGTCGCAAGAGCAGGCCGCGTCGTGGCCGGACTGGTACAGCATGGTGATGAGCGAACTGCGGCCCACGAGTTCGCGCACGATGTCGCGCAGCACGGCGTTGCCGGCGATATCGGCCAGCAATACGTGGAAGTCGCCCAGCAGTTGCGAGCGCAGCGGCGTGTCCCGTGCCAGCGCCTGGCGTTCCGCTTTCAGGTGCCGCTCCAGCATCCGGTAGTCGGCAGCTTTGGCCCGCGCGACGAATTCGCGCGCCAGGGCCGCCTCGATGATGCGCCGCGCGGCAAAGATGTCGCGTGCCTCCGCCTCCGTTGGCTGGCTGACGAAGGCGCCCTTGTCGGGCACCATGCGTATGAGTTTGTCTTTCGAGAGTATCAGCAGGGCGGCGCGGATCTTGGTGCGGCTGACGCCATACAGCCGGCACAGCGCCTCTTCGCGCAGCCGCGTGCCGGGCGGCAATTGGCGCGCCACGATGGCGGCCGCCATATGCTCGGCAATTTCCGCCGAGCTGTCGCCGCTGCCGGGTTGGTCCACCAGGGTTGCGCTTGATTCTGTCATATCGGATGAGAGCAGTAAGCCAGGGGCAAGGCGAACCTTGCAAGCGCATGTCCGCGTGGCGGCGTGGTTGACGCCCCGCTGCCGGCATGCGGTTGTGCGCCTTGCGTGTCGCTAAGGCCTGGCTATTCTACTATCTTGCGTGGCGCAGCGCAGACGGACCCTGCCATCTGGCGAGGCTGGCTCGCTGGCGGCCTGTTTTGCTGGCCATGCAGATTGAAACTGGACATGGGAAATTTTGACGTATATAATTCGGCCTCCTTTCCCTGATAGCTCAGTTGGTAGAGCGACGGACTGTTAATCCGCAGGTCCCTGGTTCGAGTCCAGGTCGGGGAGCCAGAACAAGCAGCAGCAAAGGGCCACGTGGCAACACGTGGCCCTTTTGTCATGCGCGCACGGTTTCCCGTTCGCGCTGGCCATTGCTTCAGTGCCTTGGCGACGTGCGCGATGCCGGCCCGCTGGTGGCGGGAGCGCGCGCAGTGTTTCCCGGATCAGGGATCCACAAACACGTCGAAACGCACCTTCAGCGGGCTGCCCCACGAGATATCCACCCAGGCCCGGAAACCGCCGTTATACGGTGCGATGTTGTACACGGCCATGCGGGCGGCGCCGATGAAACGGTCCTGTGGCGTCGCGGCATACTCGCTGATGTTGAGCAATACGCGCGAATTGGCCTTCACATTGGCATTGGCGAAGTTGACCGAAGGATGCACGCCATTGGCCGTCCACGTGTAATAGGTGGTGAAGGCGGCGGGGCTCAGGTTCAAGTCTTGTGCTGCCGCGCCTTTTGCACTCTTGCCTTCCTGTTCCATCGGCGCATCGGTTTCTTCCAGTGCCAGGTTGCTGCCGGTGCGGTGTTCTACTTTCATTTCCATGATGTACTCCTGATCGATAGTTTGGACGCCGCGCCTGTCGTCGTGCGGCAAGACGCCTTATCTGTTGCCGTGACGGCCAGTGTCACGTCCTGGCTGATAAGGTAGCCGTCTGCTCCATGCTGTTGGAGTAAGCCATTCTAGGCAAACGCGCGGGCAAAAAGCGCGCGGCGCCGCCGGAAAAACGGCGCTCACTTGTGCTGGCGCAAACACCTTGCAGGCAGGCGGGAATATCTTTTCCAGTAGGCTATTTTTACGGGGCGCCACGCATGCCGTGCAGGACAATGGCACAATAGGCCCAGCCGACCTGCCGATGCGAGCCTAGCCCATGCCGATACTGAACCTGAGCGCCGAAACCGATATCTATTACGAATTGATCGAAGGCGACCCCGCCAAGCCTTGCCTGGTATTCCTGCACGAGGGACTCGGTTGCTGTGCGATGTGGAAAGATTTCCCCGCGCAGCTATGCCAGGCGACGGGGTGCCGCGGCTTGCTGTATGACCGCCATGGCTATGGGCAGTCGTCGCCGCTGGCGGCGCGCCGCCAACTCCATTATTTGCACGACTACGCGCTGTGCGAGCTGCCGCAGGTGCTCGCGGCACTGCTGCCGGGACAGGACCATTTTCTCGTCGGCCACTCCGATGGCGGCAGCATTGCCCTGATCTATGCGGCGCAGCAGCCGCCGCGCTTGCGCGGCATCATCACCGAAGCGGCGCACGTGTTTGTCGAGGGCATCACGCTCGACGGCATACGCTTGGCGGATGCGGCGTTTGGCGCGGGCAAGCTGCGCGCGCTGGCGAAATACCATGGCGACAAGACGGAGACCATCTTCAAGGCCTGGTCGGATACCTGGCTCAGTTATGGTTTCCAGTTCTGGAACATCGAATACCTGCTGCCCTCCGTCGAATGTCCGGCGCTGGTGGTGCAGGGCAGCGAGGACCAGTACGGCAGCGCGGCCCAGGTCGACACGATCGTGGCGCAGGCGCTCAACGCCGTGCCCGCCATTGTCGAGCAGTGCGGCCATACGCCGCACCAGGAGCAGCCGCAGGCACTGCTGGCGCTGATGGAAGGTTTTTTGCAAGGCCGCATGGATGCGGCCACTCACCCGAGAACTGTATGATAGACCACCTGGATCACCTGGTATTGACCACCCGCGACAAGCCCGCCTGCATCGATTTCTATACGCGCGTGCTGGGCATGCAGCTGGAAACGTTTGGCGCCGGCCGCCATGCCTTCAAGTTTGGCGCGCAAAAAATCAACCTGCATGAGGCCGGCAAGGAATTCCTGCCCAAGGCGGACTTGCCCACGCCCGGCTCGCTGGACCTGTGCTTCATCGCCGCCGTGCCGCTCGACGCGTTCATCGCCCACCTGGCGGCGCTGGGGATTGGCATCGAGGAGGGACCGGTGGCCCGCACGGGCGCCAATTGGCCCATCCGCTCCGTGTATCTGCGCGACCCGGACCGCAACCTGATCGAAGTGTCCGAGCGCGCCTGAGGGTCGTCAACCGCCGGCAACCCCCATCAATGGCAGGCGGGATCGCTGTCCCAGCGGCCCGAGCAGATGCGCGAGCGGCACAGCATGCCTTCGATCAGGCCCAGCTGCTGACAGCGCCGCAACAGTTCCGCCGTTTCCTGCTCCCCCTCCCGCTGGCGCAGCACCACGTCGCGCACGGACACTGCCGTGCTTTCTTGCCGGTGCGCATGGGCCACCATCGCCGTCAGCAAGGTCACGTCGCTATCGCCGGGCGCGGCAACCGGCCTCGGCCCCTGAGGGCGCGCGGCGGCCTGGCGCACGGGCGGTAGCGTCTTGTGCGGTGCGCTTGCTGTCGTGGCGGCCATCGCAGGCAAGGGCGGTCCCGCCGTATTGACGATGGTGGCCGCCTGCGCCGCGTGCGGCGGCACCGTTGGCGCCGGCATTGCGGGCGGAGCCTCAGTCACGGCCGTGACGGGCGCCGGCGGCAGGGGCAGGGCGTCCGTGTCATACGCGAGCACGGCAGTGATCAGCAGCGCCAGGCACAGCGCGCCAGCAGCCCAGTGCCGCCAGCCGGGGCGCCAGCGCAGTGCAGGTCTGGCCACAGGCGCGGCGATGCCGTGTTCGAGCTGCGACAGGATGCCCTTGCCTTCGATGCGCGCGCCAGCCGCGCCGGTCTTGCTCAACAGGTCAGGGCTGCGCGCCTGGCCATCCCCGTTTTTCAGTAAAGACAAAATATCACCTCCGCAGTGGAACAAACTCGACTGACCTTGATGTAAACCGCGCTCATGCGGACCGCGGACGCCTACGATCTAGCGATGCCGCCGAGCATGCTGCCCGGCCCCCGCTATTCCCGTCACGGAGCGCCCATGTTCGTCGCCCTGGTCTTGATGTATTTCCTGCTCGCCTGTCTTGCCTGCTGGCTGCTGCTGTTTCCCGGCGGCCGCGCCATCGTGCTGCACACGCTCGTCAACCTGGGCTGGCGCATGCAGCGGCGCGCGCAGCACCTGAAGGGCGGCAGCGGCGCGCGGTGGCAACGCGTGCAGCGGCACACGGGCTCGGGCATGGCGCGCACCTGGCAGCTGCTGTGGCTGCATCGCTGGCTGAGTTTGGCGGGCAGCGTGCTGGTCATCGTGCCGCCGCTGCTGGCCTGGCTGTCCAGCGACCGCATCGCCTTGCGCGGCTATGCTGACCAGCAACACGCGATCAATGACCAGGTCAGCGACTTGCTGAAAGGCGAACAGCTGGTGCCGCCGCCGACCTTGCCGCCGCTGCTGTTTTCCACGGCGGAAGTAACGCAGCTGCGCCCGCTGCTGGGCGGCGCCAGCCGCAACTGGCAATTGCTCGACCACGATTTCGCGCAGCGCCTGCTGCTGGTCTTCAAGATCATGAAAGACGTGCATGGCTACGACATGGTCTTGCTGGAAGGCTATCGCAGCCCTGCGCGCCAGGACCAATTGGCGGCGGCCGGCCCGAACGTGACGAACGCGAGGGCGTTTCAAAGCTATCACCAGTATGGCCTGGCGGCCGATTGCGCATTCATGCATGAAGGAAAGCTCATCATTTCTGAAAAAAATGCCTGGGCCATGCGCGGCTACCGTTTATATGGCGTGACGGCCGAATCGGTGGGCCTGCGCTGGGGTGGGCGTTGGACCATGATGGATTTTGGCCACACGGAATTGCCGCAACCGCGCGTGCTGGGCAAGTAAGCCGCGCCAGTCATTCTAGCGCCGGGTTTCGGCCTGATTTTCACCGCTGCAAGCTTGCTTGCGCGGCGTCAATGGCAGCCCAGCGCCTGCCGCGCGCTGGCACCTGGTACTTGTCATATGTCAACAAAGGCGCGCCGCATTGCTGTCAGCATGGGCCGAATCCGCCTCGCTGCGCGGCGGCGTTCCTCCTGCTTTGCGACCTCACCCTGGGCTCATCATGCTGCGAAGAATCTGGCATTTCCTCACCGACAGCCGCAATCTGACCATCCTCGGCTTCATGGCGCTGGCCGTGTTCCTGTACCTGGGCGCTGAAGTGCTGGAAGTGGCGCTGGTCTGGGCCCTGGCCTTGCTGCTGCTGGCCTTTGTCACGTGGCTGGGCCTGTGGCTGTGGCGCCGGCGCCGCGCGCGGCGCGATGCGCAGGCGCTGGGGCAGGCCATCCTCAACGAAGCCGAGATCGCCGCCGCGCAAGCCGCTTCGGCATCCACTGCCGGCAGCACCCAGCGGGGGGAACTCGACGCCGTGCGCACGGGCATGCTGGCCGCCATCGAGACCATCAAGACGTCCAAGCTGGGTATCAAATCGGGCGCCGCCGCCTTGTACGAATTGCCGTGGTACATGATCATCGGCAATCCGGCCGCCGGCAAGAGCAGCGCCATCCTGCATTCGGGCCTGCAGTTTCCCTTTGCCGACGGCAAGATCGTGCAAGGCGTGGGCGGCACGCGCAACTGCGACTGGTTTTTCACCACGGACGGCATCGTGCTCGACACGGCGGGACGCTATTCCGTCGTCGACGAGCATCGCGGCGAGTGGTTCGGCTTTCTCGACCTGCTGAAAAAATACCGGCGCAAGGCGCCCATCAACGGCATCCTCATCGCCGTCAGCATCGCCGAATTGAAAGGCGACCCTGATGTCGGCATGCAACTGGCGCGCAGCCTGCGCAAGCGGGTGCAGGATGTCATCGAACGCCTGGAAGTATTCGCGCCCCTGTACATCGTGTTTACCAAGGCGGACCTGATCGCCGGCTTCACGGAGTTTTTCGCGGATGCCGAGCGTAGCGAGCGCGAGCGTGTCTGGGGCGCCACCATGCCGTACCAGCGCAAGTTGCCCACGGCCGATTTGCTGGCGTTTTTCGACCAGGGTTTCGATGAATTGCACGATGGCTTGACGGAACTGAGCCTGGCCAACATGGCGCACCGGCAACGCAAGACGATGGCGCCCGGCGTCTTTACCTTTCCGCTGGAGTTTGCCGCCATCAAGCCGGCCTTGCGCGCCTTCATCGCCACCCTGTTCGAGGAAAACCCGTTCCAGTTCCAGCCCGTGTTCCGCGGCTTTTACTTTACCAGCGCGCTGCAGGAAGGCGAGCCCGTCAGTGCCTCCTCGCAGCAGGTGGCGCGCCGCTTCGACCTGGCCTTCGCGCCGGCCCCGGCCGCGGCGCCGTCCGGCGCGCGCCAGCATGGCTATTTCTTGCTGGAGCTGTTCCGCAAGGTGATTTTTGCCGACAAGCACCTGGTGGCCAACTATGCCAACCGTGCCAAGCTGCGCTTCAAATATGCCGTGTTCTTTGCCGCCACGGTGTCGCTGGGCGCCTGCCTGGGCGGCTGGAGCTGGTCCTACCTGGGCAACCGGCAACTGGTGGCCAACGTCGAGGCCGATTTAACCAAAGTGGTGAAGCTGCAGGAGCGGCGCCTGGACTTGCAGTCGCGCCTGGAAGCGCTCGAGATCTTGCAGGACCGCATCGAGCAGCTGGAAGCGTACCGCACGCAACGGCCGTGGTCCCTGCGCCTGGGTCTGTACCAGGGCGAGCTGCTTGAACGCAAGCTGCGCGAGGAATATTTTGCCGGTGCGCGCCAGGTCATGCTCGGCCCCGTGGCGGGCGCGCTGGAAGCCTTGCTGTTTGAAATGAACGCCAGCGCGGACCAGCTGCAGCCCACGGCGCGCACGCCGCAGACGCCGGCCGCCGCGCCAGCAGCGTCCGCGGCACCGCGCAGCGTCCAGTACCAGGCGGCCAGCGCGACGAATGTGGAAGATGCCTATAACGCGCTGAAAACCTATCTGATGCTGGCCGATAAGACGCATGCGGAAAGCAGCCACCTGAATGACCAGCTGACGCGTTTCTGGCGTGCCTGGCTGGAGGGCAACCGGGGCGCCATGCCGCGCGAGCAGATGATACGCAGCGCCGAACGGCTGCTGACGTTCTACCTGGCGCAGATCGGCGATCCGTCCTGGCCGCGCATCGAGCAGAAGCTGGCGCTGGTCGACCAGGCGCGCGAAAACCTGCGCCGCGTGGTGCGCGGCATGCCGGCGCGCGAGCGCGTGTATGCCGACGTCAAGGCGCGCGCCTCGACGCGCTTTCCCGGCATGACGGTGGCGCGCATCGTCGGTGAACAGGATCAGGCGCTGCTGGCGGGCAGTTACGCCGTCTCCGGCGCCTTTACGCGCCAGGCCTGGGAAAAGTTCGTCGAGGGCGCGTTTCGCGATGCCGCCAACCGCGAGCTGCAAAGCGCCGACTGGGTGCTGAAAAGCGCCTCCACCGACGACCTGACCCTGGAAGGCAGTCCGGAGCAGATCGAGAAAAACCTGGTGGCCATGTACAAGGCCGACTATGCGCGCGAGTGGCAAAAATTCGTGCAGGGCGTGGCCGTCGCCGACCTGCAAGGTTTTGACGGCGCCGTGCAGGCGATGAACCGCCTGGGCGACCCGCAGTCGTCGCCGATTGCCAGGCTGCTGACGACCATCTATCAGGAAACCTCGTGGGACAACCCGGCGCTGCAAAATGCCCAATTGCGCCAGGCCGAGCGGGGCATCGTCGCCTGGTTCAAGGAAACCGTGCTGCGCCGCGCGCCGTCGCCGCTGACGGCCAGTCCCGCCGCTCTCAATGCGCAGCTCGACCCGGCCCGCCTGGACAAGCCCATGGGTCCCGTGGGGCGCGAATTTGCCGGCGTGGGCAAGCTGGTGGCGGCCAGGGACAACAATGCATCCCTGATGCGCGCCTATCTGGAAGCGCTGTCGAAACTGCGCAGCCGTTTGAACCAGCTGAAGAACCAGGGCGACGCGGGGCCGGGCGCGCGCCAGTTCATGCAGCAGACCCTGGAGGGCAGCGGTTCCGAACTGGCCGACGCCCTGAAACTGGTCGACGAGCAGGTGCTCACGGGGATGAGCGACGCGCAAAAGCAGGCGATCCGCCCCATCCTCGTGCGCCCGCTGATGCAGACCTTTGCCGTCATCGTCGCGCCGGCCGAACTCGATATCAACAAGACCTGGGCGGCGCAGGTGTATGAACCGTTCCAGAAATCGCTGGCCAACAAATATCCATTCGCGCCCACGGCGCGCATCGAGGCGAGCAACCTCGAGATCGGCCAGTTCTTCGGCCCGGAAGGCCTGGTGGCGAAATTCGTCACCACGTCCATGGGTCCGCTGGTGGTGCGGCGCGGCGACGTGCTGGCGCCGCGCACCTGGGCCGACATGGGCATCAGCCTGTCGCCGCAGGTGGTGGCGCGTTTCCCCGGCTGGATCGCGCCGCTGGGCGCGGGCGGCGTGGCAGCCACGTCGACGGCGGCGCAAACCGTCTTCCAGATCCAGCCGTCGCCCGCGCCGGGCACCCTGGAATACACGGTGGAGATCGACGGCCAGCAGCTGCGCTACCGCAACACCCCGGCACAGTGGACGAACATGGTCCATCCGGGTCCGCAAGGCGCAGCGGGCCAGCAGGGCGCGCGCATCACGGCCGTCACCTTCGACGGGCGCACGGTGGAACTGTTCAACGAGCCGGGGCAATTCGGCTTGAAGCGCATGATCGACGCGGCGGCCAAGAAGCGCAAGGAGGGCGGCGTGTTCGAACTGCGCTGGGCGCGCGGCGAGGTGGCCGTGGCGGTCGACCTGAAAATCACCAGCAGCGCCGAGACGACGGGCACCGGCGCGGGCGGGACTCCGGCGGTGCAGGAGCAGGGCTTTCGCGGCATGCAGCTGCCCGAGACCATTGTCGGCGCGCCCGGTGCTTCTGCCGCGTCTCCCGCGCAGGCCATCGCCGCCGCAGTCATGCCCGGAGTTTCGCCATGATGCGCGCGGCGCAGCAGGTGCGCCTCGGCTACTTTGGCAAGATTCCCGCGCGGGGCGACTTCATCAAGGCTTGCGACAATCACGCGCTGGTGCAGCTGCTCGACGACTGGCTGGCGCAGGTCATGACTGCCCTGACGGTGGAACCGCGCTGGAAGCTCAATTACGACGCCTTGCCGCCGCTGCGCTTTGCCTTCGTCGGCACGCGCAGCCGGCGCGCCATCGCCGGGCGCCTGGAAGCGAGCAATGACCAGTCGTTGCGGCGCTTTCCCTTCATGGCCATGGGCGCGCTGGAGGTCGATGACGCCGAGACCTTTGTCGCTTGCAGCCCGCTGGCGCTGGCGCCGCTGTGGCAGCGGGTGGAGCAGCTGTCGCAAGGCATCGTGGCCAGCGCAGAACCGGGGCCGGCCCTGCTGGCGCTGGCCGGCAACGTGGTCGAAGTCGAACCGGCGGCACCTGATCACGCGGCGCGGCTGGCTGCCTTCTTGCAGGCGCAGACGGTGCACGGCTTGCAGACGCTGCTGGCATCGCCCGCGTTTCCCGTGACGGTGCGCGAACTGCTGCTGGGCCTGGGCATGCTGCTGCAGCCGGTGCGCCAGAGCGGCTTGCCGCGCCTGGAAAAAAGCCTGGTGCTGCCGCTGCCGCAGGACGCGCAGCTGCGCGAGCTGGTGGCCAGCTTGTGGCTGCACCTGATCGCGCCTTTTCTGAGCCTGGCTGATTTCGAACTGGCGCTGTTCTTTTCCCACCTCGACGAGGCGCCCGTGCTGGTGATCGGCTTTTGCGGCGCCGACCCGCATGGCTTGCGCGCGCTGATCGATCCGCAGGCCGGCTGCGAACGGCTGATCGTGTTCGATCAGCTCGACTGGGTCGAGGAGCAGCTGGGACGCGATGCCGCGCTGCGCCGTTTTTCCGCCTGCCTGCAGCAGGAACAGCTGTCGCTGCGCTCGGCCTGCGCCATGTTTGCCGATACCTTTGTCTGAAGGATTGCGATGAAATATCCTGTCATTCTCCTGCTGCTTGCTGCAGCCGCTCCCTGCCACGCGCAGGCGCAAGCGCCCCAGACACCGATGCCGGGGCAGATCCTTGTCACGGGCACCCTGGCCGACGAGGCGGGCAAGGCGGCCGTGCTGGCCCGCCTGCGCGAACTGTATGGCGCCGAGCGCGTGGTCGACCAGATCGCCATCGGCAGCGTGGCCGTGCCGGCCAACTGGAACGCCTACGTGCACAAGCTGATCGCGCCGCACCTGAAGCTGATTTCACGGGGGCAGATCAGTATCGACGGCAATAACGTCAGCGTGCGCGGCGAAGTGGCGAACGAGGCGCAGCGCCAGCAGATCGCCAGTGACATCGCCACCAGCCTCAATCCCACCTACGTCGTCAACAACGGCTTGCGGGTCAAGGCGGCGGAGGCGGAGCAGGGCTTGCTCGATGCGGCGCTGGATAAACGCATCATCGAATTCGACAGCGGCAAGGCATCCATCACGCCGGCGGGCCTGGCCATCCTCGACGAGATGGCGGCCGCCATGCTCAGGCTGCGGGGCCGCAAGGTGGAGGTGATCGGCCACACGGACGACACGGGCCTGCGCGCCAGCAATGTGGCCCTGAGCCAGGCGCGCGCCGAAGCCGTGCGCGCCTACCTGGCCGGCAAGGGCGTCGTAGCCGATTCGGTGCTGGTGTCGGGCCAGGGACCGGACCGTCCCGTGGCCAGCAACGCCACGGCCGATGGCCGGGCGAGGAACCGGCGCATCGAATTCAGGATTGCACAGTAGGTTCTGTGAGGTGTTCAGGGCAGCGTGATGGTCAGATGCGCCGGGCGCGGCGCCAGCTTGACCAGGTCCGCATACGCGGCCAGGGTCGTTTGCGTGCCGCGCGTCAGATGGGTTTTCAGGCCCAGGTAGGCGCAGATGGCCAGCAGGGCGAAAAAGCTCGACAGCGCCCACAGCGGCACGTCGCTGCCGCGCTTGTTGACCACCTGGTCGGGGCGTTCCGCGCGCGGCGCGAAGCCACGGCTCTTGCCCTTGATGTGGGCGATCTCGTCGCCCAGGCGCGCCGTCAGGTAGCTGAGTTTTTCGCCGCCGTCGATCGCATACTTGCCCTGGAATCCCAGCAATAGACACATGTGGAAGACCTGCAGCGCCTGCACGCGCATGGCGCCCTTGCCGCGCAAGGCGTCGAGGCGGTCGAAAAAGTGCTCGCCGGCCAGCTGGTCGCCAAAGATCAGCAGCTGCAGCGGGCGCCGCTCCCACTGCTTGCGCAGGGCGAAAGGCGAGGCCAGGATGATTTCATCGACGGCCGCGCAAAACGCATACTTGGCTGCCGCGATATCGTCGCCATCGGCGCGGATCTTTTTCGCTTCGCGCTCGAAGTCGTCGAGGAAGGCCGTGATGCGGTCCATGAAGCTTTGCTCGTCGCCGGGTGCCGAACCGTGCTTCAGCATGAACAGCATGTAAAAGCCTTCGTGCATCAGGTCCAGCAGGGCGCTGCCGGCATGGCGGCTGCTGCCGGTTGGGGCGGAACCGCGTTGTCCCAGCAGGGAGGGCGCAGCGCGCCGTTCGATGAGCTGGCTCATGCCGTCACCGCGATCAGTTCCAGCTGCAGGTCGCGTATGCCGGCCGGCACGTACACGGAGATCGACTGCGCCTTGAGCATCTGTTCATATAGTACGCCCCGGTTTTCAATCGCAAAATAATAGGTGTCGGGGCGCACGGGAATGGCGGCCGGCACTTGCGGCGCATGCGACAGTTTCAGGCCGGGCATGGCCGTGAGCACGCATTTTTCCACGTCGTCGGGCGCGCCCACTTTCACGCGCAGCGGCACCACGTCCACCAGTTCGATGGCGGGCATGGCGGCGCGGATCGCCAGGTACAAGGTGGTGTGCTGGTCGATCTTGCCGGAATCGAGCTTGCCCAGGTAGTACGACGGCTGGTCCTCGAGCAGGGCGATGGAAAAATACTTCGACGAGATGACGGTGTCGAGCAGTTCGCGGATGATGCCGTCGATGGCTTCGAAGCAGGCGCCCGGTTGCGCGTGGTCGTAGGCGGGCAGGCTGGCCAGGGTGTAATGCTTGGAGTAGCTGAGCAGGCCGCCCGCCAGTCCCAGCAGCGCTTCGTACAGGCGCTCCGGATGCAGGGCCGGATGGCGCACATAGTGCATCAGCGCGGCGGCGGCCGTGCTGACCGTGTGCAGCAGCCAGAACGAGGACACGTCGCCGGAGCGGAACTCGATCACGTTGCGGCTCGGTTCGCGGTGGTGGCCGTGCAGCGCGCTCACCTTCGCCTGCAAGGCGTCGAGCAGGTGTTCCAGCACGCCCTGCAGGCGCGGCGCGCCGGCGATTGCCAGGCTGGGGGCCATGAACGAGGGCACGGGTTCGAAGCCGCCCGATACCGTGCGCCGCAGGGCGATCAGCGGCAGGCAATCGTAGGAACCACGTGCCTCGCTGTCGGGAATCAGCCGCACGGTCTTCTTCAGGTAGGCCACGTCGGCCACGGCGGACTCCGTAAACAGGTCGGGCGTGGCGCGCATGGCGTGCGCAAAGCGCGTGGCCGCCAGCATGCCTGCCGTCGATGCCTGCGCCGTGTAATTCATGCCTTCGCGGTTGAGGATGGGCAGCGCCGCGTAATACGTCACTTCCTGCACCGCCGGCGGCAGCGCTTCCAGGTCCACCGGCGGGGGCAGGGTATCGCTGCCGGGCGCGCCGTCGCCCAGCGACTCGAACACTTCGCCGTCGCGGAAGATCGCCGACAGGGCATGCAGGCGCAAGGTGCCCGTCTTCAGCGCCGCCAGGTCCCACGCCATGTGCGCCACGCCCCACAGGTAGGGATGCAGCGCGCTGGCCGTGTGATGCAGGCGCGCTTCGTGATACTGGTCCTGGCGCTGGAAATGCTGCGGCCGCAGGAACAGGCCCTCTCCCCACAAGATTTTCGCTGCCATGCCCATCTCGTTTCTCCTTGAATGTGTGGCGTGCCGGTGTGCCTTGCGGCCCTGCGCTACTGGCAGCGCAGGGCAGCCAGCGGCGCCATGCCGCTATCCATGCTGGCGACGCTGAGCGCGCAGGCGTGCAGGCCGACGGTGATGCCGCCGCGTTCCGCGTCCACGGCGACAAAGGTGGCGCGCCAGCGCTGCGCCGCTGGCGCGCGGAACAGGGCCACCACGCCGATGAAATACGCTTCCTTGCTGACTTTTTCCTGCACTTCGTAGCGCTGGCCCGGCACCAGCAGCACCTCTTTGACTTCCATCAGGTCGGTGCCCAGTGCCGCCTTTTCGCGCTGCGCGTCGAGGAAGCTGTCGTATGGCGCCTGCTCGAAGGCGGCGCTCTGGCGCAGTTTGTAGATGCGCACCACCAGCGCCAGCGGCCGGCCGTCGGCATCCGTGTTGAGGCGCTGCGCCGCATGCAGGTGGATGCTGACATTGCGCGGCGGCTTTTGCGCGTCGGGCAGTTCCGCTGGCGGCTTGGCCACGCCGGCCACTTGCAGCGCCGCGTTGGCCAGGGTGCCGATGGCGCCGCCCGCACAGCCGGCCAGCAGAAGGGCCGGCAGCAATAGCGCGGTGGCGCGGGCCAGGCGGCGGAGCGGGGCGTCAAATGGCATGGGTGATCTTTGCAAGGTGAAGGGTGGAAATAAAAGTGTTGCAGTCATTTAAGCGCATGCAGGGGCGACCCGCTTGCGTTGGCACAAAGTCCGCCTGCGAACAAGGTAATTACTGCGCCAGATCAGGATTCATGTCGCTGCGCGCAGCTGTGATGTGGAACTTCTTCTTTGCTGATTAATCTCAATTTGGCAAAAAAATTGGCGATCAATAATGGCCTCCACCAAGGCGCCGCCCATCTTTCCCAGCGGTAGCGTCCTCCACGTGAAGGAATGCCCCGATGAAGCCAGCCACCATGTTGCCCCGTATTGCCTGCCTCGCCAGCGCCCTGCTGCTGGCCGCCTGCGCCACGCCAGAACAGCCGGCGCCCAAAAAACCTGCCGCGCCGACCCTGGCGCAAGTGATGAGCGATGCCGATGCGGCCGCGCGTGCCGGCCAGTACGAGCGCGCCATGACCCTGCTCAAGGCCGGCGGCAGCAGTTACCCGGCCGACAAGGCGCCATGGCTGCAAATGGCGCAAATGAAGTTCGACCGCGGCCAGTACGGCGACGCTATCGGCCATGCGCTCGAAGCGCTGGAACGCGACCCGGACGACAAGGTCGCCAACAGCATCGTCGCCGTCAGCGGCTTGCGTTTGTCCGGCAAGGCGCTGTCCGACCTGTCGCGGCAAAACAATCTGAATGGCTCGCTGCGCTCGGAAGCGCAGGACCTGGCCAAGCTGCTGCGCGCGAGCATTGGCGAAGACGTGCTGGTGCCGCCGGCCAGGCGCCCGCCGGCGGCCGGCAAGCGCGCTGCCATATCCGGCTCCGGCACGCCGGCGGCGAAGGGCGCGCCAGCGCCGGCAAGCGTGGCCGATCCGTTCAGCGGCTTGAAATAAGCGAGCATCCCCACCATCCCCTTGCAAAGGAAGCGACATGCCCAAGTCCGACAGCGTGCAGAAACGCCTGCAGAAGATACGCGCGCCGCGCGTGCAAATGACCTATGACGTCGAGATCGGCGACGCGATTGAAAACAAGGAGCTGCCCTTCGTGGTCGGCGTGCTGGGTGACTTTGGCGGCAATCCGGACAGCGAGAAAAAGCGCCTGAAGGACCGCAAGTTCGTCGCCCTCGACCGCGACAACTTCGACGAGGTGCTGGCCGGCGTGGCGCCGGTGGCGCGTTTCGCCGTGCCGAACCGCCTCAGCGAGGCGGGCGGCACGTTCGCCGTCGACCTGCATTTCCGTTCGATGGACGACTTCCGCCCCGAATCGGTGGTGCGCCAGGTGGCGCCCCTGCGCAAGCTGCTCGAGGCGCGCACCAAGCTGGCCGACCTGCGCAACAAGCTGGCCGGCAACGACAAGCTGGAAGACTTGCTGACGGAAGTGCTGAACAACACGGACAGCCTGGCCACTCTGAAACCGCAGTTCCCGGCGCAGGAGGATTGAGATGAGCGCCCAGGCAGAAGCCCCAGAATCCCTCGCTGTATCCGCATCCGATGCGCCGGCCGCCACCGATTTGCTGGACCAGATCGTCGAGCAAAGCCGCGTCGCCAAGTCCGGCGCCGAACATGCACGCGCGCGCGACCTGATCTCGGAGCTGGTGGCACAGGTGCTCGATGGCACGGTGCTGATGTCCAGCAGCCTGTCGGCCACCCTGGACGGGCGCGTGGCGGAAATCGACCGCCTGATCTCCGCCCAGCTCAGCGAAATCATGCATGCGGCGCCGTTCCAGCAGCTCGAGCAAAGCTGGACGGGACTGCGCTACCTGGTCGGCAATTCCGATACGGGCACGCGCCTGCAGATCCGCATGTTCAACGCCACCAAGCGCGAACTGGTGAAGGATTTCCAGGCCGCGCTGGAGTTCGACCAGAGCAGCATGTTCAAGAAGGTGTATGAAGAGGAATTCGGTACCTTCGGCGGCGCGCCGTTTGCCGCGCTGCTGGGCGACTTCGCCATCTCGCGCCAGCCGGAAGACATGTATTTCGTCGAGCAGATGTCGCACATCGCCGCCGCCGCGCATGCGCCCTTCATCGCCTCGGCCGCGCCGGAACTGTTTGGCCTGGAAAGCTACGGCGACCTGGGCAAGCCGCGCGACCTGGCCAAGGTGTTCGACACCATCGAGTACGCGAAATGGAAAGCCTTCCGCGAATCCGAGGATGCGCGCTATGTCGGCCTGACCTTGCCCCGCTTCCTGGGCCGCCTGCCGTTCAATCCCGTCGATGGCACCACGGTCGAAGGTTTTAACTTTGTCGAGGAAGTCGATGGCAGCGACCATCACAAATACCTGTGGTGTAACGCCGCGTATGCGTTCGGCTGCAAGCTGACGAGCGCCTTTGCCGACTACGGCTGGTGCGCCGCCATCCGCGGCGTGGAGGGCGGCGGCCTCGTGGACGACCTGCCGACCCACACCTTCAAGACGGACGAGGGCGACGTGGCCCTGAAATGCCCTGCCGAAGTGGCGATCACCGACCGCCGCGAAAAGGAATTGTCGGACCTGGGTTTCATCTCGCTGGTGCACTGCAAGAACACGGCGTATGCGGCGTTCTTCGGCGCGCAGTCGGCGCAGAAAAGCCGCAAGTACAACAGCGACGCGGCCAACGCGAACGCGGTGCTGTCGTCGCAGTTGCAGTACATCTTCGCCGTTTCGCGCATCGCCCACTACATGAAGGCCATGATGCGCGACAAGATCGGCAGCTTTGCCGCCGCCTCCAACGTGGAGGATTTTCTGAACCGCTGGCTGATGCAGTACGTACTGCTCGACGATAACGCCAGCCAGGAACAGAAGGCGCAGTTCCCGCTGCGCGAGGCGTCCGTACAGGTGCATGAAGTGCCGGGCCGGCCCGGCGTGTACCGCGCCGTGTCGTTCCTGCGGCCGCACTTCCAGCTCGATGAGTTATCCGTTTCGCTCCGACTGGTCGCGGAGTTGCCGAAGTCGACCAATTCCTGATCCACCCATCTTTCAACCAGAGGAGCACACCATGGCAATCGATGTATATCTGCAGATAGACGGCATCAAGGGCGAGTCCACCGATGACAAGCACAAGGACTGGATCGAATGCAAATCGGTCAGCTGGAGCGTCGCGCAGCCGAAGTCCGCCACCGCATCGACGGGCGGCGGCCACACGGCCGAACGCTGCGAGCACAAGGACATCGTCATCTCCAAGCTGGCCGACCTGGCCTCGCCGGTGCTGCTGCAGACCTGCTCGGCCGGCAAGACCATCCCCAAGGCGCGCTTCGAATTCATGCGCGCCGACGGCCAGGGCGAGCGCGTCAAGTATTTTGAAATCGAAATCGAGAATGTGCTGATCGGCGCCGTGACGCCGAACGTGGAAGAGGGCGACATTCTCGGTGAACACGTCGGCTTCAAGTTCTCGAAAGTGAAGTGGAAATACACACAGCAAAAAGTGACGGGCGGCGCCGGCGGCAATACCTCGGGCGGCTGGGACCTGGCCGCGAACCGCGTGGCTTGATCCATGTTGCGCGGCGCGCGGCGGCCACCTTCGCCCGCGCGCCGCGCCGACTTTTCAGGAGAGCGCATGGACAGTTATGTACCTGGCCTGTTCGACCGCCTGATGGGGGACGGCGGTGCGGCGGGCGGCGTGGCGGTGCGCCTGTCGCTGGAACAATTGAAGGATGCGGTGGCGCGCGACCTGGAAGAGCTGCTCAACACGCGCGTGGCCCTGCCGCCCGGCGCACTCGACGCCTATCCGGAATGCGCGGCATCCATCGTCAACTATGGCCTGATCGATTTCGCCGGCATGTGCTTGTCCAGCAGCGATGACCGCGCCCGCATCTGCGCCGCGCTGAAGGCGGCCATCGAACGCCACGAGCCGCGCCTGCGCAATGTGCGCGCCCGCCTGGAGCGCGAAGCGGGCGCCATCAACCGGGTCGGCTTTGTGATCAGCGCCACCCTGGCCGTGAGGTCCGGCGGCGAGACGGTCAATTTCGACGCCGTGCTGCAGCCGTCGTCGCTGCGCTATTCGATCAACCGCAAGGGAGCCGCCGCATGAGCAACAACCTGAAAACCCTGATCGCCAAATTCAATGACACGGCGCGCACGGCCGCTACCCGTGCCGCCGCCATCTGCGTGGGCCTGGGCCAGTACGAAGTCGATATCGAACACCTGTTTTTGGCCTTGCTGGAACAGGAGCGCAGCGATTTCGTCACCATCGCGCGGCGCAGCGAAATCAGCCTGACGGCGCTGGAGGCGGACCTGCGCCGCGAGATCGGCAGCTTCAGGACGGGCAGTGCGCGCACACCCGTGTTCTCTCCCCATTTGCCGCTGCTGTTCGAACACGCCTGGCTGATCGCCTCGCTGGACACGGCGCAGCCGGGGCCTATCCGCAGCCGCCACCTGTTGCTGGCGCTGCTGACGGAGCCGGAACTGTCGCAGCTCGCGTACCGCGGCTCGAAGCTGTTCGCCCGTTTCAGCGTGGAGCAACTGAAGCACCATCCGGACAAGCTGACGGCCGGCTCCGGCGAGCAGGAAAGCGCGGCAGTGCCGCAGCCTTCCGAAACACCTTGCGACCCGCTGACTGCCCTGGCCAGCAAAACCCCGGCGCTGGACCAGTTCACCACCGACCTGACACAGCTGGCGCGCGATGGCAAGCTCGATCCCGTGATCGGCCGCGAGGCGGAGATACGCCAGGCCGTCGATATCCTGCTGCGCCGGCGCCAGAACAATCCGATTCTCACGGGCGAGGCGGGGGTGGGCAAGACGGCCGTGGTGGAAGGCCTGGCCTTGCGCATCGCCGCCGGCGACGTGCCCGAGGTGCTGCAGGGCGCGCACATCCACGCGCTCGACATGGGCTTGCTGCAGGCCGGCGCCAGCGTGAAGGGGGAATTCGAAAGCCGTCTGAAGAATGTCATCGACGAGGTGGCGAAGAGCCCGCATCCGGTCATCCTCTTCATCGACGAGGCGCACACCATGATCGGCGCCGGCGGCCAGGCGGGGCAGAACGATGCGGCCAATCTGCTGAAACCGGCGCTGGCGCGCGGCACCCTGCGCACGATTGCCGCCACCACCTGGAGCGAGTACAAGAAGTATTTTGAAAAGGATGCGGCGCTGGCGCGGCGCTTCCAGGTGGTGAAGGTGGAAGAGCCGAGCGAAGACATCGCCTGCGCCATGCTGCGCGCCATGGCGCCGCTGATGGAGCGCCATTTCGGCATCCGCGTGCGCGACGCCGCCATCGTCGAGGCGGTGCGCCTGTCGCACCGCTACATCAGCGGGCGACAGCTGCCCGACAAGGCCGTCAGCGTGCTAGATACGGCGTGCGCCAAGGTGGCGCTGGGCCAGCGCGCCACGCCGGCGCAGCTGGAAAACGCGCACCGACGCCAGGAGCGCATCGGCGCGGAAATCGCTGCCCTGGCCCGCGAGGCGGCGGATGGCGAAGTGCCCGATAAAGCCGGCGCTGCACGCCTGGCGCAGCTGCGGCGCGAGCATGAAGACGGGCAAGTGGTGGTCGCGGCGCTGGCGCAGCGCTGGGAGCGCGAAAAGGCGCTGGTGGCGCAGATCGGCGACTTGCGCGCGCAGTTGCGCGGCGAGCGGCCGGGCGAGATCGGCGCGGCGCGCCTGCTGGCGCTGAAGGAAGAACTGGCGACCCTGCAGGGAGAGGCGCCGCTGTCGCCGCTGGAAGTCGATGCGCAGGTGGTGGCCGATATCGTCGCCGGCTGGACCGGCATCCCGCTGGGAAAAATGCTCAAGGACGAGATCCGCACGGTGCTGACCCTGGATGGGGCGCTGCGCGAGCGGGTGCTGGGACAGGACCACGTCATCGAGGCGGTGGCGCAGCGCGTGCGCACGGCGCGCGCCAGCCTGGACGACCCGAACAAGCCGCTAGCCGTGTTTTTGTTCACGGGGCCGTCCGGCACGGGCAAGACGGAGACGGCGCTGGCGCTGGCCGACCTGCTGTATGGGGGCGAGCGCAAGCTCATTACCATCAACATGAGCGAGTACCAGGAAGCGCACAGCGTGGCCGGCCTGAAAGGCTCGCCGCCCGGCTATGTCGGTTACGGAGAAGGCGGCGTGCTGACGGAAGCCGTGCGGCGCCAGCCCTACAGCGTGGTGCTGCTCGATGAAGCGGAAAAGGCCCATCCCGACGTGCTGGAACTGTTCTTCCAGGTGTTCGACAAGGGCGTGCTCGATGATGCGGAAGGGCGCGAAGTCGACTTTCGCAACACCATCATCATCGCCACCTCGAACCTCGGTTCGGGCGCCATGATGGCCGCCTGCCTGAACCGGGCGGCGCAGGACTTGCCCACGCCGGCCGCGCTGGAAGAACTGGTGCGCCCGCAACTGGTGGCGCACTTCAAGCCGGCCTTGCTGGGGCGCCTGAAGGTGCTGCCCTTCTATCCCCTGAACGACGCGGTGCTGGCCGAGATCATCGTGCTGAAGCTGGCACGGATAGGCGCGCGCATCGCGCGCAACCACCAGGCGCAGTTCAGCCATGACGCGGGCCTGGTCGACGCCGTGCTGGCGCGCTGCACCGAGGTCGATTCGGGCGCGCGCAATGTCGACCAGATCCTCAACGGCAGCTTGCTGCCGGCGATCGCCGAAGCGGTGCTGGCGCGCATGGCAGACGGCGAGCCGGTGGCGTCGATACGCGTCAGCGCGAACAAGCAGGGGCAGTTCAAGTACACGATCCGATAATCCATCTTCCGGAGAGCGCCATGTTCAATCTGGAGCAATTGCTGCACCCCGTCAGCGCCGTCAGTCCATGCGGCGAAGACCTCACCTTCAGCCAGGAGCTCGACGCCATCGCGCGCGCGCGCCAGCACGATGATCCCACCCTGGACCAGGGCGAGTGGGTGACGGCGCTGAAGGAGGCCGACTGGCCTTTCGTGGCGACGCGCTGCGAACAGCTGATCGCCACGCGCAGCAAGGATTTGCGCGTGGCCGTGTGGCTGGCCGAGGCGCATGCGAAGACGCGCCACTTCCGTGGCCTGGGCGATGGCTATGCGCTGCTGGCCGGCCTGTGCGAACGTTACTGGGATGGCCTGTACCCGCTGGCGGAAGAGGGCGACCAGGAACAGCGCATCGGCAATGTCTTCTGGCTGCTGTCACGCACGCCGCAGCTGCTGCGCGAGATCCCGCTGACCGAAGGCGCCGACGGCCTGTTTTCATCGCAGGATTTCGATGCGGCGCGCCAGCGCGCGGCCGCCAGCCTGGCGCAGGGCGCAGCGGATCAGGGCTGGGGAGATACGCGGCACGACGAAGGGGCGACCCTGGCGCAGATGGAGGCGGCGCGGCAAAGAAATACGCGCGCCTTTTCCGACGGCTTGCTGGCCGATGCGCAGTACTGCATGCAGTCGCTGCTGGCGTTCGAGCGCAGCGTCGATGCGCGTTTCGGCGCTGATGGCCCGAGTTTTCGCGCCGCGCGCGAAGCGCTGGAAAACGTCATTCACTTCATCGCGCCGCTGTCGCCAGGCGCGGATCTTGCCGGCGCGCCGCCCTCCGCTGGCCAGGGCGCTGGCGGTAGCGGGGGGGCCATCGTGCAGCGCCAGCAAGCGCTGGCCCAGCTGCGCCAGGTCGCCGATTTCTTCCGCCGCACGGAGCCGCACAGCCCCGTCGCCTACCTGGCCGACAAGGCCGCCAGCTGGGGCGAGCTGCCGCTGCACCTGTGGCTGCGCGCCGTCGTGAAGGACTCCGCCACCCTGGCGCAGCTCGACGACATGCTGGGCACGAACAGTGCAAACGGATGATGGCGTTTGCCCCTTCCATGCTACTCTTCGGGCATGTTCAGAATGCTCTTTTTTCCTGCCGCGCTATGCCTGTTCATCGCTGCCAGCGCGCGGGCCGGAGCTGCGGTGCCGCTGGTGATTTATGGCGACGATGATTATCCGCCGTACTCCTATGTTGAACATGGCCAGATGAAAGGTATCTACACGGAGATCGTGCGTGTAGCCGTGCAATCGATGCCGCAGTATGCGGTGCAGCTGCGCCCCGTGCCCTGGAAACGGGGCGTGCTGATGCTGCAGACGGGCGAGGCATTTGCCCTGTATCCGCCGTATTCGTGGCGCAGCGAGCGGCCATATGTGCGCTATTCCGTGCCGCTGCTGATGGAGCAGCTGGTGGTGCTGTGCAATCAGGACGTGCTGGCCGAACGCACGCTGCGGCAGTGGCCTGCTGATTACGGCGGCCTGCACATCGGCGTGAACGCGGGTTTTTTGCTGGGCGATGCGAAGCTGACGGCTGCCGTGCAAGCGGCCAACATCGTGTTCGATACGGCCAAGGGCACGCGCACGAATCTGCTCAAGCTGATGCGCGGGCGCATCGATTGCTATGTCAGCGACCGCCTGTCGGCGCAGTGGGAATTGCAGCGCATCCGGCGCGAGGGTCCGCCGGGCACGCCGATGCAGGCGATACAGGAAACGGCGCAGCTGGCCAGCCAGCAGGGCCACCTGGGCTTTACGGCGCGCCGGCCTGCCGCCTACCCGTATCGCGATGATTTTATCGAACAATTCAATGCCGCCATCGTGCGCATGCAGAACAATGGCGCGATCCGCCGCATCGTCGACCACGCGCTGCTGCCCTGACTGATTCAACCCGATGGAGAAAAATATGAAAAGAATATTATTGCTATGTGTGCTCGTGCTGGCCGGCTGCGTGGGCCGGCCCGAGAATATTCATCCCGTCAATAACTTCGACACGACCCGCTATCTGGGGAAATGGTATGAGATCGCGCGCCTCGACCATTCGTTCGAACGGGGCCTGAGCCACGTGACGGCCGACTACAGCCTGCGCCAGGATGGCGGCTTGAAAGTGCTCAACCGTGGTTACAAGGACGCGGACGCGAAGTGGAAGGAGGCGGAAGGCAAGGCGTATTTCGTCGACAAGAAAGACGAGGCTTACCTGAAAGTGTCGTTTTTTGGTCCCTTCTATGGTTCCTACATCGTCTTCGACCTCGATCAGCAAAATTACAGCTATTCCATGATCAGCGGCCCCGACAAGTCTTACTTCTGGTTGCTGTCGCGCACGCCCACCATGGACCCGGCCTTGCAGCAGCGCCTGATCGAGAAAGCCGCTGGCCTGGGTTTCGATACGTCAAAATTGATCTATGTGAAGCAAGACTGACCTTGCTTGCCTGCCGCCCGTTCGTGGCGGCATACCGCCTTCTGGTTGTTGCTTTTCTGCATGTTATTTCTTGCAATACCACTCTGATTCACTCACAATCTGCTCCAAAGTGGTGCGCTGCGGCGTGCTGCCATTCTGGTGACGCGGGTAGCGTTGCGTCGCCGCTCGTGATTGCCGCACGGCAGATGCCTGCTATATTGTGATACGTAGCAGTAGGTCGGTTTCGTGGCGTCTGTGCATCGTTTTTTTCAGATAGGAATCACGCAATGAAAAACCTCAAAATCGGCGTACGTCTCGGTGGCGGTTTTGCCGCCGTCCTGCTCCTGTTGACCAGCCTGACCGTGGTGGGCATCGTGCAGATGCAAAGCGCCAGCAAGGAAACCGATGCGCTCGTCAACGTCAAGGTGCGCAATGAGCGCCTGATCGGTGAATGGACCAAGGTCATCGAGGTCAATGCGGCGCGCACGGCGGCCGCCTGGAAAGTCAGCGACCCCGAACACCAGAAGCAGTTTGAACAGGAAATGGCGGTCTCGTCTTCCCGCGCCACGGAAATCCAGAACGATATCGGCAAGAGCGAACTGAGCGCGGACGAGCAGGCGCTGTACCAGGAAGTGTTGAGCACGCGCAAGGCCTACACGGAAGTGCGCAAGAATGTGTTCAAGGCCAAGAATGCGGGCGACCTGGAACTGGGCAAGCGCCTGTACGAAGGCGACATGGCTGTCAAGCGCGACATCTACCTGGCGTCGCTGAAGAAGCTGGAATTGCTGGAAGCCAAATTGCTCGATGAAACGGCCGCGCAAATCCGTTCGCGCTACGAAAACGGCCGTCTGCTGCTGATCTCGCTGGGCGTGGTGGCCATCTTGCTGGGCATCGCCTGCGCATACTGGATCACGCGCTCGATCACGCGCCCCATCACGCGAGCCGTCGAGGTGGCGGAAGCTGTTTCCGCCGGCGATCTGACCAGCCATATCGTCGTGGAAAGCCGCGATGAGACAGGGCAATTGATGCATGCGCTGAAAAACATGAACGACAAACTGGTCAGTATCGTGGGCCAGGTGCGCGCCGGCACCGAATCGATCAGCACGGCGTCGAGCGAAATTGCCGCCGGCAACCTGGACTTGTCGTCACGCACGGAAGAGCAGGCCAGTTCGCTGGAAGAGACGGCGTCTTCCATGGAAGAGCTGACGTCCACCGTGAAACTCAATGCGGACAATGCGCGCAGCGCCAACCAGCTGGCCATCGACGCTTCGCAGATCGCCAGCAAGGGCGGCGTGGTGGTGTCGGAAGTGGTCAGCACCATGGGCTCGATCAACGATTCCTCGCGCAAGATTGTCGACATCATCAGCGTCATCGACGCCATCGCCTTCCAGACGAATATCCTGGCCCTGAATGCGGCCGTGGAAGCGGCCAGGGCCGGCGAGCAGGGCCGTGGGTTTGCTGTCGTGGCGTCCGAAGTGCGCAACCTGGCGCAGCGTTCCAGCGCGGCGGCCAAGGAAATCAAGGGCTTGATCGACGATTCCGTGCAAAAGGTCGAGGCCGGTTCGCAACTGGTGGACAAGGCGGGCCGTACCATGGACGAGATCGTGCAAAGCATCAGCCATGTGACGCAGATCATGAACCAGATTACCGACGCCAGCGATGAGCAGCGCGCCGGCATCGAACAGGTCAACCAGGCCATCGGCCAGATGGACCAAGTGACGCAGCAAAACGCGGCGCTGGTGGAAGAAGCGGCCGCGGCGGCCGAATCCATGCAGGAACAGGCGGCCAAGCTGGCTGACGTGGTGGGCCTGTTCAAGCTCGATGCAACGCAGCACTATGTTTCGGCCAGTGCCGGTCCGTCCGTGACAGCGTCTGCGCCAGGAAAATCTGCCACTCGACCTGCACCCGCCTTCCAGCCTGCCAAGCACCGTGCGCAGGCGGCAACCGTAGCCGCGCCCGCGCCGGGCAAGGCGGCGCAAGCGGAAGCTGCGCGCGCACGCGTGCCGAAGGCGCCGGTGGCGTCGGGCGCCGACGAATGGGAAGAGTTTTAAGCGCAGATTCCCCGTAGCATGGCGTGGGCGCTACAATCGCGGCTTGAAGACAGCCGCGAACACGCTCCGCCATGACTACCCGCCGTACCTCCAGCCTGATTTCCAGCGCTATCTCCAGCCCTGCCGCTGCCTCGTCTTCCCTGGCGGAACCCGCCAAACGGGCGCGCTGCCCAGCCTGCCTGCGCGCCGCAAGCAGCTGCATCTGCCGCTGGATCGCCCCCGTTTCCCACGCGGTGGAAGTGCTGATCCTGCAGCATCCGCTGGAAATCCACAATGCCAAGGGCAGCGCCCGCTTGCTGCACCTGAGCCTGCCCAACAGCCGCATGTTGACGGGCGAGCAGTTTGCCCCGGATACGCTCGCTGAATTGCTGGCAGACAAGCACAATGTGCTGCTGTATCCGGATACGCCCGGCGACCGTTCGCTGGGCATCGCGCCGCCGCCAGCGCTCGACCCCGCCATCTTGCTCGATCCGGCCCGATTCTCGGCCCGGTTGCGGCTGGTGGTGCTGGACGCTACCTGGCGCAAGAGCCGCAAGATGCTGTATCTGAATCCCCCGTTGCAACAGCTGCCGCGCCTGCCCCTGCGCGATACGCCAGCTTCCCATTACCTGATCCGCAAGGCGCACGCGCCAGACCAGCTATCGACCCTGGAAGCGACGTGCTATGCCCTCATGCAGTTGGAGCAGGACGCGGCCCGCTTCGTTCCCCTGATCGCGGCATTTGACGGTTTTGTCGCACAGCAGTTGAGTTATGTCATGCCGCATGGTGAAAAAGCTTGAAACGGCATTACGCCAGCCCTTGATCTTGTCCGTACAGCGGCATAGTATACTGTACATATATACAGTTGATGGGGCCGTTCATGAAAGCAATCATTCCAGAGCACGATGACAGCTTCGCCGGGCAAGCCATGTTGCCGCCGCAATCGCTGAAAGCCCAGAAGGGGCGCGGGGCAGTCTCGAACCTGCAAGGGCGCTACGAGGTGCACGCGCGCGCCGGTTTCGATGACGGCTGGAGCGTGGGAGGCCTGGATGAGGCGACCGGGGAGGCGGCGCCTCCCACCTGGAAGACACAGGTCAGCGACGAGCAGGCGCGCACCATCCTCACGCGCAATGCTTCGCCCGATTTGCCGTTCAATGTCTCGCTGAATCCATACCGGGGCTGCGAACATGGCTGCATCTATTGCTTTGCCCGCCCCACGCACAGTTATCTGGGGTTATCGCCGGGCCTGGACTTCGAAAGCCGCATCTACGCCAAGGTGAACGCCCCCGAACTTTTGCGCCGCGAACTGGCCAAGCCCTCCTATGTGGCCGAACCGATCGCCCTGGGTGTGAACACGGATGCGTATCAGCCGTGCGAACGCGAACGGCAGCTGACGCGGCGCGTGCTGGAAGTGCTGCACGAATGCGACCACCCCGTGGCGCTGATCACGAAATCGTCGCTGATCGAGCGTGATATCGACATTCTGGCTCCCATGGCGGCCAGGCGCCTGGCGGCCGTGGCCGTCACTGTCACCACGCTCGACCCGGCCATCGCGCGCACCCTGGAACCGCGCGCTGCCGCCCCGGCGCGACGCTTGCGCACGATCCGCACCCTGACGGAGGCGGGCATCCCCGTGGGCGTGAGCATCGCGCCCATCATTCCGTTCGTGACGGAACCGGAAATCGAGCAGTTGCTCGAAGCCGTGCGCGACGCGGGCGCCATCCACGCCCATTATGTGGTGCTGCGCCTGCCGTGGGAAGTGAGTCCCCTGTTCCAGCAATGGCTGGAAGCACACTTCCCCGAACGGGCCCAGCGCGTGATGAACCGGGTGCGCGAAATGCGCGGCGGCAAGGATTACGACAGCGCGTTCGGCACGCGCATGCGGGGCGAAGGCGTATGGGCCGACCTCATCCGCCAACGCTTTGAAAAAGCCGTACACCGGCTGGGCTTGCATGGCAAGGGCGGCCGCTTCAAGCAGCTCGATTGCACGCAGTTCCGCCGCCCGCTGGTGGTGCCGCCGCTGGGCGCGAAAGTAAAAAATGGCAATGCGGGGCAGCTGGATTTGTTTTAAGTTAAGGCATTTTCGCCGTCGAGAATGCTGGGGCGCGCTCACGAACTGAAAGGCGGGCGACGCTGATCTGCGACCGGGGGAATGCCGCAGGTCGCCGGGAGCGGCGCGCCATCGTCCGGGAATCTTGCAGGGTCTTGCCCGGGCACCGGAGGGTGCCGCGGTGCTGCCGTGCGGTGCTATGTTGGGACACTATCCTGCCGCGTTATCCTGTGTCTGTGTCTGCATCTGTGCCAGATGTTGCTCGATGGCAAAGACATGGGGATCGCTCTTGCCCAGCTCGCGCAGGGCGCTGGCCAGGTGCAGCAGGTATTCGCTGTTCGGGCCGCTGGGGCCGTTTGAACGGGCGATCTGGCGCGCGATGTCCAGTTCCGGAGCGGCACCGAGGAAGGCGGCGTTTTCCTCGTTGGCGATGTACACCAGGCCTTCGACCTTGCTGCCATCGTCGAAGGTGATCTCGGTGGCTAAACGCAGATAGCCGTTCTTTTCTCGGTGGTCGAGGTGGGCGAAGACCTCGGGCGTGATCAGGTAAGCCATGCCGTCGCACACGGCGCCCGCCTGCGGCACGATGGTAGCGACCCGGCCCGGCGCCATCGGCGTGCCCCGGTGGTCGTGCGAACCTTGCCAGAAGCGCCGCGTCCAGCCGGCGATGCTGGCCGGGCGGCGTTCGATGTAAGGGAAATCGGCCTTGTAGATCAGCGAGCCATAGCCGAACAGCCAGACCTGTGCGTGGCCGTCGAATTTGTTCATGCGCTGGTTGATGGCGATGGTGGCGGCGTCGATGGACGACAGCTCGTTCAGGGCAGCTTGGGTCATGGTGCGGGCGGTATGGAGTGATGCGCCATTATAAAGGGGCGGCGGCCGAACCGTCCGCAGGCAAGGCCACACGTGCTGCGCCGCCGTTCGCCCCCACGTTCCATTCGTGCGTCTCGACGAACTGGAACAGGAAGGCCATGAAGCTTTCGGCCGCCGGCGACAGCGATCGTCCCGTCTTCGTGTAGACGAAAAAGCGCCGCGTCAGTTCCGGCTCGTGCAGGGCGCGCATGTGCAAATTATATAGTTTGACCATCGGTTCCGCGTACGGCAGGCAGACCGTGATGCCCAGATTGGCGCTGACCATGGCCAGCGCCGTCGTCATGAAGGTCACTTCGTTATAGGGATTGAGCGACAGTTCGCGAAACGCGCCGTGCATGTCGCGCAGCAGGCGTTCCGTAAATTGCCCCTGCAGCGAAATGAACGGGTAGTCGCCCACGTCGGCCCAGGTGACGCGCTCTTTCTGCCGCAGCGGATGCTGCTCGGGGTAGACCAGCACGAAGGGCATTTCGAACAGCACTTGCGCGGCGATTTCCGCCGTCGGATCGCGTTCGGGACCGATGCCGAAATCGACTTCGCCGCTGAAGACGCGCGCCGACACGTTTTCCACGGGGCAGTCGACGAGGCGCAACTGCACGTCCGGGTGCGCCTGGCGGTAGGCGGCGATCACTTCCGGCAGCAGGGTGCACGCCATCATCTGCGGCGCGGCAATGCGCACCAGGCCTGTCTTCAGGGCCTTGCGCTGGGCGATGCCAGCCATGGCACCATCGAGGTCTTCGATCATTTTTTCAAACAGCGGATACAGTTCGCGGCCGATTTCGGACAGCTGCGTCTTGCGCGTGCTGCGCTCGACCACGCGCACGCCCAGCACGCTTTCCAGTTCCTTGATCAAGCCGCTCAAGGCGGACTGCGTCACGTGCAGGTATTCGGCGGCCAGGGTAAAACTGCCGGTCTTGGCCAGTGCCACGAAGGCGCGCATCTGCCGCAGGCTGGGACTCATAAGATAATCCGATAAATCAATGGTTAAAAATTGTTTGTATGATAGCTGGAACTCGATTCTAATGGTGAAAAGCTGAAAAACAGGCCAGCCATTGCGCCCAGGGCGCCATTCATTGGAGACAAGCACATGAAGATCAAGCAAATCCACCACGTCGCCTACCGTTGCATCGACGCGAAGAAGACCGTCGAGTGGTACGTCAAGCATTTGAACATGAATTTTGTCCTCGCCATCGCGGAAGACCTGGTGCCGTCGACCAAGGCGCCGGACCCGTACATGCACGTCTTCCTCGACGCGGGCCAGGGCAATGTGCTGGCCTTCTTCGAGCTGCCGACGCAGCCGCCGATGGACCGCGACCGCAATACCCCGGCCTGGGTGCAGCACCTGGCGCTGGAAGTGGGCAGCATGGACGAACTGCTGGCCGCCAAGGAGCGGCTGGTGGCCGGCGGCATCGAGGTGCTCGGTCCCGTGAATCACGCCATCTTCCAGTCGATCTATTTCTTCGACCCCAACGGCCACCGCCTGGAATTGGCGGCCAACGTGGGCACGCCTGAAATGATGGCCAAACTGGACGCCGTCAAATGGGAAATGCTGGAAGAATGGTCGCAGACGCGCCGCGCGCCGAAACACGCCGCCTGGATGCACGCGCCGGCGGAAGCCTGAGCGCGGTAGATTGAATGCTGCAGACCGACACTCTCTGACCAATACACCGAACTAGGAACACCATGAAACTCGCAACCCTGAAAAACGGCAGCCGCGACGGCACCCTGATCCTCGTCAGCCGCGACCTGCGCCAGTACCAGCGCGTGGCCGCCATCGCGCCCACCCTGCAGGCGGCGCTCGACAACTGGGATGCCGTCGCGCCCAAGCTCGAACTTGCGTACGCCGACCTGAATGCAGGCAAGGCGCCGGACGCCCAGCCCTTTGACGCGGCGCTGTGCCACTCGCCGCTGCCGCGCGCCTACCAGTGGGCCGACGGTTCCGCCTATATCAACCACGTGGAACTGGTGCGCAAGGCGCGCAACGCGGAAGTGCCGGCTTCGTTCTACACGGACCCGCTGATGTACCAGGGCGGCTCCGACAGCTTTATCGGTCCGCGCGACCCGATCTTCGCCCTGTCCGAAGAGTGGGGCATCGACCTGGAAGCGGAAGTGGCGGTCATCACGGGCGACGTGGCCATGGGCGCCGGCGTGGACGACGCGGCGAAGGCGATCCGCCTGGTCATGCTGGTCAACGACGTCTCGCTGCGCAACCTGATCCCGGGCGAACTGGCCAAGGGTTTCGGTTTCTTCCAGTCGAAGGCGGCCAGCGCGTTTTCGCCCGTCGCCGTCACGCCCGATGAACTGGGTGCCGACTGGGCGGACAGCAAGCTGCATTTGCCGCTGCTGGTGGACCTGAACGACAAGCCGTTCGGCAAGCCGAATGCGGGCGAAGACATGACCTTCAACTTTGCCCAGCTGGTGGCGCATGCGGCGAAGACGCGCGAACTGGGCGCCGGCAGCATCGTCGGTTCCGGCACCGTGTCGAACAAGCAGGGCAACCTGTTTGGCTCCAGCATCGGGAACGGCGGCGTCGGCTATTGCTGCCTGGCCGAAGTGCGCATGTATGAAACCATCGAACACGGCGCGCCGAAGACGGCGTACCTGAAGTTCGGCGACACGGTGCGCATCGAGATGCGCGACGCGGCCGGTGCCAGCATCTTCGGCAGCATCGAGCAGACCGTGGCCCCGTACGCTGGCCGCGCCTGAGGGGAGGGCGCCCCATGAAGCTGTACACCTATTTCCGCAGTTCGGCCGCCTATCGGGTGCGCATCGCCCTCAATTTGAAGGGCATCGCCTACGACAGCATCGCCGTGCATCTGCTGCAGGACGGCGGCCAGCAACTGCTGCCAGCCTACCGCGCCGTCAACCCGTCGGCGCTGGTGCCGGCCCTCGACGACGACGGCGCCATCCTGACGCAGTCGCTGGCGATGCTGGAATATCTGGACGAGACGCGGCCAGCCGTGCCGCTGCTGCCGGCCGATGCGCTGGGACGCGCCAGGGTGCGTGCGCTGGCGCTGGCCATCGCCTGCGATGCCCATCCGCTGACGAATCTGCGTGTTTTGAAATACCTGAAAAACACCCTGGGGCTGTCGGACGAGGCCAAGCAGGAGTGGTACCGCCACTGGATGGCCGAGGGACTGGCGGCCGTGGAAGCGCTGCTGGCGCAGGGCGACCCGGCCGGCACGGGCCTGTTCTGCCATGGTGGCAGCCCGACGATGGCCGACTGCTGCCTGGTGCCGCAGGTATTCAATGCACAGCGTTTCGCCATCGACCTGGCGCCGTACCCGCGCGTGGCGCGCATTCACGCGCATTGCACCGGCTTGCCTGCGTTTGCCGCCGCGCATCCGTCGCAGCAGCCTGACGCGGAATAAGTTTGATCCGCGTCAAGCCGCGAACCGCCCCGGCCAGCATGCAGGCCGGGGCTTTTTTATGCGTGCTTGATTTTGGGCAGTCAGTACCAGCTTGCCGGTAGGCTACAATTTGCGTTTGCCCAAATACTTCACGCCCCATGACCGCAACAATCGTTCCTGCCAGCATCACCGATGCCCTGTCCCTGGCGCACGCTTCCTGGCGTCCCATCCTGCTGCGCGGCTTGCAGGCCGTGATGGCGGCCGATCCCGCCTACCTGCCGGCGCTGGCCGTCGACGATTACCTGCCGACGCAGGGCCGGCTGTTTGCCGCCTTTGCCTTGCCGCTGGCACAGGTGCGCTACGTGCTGGTGGGCGAGGGGCCGTATCCGCGCGCCGACAGCGCCACAGGCGTGTGCTTCATGGATGGTGCCGTCGGCAGCCTGTGGTCGGCGACGGGCCTGTCGAAGCCCGTCAACCGCGCCACGTCCCTGCGCAACTTCATGAAGATGCTGCTGGTGGCCGATGGCCAGTTGCAGGGTGGCGACACGTCCGGCGTGGCCATGGCGCCCGTGGCGGCCGCCGCGCAGCTGCCGGGCAGCGGCGTGATCCAGACCCTGCCCGACTTGCAGCGCAAGATGACGGAGCAGGGCTTCTTGCTGCTCAACGCGGCGCTGGTGTTCCGTTCCCACGTGCCGCCCGTGCAGGATGCGCGCGGCTGGCTGCCTTTCCTGCAGGTGGTGCTGGAAGCGCTGGCGCAGCAGGGCGGGGCGGCCACGCCGCAGCTGGTGCTGTGGGGCAAGATCGCCGAGCTCATCAAACGCCTGCCGGTGGCCGCATCCTTGCCGCAGGTGACGGCGGAACATCCGTATAATCTGTCCTTTATCGGCAATCGTGACATGCAGGCCTTGTTTGGCCCGATGCAACTATTGCGTGCTTGAGCTTGAATCATCGCCTGTCCGGCGGAAGTGCGGGGAATATGCAAATCAGTAACGTGGAAGAATTGAAGGCGTGGATCGCGGCGGGCGGCGTGCCCGACTATCTGTATTTCTGGGGCCACACGCCGGCGCAGCCGCAGGTGGCCGACAAAAGCTGCTTCAGCCAGTGGTTTCCGTCACCCTTCAGCCTGGCCGGCATGACGTATGCGACGGCCGAGCACTACATGATGGCGCAAAAGGCGGCCCTGTTTGGCGACACGGCCGTCCAGGCGCGCATCGTGGCGGCCGAGCGGCCGTCGGAAGTGAAGAAGCTGGGACGCGAAGTGGCGAACTTTGATGCCAAAGTATGGGAAGCGGCACGTGCCGGCATCGTCTTCGATGGTAATTTTGCCAAGTTCTCGCAAAAGGCCGCGCTGCGCAAGTTCTTGCTGGGCACGGGCGAGCGCGTCATCGTCGAAGCCAGTCCCGTCGACCGCATCTGGGGCGTGGGCCTGGCGTCGGACAATCCGCGCATCCTGGACCCCGCCAGCTGGGACGGCTTGAACCTGCTGGGGTTTGAACTGATGAAGGTGCGTGCCGCCTTACGGGGCTGAGAGCTGACGCCAAGCACGTCCGCGATTTTCCGACTGTTGTTTTCCTGAAGCCGCCGCGCCTGGCGCGGCCGGCCATGCCCCTTCCAGCCCTGTGGTCATCGAGGGGCGCTCTGACAAACCCCGCCGAATTTGTTATACTTGACTAAATCATTCAACTACTCGGGGTTTGAGGAGTTGAAAAACCGCAATATTTTAAACCAGTTGACCAGAGGATGTATGCGTCTGACTACAAAAGGCCGTTTTGCCGTGACAGCGATGATCGATCTTGCCCTGCGCCAGGGCAAGGGACCGGTCACCTTGTCCGGCATCAGCCAGCGCCAGTCGATTTCCCTGTCCTACCTGGAACAGCTGTTCGGCAAGCTGCGCCGGCATGAGATCGTCGAGTCGATCCGCGGTCCCGGCGGCGGCTACAGCTTGGCGCGCCGTGCAGACAAGGTGACGGTGGCCGACATCATCATCGCCGTCGACGAACCGCTGGACGCCACGCAGTGCGGCGGCAAGGAACATTGCCACGGCGCCGATGCGGCCACGGGTGCGCGCTGCATGACGCATGAATTGTGGTCCACACTCAACGAAAAAATGGTCGATTATCTGGATTCTGTGTCCTTGCAGGACCTGGTCGACCAGCAGAGACAAAAGATTGCCGAACAAAGCGTGATGGTGATGCACCGTAACCACGCCGCCCTCGGTTGATAATGACAAAAATACCAGTTGCTGATTGCAGGAGTTATTGATGAACGCCCCAGAAAAAAACGTAGGCCAAGTGCACTTTGAAACCGCACCGCATTTCCCGATCTATATGGATTACTCGGCCACCACGCCGATCGATCCACGCGTCGCCGACAAGATGATTCCGTACCTGCGCGAGCAGTTCGGCAATCCGGCATCGCGCAGCCACATGTATGGCTGGACGGCGGAAAAAGCCGTGGAAGAGGCGCGCGGCTACGTGGCGGCCCTGGTGAACGCCGATCCGCGCGAAATCATCTGGACGTCCGGCGCGACGGAAAGCAACAACCTGGCCATCAAGGGCGCGGCACAGTTCTACAAGACCAAGGGCAAGCACATTATCACCGTCAAGACCGAGCACAAATCGGTGCTGGACACGGTGCGCGAACTGGAACGCATCGGCTTTGAAGCGACCTACCTGGAACCGCAGGACAACGGCCTGATCACCGTCGAGCAGCTGGCCGCGGCCGTGCGCCCGGACACCATCCTCGTGTCGGTCATGCTGGTGAATAACGAAATCGGCGTGATCCAGCCGATCGACGAAATCGGCGTGTTCTGCCGCTCGAAAGGCATCATCTTCCATTGCGACGCTGCGCAAGCGACGGGCAAGGTCGTCATCGACCTGCAAAAGACCAAGGTCGACCTGATGACCTTCACGGCACATAAAACCTACGGCCCGAAAGGCGTGGGCGCCCTGTACGTCTGCCGCAAGCCGCGCGTGCGCCTGGAAGCGCAAATGCACGGTGGCGGCCATGAGCGCGGCCTGCGTTCGGGCACCCTGCCGACGCACCAGATCGTCGGCATGGGCGAAGCGTTCCGCATCGCCAAGGAAGAAATGGACAGCGAAATCGGCCGCATCAAGGCCTTGCGCGACCGCCTGGCCAAGGGCTTGCAAGAGATCGAAGAAGTCTACATCAACGGCGACATGGATCACCGCGTGCCACACAACCTGAACGTGAGCTTCAACTACGTTGAAGGCGAGTCGCTGATCATGGCGATCAAGGATATTGCCGTGTCGTCCGGTTCGGCCTGCACCTCGGCCAGCCTGGAACCATCGTACGTGCTGCGCGCCCTGGGCCGCAGCGACGAACTGGCGCACAGCTCGATCCGCTTCACCATCGGCCGCTTCTCGACCGAGGAAGACATCGACTTCGCCGTGAACCTGCTGAAATCGAAAGTACACAAGCTGCGCGACCTGTCGCCGCTGTGGGACATGTTTAAAGATGGCATCGATATCAATTCGATCCAATGGGCTGCCCACTAACCAACACCCTGGCCCCTGTTGACGGGGCCGGCAAGAATATTTAAGGAGCATCAAAATGGCTTACTCGGACAAAGTACTCGATCACTACGAAAACCCGCGCAACGTGGGCGCTTTCGACAAGGGTGATGAAACCATCGGCACCGGCATGGTAGGCGCGCCTGCCTGCGGCGACGTGATGAAACTGCAGATCAAGGTCGGCGCCGATGGCCTGATTGAAGACGCGAAATTCAAGACCTACGGCTGCGGTTCGGCCATCGCGTCGAGCTCGCTGGTGACCGAATGGGTCAAGGGCAAGACCCTGGACCAGGCACTGGCCATCAAGAACACGCAGATCGCCGAAGAACTGGCCCTGCCGCCAGTGAAGATCCACTGCTCGATCCTGGCGGAAGACGCCATCAAGGCGGCAGTATTGGACTACCAGACCCGCCATCCGGCAGCGTAGAGCGCCTGAGAAAACGCCCATGGCTGCGTTGCATTGCCTTGTCGTACTAGTCGTACTGCCTTCGGCAATGCGCCTTGCCCTGAACGTTTTTCAGGCACTCTAGAATTTGTTGGATTTTGATACCTGTTCCCATGTGGGAACAGGAGCGGAGAAATACATGATCACACTGACCGAAAAAGCGGCGAAACACATCAACCGTTATATCGAACGGCGCGGCAAGGGCATGGGCCTGCGCTTTGGCGTGCGGACCACGGGCTGCTCGGGCCTGGCTTACAAGCTTGAGTATGTCGATGAAGTGGCGGCCGAAGACAGCGTCTTCGAATCGCACGGCGTGAAAGTCTTCGTCGACCCGAAAAGCCTGCCTTACATCGACGGCACGGAGCTCGATTTCGCGCGCGAAGGCTTGAACGAAGGCTTCAAGTTCCACAATCCGAACGAAAAAGACGCCTGCGGCTGCGGCGAGTCCTTCAGGATTTAAACAGCTGGCAAGACCCCGGTCGGTGCGCTGTACCCATCGATTGCGGTACAGCGACCACCGACCATTATGCAAAACCACTTCGAATTATTCCAGTTGCCGGCGCAGTTCTCGCTCGACATGAGCGCGCTCGACGCGGCCTACCGCGACGTGCAGGGCAAGGTCCACCCGGACCGCTTCATCAACGCCAGCAGCGCTGAAAAGCGCGTGGCGATGCAATGGGCCACGCGCGCCAATGAAGCCTATCAAACCCTGAAAAGCCCGCAAAAGCGCGCGCAATACCTGTGCGAACTCAATGGCGTCGACCTGCAGACGGAGTCGAACACGGCCATGCCGGTCAGCTTCCTGATGCAGCAGATGGAATGGCGCGAAGAGCTGGGCGACGCCCGTGCCGGCAAGGATGCCGACGCGCTCGACGCCCTGGACCGCCAGCTGCGCGGCGAACGCAAGGCATTGCTGGCCCAGGTGGCGGCCCAGCTGGACGCGGCCGACTACGCGAATGCCGCGCAAAGCGTGCGCGCCCTGATGTTCCTCGACAAATTCGGCGAGGAAGTGCGTTTTGCCTATGAGGCCATCGAGGCTTGACCAGGCGATCGCTTGACCGGCGTGCCAAGCGCCAGTCTGGCCCGCGACTTATAATGCGCGTCAGGCATCAACTGCATCACGCAAAAAATTAATCGAGGCACGAATACAATGGCACTTCTGCAAATTTCCGAACCAGGCATGTCGACCGCGCCGCACCAGCACCGCCTGGCCGTCGGCATCGACCTTGGCACCACCAATTCCCTGGTCGCCACCGTCCGCAACAGCATCCCCGAGGTGCTCAACGACGAAGACGGGCGCTCCTTGCTGCCCTCCGTCGTGCGCTACCTGCCGAACGGCCACGCCAACATCGGCTACAAGGCCCTGGCTGCGCAAACCACCGACCCGAAGAACACCATCGTTTCCGTGAAACGCTTCATGGGCCGCGGCCTGGCCGACATCGCCTACGCGGAAAACCTGCCCTACGACTTCCAGGATACGCCTGGCATGGTGCAGCTGAAAACCGTGGCCGGCGTGAAAAGCCCCGTCGAAGTGTCGGCGCAAATCCTCGCCACCCTGCGCCAGCGCGCGGAAGATTCGCTCGGCGACGACCTGGTGGGCGCCGTGATCACCGTGCCAGCCTACTTTGACGATGCACAGCGCCAGGCAACCAAGGATGCGGCGCAGCTGGCCGGCATCAACGTGCTGCGCCTGCTGAGCGAGCCGACGGCCGCCGCCATCGCGTATGGCCTCGACAACGCTTCCGAAGGCGTGTACGCCGTGTATGACCTGGGCGGCGGCACCTTCGACATCTCGATCCTGAAACTGAGCAAGGGCGTCTTCGAAGTGCTGTCCACGGGCGGCGACTCGGCCCTGGGCGGCGACGATTTCGACCGCCGCCTGTTCTGCTGGATCAGCGAACATGCCAAGCTGGCGCCGCTGTCGGACGAAGACACGGCCATCCTGATGGTGAAGGCGCGCGAAATCAAGGAAACGCTGTCGACCAAGTCGGAAACGATGATCGATGCGGCCCTGAATTCGGGCGAAGAAATCCACCTGCGCATCACGGCGGCTGACTTTGCCGCCATGACGCAGCACCTGGTGGCCAAGACCATGAACGCCATCAAGAAGGCCCTGCGCGACGCGAACGTGGATGCGGACGACGTCGACGGCGTGGTGATGGTGGGCGGCGCCACGCGCATGCCGCACGTGCAGCGCGCCGTGAGCGAATTCTTCCACACGACGCCGCACGCGAATATCGACCCCGATAAGGTGGTGGCGCTGGGCGCGGCCATCCAGGCGAACTTGCTGGCAGGCAACCGCGCCGCCGGCGACGACTGGCTGTTGCTGGACGTGATCCCGCTGTCGCTGGGCATCGAGACCATGGGCGGGCTGGTGGAAAAGATCATCCCGCGCAATTCGACCATCCCGTGCGCCAGAGCCCAGGAATTCACGACATTCAAGGATGGTCAGACGGCCCTGGCCGTGCACGTGCTGCAGGGCGAGCGCGAACTGGTCAGCGATTGCCGTTCGCTGGCGCGTTTTGAGCTGCGCGGCATTCCGCCGATGGTGGCGGGCGCCGCGCGCATCCGCATCACGTACCAGGTCGATGCGGACGGCTTGCTGTCCGTCTCGGCGCGCGAACTGCGCTCGGGCGTGGAAGCGTCGATCAGCGTCAAGCCGGCGTATGGCCTGGGCGACGACGACATCGCCCGCATGCTGCAGGATTCGTACACATCGGCCGACGTCGACATGGTGGCGCGCGCCTTGCGCGAAGAGCAGGTGGAAGCGGAACGTATCCTGCTGGCCACGCAGTCGGCGCTGGACGAAGACGGCGGCTTGCTCGATGACGCCGAACGCGTCACCGTGGATGGCTTGATGCACAAGGTGCGTGATGCTATTGCGCAATCGCAAAGCGGCGCCATCGACCACCAGGCCTTGAAGCTGGCGATCGAGGCGCTCGCCGACGGCACCGAGGATTTCGCCTCGCGCCGCATGGACCGCAGCGTGCGCACGGCCTTGACGGGTAAATCGCTCGACCAGGTCGTTTAACAAAAATTGAACAGCGCGCCGCAGGCACTCGCCGCGGCCGCGCCCCGAATGACAGACTGAAAGAAGACACCATGCCACAAATCGTTATCCTGCCGCACGCCAAGCTTTGCCCGGACGGCGCCGTCATCGAAGCACCGGCCGGCAAGTCCATCTGCGACATCCTGCTGGAAAACGACATCGACATCGAGCACGCCTGCGAAAAATCGTGCGCCTGCACCACTTGCCACGTGCTGGTGCGCGAAGGCATCGAATCCCTGAACGAAGCGACGGAACTGGAAGAAGACATGCTGGACAAGGCCTGGGGCCTGGAAGCCGTGTCGCGGCTGTCGTGCCAGTCCATCGTGGCCGCGGCCGACCTCGTCGTCGAAATCCCGAAATACACGATCAACCAGGTCAGCGAAGGCAGCCACTAACATGAAATGGTCCGACATTCACGTGATCGCCGAGGCTTTGTTCGACGCGCATCCGGACATCGATCCCCTGACCGTGCGCTTCACCGACCTGCACAACTGGGTGGTGGAACTGGACGGCTTCGACGATGACCACACGCGCGGCGGCGAAAAAGTGCTCGAAGCGATACAGATGGCGTGGATCGATGAAGCGCGCTAAGGCCGCGGCGCCCGCCGCCACCGCAGCCGCTGTGCCGAAAGACGTCATCACGGCCGCCAGCAACATGCCCGAGATCAAGGATGGCCAGTCGGTCGCCTTGTTGCAGGAATTGCACATCCTGACGCGCGACGGCAAGATGAACCAGGACAGCCGCCGCAAGTTGAAACAGGTGTACCACCTGACGCAGTTCATCGAGCCGCTGCTGCGCGAAGTGCAGCTCGATCATCCTGGCGTCTCGCTGGTCGACCACGGCGCCGGCAAGTCCTACCTGGGCTTCATCCTGTACGACCTGTTCTTCAAGAACGGCAACGACGGTTCGCACATCTACGGCATCGAGACGCGCGAAGAGCTGGTGCAGCGTTCGCAGGAGCTGGCGAAGAAATTCAAGTTCCCCGGCATGTCGTTTTTACCGCTGTCCGTGGCCGAATCGACGGAATCGACCTTGCTGCCGCAGCAGATCGACATCGTCACGGCCTTGCACGCATGCAACACTGCTACCGACGACGCCATCCACTTCGCCTTGAAGAAAAAGGCGAAGTTCATGGTGCTGGTGCCATGTTGCCAGGCGGAAGTCGCTTCCGTGTTGAAGAAGAACAAGGGCAAGAGCCTGGGCAAGAGTGTCTTGACGGAATTGTGGCGCCACCCGCTGCACACGCGCGAGTTCGGCAGCCAGATCACCAACGTGCTGCGCTGCCTGCAGCTGGAAGCGCATGGCTACCAGGTCAGCGTGACGGAACTGGTGGGCTGGGAGCATTCGATGAAGAATGAACTGATCATCGCCAGTTACAAGAACTTGCCGCGCCAGCGCCCGACGGAGCGTCTGCAGGAAGTGCTGCAAACGCTGGGTCTGGAAGAGATGGGGCACCGTTTCTTTGCCGAGGAATTGGCCAAGGCCACGGCCTGATTGTTGGATTACGCGGCAAGCCGCTGATCCAACCTGCCTGATGCACTACGTAGGTCGGATTAGCGCAGCGTAATCCGACAACCACCTGCGCAATCAACAAGAGGGGAGGAGCGGGTCGGTTACAATACCGGCTTTCTCCTCCTCTTGCTTTTTGCGCCTCCCCATGACCACACCTATTGAAATGCCCACCGTCCGCCTGGCCAAGCGCCTGTCTGAAGACGTGCCCTGTTCGCGCCGCGAGGCCGAGCTGTATATCGAGGGCGGCTGGGTGACGGTCGATGGCGTGCTGGTGGAAGAGTCGGGCGCGCGCGTGGCCGACAATCAGACGGTGGTGCTGCTGCCGAATGCTACCCTGGAAGAAATGCCGCCCGTGACGATCTTGCTGCACAAGCCGGCCGGCATCAATGGCGGCGTGGGCGCGGAAGGCAAGCCAGCCTTGAGCTGCCTGCGTCCCGAAGAAATTTTCACGCCGGAAAATGTGGCGCCCAGCTCTGTCACGCGCTTCCTCAAGCGCCACCTGATTGGCCTGACCATCACCAATCCGCTCGAGACCATGGCGTCCGGCCTGCTGGTGTTTACGCAGGATTTCCGCGTGGCCCGCAAGCTGGTCGACGAAGCGAAAACGGTGGAGCAGGAATTCATCGTGGAAGTGTCGGGCGCCATCGCCGAGAATGGCCTGGCGCTGCTCAATCACGGCTTGCCCTTCAATGGCAAGCCTTTGCCGCCGATCAAGGTCAGCTGGCAGAACGAAACGCGCTTGCGCTTCGCCCTGAAAAACGTGCAGCCGGGCCAGATCGCCCATATGTGCAAGATGGTGGGACTGGACGTCGTCGCCATGAAACGGCTGCGCATCGGCCGCATTTCGATGGGCGCCATGCCGTCAGGTCAGTGGCGCTACCTGCAGGGTTACGAGAGGTTCTAAAGCTGCGGCGCCGTGATGGCGTGGTTTTCCGCAAAGCTTTTCCATAGCCGTTCGGCAATATTCAAGGCGATGGTATCGGCCTTCTCTTGCAGGGCCGCATTGCCCATGCTCTCGGTCGTGGCGAAGAACAGGGTCAGCCAGCGGCGGAACATGCAGGGAGTCAAATTTTCCATTTGCGCGTGCTGGGCCAGAGGCTTGCCGTGGTAGCGCATGGTGCCGCGCAGCAAGCCTGACCAGAAATCGATCAATGTTGCCAGATGGGCATCCCAATCCTTGACCTCGGCGGCAAAGATGGGACCCAGCATGACGTCGTCGCGCGCGGCCGCATAAAAGGTGTGGACGAGATGCTTGACTTCGTCTTCGCTGCAGACTTCCTCGCGGTAGGGGGCGAAGCGTGTGTGGGGGAGGGGGGCGGTATTATTCATGGCATGCCATGATCGCAGAGCCCCCGTGGCGCTTCAATGACCCAGGTCAAGCCGCGCAAAAACTCAGGCGGCGACTTTCTTCGACTTCTTTGCGGGGGCCGGCAATTGGACGATCTGCGTGCCTACCAACTTGTCGTGCAGGAATTGCCCATTGCCCGTGAACAGGGCCGTGCTTGACCAGGCCAGGATGCCGATGCCGATGGCACCCAGGGCAGTCCAGTGCTGCAAGTCGAAGGCATACGCCGCCACGAGCGCTGGCAGCAGCCACATCCATGACAGGACGTAACGGTACGCGGCCACGCGCAGTGGCACGTGGGCATGGCCCGGCAGTACCAGTTGCAAACGCCACGTCTTCATGGCCAGGGTTTGCCCTTCGCGGCTCCATTGATGGATGAAATACGCGCCCATGACGAGGAAGGCCAGGCATTGGCGCATGTGTTCCGTCAGCGGCGTATGCGCGCCCTGCACGGCCAGTTCAAACAGCAGGAAGGGCAGGAACAGCACGGCCAGGGCCAGCAGCGACTCGTACACCATGGAAATCAGGCGACGCTTGATCGTGGGATGGGAAGTGATGCTGGCGGCAGGCGTGCTATTTGACATTGGTTGGCAGTGGGGCAGGCGTGGTAGGTGGCGTGACTGGCACGGCGGCAGGGTCGCTTGCCGGCACTGCCGGCGCTGCGGGAGCGGGCGGCAGGACGGGCGCGGCGGCGGCAGGCGCTGCCGGCGTGGCGGGCGCCATGAGCACGGGCGGCTTGCTCGTGTTGGAATTGATCGCGGGCACTTTGCCCAGCGGTTTTTTCGGCACGAGTTCCGTCGCCAGCTTTTTCTTTTGATCTTCCGGCAATTGCTGGTACTGCTCCCATTGCGCGGTTTTTTGACCCGGATCAATCTTCTTCGTGCGCGTATAGTTTTCGCGCACGAGGCGGCGCTGTTCCGGCGTCAGCTTGACCCATTCGCGCATGCGCTCATGCACGCGGGTTTGCTCGTCCGGCGTCATGGAAGCAAAACGGCTGGCGATATCGAGCCATTTCTGCTTGCGCAAGGCTTCCAGCTTGTTCCATTCGCCCGCCAGCGGCTGCAGGGCTTCCTGCTGCGCGCGTGACAGCTTGCTCCAGGACGGGTTATCGCCGGCCTTCGGCGTGCCGCCTTTGCCTGCCGTGCGGGGGGAGCCGGGCTTGACGGCCGGGGCTGGGGGCGCCACCACCACGGGCGCGGCCGCCACGGGAGGGGCGACGGGAGCGGCATGTTGCTGCGCGCCTACCCAGGCGGCGCCAGCGAGGGCGCAGGCACCCAGGCCGATGCCGCCAGCCAGCCAGCCTTTGCGTACGCTCGAGCGTGCCATGTTTATTGCTCGCGTTTCGTCAGGTAGGCGTTGAAGCCATGGTCCATGTAGGCGGAGAGCGGCAGTTCGTCCGACAGCACGGCGGCGTCGATTTCTGCCAGTTCGGCAATATGTTGTTCCTGCTCAAACTGATAGATGCCCACCAGGCCGCCGACCAGCAGCAGCAGGGGGATGATGACGCTCATGCGACCCAGCCACGACAGCGGTTCGACAAACAGGCTGCTGGCCGCGCCGGCGAACACATTCTGACGCACGGTGACGGCGGCGGGCGCGTCCGCCTTCTTGCGCGACAGGGCCAGTTTGCGTGCCGCTGCCAGGCGATCGGTGGCCGATGCGGGCAGGTCGTCGAGTTTTTCGTTCAGTGCATGGCGCACTTTGTAAGCGAAATTGAGATCGTCGGTGTTCATAATTTAATTCCCTTGGCTTTCAGCGATTCGGCGAGCGTGTGGGTAGCTCTAGAGCAATGTGTTTTCACGCTACCTTCGGAGCAACCCATCGCTTCCGCTGTTTCAGCCACATCCATGTCCTGCCAATAACGCATGAGGAAGGCTTCGCGTTGACGTGAGGGCAGTTTTTGTACCTCTGCATCAATCAAATCAAGGATTTGCGCGCGTTCGACCTGGTCGGCCGAGGATTCGGCGGCGCTGGAGCCCTGTTCCGATTCATAAGTATCAAGTATATCAAAATCCTCATGCTCGTCGCCCGAGGGCTTCATGCCGGAGAAGAGGCTGACCCAGGTGTTGCGCACTTTTTCGCGGCGGAAATAGTCGAGTATGGTGTTTTGCAAGATGCGTTGGAACAACATCGGCAGCTCGGCGGCCGGCTTGTCGCCGTACTTTTCGGCCAGCTTGATCATGGCGTCCTGCACGATGTCGAGTGCCGATTCTTCCTTGCGGACCGCGTAGGCGGCCTGCTTGAAAGCGCGCCGCTCGACATTTTCTAGAAAGTCGGATAATTCTTTGTCTGTTGCCATGCGGTATGGGGCGAGCTAACGGCTGCGTGTGCTGTGGGCGGAGAGGAGGCGGGACTGCTTTTCGTAAACTGAGCGCATGCTAGCAAAAAATGTGCGTTTCCGCATGGTTTTTGCATATCGGGTGAGCAAAAAGGCAGCAGCGCTGACATTTTCCTTGACCATAATGGTGCAACGCGATAACGTATGGGACGCTTTGAACACCCCAAAGCCCTATGGTCAGGTCGCGACCGGCACACAAGGCCATCCGCGGCAAGACGCGCTTTCATTTGTAGGCAGTTTGTTCTAACCCGCGCCACAAGCGCGAGCGGTTCGTACAGGCGCCACAGAAACTCCGGCCAAACGAGTTGCGTTAAGCGTTGTTTTGTAAGGTATCTATGGGTGCCCAAAGAAATGTCGTGACCGCATGAAAAGGGAAGCAGGAGCACTGTCGCGCACGGCGAACTTCGTCAGGAAAGAACATCCGATCAATCTCCAATGGACCTTGAAAGGAATGTTTCATGAATACCGAAGCAGCAGCAGGACCAATTACCGGCGCAGAAATTGTCGTGCGCTGTCTGGCTGAAGAGGGCGTCGAGCACGTCTTTGGATACCCGGGCGGAGCCGTACTCTACATCTACGACGCCATCTTCCAGCAAAACAAATTCCAGCATATCCTGGTACGCCACGAGCAGGCCGCGATCCACGCCGCCGATGCCTATTCGCGCAGCTCGAACAAGGTCGGTGTCGCCATCGTCACGTCCGGTCCGGGCGTCACGAATGCCGTCACGGGCTTGTCCACCGCGTACATGGACTCGATTCCCATGGTCGTGATCTCCGGCCAGGTGCCGAGCCACGCCATCGGGCAGGATGCGTTCCAGGAATGCGACACGGTCGGCATCACCCGCCCCGTTGTCAAGCACAACTTCCTCGTCAAGGACGTCAAGGACCTGGCAGCGACGATCAAGAAAGCTTTCTTCATCGCCCGTACCGGCCGTCCGGGACCCGTGCTGGTCGATATCCCGAAGGATATCAGCATGCACAAATGCCATTTCGACTATCCGAAGGAAGTCGAGATGCGTTCCTACCGTCCCGTCGACAAGGGCCATTCCGGCCAGATCCGCAAGGCCGTGCAATTGCTGCTGCAAGCGGAACGTCCGATGATCTACACGGGCGGCGGCGTGATCCTGGCAAATGCCTCGGCCGAGCTGAACAAGCTGGTCGACCGCCTGGGTTTCCCGTGCACCAACACCTTGATGGGCCTGGGCGGCTACCGCGCCTCGAGCGAGCAGTATGTCGGCATGCCTGGCATGCACGGCACCTATGAAGCGAACATGGCGATGCAGAACTGCGACGTCCTGATCGCCATCGGCGCCCGTTTCGATGACCGCGTGATCGGCAACCCGAAACATTTCGCTTCGCATCCGCGCAAGATCATCCACGTGGACATCGATCCATCGTCGATTTCCAAGCGCGTCAAGGTCGATATTCCCATCGTCGGCAACGTCAAGGATGTGCTGATCGAATTCCTGGCGCAACTGGACGCGGCCGAAGCCAAGCCGAACGTCAATGCATTGAGCAACTGGTGGAAGCAGATCGCCGAATGGCGTGGCCGCGAATGCCTGAAATACCCGACCTCCGACCTGGTCATCAAGCCGCAAGCGGTGGTGGAAAAGGTATTCCAGATCACCAAGGGCGACGCCTTCATCACGTCCGACGTGGGCCAGCACCAGATGTGGGCTGCGCAATATTATGGCTTCGACAAGCCGCGCCGCTGGATCAATTCCGGCGGCCTGGGCACCATGGGCGTCGGCTTGCCGTATGCCATGGGCGTGCAGATGGCCAATCCGGATGCCACCGTTGCCTGTATTACCGGCGAAGGTTCGATCCAGATGTGCATCCAAGAATTGGCGACGTGCAAGCAGTATCACTTGACGCCGAAGATCATCATGCTCAACAACCGTTTCCTCGGCATGGTGCGCCAGTGGCAGGAAATCGATTACGGTTCGCGCTATTCCGAGTCGTACATGGATTCGCTGCCCGACTTCGAGAAGCTGGCTGAAGCCTACGGACACGTGGGCATGAGAATTGAAAAACCGGGCGACGTCGACGGCGCCCTGAAAGAGGCGTTTGGCATGAAAGACAGGCTGGTATTCATGAACTTCATTACTGACCAGTCCGAAAACGTGTGGCCCATGGTGAAAGCCGGCAAAGGCCTGTCCGAAATGATGCTCGGCTCGGAGGACCTCTAATCATGCGCCATATTATTTCTGTCTTGCTGGAAAACGAAGCGGGCGCCCTGTCGCGCGTGGTGGGCCTGTTCTCGGCACGCGGCTACAACATCGAAACATTGACGGTGGCGCCGACGGAAGACTCGACCCTGTCGCGCATGACCATCGTCACCAGCGGCTCGGACGACATCATCGAGCAGATCACCAAGCACCTGAACCGCCTGATCGAAGTGGTGAAGGTGGTGGACCTGACCGAAGGCCAGCATATCGAACGCGAGTTGATGCTGATCAAGGTTCGTGCCGTGGGCAAGGAGCGCGAGGAAATGAAGCGCACCGCCGATATCTTCCGTGGCCGCATCATCGATGTCACCGAAAAGACGTACACGATCGAACTGACCGGCAACAAGGTCAAGCTCGACGCGTTCATCGATTCGATCGACCGCGCCGCCATCCTGGAAACCGTCCGTACGGGTGGTTCCGGTATCGGCCGCGGCGAACGCATCCTCAAAGTATAAAAGACAAGCAGCACTACGCGGCCCTGGCGCCGCATTTAAAACAACAACGCATCATCAAATTATAGGAAATACCATGAAAGTTTTTTACGACAAAGACGCTGACCTCTCCTTGATCAAAGGCAAAAACGTTGCCATCATCGGCTACGGTTCGCAAGGCCATGCACACGCACAAAACCTGAACGATTCGGGCGTCAACGTCACCGTCGGCCTGCGCAAGGGCGGCGCTTCGTGGACCAAGGTCGAGCAAGCGGGCCTGAAAGTAGCGGAAGTCAACGACGCCGTGAAAGCAGCCGACGTCATCATGATCCTGTTGCCGGATGAAAACATCGCCCAGGTCTACAACGAAAACATCGCCCCGTTCGCCAAGCAAGGCGCCGTCCTGGCCTTCGCCCACGGCTTCAACGTGCATTACGGCCAAGTCGTGCCACGCGCCGACCTGGACGTGATCATGGTCGCGCCGAAAGCCCCGGGCCACACCGTGCGCGCCACCTACACCCAGGGCGGCGGCGTGCCCCACCTGATCGCCGTGTACCAGGACAAATCGGGCATCGCCCGCGATATCGCCCTGTCGTACGCCTCGGCCAACGGCGGCGGCCGTGCCGGCATCATCGAAACGAACTTCCGCGAAGAAACTGAAACGGACTTGTTCGGCGAACAAGCCGTGCTGTGCGGCGGCGCCGTGGAACTGATCAAGGCCGGCTTCGAGACCCTGACGGAAGCTGGTTACGCGCCTGAAATGGCCTACTTCGAGTGCTTGCACGAACTGAAGCTGATCGTCGACCTGATCTATGAAGGCGGCATCGCCAACATGAATTACTCGATCTCGAACAACGCCGAATACGGCGAATACGTGACGGGTCCCAAGGTCGTGACCTCGGCCACCAAAGATGCGATGCGTCAATGCCTGAAAGACATTCAAACGGGCGAATACGCGAAGAGCTTCATCCTGGAAAACAAGGCAGGCGCACCGACCCTGATCTCGCGCCGCCGCCTGACGTCTGAGCACCAGATCGAAGAAGTGGGCGCGAAACTGCGCGCCATGATGCCTTGGATCGCCAAGAACAAGATGGTTGACCAGTCGAAGAACTAAGCAGCTATCGTAGCAACTATCGTTCCTCACAAGAAGCCGGCGCAAGCCGGCTTTTTTTGTGCGCCGGCGCCTGGCAGGCAACATCCGTTACAATCAGGCCCATTCAACAATACCGTCAGCACCATGCTTGTTTTTTCTAAAGTTTTTATCGGTAATCTTCATGTGGTCAAGCGCCCCGTCTCGGTTGCCATCAGCTGCTGGTTTCTGGTCATCGGCTCGCTGTCAGCGCTGGTGTCGGCTTACCTCGGCCGCGACGATCCCGCCATGCTGGCCGGAATGGGGGACAGCGTGATTCCCGCCGGGGTGCAATACGCGATGTTGCTCTTCAGCCAGGGCATTACCCTGGTGGCAGCGCTGGCCATGCTGCAAAGGCAGCGTGGCGCGCGCACTGTGTATCTGGTGTGGGGCGTGATCGACATTGCATTCTGCCTGGCGACCGTGCCGCTGAAGATGAACGTCTTGCCTGGCGCGCTGACGTTCGCCGTCATCTGCGCCTTCCTGTACAGTCCGAAATCGAATGCCTGGTTTTCGCCGCGCAAGGCGGCCAATGATGCCTGCATGACGCCAGCTTGAGCACTGCCGGTTCAAGCACGGCTGTCTTGGCGCGCACGCTTTTCGCCCGCCTCCTATATAATTCCGCCCTTCCTTTGCAGTTTCCCATGGACTGCATCTGTTTCGGTATCTGCCGACCGCAACGCGCATCACCGCTTTTGTAGCACGCCAGGCGCTAATTGATCAGCCGCTTGCGCAACCTGAAGGACCCCTATGACCGACCGCATTACCGCCACAGTACCCATGCCGGGCGCTGCAGAATCCTCCGTTTCCGAACGGCTTCCCGTCCTGGCCTTGCTGGCCCTGGCCATGACGGCGTTTCTCGCCCTCCTGTCGGAAACCTTGCCGGCCGGCTTGCTGCCGCAGATTGCCCGGGACCTGAATATTTCCGAAGTCATGACGGGCCAGCTGGTGACCGTCTACGCCATCGGTTCCATCCTGACGGCCATTCCCCTGACGGCCCTGACGAGCGGCTGGCGCCGGCGCAATGTCTTGCTGCTGGCCATCATTGGCTTTTTGATCTTCAATACGGCGACGGCCCTGTCGCCCAACTATATGGTCGCCCTGGCCTCGCGCTTCGTCACCGGCATGGCCGCTGGCCTGGCCTGGGGCTTGATGGCCGGCTACGCGCGCCGCATGGTCAGCGTCGAACAGCAGGGCAGGGCGATGGCCATTGCCATGATCGGCACGCCGCTGGCCCTGTCGTTGGGCGTGCCGCTGAGCACCCTGATGGGTGGCGTGCTGGGCTGGCGCAGCATCTTCGGCATCATGTCCGGCATGGCCGTGGTGCTGGTCGCGTGGGTGTTGCTGGCCGTGCCCGATTATCCGGGGCAAAAGAATGGCGAACGCCTGTCGATCCGTCAGGTGTTCATGACGCCGGGCGTGCGGCCGATCTTGGCCGTCATCGTCGCCTGGATGCTGGCGCATAACATTCTATATACCTACATCGCGCCGTTCCTGGCGCCGTCAGGCTTGCGCCCCCGCGTCGACCTGGTGCTGCTTGTGTATGGCGTGGGCTCGCTGGCCGGCATCTGGCTGGTCAGCCAGCTGATCGACCGCTGGCTGCGCCCGCTCGTGCTTGGCTGCATCGCCGCGTTTGCCCTCGTGATGGTGGCGCTGGGCCTGGCGATGGACTCCCCGATCGTCATCTATGTCAGCATGGCCATCTGGGGCATCACCTTTGGCGGCGCCGGCACCTTGCTGCAGACGGCGTCGGCGGACGCGGCTGGCGACGGCATGGATGTGGCGCAGGCTATGGTGGCGACCATCTGGAACGTGGCCATCGCGGGCGGCGGCCTGGCGGGCGGCATGCTGCTCGACGGCTATGGCGCGGCGTCGTTCCCGTGGGCCATGCTGGCCTTGCTGATGGTGGCACTGACCATCGCCTGGCGCGCGCACCGGCATAGTTTCAAGCCGGGCCGGCGCAGCGGCGGCGCAGTGCACGGTCACTAAGAACACTGTTATTTTGAATGTCGCTGTGTTGAAATGTGAGCAGATGTGACTGGCAAGCACATTTTGTGACGATTTGTTAATTTGCGCCACAGGAATGAATGAGGCGTTAGAATCTACACAGTTTGACAAGTTTCTCAGGCGAAAGGGATGGCAAAAGCGTCCCCTTCGCTGGCTGTCAGCCATATTAACTACCTAGGAGTACCCCCATGACCGTGATGAAATCCGTCCTTGTTGCCGCCGCCGCCACCGTTGCCCTGAGCGCACAAGCCCAATCCCTGCCGACCAACGGCACCCTGGTGGTCGTACCCGCGTTTGGCGAAGTCAAGCATGTCAATGACCAGGTGGTCGCTACCCTGGCCGTCGAAGAACAGGACAAGGACAAGGCTGCCGCCGCGTCGAGAGTCAACCAGAAGATGAACAAGGGTATCGCCATCGTCAAGCAGGCCGATCCGTCGGCAGCATTGAAATCGTACGGCTACTACACCTATCCCGTGTATCCGGAAGAGCGTCCATTGCCGGCTGGCGCCGTTGCCAAGCCGCGCCTGCCAACGGCCTGGCGCGTGGGCCAGTACCTGGAAGTGACGACGGCCAACCTGGCGTCCCTGCCAAAAACCGTGTCGGCGGCGCAAGGCGTGCTGACCCTGAATGGCTTGAATTTCGGCCTGAAGCCGGAAACCATCCGCCTGCTGGATGACCAGCGCATCGCCGCCACGTATAAAAACCTGAACGAGCGCGTGGCCGCCATCGCCAAGGCCATGGGCCGCAACGTTTCCGACGCCGTGCTCGATACGGTGGACTTCGAAGGTTCGGGCAACTATGTCACCGAAAACCGTGCTGCCGCCGCGCCGATGATGATGCGCAGCGCCAAGATGGCTGAAGACAGCACCGTTGCCGAACCGAGCTTCGAGCCGGGCGAAACGACGCTCGACATGCGCGTCGTCGGCAAGGTCAAGTTCAAGTAAGCTCAAGTAAGCTGAGTCGCGCGGAAATGCTTCCGCGTTAGCATGTTGTAAAGATCATGGGGCTGCTGGCCCCATGGTCGTTTTTGCCCCATTATTTCCAGGAGAACACTATGACCGTCATGAAAGCTATGCTGGCCGCCGCCGCCGCTACCGTTGCCCTGAGCGCACAAGCCCAGGCCCTGCCCACCTCCGGCACCCTCGTGGTGGTGCCCGCCAACGGCGAAGTGGTGCATGCGAATGACCAGGTGACCGTCACCCTGGCCATCGAAGAGCAGGACAAGGACAAGGCCGCCGCCGCCTCGCGCGTGAACCAGAAGATGAACCAGGGCGCGGCCATCGTCAAGAAAGCCGACCCGCAAGCCGTGCTGAAGACCCAGGGCTACTACACGTATGCCGTGTATCCGGAAACGGCGCCCTTGCCGCCGGGCGCCGCCGCCAAGCCGCGTGTGCCGACCGGCTGGCGAGTGGGCCAGTATCTGCAGGTAACGACGACCAACCTGGCCGCCTTGCCGAAAACCGTGTCCGCGGCGCAAGGCGTGCTGACCCTGAACCGCTTGAATTTCGGCCTGGCGCCGGCCACCATCCGCAAGCTCGATGACCAGCGCATCGCGGCCGCGTACAAGAACTTGAACGAGCGCGTGGCCGCCATCGCCGGCGCCATGGGTCGCAATGTCAATGATGCCGTGATCGATACCATCGATTTCGAAGGTTCGGGCAATTACGCCCAGCGCGTCAGCGTGGCCGGCGCGCGCAACATGAGCGCCGATGCCATGGGCTATGGCGGCAACCAGGTGGCCGAACCGAGCTTCGAAGCGGGCGAAACGACCCTGAACATGGGCCTGGTGGCGAAGATCAAGTTCAAATAGGATAGTATCGGCGTCAATATTGCCAGCTTGACGCCGCCGCGCTTTTCTTTGGCGGTGGCTCCTCTATAATGGCAACATCGGCAGGCGCATGCCGCAAGACGAATGCGCCTGCCATCTGGCACCGAATCCCCGCAGTACACAAGATATGGAACAACATGGCAAACTTCCCCCGTCGTAGAGGCAAGAACGGCACCCCCGCAGTATCCAAAGCGTCCCGCTTCAGCAAATTCGTGCGCCAACCGGTGAGCGATGGCACTGGCAAGAAAACCTTGCGCCGCCGCGGCATCTATCTGTTGCCGAATGCCTTCACGACGGCAGCCCTGTTTTGCGGCTTCTACGCCATCGTCATGGCCATGAACCAGAAATTCGAACACGCAGCCTGGGCCATCTTCATCGCCATGATCCTCGACGGCCTCGACGGCCGCATCGCCCGCCTGACGAATACGCAGAGCGAATTCGGCGCCCAGTACGACAGCCTGTCCGACATGGTGTCGTTCGGCGCCGCGCCGGCGCTGGTGATCTATGAATGGTCGCTGCGCGGCATGGGCAAGCTGGGCTGGCTGGCCGCCTTCGTGTATTGCGCCGGCGCCGCCTTGCGCCTGGCACGCTTCAACACGAATATCGCCGTGGTCGACAAGCGCTTCTTCCAGGGCTTGCCCAGCCCGGCGGCGGCGGCCATGGTGGCCGGTTTCATCCTGCTGATGAACGACCTGGAATTTGCCGGCAACCAGCTGGCCTGGGTCTCGTGGACGATCGCCTTGTTCTCCGGCCTGACCATGGTCACCAACGTGCCGTTCTACAGTTTCAAGGATGTGAATTTCCGCAAGTCCGTGCCCTTTATCGTGGTATTCCTGCTGGCATTGTTTTTTGCGCTCATTTCCATTGATCCGCCGAAAGTGCTGTTCCCGATCTTCGTCGCCTATGGCCTGTCCGGCTACGCCGTGTTTTTCTGGCGCATGGCGAAGGGCAAGCCCGTCAGCATCATCCAGACCGACCCCGAGCATTGATGCGCTGAGTCGGTAGCGTCGCCAGTCTTCAGCCAGCCAGGAGCAGCCATGAACACCAGCAACCGACTCATCATTTTTGACACCACCTTGCGCGACGGCGAGCAATCGCCGGGCGCCTCCATGACGCGCGAGGAAAAGCTGCGCATCGCCAAGCAGCTCGAACGCATGAAGGTCGACGTGATCGAAGCGGGCTTCGCCGCTGCCTCGCAGGGCGATTTCGAGTCGATACGGGCAATTGCCGGCGCCGTGCGCGAGTCCACCATCTGTTCGCTGTCGCGCGCCAACGACCGCGACATCGCCCGCGCCGCCGAAGCCCTGCAGCCGGCCGAGCGCAAGCGCATCCACACTTTTATCGCCACGTCGCCCCTGCACATGCAGATGAAGCTGCGCATGACGCCCGAGGAAGTCTTGCTGCAGGCACAGAACGCCGTGCGCTTTGCCCGCCAGTTCACGGACGACATCGAATTCAGCCCCGAAGACGGCAGCCGCTCCGACGAGGATTTCCTGTGCCGCGTGCTGGAGGGCGTGATCGCCGAGGGCGCCACCACCATCAATTTCCCCGACACGGTCGGTTACGCCGTGCCGGAGATCTTCGGCAATACCATCAAGCGCTTGCGCGAACGCATCCCGAACTCCGATAAAGCCATCTGGTCTGTCCATTGTCATAACGACCTGGGCCTGGCTGTGGCCAATTCGCTGGCCGGCGTCATGATCGGCGGCGCGCGGCAGATCGAGTGTACCGTCAATGGCCTTGGCGAGCGGGCCGGCAACACGGCGCTGGAAGAAGTGGTGATGGCGCTGCGCACGCGCGCCGCCTATTACAACTTGACGGTGGGCATCGATACGACGCAAATCGTGGCGGCATCCAAGATGGTGTCGCAAATCACGGGCTTTGCCGTGCAGCCGAACAAGGCGGTCGTCGGCGCGAACGCCTTTGCGCACGCGTCCGGCATCCACCAGGATGGCATCTTGAAGGCGCGCGAGACGTATGAAATCATGCGCGCCGAAGACGTGGGCTGGACGGCCAACAAGATCGTCCTCGGCAAGCTGTCGGGCCGCAACGCCTTCAAGCAGCGGCTGCACGAGCTGGGCATCGCGCTGGAATCGGAAGCGGACATCAACGCCGCCTTCATCCGCTTCAAGGAGCTGGCGGACCGGAAATCCGAGATTTTCGACGAAGACATCATGGCCCTCGTCAGCGAAGAACAGCAGGCGCAGGAGAGTGAGCACTACCGTTTCATTTCACTGACGCAGCAGTCGACGACGGGCGCCGTGCCGCATGCGCGCGTGGAATTCCTCGTCGGCGGCAAGCAACTGAGTTGCGAAGGGCGGGGCGACGGCCCCGTCGACGCCACCGTCAACGCCATCGAAAGCGCGGCGGCCAGCGGCGCGGAGCTGGTCTTGTTTTCAGTCAATGCCATCAGCACGGGCACGCAGTCGCAGGGCGAAGTCACCATGCGCCTGTCGCGCGACGGGCGCATCGTCAACGGCGTGGGCGCCGACCCGGACATCATCGTGGCCTCGGCCAAGGCGTATCTGTCGGCGTTAAATAAACTGCATGCCAAGGATGAACGTATCGACCCGCAGCCTTGAAAACGCTAGTCCGCGACCGGTGGGCTCTTAACGCAAGGGCAAGTCGCTGCCGTACCGGATCGACATTTGCGTGCGAGTGCCGGCGCACATGTCGTCGATATCGAGCGCGACCCGCGATGGCTGGCCGGTGGCGTCACGCGCAAATTCGAGCACAGTGAAGCTGCCTGCAGCAGACGTGCATTGCGGTAAATTGTAGCGTCCGAGCAAACCGCCCTCGACGCCGTCAGTGTTGCCCGGCCCATAGGAAAAGGTGGTCCCGGCCTGCCAGGCCTGGTTGGCCGGCAAGCCTGTCAGGAAGCGCAGATGGCTCCGGGTGGACATGATATCGAGCACGTTCTTGTCCAAAAAGTAGCGCACATAGCTGGCTTCCGCAGTGGCGGCGTTGCTGTCGATCACCGGGGCGCCCGTACCGATCCGATAGCTGAAGACCAGCGCCTGTGTGGTATCGGTCAGTACATCAATGTTGATGCGCTGCTTGTCGGATTCGCCTATGGCGTTGCTTGCTTCCAATTCAATGACGGCCACGCCCTTGGCTGGCGTCGGGCTCGATAGCGTGACGCGTTGTGCATTCGGCTGATCCATGACGAGCGCGGGGCCGGAAAGCTGCCGCCAGCGCGTGCCGCTGGCCGGCGCACCATGGGCCGACGAGCCGCCGGCATCAAGTGTCAGCGTGGCGCCGGCGCCCAGCATCAAGGCCGGCGTTCCATTGGTGCCGATGACTGCGCTGATGCTTTGTGTCACATTCACGATGCCGGCCGGCGCACTCAGGGCATTGCCGGCCATATCGCGTATGGGATCGCTTTGCAGGTTATCGAATGTCAGTTGATAAGTGGCACCGGCCCGCAGTTGTGTGGCCGGCTGGACTGTCAGTATGGCGCCATTGGTGCTGATGGTTGCCGGAATATCCACCGGATCGTTGCCCTGCTGCCGGAATAGCGCGTTGTGCAGCCGTGGCGTGTCCAGCGTGCGCGTATATACCCAGGTCAGTGTGCCGGCCGGAGCCAGTTTGGCCGTGTCCGGCGCGATCAGCAGCTGGAAGCCGCTGGGCAGGTCGGACTTTGTGTCGTAGCGGTCCAGGCTGGCATTTTGTGGCCGCCAGGCGCCACTACTCCATAAAAAGCCTGTGCCTTGGGCCGGGGCGGTAGCCAGTACGGTGTCGCCGAGCAAGATGTTGAGCTGGTCCGGCGCCGGGCGTGGATTGACGCGCAGGCTGGCCTTGCTATTGTTCGCACCGGTCAGCAGCAGTTCCCCGGCGTCGGGATAGGTGTCGAACCAGGCGCGCCATGGCGTTGCCGTGCTGACCTCAAGGCTGCCGCCGAGCAAATCGCTGGCCAGGTGGTAGCGCATGCTGGTGGTGGCGCGTGCCGTATCGATGCGCAACTCGTGCTGTAACTCCAGCGCGGTAATGGTTTCCTTTTTAGTCTGGTTGGCGTCGGAATACACCATGATGAATGGTTGCGTGTCGGAATGAATGCGCAGCATCCGCGAGAGTGGCCCGATGCTATGGTCAAAGCGCAGGCTGCCCGCCAGATCTTCGCGCGGCGTGCTGGTGTGGTCGCCAAAGCCGGGAGCAAAGCTGATCGTTCCCGCCAGATGCTGGTCGTTGACTGGCGCCGCAAACGTGACATTCGTGGTGCCGTCGACAACGCCTTCCAGTTCCTTTGAATGGCAAGCGACATATGTCACGCTGAGCTTGTCGCCCGCGTCGACCTTGCCGTTGGCGTTGGCGTCGCTAAACGTGGCGCTTTGCGTGCCGCCACCGCGGCAGGGCTTCGTTTGCGTGGTACTCGTGCTGAACTGGCCAGCCCAGTCGACGACCATTTGTGCTGCGCCCAGTGCCACGGCGCCATTACCGAAGGCCAGAACGGGGGCCGCCGAGGCATTGCCTGCCGTGAGTAGCAGAGGCGTATCGCTGCTGCTGGCGGGTGGCGTCACCGGTGGCGTGACGGGCGGCGATACGCCGCCACCGCCCCCACCACCACCGCCGCAGGCGGACAGCAGAAGGGCGAGTGCGAGGAACAGGGGAGGGGCGAAACGATGATATGGACGGCTGACTTCCTGCTGATGCGGCATCTGGTTCCTTGCAGTCGATTGAATGTGTGGCCAACACGGCACGGGCCATTTTATCCGCAGGACTTTACACAATGTTTACAGGTGAAAAGTCACACATTGTCACGGCACACAGGAGCACGGCTGCCTGCCATGCCCGCTACCAGAAAAAACGCCGCTCTTCCTTGGCCGGATCGGGCCCGTTCATCATCATGCGCACGATGCCGTCGTGGTCGAAGTGCACGTGCATCATGGAATCCCAGACGCCCGATTCCTTGTAGCGGTAGGACCAGACGTGCAGTTTCGGCAGCGACAGGTACGATGTTTCCGTCGGGCGGCCCAGGGTGTGCAGCACGTCTTGCTGGGTCGACACGCCCACCTTGATGCGGGCAAAGCCCGGCGTGTCGAGCACTTGCTCGTAGGAAATTAGCTTGTCATCGGGGCCGAAGCGGGCCATGTACGTGTACTGGCCGTACGGTCCCGTCGCGTATTCCAGTTCAAGCCCGGTGGGCAATTGATAGATATTCGTCGGCCGGCCCAGGCGCGCTTCCACGGCAGCGCGCGGCTCGCCCGGCTGGGGCGGCGGGGCGTTCCAGCTGGCGCAGCCGGCCAGCACGGCAAACAGCAGCGGTGTTGCTGATTTGAGCAGTTTTTTCATGTTTGACCTCCTGAAATGCAGGAAAATCCTATCATGCACCGAGAAAAGGCCGCACGGCAGGATACAGACGGGCTTTTTTCCGATATACTTGCGCGTCTGGTTGGCAGCATAGGCCAGTATTTTAATAATCGTAGTTCACGGTGGATAGGGTTCAGACTCTGTGCACCGCATGTGAAAGGTTTATCATGACAGTAGAAAACATCAACAAAGCCGCTATCATCGCGGACAACGCACGTGGTCAAAACGACACCGGCTCCCCTGAAGTGCAAGTTGCACTGCTGACAGCTCGCATCAACGAACTGAACGGCCACTTCAAAGCCCACTCGAAAGATCACCACTCCCGCCGCGGCCTGATCATGATGGTCAACCGTCGTAAGAGCCTGTTGTCCTACCTGAAGGCTAAAGACGCTACCCGTTATCGCGACCTGATCGCTAAACTTGGTCTGCGCAAGTAATTTTTGCCGTACAAGGTTTATACAGAAATGCCTGCGCCAGTTCGCTGACGCGGGCATTTTGTCATTTGAATTCCGGATTTATATCGAGAAGTACAGTATTCTCTCCCGATATCATGTTTTAAAAGTAAAGTAGTAAAGGTGGCAACAAGTAAAGGCAGCATTTTTACGCCGCCTGTGGTGAGGTGAACGACAGCCCCTGAAAATCTGTCGGCAATTAGAAAAGGGATACCCCATGTTTAACAAAGTTACGAAAACCTTCCAGTACGGTCAACACCAAGTGACCCTGGAAACCGGCGAAATCGCGCGTCAGGCATCCGGCGCAGTGCTGGTGTCGATCGAAGATACCGTCGTTCTGGCAACGGTGGTGGCACGCAAAGATGCCAAGCCAGGCCAGGATTTCTTCCCTTTGACGGTTGATTATGTCGAAAAAACCTATGCTGCCGGTAAAATTCCGGGCGGTTTTTTCAAGCGCGAAGGCCGTCCTTCCGAAAAAGAAACACTGACATCCCGTTTGATCGACCGTCCTATCCGTCCGCTGTTCCCGGAAGGCTACCTGAATGAAGTGCAAGTCATCATTCACGTGTTGTCGGTCAACCCTGAAATCGATCCGGACATCGCCGCCATGATCGGCGCATCGGCCGCCCTGTGCGTATCGGGCGTGCCTTTCAACGGTCCTATCGGCGCAGCGCGCGTCGGTTACGCCAATGGCCAGTACATCCTGAACCCGACCGTCCAGCAGCTGAAAACGTCGGAAATGGACCTGGTTGTCGCCGGCACCGAAACGGCCGTGCTGATGGTCGAGTCGGAAGCGAAACAGCTGTCCGAAGAAATCATGCTGGGCGCCGTGGTCTTCGGCCACGACCAGATGAAAGTCGTCATCGACGCGATTCACGACCTGGTGCGTGACGGCGGCAAGCCGGAAGTGGAATGGGCGCCTGCGCCGAAAAACGAAGCACTGATCGCCCGCGTCGCGCATTTCGCCAACGCCAAGATCAATGACGCGTATCAAACCAAGGACAAGCAAGAGCGTACGGCCAAGCTGAAAGCGGCGACGTCGGAAGTGATCGCCGACCTGTCGGCCGAAGCGGCTGCCGCCGGCGGCGCGTCCATCGACAGCGCTGAAGTCAACAACATCCTGTTCGACATCGAAGCGAAAATCGTGCGTACGCAGATCCTGGACGGCGAGCCACGCATCGACGGCCGCGACACGCGCACCGTGCGTCCGATCTCGATCCGCACCAGCGTGCTGCCACGCACCCACGGTTCGGCCCTGTTCACGCGCGGCGAAACGCAAGCGCTGGTCGTGGCGACGCTGGGCACCGCCCGCGACAGCCAGAAGATCGATGCGCTGATGGGCGAGTTCACGGATTCGTTCATGCTGCATTACAACATGCCTCCGTTCGCCACCGGCGAAACGGGCCGTGTCGGTACGCCAAAACGCCGCGAAATCGGCCACGGCCGCCTGGCCAAGCGCGCGCTGATCGCCGCCCTGCCAGCAGCTGAAGAGTTCAGCTACTCGGTGCGCCTGGTATCGGAAATCACGGAATCGAACGGTTCCTCGTCGATGGCATCGGTGTGCGGCGGTTGCCTGGCACTGATGGACGCCGGCGTGCCGATGAAAGAACACGTGGCCGGTATCGCCATGGGCCTGATCAAGGAAGGCGGCAAGTTTGCCGTGCTGTCCGACATCCTGGGCGACGAAGATCACCTGGGCGACATGGACTTCAAGGTAGCCGGTACCCGCAACGGTATCACGGCGCTGCAGATGGACATCAAGATCATGGGCATCACCAAGGAAATCATGCAAGTGGCACTGGCGCAAGCCAAGGAAGGCCGCGAGCACATCCTGGGCGAAATGCAAAAAGCCATGCCGCACGTCAAAACCGAACTGTCCGATTTCGCACCGCGTCTGATCACGATCAAGATCAACCCGGAAAAAATCCGTGACGTGATCGGCAAGGGCGGCGCCGTGATCCGCGCGCTGACCGAAGAAACGGGCACCCAGATCGACATCAGCGACGAAGGCGTGGTCACCATCGCTTCCGTCGACGCTGCTGCCGGCCAGGAAGCCAAGCGCCGCATCGAAGAACTGACCGCTTCCGTCGAAGTGGGCAAGACCTACGAAGGCACCGTGCTGAAACTGCTGGACTTCGGCGCCATCGTGCAAGTCATGCCAGGCAAGGACGGCTTGCTGCACATCTCGCAGATCGCCAACGAGCGCGTCAACGCCGTGGCCGACTACCTGAAAGAAGGCCAGCTGGTCCGCGTCAAGGTTCTGGAAACGGATGACCGCGGCCGCCTGAAACTGTCGATGAAAGCTGCCGAAGGCAACGAAGCGCCAGCCGCTTGATGTCCTTCAGGTACGCCTGAGTGCGGCTTCGGCCGCATGCTTAAAAACCGCCGGCGCGCAAGCCCTGGCGGTTTTTTTTATGCGCTGCGTTTGCGCTGTATCGAAGGCGTGTGCCGCCTTGCCCGCCTGTCTGCACCGGCCTTGATCCAGCGCGTATCGGCCGCTGCCGCGCCTTGTAGATTCGGGGTGGGATCTTCCCCTGAACGAGTCTTCCAAGGAGATGCAGCATGCGCACATTCTGCGGTCTGGCCGCCGCCTTTCTGCTTGCCGTCGCGCCCGGTGTCCGGGCGCAGCTGGACAATGCACCCACGCCGGTGCCGTTGCCCATCCCCATCGCCGCCGCGTCCGCGGCCATGCCGGCGCAAGACCTCGACGCCTTGCGCGCCGTGCATGCGCGCGAAATCAATGACCTCAGCACCTTCAAGACGGCGGGCTTGCAGCGCGAAGCGATCGATCCCTACCTGGACAGCGCACCGGGCCGGCAATTCCTGAGCGAACTGCGCGCCGCCGATCCCGCCGCCCCGGCCGACACCATCTATGCGCGGGCCGTAGAACAGCTTGCTTCCGGCAGTACCTTGCCCGACTTGCAAGCCATGTCGGCCGCATTGGTAAAAATCGTGCCGCATGGCCAGAATGTGTCGCCGTACTCGCCGTATTTCACTACCAGCGCGCAATTGCAGCTGGCATCCAGCCGTTGCACTAGCCTGGCCGACTGTTTCGGCTTGCCCTTGAAGAGCGAGGCGCCGCTGTATGATGTGTATCAGATCATGCCCAAGGGCACTGTCAACGTGTTCGTCAGCCAGGTGGCGCCGACGCAAGAGCTGGGTGGGCTGGTGCGGCGCAAGGGTGGGGCACAGCAGTATCTATTGCCCAACCGCAGCCTGTGGTCGGCCCCCGTGCTGATCGGCACGATCAAGAACTGAGGAGAGATGATGGATCAACAGCGTTTGCAAGCCCTTGCCGCCGAACTGGAACAGTTGCTGGCCCGCCTGGCGCCCGCCGATGGGGAGGTGGCCGATCTGCGCAGCGCGCTGGAACCGCTGCTGGCCCTGGCGGGCAGCGGGGCCTTGAGCGCGCCGCTGCCGTGGGGCGACATCCCCGGCGGGCGTTATTTTACGGAAGGCGGCTTGCGCCAGTACCCTGAACTGGAGCAGGCATTTGCCCGTTTCCGCATCGAAGCGACGGGTGGTGAATCGCCAGCCCTGCGCAAGCTGCGGGGCGAGCTGTAATTAATATATGGTATCAATTGTTGTTTATGGGTAATTGACTGTCAGTATTGCTTGACGACAAAATCTTATTCATCGACCATGGCGCATCCCTCCCGATTTTCTCTTTTTTATTGGATGCACCATGTTGTCCTCCCTTAAGGCGCGGCTGATCGCCATCGCCGTTTCCATCGTCGTGCTGGCCATGCTGGCCGTTGCCATCGCCAATTTCTTCACTACGCGTTCCAGCACCCTGGCCGCGCTCGACACGCAGATGCTGCAGTTGTCGCACAGCCATGCCGCGGCCATCGCCGAATGGCTGCGCTCCAAGCAAGCCGTGGTGGGCTCGCTCAAGCAGGGCGCCACGGCAGCCGATCCGCTGCCGGCCCTGAAGGCGGCCGAGCAGGCGGGCACCTTCGACATGGCGTATATCGGCTTTGCCGACAAGCACGCCGTCTTTTCGCAAGAGCGCAAGCGCGCCGCAGACTATGATCCTACGGCGCGGCCCTGGTACAAGCTGGCGTCCGAAGCGGGCGGCCCCGTCATCACGGCGCCGTATATCGGCGCCAGCACGGGCAAGCTGGTGGTGACGTTTGCCGAGCCGCTGGGCGGCAAGGGCAGCGTGACGGGCGTGCTGGCGGCCGACGTGATGATGGATGCCGTGGTGCAAAACGTCGCATCGATCAAGCCGACGGGGTCCAGCTATGCCTTCCTCGTCGATGGCGGCGGCAAGATCATCGCCCACCCGGACGGCAAGCTGACCTTGAAGCCCCTGGCCGAACTCGATCCGGGCCTGAGCGCGCAGGCGCTGGCCGATATTGAAAAGAGCGGCGATGGCGCCGCCATCCGCCTGGGCGAGCGTGATGGCATCTTGCATGTAAGTAAGGTGCCGGGCAGCGACTGGCTGCTGGCCACCGTGCTCGACCGCGCAGAAGCGACGCAGGCATTGACCTCCATGCTGCGCGCCTCGGCCTTGACGGCCTTGCTGGTGCTGGCCCTGGCCGCCACGGTATTGAGCGCGCTGGTGGCGCGCGCCTTGCGCCGCCTGGGCCTGGTGCGCGATGCGATGGAAGCGATCGCCACGGGCGACGGCGACCTAACCAGCCGCCTCGACGCGGAAGGCTCGGACGAGCTGGCGCAGATCGCCAAGGCGTTTAACTTGTTTGTCGAAAAGATCGCCACCGTGCTGGTGCAGATCCGCAGCATCAGCACCCTGGTGCGCAGCGAGTCGGCCGATATTGCCGCCGGCAATGCCGACCTGTCCTCGCGCACGGAAGCGCAGGCGGGCGCGCTGGAAGAAACGGCCAGTTCGATGGATGAGCTGACCTCGACCGTCAAGCAGAATGCGGAAAACGCGCATGCGGCCAATGAGCTGGCCGTATCCGCCTCGGAAGTGGCGGCCAAGGGCGGCCGCGTGGTGCAGCAAGTGGTCGGCACCATGGCCGGCATCCAGGAAAGCTCGCGCAAGATCGTCGACATCATCGGCGTGATCGACGGCATCGCCTTCCAGACGAATATCCTGGCCCTGAATGCGGCCGTCGAGGCGGCGCGCGCCGGCGAGCAGGGCAGGGGCTTTGCCGTGGTGGCGTCCGAAGTGCGCAACCTGGCGCAACGCTCCGCTGGCGCGGCCAAGGAAATCAAGGAATTGATCGGTGACTCGGTGGAAAAAGTCGATGCGGGCGGTCGCCTCGTCGATGAAGCGGGCCAGACCATGGATCAGGTGGTGGCGTCGGTGCAGCAATTGACCACCATCATGAGCGAGATCACGGTGGCCAGCCGCGAACAGAGCGCCGGCATCGGCGAAATCAATACGGCCGTCACGCACATGGATACCATGACGCAGCAAAACGCGGCCCTTGTCGAGCAGGCGGCCGCCGCCGCGGAAAGCCTGCAGGAGCAGGCCGTGGACCTGGCGCAAGCCGTCGGCATGTTCCGCCTGGGCGATACGCCTGCTGCGGCACCGGCGCCCGTGACGCGCCTCAAGGCCAAGCCTGTTGCCCCTGCACCGCGCGCGCCAGCCCGCGCGCTGTCGCCGATCAAGCCCGTCAAGGCGGCCAAGGCGGGCGCCGACGAGTGGGAAGAGTTCTAAGGCGAACTCTGCTGGATGTGACGTTCATCCGCGTTTTTGTCAGGCCAGCCTGCCAAAAGCGCAGTTCGTCGCAATCGGCGTGTCTGCCGGGGGCGGTATGGCTATAGTGACACCATACCGCAAGCCCACCGCCAGACACCCGAGGAGAACAACATGAACGTCGCTAAAAACATGGAAGTCATTGCCGTTGCCGCCGCCATCCTGGTCAGCGCCAGCTGCTACGCCATCGCCCCGGCCGCCCCGGCCCTGCAAGTGGCCAGCTCCACCGCCACCCTGGCTGCGCCAGCGGGCAAGGCTGCCATGCACGTGGTGGTCGTCAAGGCCAAGCGCCTGAACGCCGCCGAAAAAGCCCGTTTCGCATAATTGATTGTCAGCAATTTTTGCTGCTGCTACAGTGGCAGCCAGTGGCAATGCGCGGGAGCTCCACGAGGGCGCCGCGGCACATAAAAACAAGATACCGAGGATGCATTACATGAAAAAGACACTGCAACTGGCGCTGCTGTTCCTGGCGACTTTGGGCCTGGTGCGCGGCGCGGCCGCCGAGACCCGCTTGCTGGAAATGCGCAACGTCGACGCCCGCGTGGTGCGCGTCAAGCTCGATGGCGTGATGGAAGTGCGCATTCGCCAGGGCAACGTGCCTTCGCTGAGCATCACGGCCGACAAGCGCTATATCGCCGATGTCAGCACGGCGCAAAGCGGCGATACCCTGCACATCGAAACGGAAGTGCGCGGCTTCAAGATCGGCCCTTCGTCGATCCGCGCCGACCTGGTCTTGCCGAATTTGCGCGAACTGAGCTCGGAAGGTTTTGGCAGCACGGACATCACGGGTTTCAAGGGCGAGGAACTGACCCTGTCGCTGGAAGGGGCGGGCAGCATCAAGCTGGTGGGCGATTACCGCAAGCTCAACGCCAGCCTGGGCGGCGTGGGCAGCATGCAGATATGGATAGGTAACAATGAGCGGGCCGAGCTGGACTTGCAGGGCGCCGGCTCGGTGGTGCTGGGCGGACGCGGGCGGCTCCTGAAAGCCAGCCTGGGTGGCCTGGGCAGCCTGAATGCGCAGCAGTTTGAAGCGGACGCCGTTAACCTGGAATTGAGCGGCCTCGGCAACGCCACGGTGAATGCCCATACGAATGCCAAGCTGAACTTGAGCGGGCTCGGTTCGGTGGTGGTGTACGGCAAGCCGGTCAACCGCGATGTCAGCGTCGAGGGCCTGGGCAAAGTTAGCTGGAAGTAAAAGCATCCTGCCGCAGGCCTTTTGGCAGGACAAGAATAAGTAGTCAGACCACATCCCATTCCGATGAAAAAACTGATCATTACATTACTCATGCTGTTGACGATACAGCTACCCGCGCGGGCTGGCTTCGCCGAAGGCGCCAGCGCCTACAACAACAAGAATTACGCGCTCGCCTACAAGGAAATATTGCCACTGGCCAAGACCGGCAGTGCCGATGCCCAGCATTTGCTGGGCTTGATGTATTACATGGGACGGGGCTTGCCGCAGGATTACAAGCAAGCCATGTTCTGGCACCGCAAGGCGGCCGAGCAGGGCAAGGCCGACGCCCAGTATGTGGTGGGCGCCATGTATTACACGGGCAACGCCGTGCTGCAAGACCATAAGCAGGCCGTCGGCTGGTTCCGCAAGGCGGCCGAGCAGAACCATGCCGAGGCACAGCAGGTGCTGGGCCTGATGTACCGCTACCACATGGGCGGCGTGCAGCAGGATAATGTCATCGCCTACATGCTGTGGAACCTGGCGGCCGCGAATGGCAACGCGAATGCGGCCGACCAGCGCGCCGCCGTGGTGCGCAAGATGACGCATGAGCAAGTCGAGGAAGGGCAAGCCCTGTCGGCAAAATGGAAGCCCGGTACGCCATTGCCGCGGCAGTCGAAGACGGGCGGCGCCTAAGGGGAAGCGGTGCCCTGCAAGGGCTGGCGGCTTGGCGTACAATCGCCGTTTTCCCTTGAAAGAGTCCCGCCATGCGTGCAGTTGCCATCAGCCAGCCAGGTCCCGCCGACGTTTTGCAGATCGCCGAACGTCCCATGCCGCAATATAAGGCGGGCGAACTGCTGATCAAGGTGCATGCGGCCGGCATCAACCGCCCCGACGTGCTGCAGCGCCTGGGCAAATACGCGCCGCCAGCCGGCGCGTCGGACTTGCCGGGCCTGGAAGTGGCGGGCGAGGTCGTCGATGGTGATTTCACCAGCACCGCATTCAAGAAAGGCGACCTGGTCTGCGCACTGGTGCAGGGCGGCGGCTATGCCGAATACTGTGCCGCGCCCGCCGGCCAGTGCCTGCCCTTGCCGAAAGGCTTGACGGCGCTGGAAGGCGCGTCCCTGCCCGAGAATTTCTTTACCGTCTGGAGCAATGTCTTCGACCGCTGCGCGCTGGCCGATGGCGAAACGTTATTGGTGCAGGGCGGCACGTCCGGCATCGGCGTGACGGCCATCCAGCTGGCTGCCGCGCTCGGTCACCGCGTGTTTGCCACGGCGGGCAGCGACGAGAAGGCGCGCGCCTGCGAGGCCTTGGGTGCCGAACGGGGCATCAATTACCGCACGGAAGATTTCGTTGCCGTCGTCAAGGAATTGACCGATGGCAAGGGCGTCGACGTCATCCTCGACATGGTGGGCGGCGACTACCTGCCGCGCGAAATCGACTGCCTGGCCGACGATGGCCGCATCGGCCTGATCGCCGTGCAGGGCGGCACCAGGGCGGAACTGGACCTGGGTAGCTTGCTGCGCCGTCGCCTGACGGTGACGGGTTCCACCCTGCGTCCCCGTTCGGTCGCCTTCAAGGCGGCCATCGCCAACCACCTGCGCGCGACCGTCTGGCCGCTGATCGAAGCGGGCAAGATCAAGCCCGTGATTTATAAAACTTTCCCGTTGGAAAAAGCCAACGAGGCGCATGCCTTGATGGAAGCGAGCACGCACGTGGGCAAGATCATGTTGCAAGTTGCCTGAAACGGGGCACTGCCTGTTTGACCGGCATCGGTGCCGGAGTTAGAATGACGGGTTATTAGAATTTAGGCTACTATGCGTCGCAAACTCGTCGTCGGAAATTGGAAAATGAACGGCAGTCGCACCTCGAACGCGGTGTTATTGTCTGAAATAGTTGCTGGCCTGGCTGCCTCTGGCGCCGCCAGCGCCGTCTGTGTGCCTGCGCCGTATCTGGCGCAGTGCCAGGCGCAATTGGCAGGCACGGCGCTCGGCTGGGGCGCGCAGGATGTGTCCGCGCATGCCAGCGGCGCCTACACGGGGGAAATCTCGACCGCCATGCTGCAGGATTTTGGCTGCGGCTACGTGGTGATCGGGCATTCCGAGCGCCGCGCCTACCATGGCGAGAGCGATGCGCAGGTGGCGGCCAAGACGGTTGCCGCGCTGGCGGCAGGCATCACGCCTATCGTCTGCATCGGCGAAACCCTGGCGCAGCGCGAAGCGGGCCAGACCAATGCCGTGGTGGCGCAGCAGCTGGGCGCCGTGCTGGCGGCGATTTCCGCCGACGACGTGGCGAAACTGGTGCTGGCCTATGAGCCAGTCTGGGCCATCGGCACGGGCAAGACCGCCACGCCGCAAATGGCGCAGGACGTGCATCAGGTATTGCGCGCCCAGCTGGTGGCAAAGAATGCGGTAGCGGCCGCCGGCGTGCAAATCCTGTACGGCGGCAGCATGAAGCCGGAGAACGCAAAAGAATTGATGGCGATGCCGGATATCGATGGCGGTCTGATCGGTGGAGCAGCATTGAAGGCGGCGGATTTCCTGGCAATTATTCACGCCGCTGATTGAATTAATTTAAACTAAGAATGGAATTGCAATGAACATGATGTTCAATCTGGTAGTGGTAGTACAGGTTATTTCGGCATTGTCGATTATCGCGCTGGTGTTGCTGCAGCACGGCAAGGGCGCCGACATGGGCGCCGCCTTCGGTTCGGGCGCCTCGGGCAGCCTGTTCGGTGCGACGGGTTCGTCGAACTTCATGTCGAAATCGACGGGCGTTGCCGCCGCGATCTTCTTCGGCGCCACCCTGGCCCTGTCGCTGATGGCCAATCAGCGCGCCACCACGGTGGGCGGCGGCGTGATGGATAAAGTCGTCAAGCCAGTGCCGGTCACCGGCGCGGGCGCGATCCCGACGACGGTGCCAGCAGCCCCTGCGGCACCAGCGGCCAGCGCTCCAGCGGCGGCGGCACCGGTTGCCAGCACCCCGGCCGGCGCGATTCCGAAGTAATTCTGTATTAACTCGATACCTCATCGAGAGTAATTCTCATTACGGGCAGATTATTGCTCAATGTTTTAGCAGTGCGGCAGGAAAAAATCGTGACGCGCTGGAAGATGTAAAAATTTATCGTTTTTATCTGTGTTTTGATGCATTTGTGCATTAACTTTAGCGGCAAAGCAGAGTAGAATACGGGCCTTACCGCCGACGTGGTGAAATTGGTAGACACGCTATCTTGAGGGGGTAGTGGCGAAAGCTGTACGAGTTCGAGTCTCGTCGTCGGCACCAGAAATCAGAAGCCAGCAACGGCGCACGAGCCATGGCTCGTACAAAGTTGCTGGCTTTTTTTACGAGGATGTGTCGTTCGATCCTGGTCTTAGCTTTGATTGGGGTCGTGCGTTAGATACGCTGCAAATGATCGCAGCGTCCTCATTTAACCGATCGTTCAATATAAGCTCATCAATCGTGAACCTCGAAAATTACTTCCCCGTCCTGCTGTTCATTATTATCGGCCTTGGTGTCGGTATCGCTCCCCAGCTCCTGGGGCGCCTGTTAGGTCCTAACAAGCCTGACGCAGCAAAACTCTCCCCGTACGAATGTGGCTTTGAAGCATTCGAAGACGCGCGCATGAAATTTGATGTGCGCTACTATCTGGTCGCAATCCTGTTTATTTTGTTCGATCTGGAAACGGCATTCTTTTTCCCATGGGGCGTTGCAATGCGCGACCTGGGTTGGGCCGGTTTCGTCACGATGATGGTGTTCATCGCTGAATTCGTGGTCGGATTTTGGTACATTTGGAAGAAAGGTGCCCTTGACTGGGAATAAGCCATGGCTATTGAAGGCGTATTAAGCGAAGGTTTCATCACCACCTCGGCCGACAAGCTGATCAACTGGGCGCGCACCGGGTCTATGTTCCCGATGACGTTCGGTCTGGCCTGCTGTGCGGTCGAAATGATGCATGTGGGCGCAGCCCGCTACGATATGGACCGTTTCGGCGTCGTGTTTCGTCCGTCGCCGCGTCAGTCCGACGTCATGATCGTTGCCGGCACCCTGTGCAACAAGATGGCGCCGGCCCTGCGCAAGGTCTACGACCAGATGGCAGAGCCACGCTGGGTCATCTCGATGGGTTCCTGCGCCAATGGCGGCGGGTACTACCATTACTCCTATTCCGTGGTGCGCGGTTGCGACCGCATCGTGCCCGTCGACGTGTATGTGCCTGGCTGTCCTCCGACCGCTGAAGCCTTGCTGTACGGCATCATGCAGTTGCAGAACAAGATCAAGCGTACCAGCACGATCGCACGCTAACGGGGCCGCTTCAGATTATGACAACACATTTAGAAGTATTGCAAAACGCCCTCGGCACTGCCCTGGGCGATCGCGTTAGCACGACGGTTGCGCTGGGCGAAGTCACCCTGGTCGTCAAGGCCGAGGACTACCTGGCCGTGATGCAGACCTTGCGCGACGATCCGACCCTGCATTTCGAGCAGCTGCTCGACCTGTGCGGCGTCGATTACTCGACCTATGGCGACGGTAGCTGGGATGGCCTGCGTTTCGCGGCCGTGTCGCACTTGCTGTCGGTCAAGCACAACTGGCGCGTGCGCGTGCGCGTGTTCGCACCGGACGACGACATGCCGCTGCTGCCTTCCGTGGTGGGCATCTGGCGTGCCGTCAACTGGTACGAGCGCGAAGCATTCGACTTGCTGGGCATCCTCTTCGAAGGCCACAACGACTTGCGCCGCCTGCTGACCGACTACGGTTTCATCGGCCATCCGTTCCGCAAGGATTTCCCCGTCTCCGGCTATGTCGAGATGCGTTACGATCCGGAACAAAAGCGCGTGATTTACCAGCCCGTGACGATCGAGCCGCGGGAAAACGTGCCGCGCGTGATCCGCGAAGAACATTACGGGATGAAATAATGGCTGAGATTAAGAACTACACCCTGAACTTTGGGCCGCAGCATCCGGCCGCGCACGGTGTGCTGCGCCTGGTGCTGGAGATGGACGGCGAAGTCATCCAGCGCGCCGACCCGCATATCGGCCTGCTGCACCGCGCCACCGAAAAGCTGGCCGAACAGAAGACCTACCTGCAATCCGTGCCGTACATGGACCGTCTCGACTATGTGTCGATGATGTGCAATGAACATGCGTACGTGATGGCCATCGAAAAGATGCTGGGCCTGGAAGTGCCGCTGCGCGCGCAATACATCCGCGTCATGTTCGACGAGATGACGCGCATCCTGAATCACCTGATGTGGCTCGGCACCCACGCGCTGGACGTTGGCGCCATGGGCCCGTTCCTGTATTGCTTCCGCGACCGCGAAGACTTGTTCGACGCCTACGAGGCAGTGTCGGGCGCGCGCATGCACGCGGCCTACTACCGCCCGGGCGGCGTGTACCGCGACTTGCCGGACGCGATGCCGCAGCACAAGGCATCGATCATCCGCAACGCCAAGGCCATCGGCAAGCTGAACGAAAACCGCCAGGGTTCCCTGCTGGACTTCATCGAAGACTTCGCGCGCCGTTTCCCGAACTCCGTGGACGAGTACGAAACCCTGCTGACCGACAACCGTATCTGGAAACAGCGTACCGTCGGCATCGGCGTGGTCTCGCCGGAAGATGCGCTGGCCATGGGCTTTACGGGCGCCATGCTGCGCGGCTCGGGCGTGCAGTGGGACTTGCGCAAGAAACAGCCGTACGAAGTGTACGACTTGATGGACTTCGACATTCCTATCGGCACCAATGGCGATTGCTACGACCGCTACCTGGTCCGCGTGGAAGAGCTGCGCCAGTCGAACCGCATCATCAAGCAATGCGTGGAGTGGCTGCGCAACAATGAAGGTCCTGTCATGACCAGCAACCGCAAGGTGGCGCCTCCGGGCCGCGTCGACATGAAGACCAACATGGAATCGCTGATTCACCACTTCAAGCTGTTTACGGAAGGTTTCCACGTGCCGCCAGGCGAGGCCTACAGTGCCGTGGAACATCCGAAGGGCGAGTTCGGCGTGTACCTGGTGTCCGATGGCGCCAACAAGCCGTACCGCATGAAACTGCGCGCGCCAGACTACGCCCACTTGCAGTCGCTCGACGAGATGGCGCGTGGGCACATGCTTGCCGACGCCGTGACCATCATCGGGACGCAAGATATCGTGTTCGGCAGTATTGACCGCTAAGAGGCAAAAAGTATGTTGTTATCAGAGCAATGCTATAAGAAAATTGACCGTGAGTTGGCCAAGTACCCGGCCGACCAGCGTCAATCCGCCGTCATGGCCGCGCTGGCCCATGCCCAGGATGAACTGGGCTGGTTGGCACCGGAAACCATGAAGGAACTGGCCGATTACATCGGCATGCCGGCGATTGCCGTGCAGGAAGTGGCCACGTTCTACAATATGTACAACGTGAAACCCGTGGGCAAGCACAAGATCACCGTGTGCACCAACCTGCCATGCGCCCTGTCGGGCGGCGTGCGCGCTGCAGACTACCTGAAGCAGAAGCTGGGTATCGATTTCCGCGAAACCACCCCTGACGGCCAGTTCACCCTGGTTGAAGGCGAGTGCATGGGTGCGTGCGGCGATGCGCCTGTCTTGCTGGTCAGTAATAAAACCATGTGCAGCTGGATGTCGAACGAGAAGATCGACGCCATGCTGGAGGAACTCAAGAAATGACGTCACTCCACAACCGCCATATCGATCCATTGATCCTGAAGGATCTGGATGGCAAGAACTGGCATTTGCAAGATTATGTGAACCGCGGCGGCTACAGTGCCCTGCGGCGTATCCTGGAAGAGAAAATCACGCCGGAACAGATCATCGCCGACCTCAAGGCTTCGTCCTTGCGCGGCCGTGGCGGCGCGGGTTTCCCTACCGGCTTGAAGTGGAGCTTCATGCCGCGCCAGTTCCCGGGTCAAAAATACCTCGTCTGCAATACAGATGAAGGCGAACCGGGCACTTTCAAGGACCGCGACATCATTCGTTACAATCCCCATGCCCTGATCGAAGGCATGGCCATTGGCGCTTACGCGATGGGCATCACCGTCGGCTATAACTATATCCACGGTGAAATCTTCCAGGAATACCTGCGTTTCGAAGAAGCGCTGGAAGAGGCGCGCGCCGCCGGTTTCCTGGGCGACAAGATCATGGGCAGCGAGTTCTCGTTCCAGTTGCATGCGCACCATGGTTATGGCGCCTACATCTGCGGCGAAGAAACGGCCCTGCTGGAGTCGCTGGAAGGCAAGAAAGGCCAGCCGCGCTTCAAGCCGCCTTTCCCTGCCTCGTTTGGCCTGTACGGCAAGCCGACGACGATCAACAACACGGAAACCTTCGCGGCCGTGCCATTCGTGCTGAACATCGGTCCAGAGAAATACCTGGCGATGGGCAAGCCGAACAACGGCGGTTCGAAGATCTTCTCGATCTCGGGCGACGTGGAAAAACCGGGCAACTACGAAGTGCCGCTCGGCACCCCGTTTGCGACCCTGCTGGAACTGGCAGGCGGCATGCGCGGTGGTAAAAAGATCAAGGCCGTGATCCCTGGCGGCTCGTCCGCTCCGGTGATCCGCGGCGACATCATGATGCAGACCGACCTGGACTACGACTCGATCGCGAAAGCCGGTTCGATGTTGGGTTCGGGCGCCGTCATCGTGATGGACGAAACACGCTGCATGGTAAAGGCGCTGGAACGCCTGTCCTACTTCTACTTTGAAGAATCGTGCGGCCAGTGTACGCCTTGCCGTGAAGGCACAGGCTGGATGTACCGCATGGTGCACCGCATCGAGCAGGGGCAGGGTCGTCCAGACGACCTGGACATGCTCAACTCGATCGCCGACAACATCCAGGGCCGCACCATTTGCGCGCTGGGCGATGCGGCTGCCATGCCGGTACGGGCCTTCATTAAGAATTTCCGTGAAGAATTTGAATATCATATCGAGCACAAGCATTGCTTAGTGCCCGCATATATCTAAGCTGCGTCAGGTAACGATCACCATGGTTGAAATCGAAATAGACGGCAAAAAAGTCGAAGTCCCTGCTGGTAGCATGGTGATGGACGCCGCCAACAAATTGGGAACCTACATTCCGCACTTCTGCTATCACAAGAAATTGTCGATCGCAGCGAACTGCCGCATGTGCCTGGTCGAAGTGGAAAAGGCGCCCAAGCCTTTGCCCGCTTGTGCGACCCCGGTCAGTGCCGGCATGATCGTGCGCTCCGCCAGCGATAAAGCTGTGCAGGCGCAAAAGTCGGTCATGGAATTCTTGCTGATTAACCACCCGCTCGATTGCCCGATCTGCGATCAGGGCGGCGAATGCCAGTTGCAAGACTTGGCCGTGGGTTACGGCAAGAGCGAATCGCGCTACAAGGAAGACAAGCGCGTCGTGCAGCCGAAGGAAGCCGGTCCGCTGGTGTCCATGCAAGAGATGTCGCGCTGCATCCAGTGCACCCGCTGCGTACGCTTTGGCCAGGAAGTGGCTGGCGTGATGGAGCTGGGCATGATCGGCCGCGGCGAACACTCGGAAATCGTGTCCTTCGTCGGCCAGACGGTCGACTCCGAACTGTCGGGCAACATGATCGACCTGTGCCCGGTCGGCGCACTGACCTCGAAGCCGTTCCGCTACAGCGCCCGTACGTGGGAACTGTCGCGCCGCAAATCGGTCAGCCCGCATGACGGCCTGGGCGCGAACCTGATCGTGCAAGTGAAAGCTGGCAAGGTCAAGCGCGTATTGCCTCTGGAAAACGAAGCCGTCAACGAGTGCTGGATCTCGGACAAGGATCGTTTCTCGTACGAAGCGCTGGACAGCGCCGAACGCCTGACGTCCCCGATGCTGAAACAAGGCAACGAGTGGAAAGAAGTCGATTGGCAAACGGCGCTGGAATACGTGGCGCACGGCCTGAAAAACATCAAGCACGAGCATGGCGCTGACGCCATCGCCGCGCTGGCAACGCCGCATTCGACCGTCGAAGAGCTGGTACTGCTGCAAAAAGTGGTCAACGGTCTCGGTTCCGAGCACGTCGACTTCCGCCTGCGCCAGACCGACTTCGCGCTGGACGCCGGCGTCAAGCCATGGCTGGGCATGCCGATCAACGAATTTGGCCAGATCAAGCGCGCCTTCGTCATCGGCTCGTTCCTGCGCAAGGACCACCCATTGCTGGCCACGCGTTTGCGCGCGTCCGTCAAGGGCGGCGCCAAGCTGTCGATCCTACACGCCTCCGACGATGATCAATTGATCACCATCGCCAACAAGATGATCGTCGCGCCTAGCGATTGGCTGGCGGCCTTGTCGGAAGTAGTCGTCGCCGTTGCCAAAGCCAAAGAAATCGCCGCGCCAGCCGGTTTCGAAGCGGTGACCGCTTCGGATGTGGCGGTGGCCATCGCCGCCAGCCTGATGGCTGGCGACCACGGCGCCGTACTGCTGGGTAACGCGGCAACGCAACACCCGCAAGCGTCGCAATTGCATGCTGCTGCGCAATGGATCGCCGAACAGACGGGCGCCAAGCTCGGCTACCTGACGGAAGCGGCCAACACGGTTGGCGCGCACCTGGTCGCCAAGCCGCGCGCCAATGTGCAAGCTGCCTTTGCCGCGCCGAAAAAAGCCTACGTGCTGCTGCACGCCGAGCCGGAACTCGACGCCGCCAACCCGCAAGCGGCCCGCGCCGCCCTGGATGGCGCCGACATGGTCGTGGCGATGTCGGCCTTCAAGCACGGCATGGATTACGCCGATGTCTTGCTGCCGATCGCTCCGTTCGCTGAAACCTCGGGCACCTTCGTCAACTGCGAAGGCCGCGCGCAAAGCTTCAACGGCACCGTGAAACCGCTGGCGGAAACCCGTCCAGCCTGGAAAGTGCTGCGCGTCCTGGGCAACATCCTGGGCCTGGCCGGTTTCGACTACGACACTTCCGAAGCGATCCGCGATGAAGCGTTTGGCGCCGGCGTGACCGATCTGTCGGCACAGCTGAACAACATCGCCAAGAACGCGCCGGAAGCGGCAAGCTACGCACCGGCTTCGCCTGCGCTGCAACGCATCGCCGACGTGCCGATCTACTTCGCCGACGCGCTCGTGCGCCGCTCCGAACCGCTGCTGCGCACGGTCGATGGCGCCGCACCGCAAGCGCACCTGTCCCTGGCGCTGGCTGACAAGCTGGGCATCAAGGCGGGCGACAAGGTCAAAGTGGCGCAAGGCTCCGGCAGCGCCATCCTGGTGGCGGCACTCCATGCCGGCCTGCCAGCCAATGTGGTGAAAGTGTCGGCGGCGCATGCCTCGACGGCTAGCCTGGGCGGCATGTTCGGTGACATCACAGTTGAAACAGCAGAGGGGAAAATCTGATGGCTCTGCCTGAATTTGTAAACGTCATCAACAGCAGCGGCCAGGATTTGCTGGGCGGCTCGTGGCCGTTCTTCTGGACCCTGATCAAGATCCTGTGCGTGCTGCTGCCGCTGATGGGCCTGGTTGCCTACCTGACCTTGTGGGAACGCAAGCTGATCGGCTGGATCCAGATCCGCGTCGGCCCGAACCGCGTGGGTCCATTGGGCTTGCTGCAGCCGATCGCCGATGCGCTGAAACTCTTGTTCAAAGAGATCATCATCCCGTCCAAGGCCGCCAAGGGCCTGTTCGTGATCGGCCCGATCATGACCATCATGCCGGCCCTGGCCGCCTGGTCGGTCGTGCCGTTCGGTCCGCAAGCCGTGCTGGCCAACGTCAACGCAGGCTTGCTGATGCTGCTGGCGATTACCTCGATGGAAGTCTACGGCATCATCATCGCCGGCTGGGCCTCGAACTCGAAGTACTCGTTCATGGGCGCCATGCGCGCTTCGGCACAGATGATTTCGTATGAAATCCCGATGGGCTTCGTGATGGTCATCGTGCTGATGGTGTCGGGCAGCCTGAACTTCATCGACATCGTCAGCGGCCAGCAAATCGGCTTCTTCGCCGACAAGGGCGTGAACTTCCTGTCGTGGAACTGGTTGCCGCTGCTGCCGATGTTCGTCATCTACCTGGTGTCGGGCCTGGCTGAAGCCAACCGTCACCCGTTCGACGTCGTCGAAGGCGAGTCGGAAATCGTCGCCGGCCACATGGTTGAATATTCGGGCATGGCCTACGCCATGTTCATGCTGGCCGAATACGCCAACATGATCCTGATCGGCGCGCTGGCTTCGATCATGTTCCTCGGTGGCTGGTCCGCACCATTTGCTTTCCTTGAGTTCTGGGGTGGTTTCGGCGGCTTCTTCTGGCTGTTCGCCAAGACCTTCTTCATCGTGTCGGTGTTCATCTGGGTGCGCGGTACTTTCCCACGCTACCGTTATGACCAGATCATGCGCCTCGGCTGGAAAGTGTTTATCCCGTTGACGCTGGTCTACCTGGTCTTCGTCGCTGCCTGGATGCAGACATCCTGGAATATTTGGAAGTAAGAGAGTGCATACGAATGGATAAGGTAAAAGATTTCTTCAGCAGCCTCTTGTTAGGCGAGCTGATCAAGGGCATGGCGTTGACAGGCAAGTACATGTTTTCGCGCAAGATCACGGTGCAATTCCCGGAAGAGAAGACACCGATCTCGCCGCGTTTCCGTGGCTTGCACGCGCTGCGCCGCTACCCGAACGGCGAGGAACGTTGCATCGCCTGCAAACTGTGCGAAGCGGTTTGCCCGGCGATGGCCATCACGATCGAATCGGAACAGCGTGACGACGGCTCGCGCCGCACCACGCGTTACGATATTGATTTGACCAAGTGCATCTTCTGCGGTTTCTGCGAAGAGTCCTGCCCGGTTGATTCGATCGTCGAGACGCAAATCCTGGAATACCACGGCGAGAAACGCGGGGATTTGTATTACACGAAAGAGATGTTGCTGGCCGTGGGTGATCGTTATGAAAATGACATCGCCGCTGCGCGCGCCGCCGACGCACCTTATCGCTGATGGATGCGCCGCAGCTGAGAAGCTGCGGCGCGCCCCTCGTTCATCTGTACGTCTATTGGGTTTTTTATGGACTTTAAAACAATTTTGTTTTACGCCTTCGCGCTGATCTTGATTCTGGCAGCGACGCGCGTCATCACGGCCCGTAATCCGGTCCACGCAGTACTGTTCCTGGTACTGTCCTTCTTTTCCGCAGCGGGCATCTGGATGCTGCTGCAAGCTGAATTCCTGGCCATCGTGCTGGTATTGGTGTATGTCGGCGCCGTGATGGTGCTGTTCCTCTTCGTGGTCATGATGCTCGATATCAATATCGACCGCATGCGCGAAGGTTTCTGGGGCTATCTGCCATTGTCCGTGACGGTGGGCGTGATCATCGTGCTGGAAATGGCCGCTGTCCTGTGGCACGGTTTCCGCAACTTTGCGCCTAGCATCGCTCCGGTCAACGTCAACCTGGGCGGCACCAAGGAACTGGGCCTGCTGATCTACACGAAATATGTGTTCGCCTTCGAGATCGCTGCCGTCGTGCTGCTGGTGGCCATCGTTGCCGCGGTCGCACTGACCCTGCGCAAACGCAAGGACACCAAGCACTTTGCTCCGGGCGATGCCGTGCGCGTCAAGCGCAACGACCGCCTGAAGATCATCAAGATGGACGCGGTCGTCGAGCGTCCTGCGGCTGAGCCGGAAGTTAAGGAGGCACCATGACATTATCGCTCACACATTTTCTGGTCCTGGGCGCGATCCTGTTCGCAATCTCGATCGTCGGTATTTTCCTGAACCGCAAGAACATCATCGTATTGCTGATGGCAATCGAATTGATGCTGCTGGCGGTGAATATGAATTTCATCGCGTTCTCCCATTTCATGGGCGACGCGGCCGGTCAGATCTTCGTTTTCTTCATCCTGACGGTTGCCGCCGCTGAGTCGGCTATCGGTCTGGCTATTCTGGTGGTGATGTTCCGTAATCTGGATACCATCAACGTCGAAGACCTGGACAGCCTCAAAGGCTGATGTTTTTCAGACTCGATCTCTCGAATAATAACGATTAAGGTTCATCATGGCGGGGCAACTCCTCAACCCTAACCTCCTTCTTGCCGTACCGCTGGCGCCGCTGGCCGGTGCCGCGATTGCAGGTTTGCTTGGCACCCAGTTCCTGGGTAATTTGGTCGGACGCAAGACGTCGCATACCGCGACGATCCTGGGCGTACTGATTGCGTTCATCCTGTCCGTGCAGACACTGCTGGCAGTGATGGATGGCGCGACATTCAATGGCACGATCTATAACTGGATGACGATCGGCACCCTGAAGATGGAAGTGGGCTTCCAGATCGATTCGCTGTCGGCGATGATGATGTGCGTGGTCACCTTCGTCTCCCTGATGGTGCACATCTACACGATCGGCTACATGAAGGATGACGAAGGCTACAACCGCTTCTTCGCCTACATCTCGCTGTTCACGTTCTCGATGCTGATGCTGGTCATGGCCAACAACTTCCTGCAACTGTTCTTCGGTTGGGAAGCCGTGGGCCTGGTCTCTTACCTGCTGATCGGTTTCTGGTACCAGCGTCCGACGGCCATCGTGGCCAACATGAAGGCTTTCCTCGTCAATCGCGTGGGCGACTTCGGCTTCATCCTCGGCATCGGCCTGCTGCTGGCCTACGCCGGCACCATGAACTACCAGGAAGTGTTCGCCAAGAAAGACGAACTGGCGCTGCTGACGATGCCAGGCACCGACTGGGCCCTGCTGACCGTTGCCTGCATCTGCCTGTTCATCGGCGCGATGGGCAAGTCGGCGCAGTTCCCGCTGCACGTGTGGCTGCCTGACTCGATGGAAGGTCCTACCCCGATCTCGGCACTGATCCACGCCGCGACGATGGTGACGGCCGGTATCTTCATGGTCTCGCGCATGTCGCCGCTGTTCGAACTGTCCGACACGGCACTGTCCTTCATCCTGGTGATCGGCTCCATCACGGCGCTGTTCATGGGCTTCCTGGGCATCATCCAGAACGACATCAAGCGCGTCGTCGCTTACTCGACGCTGTCGCAGCTCGGTTACATGACCGTGGCGCTGGGTTCGTCCGCGTACTCCGTGGCCGTGTTCCACCTGATGACGCACGCATTCTTCAAGGCACTGCTGTTCCTGGGCGCCGGTTCCGTCATCATCGGCATGCACCACGACCAGGATATCCGCAACATGGGCGGCCTGCGCAAGTACATGCCGATCACCTGGATCACTTCCCTGATCGGTTCGCTGGCCCTGATCGGCACGCCGCTGTTCTCCGGTTTCTACTCGAAAGACAGCATCATCGAAGCCGTCGAAGCGACGCACATCTGGGGTGCTGGCTTTGCCCAGTTCGCCGTGCTGGCTGGCGTGTTCGTCACCGCCTTCTACTCGTTCCGCATGTATTTCCTCGTCTTCCATGGCAAGGAACGTTTCGGCCAAGCGCATGCGCATGGCCATGACGACCATCACGCACCGAAAGCGGCCCATGGCGCGCACGGCGATGCGCATGACGACCATGGTCATGAAGAAGAGGAAGACGACCACGCGCACCACGGTCTGGAACCTGGCCAGAAGCCGCACGAGTCCCCATTCGTCGTATGGTTCCCGCTGGTGATGCTGGCGATTCCTTCGCTGATCATCGGCTACCTGACGATCGGCCCGATGCTGCATGGCGATTTCTTCAAAGGCGTGATCTTCGTCGGCGAAAACCATCCAGCAATGGAAGAGTTGTCGCATGAATTCCACGGCGCAATGGCGATGGCGATCCACGGCCTGTCGACGGCACCGTTCTGGCTGGCATTGTCCGGCGTGGTGGCAGCCTACTACTGCTACATGGTCAACCCGCGTGTACCGGCCTGGTTCTTTGCCAAGTTCCACGCGATCCACACCCTGCTGGACAACAAGTACTACATGGACAAGTTCAATGAAGTCGTGTTCGCCGGCGGTGCCCGCTTGCTGGGTAATGGCCTGTGGAACTTCGGTGACAAGAAGCTGATCGATGGCCTGCTGGTCAACGGTAGCGCCAAGGTCGTCGCCTGGCTGTCCTCGCTGTCGCGAGTGCTGCAGACCGGCTACATCTATCACTATGCATTCGTGATGATCCTGGGCGTGCTGGGCTTCCTGATCTATTTCCTGCCATTCTGGCCCGCTAAGTAAGCTGACCTGATAAAAGAATACTGAGAACCATGATGCAGTCTACGATTTCTACACTACCTCCTTACCTGAGTCTGTCGATCTGGGTGCCGATCATTTGCGGCGTCCTGATCCTGGCTCTCGGCCGTGACAGCAAAGCGGGCTTTACCCGCTGGCTGTCGCTGGCTGGCGCCGTGCTCAGCATGCTGTGCACCTTGCCGCTGATCCAGCATTTCGACAACGCCGCGCACGGCATGCAATTCGTCGAAAAAGCACCGTGGATTGAAACCTTCAATATCTGGTACTCGCTGGGTATCGACGGCCTGTCGCTGTGGTTCGTGCCACTGACGGCGTTCATCACCGTCATCGTCGTTATTTCCGCTTGGCAAGTGATCGAGAAGCGCATCGCCCAGTACATGGGCTCGTTCTTGATCCTGTCGGGCCTGATGATCGGCGTGTTCTGCGCGCTGGACGGCTTGCTGTTCTACTTCTTCTTTGAAGCAACCCTGATCCCGATGTTCATCATCATCGGTATCTGGGGCGGTTCGAACCGCGTGTACGCGTCGTTCAAGTTCTTCCTGTACACCTTCTTCGGTTCGCTGCTGACCCTGGTTGCCATCATCTACCTGCGCAATGTGTCGGGCACCTTCGACATCCTGGCCTGGCATGCGTTCAAGCTGACGATGAACGAGCAGATCTTCATCTTCCTGGCCTTCCTGATGGCGTTTGCCGTCAAGGTGCCGATGTTCCCCGTCCACACGTGGCTGCCGGACGTCCACGTGGAAGCGCCAACGGGCGGTTCCGCCGTGCTGGCCGCCATCATGCTGAAACTGGGCGCCTACGGCTTCCTGCGTTTCTCGCTGCCGATCACGCCGGACGCCAGCCACTACCTGTCGGGTTTCATGATCGCCTTGTCGCTGATCGCCGTGATCTACATCGGTCTGGTTGCCCTGGTGCAAACAGACATGAAAAAACTGGTCGCCTATTCGTCGATCGCGCACATGGGTTTCGTCACCCTGGGCTTCTTCATGTTCAACGACATCTCGGTGCAGGGCGGTATCGTGCAGATGGTCTCGCACGGCTTTATCTCCGGCGCGATGTTCCTGTGCATCGGCGTGCTGTATGACCGCATGCATACCCGCAACATCGCCGACTACGGCGGCGTCGTGAACCGCATGCCGAAATTTGCCGCCTTCTTCGTGCTGTTCTCGATGGCCAACTGCGGTCTGCCAGCGACGTCCGGCTTCGTCGGCGAGTTCATGGTGATCCTGGGCGCGGTGAAATACAACTTCTGGATCGGTCTGCTGGCTGCAACGGCACTGATCTGGGGCGCGGCGTACTCGCTGTGGATGGCCAAGCGCGTGGTGTTCGGCAAGATCAAGAACAAGCATGTGGCCGAACTGACCGACATCAACAAACGTGAATTCTTCATGCTTGCCGTGCTGGCCATCGCCGTGCTCGTGATGGGTCTGTACCCAGCCCCGTTCACCGACACGATGCAAACTTCGGTTGCTGACCTGCTGCAGCATGTCGCCACCAGCAAGTTGCCTTAAATAGAAGACCGATAACATGACTAATGCACCTAATCTGGTACCGCTGTACGCGGAAATCTTTCTGCTGATCGCCACGTCGGCGCTCTTGCTGATCGATATGTTCTTGCCTGCGGCGAAGCGTTCGATCACCTATGCGCTGTCGCTGCTGACTTTGGCCGGCTGCGCCTTGCTGACCGTGGGCGACTTCAATGCGGGCACCACCGTCTACACGTTCCACAACATGTTCGTGTCGGACCCGATGTCGCAGTTGCTGAAACTGTTCTCGTACGGCGCCGTGGCGCTGACCCTGATCTACTCGCGCGCCTATGCCACCGACCGCAGCATGCTGTCGGGTAACCTGGGCGGCGAGTTCTACGTGCTGGCCTTGTTTGCACTGCTGGGCCAGATGATCATGATCTCGGCCAACAACTTCCTGATCATCTACCTGGGTCTGGAACTGATGTCGCTGTCGCTGTACGCACTGATCGCCTTGCGCCGTGACAATGCCAAGGCCACGGAAGCGGCCATGAAATACTTCATCCTGGGCGCGCTGGCCTCCGGTTTCATGTTGTACGGTATCTCGATGCTGTACGGCGCCTCCGGCACCCTGGATCTGGGTGAACTGCGCGTGGCGCTGGAAAACGGCAAGACCAACGGCACCATCATGGTCTTCGGCCTGGTGTTCCTCGTTGCCGGCCTGGCCTTCAAACTGGGCGTCGTGCCATTCCACATGTGGGTGCCTGACGTGTATCAAGGTTCGCCGACGGCTGTGACCCTGCTGCTGGGCGCGGCGCCGAAACTGGCCGCCTTCGCCATCACCCTGCGCTTGCTGGCCGAAGGCTTGCTGCCGATGGCACATGACTGGCAGCAAATGCTGCTGGTGCTGGCCGTGATGTCGCTGGCGATCGGCAACTTCACCGCGATCGCGCAAACCAACCTGAAGCGCATGTTGGCGTACTCGACCATCGCGCAAATGGGCTTCGTTCTGCTGGGCTTGCTGTCCGGTACCGTGGATGCACCGAACAACACCCTGAACGCGGCTGGCGCAGCCACCGCCTACGGCGCCTCGATGTACTACGTCATCACCTACGTGTTCACCACCCTGGGTACCTTTGGCGTGATCATGTTGTTGGCACGCAATGGTTTCGAAGCAGACGAACTGGCCGACTTCAAGGGCCTGGGCAAACGCAGCCCGATCTTCGCGCTGGTGATGACCCTGTTCATGTTCTCGCTGGCCGGCGTGCCGCCGCTGATGGGCTTCATGGCCAAGTACTCGGTGCTCGCTTCCGTGCTGGCGACGGGCCAGCTGTGGCTGACCATCGCTGCCGTGCTGTTCTCGCTGATCGGCGCCTTCTACTACCTGCGCGTCGTGAAAATGATGTGGTTCGACGAGCCGACGGACGGCAATGTGCTGGTCGTGCATGGCGACATGCGCGTCGTGCTGGCCCTGAACGGCGTGTTCGTCCTGGCGCTGGGTGTGATGCCTAACAGCATCCTGGCTGCCTGCGCGACCGCCATCACCAAGACGCTGGCGTCCTGACCGATGGATGTCACCGCTTCGAGCTGGCTGGTGATCGCCCTGGGCATCCTGGGCGCCAACCTGCCTTTCCTGAACGAGAAACTGTTTGCCGCCGTGCCCCTGAAAAGGGCGGCGCAAGCAGAGCAGGGCTGGCGCAAGCCGCTAGCGCTGCGCCTGCTGGAGATGGTGATTCTGTACTTCATCGTCGGCGCCGTGGCGTTCGCGCTCGAAGCACGCATCGGCAACGGTTTCCCGCAGACGTGGGAGTTCTATGCCATCACGGGATGCCTGTTCCTGGTGCTGGCTTTCCCAGGCTTTGTCACCCGCTACCTGCGCAAACGACATTAGCCCCATCGACCGAAAGCGGCGCCTCTGGCGCCGTTTTTTTTTATTGAGCATAATCAAGGTATGGATACTGAACGCATGGATATGAATTTAACTGAGACCAAGGTGGACGGCGAGCTCGTCTATCAGGGCGGCTTCCTGCGCGTGCAGCGCGACCGGGTTGCGCTGCCGGACGGCAAGATCACGGCGCGCGAATTCGTCCTGCATCCGGGCGCCGTCGTCATCCTGCCGCTGCTCGACGATGGTACCGTGCTGATGGAACGCCAGTACCGCTATCCGCTGGACCGCGTCTTCATTGAATTCCCGGCCGGCAAGATCGACGCGGGAGAGTCGCACCTGGCGTGCGCCCAGCGCGAGTTGCTGGAAGAGACGGGCTACACGGCCAGCGACTGGCAATTCGTCTCCACCATCCATAACGCCATCGCGTATTCCGATGAACACCTGGAGCTGTTCCTGGCGCGCGGCCTGGTGGCCGGCGAACGCCAGCTCGACGAGGGCGAATTCCTGGAAACCTTTACGGCCACCGTGCCGCAGCTGCTAGACTGGGTCAAGGATGGCACGATCACGGACGTGAAAACCGTCATCGGCATCTTCTGGCTCGACAAGATCACCAGCGGCGCCTGGCAACCGGCCTGATTCCGCACATGCGCGCGGCTCTCTTTTTGCTGTTGGCATTTGCCAGCCTGGGCGCGCACGGGGCCGCGCGCACGCCGTTCCAGGTGCGCTGCGAAGACACGATCAGCAAGACGGTGTCCGTGCTGACGGCGCAGCAGAATGGCTACAGCATCGACACGCATCTGCCGTACAAGGCCCTGACCGTCATGAAGGGCACGGCGCGCGCCAATACCTGGGTACTCGGATTGACGAAGACGGATTCGCGCGTGGCCATCGCCCTGGCCGGTCCCATGCTGCAAGACCCGGCCAGCGGCTATGAATGCGTGGCGCCGCAGATTACCGTGTCCCTCACGTATGCGCCCGTGGTGATCTATATCGGCCGCGAGTTTGCCCCCGGCACTTGCGCGTATGATGAGATACTCGCGCACGAGCTGCGGCACATGAGGACCTATATGGAACATTTGCCGCGCGTGGAAAAGACCGTGCGCGCGGCGCTGGCCAAACGCTTCGAGGCGCGGCCCCTGTATGCGCCCAGCGGCACGGCCAAGGCGGCGCTGGCGCGCGAGATCGACACGGGCTGGTTGCCGTATATCAAGGCTGAAATGCGCAAGGTGGAAACCTTGCAGGCGGCCATCGATTCTCCGCAAGAATATGCGCGTCTGGGCAAGGCGTGCAAGGGCGAAATCCAGAGCATCCTGGCGGGCAAGGCAGCGCCCGCCAACTAGACAAGGAATGGCATGACAGCAGCACCGAACACCGTCCGTTATTTTGCGCTGATCCCTGCCGCCGGCGTGGGCACGCGCATGGAAGCGGGCAGTCCCAAGCAATATTTACCTATCGCCGGCAAACCCATGCTGCGCCACGCGCTCGACGCCTTTCTCGCCAGCCCCCTGATCGCGCACACGTATGTCGTCGTCAGCGCGGAGGATAGCGTGATCGACACGGTCGTGCCGGAGCAGGGCGTCACTGTGCTGCGCTGCGGCGGCGCCACGCGCATGGAGACGATCCTGAATGGCTTGCAGGCCGTGCACGGCAGCATCGGTGCCCACGACCAGGTGTTGGTGCACGACGCGGCGCGTCCCGGCCTGACGCCGGCCCTGATCGAAAAGCTCATCGGCGAGGTGGGCGACCACCCGGCCGGCGGCCTGTTGGCCTTGCCCGTGGTCGATACCGTCAAGCGGGCGGGGCCGGACGGCCTGTCGGCGCAGACGGTGCCGCGCGATCATCTATGGCTGGCGCAGACGCCGCAGATGTTCAGCTATGCCTTGCTGCACCAAGCCTTATCCGAAGCGCCCGACCCGCAAGCGATTACCGACGACGCCAGCGCCGTCGAAGCGCTGGGCCTGGCGCCCAGGCTGGTTGAAGGCCACCCGCGCAACCTGAAGGTGACCTTGCCGCGCGACATATACACGGCCGAGCTGTATTTGGCCAACCCTTGAATTCCAGAGAGACCCGCATGAACACAACGACTCCCGTACTGCCTTTCCGCATCGGTCAGGGCTATGACTGCCACGTGCTGGTGGAAAACCGCGACCTGATCATCGGCGGCGTGAAAATCCCCCATCACCTGGGCTTGCTCGGCCATTCCGATGCGGACGTATTGCTGCACGCGATCACGGACGCCATCTTCGGCGCCGCCGCGCTGGGCGACATCGGCCGCCATTTTCCCGACACGGACGCGCAGTTCAAGGGCGCCGATTCGCGCACCTTGCTGCGCGAAGCCGTGCGCCGCGTGCAAGCGACCGGTTATATCATCGGCAATATCGACGCCACCATCATTGCCCAGCGCCCGAAGATGGCGCCGCACATCGCCGCCATGTGCGCCAACGTGGCCGAAGACCTGGGCGTGAGTGTGGGCCAGGTCAACATCAAGGCCAAGACAAATGAAAAACTGGGCTACCTGGGCCGTGAAGAAGGCATCGCGGCGGAGGCTGTGGCCTTGCTGCTGCGCGCCTGAGCGTGCCCGGCAGCTCCTTTTTAAGGATTCCTGAAAATTAATATTTCCAAATTGAAATTTGGTGAAAATTTAACGTTATTGTCATGATAATATTTGTCCGCTTTTTCGGACGCGACAAGACGTCACTTTATAACCACGGGAAATATTGAAAGAACGGAATCATATGCGTAGTCGTATGCAGGGACCAGCCGCGCGCTGGTTGGGAGCGGGTATGTTGGCCATGGCCATGCTGGCCGGGTGTGGTGGTGGAGGTGGTGGCAGTGAAACTGCGGCGCCGCCGCCCGTGGCGGCCGTGCCGCAGCCGGCCATCCTGTTTGCCGGTGCCGTGTCGGCGGCGGCAGAAGGTGCCGATGCCGTCGGCAGCATGGGTGGACAGATTGAACTCGATGCCGGTAGCAGCAAGGATAGCGACGGCGGGACGCTGAGCTTTGCCTGGAGCATGGTCTCGAAACCTGCCGGCAGCGGCTTGAACATGGGCGCCGTCTCGACCCCGAAACTGAACTTCCAGCCCGACGCGCTGGGTACCTATGTCTTCAAGCTGCGCGTGACGAATGGCAAGGGCGGTTTTGCGGAAAAGAATGCCACCGTGCTGGTGAATAACCGGGTGCCGAATGCGGTGCTGGTGGTCAATGCGACGTTTACGGCGCAGCCGCTCGTCAAGGATGCCGTGAGTGTCTCGGCAGGTTCCGGCATCGTGCTTGATGCCACGGGCAGCGTCGATATCGACGGCGACAAGGTAACCACGACGTGGGAACTGATCCAGAAGCCGGCCGGCAGTACGTCCCTGCTGTTTGTCAGCGGTCAAACGGCGCGTTTCTCGCCCGATGTGCTGGGCCTGTACAAAGTGCGTGCCCGCGGTGCGGACGGCAAGGGCGCGTATGCCGAAACGGTGTACCTGTTCGATGCCAACAACAGCATGCCGATGGGCGTGATCCAAGGCACGGTCGCGGTGGTCAGCCGCAACAACCAGACCGTCCCCGTCGGCCAGCCGCTGGTCACCAGCGGCATCCTCAGTTATGACGAGGGTGGCGCTCCCCTGAGCTATGCCTGGGCGGTCGATACCCGTCCCGCCGGTTCTGTCGCGGCGGTGGGCGCAGCGACGGCGGCGATTCCTGCATTTACACCGGACGTGGCTGGCGCTTACGTGCTGTCGCTGACAGTGAGCAATGGCCGCCAGACGGCGATCGCTTACCTGAAATTCAATGCGGTCACGTCGACTTCGAGTGTGGTCGCATTGCCGTTCAAGCCGGTTGAGATGCGTTATAGCCTGGCTACCGACCGCCTTGTCGTCGTCACTGCCGAGCCGTACACCGTCAAAGTCATCAATCCGGTTAACGGCGCGACCAGCAGCGTTGATCTGCCGACAGCGGTCAAGGCCCTGAATCTGAGTCCGGATGGCAAGCTGGCCGCTGTGTTGCATGATGGCGTGGTCAGTCTGGTGGATCTGGTGTCGGGGAGCCTGTTGAAATCGACCGGCACCGGTGGCACGCAGACGGAGGTATTCGTTACCAATGCTGGCGTGGTATTTCTCTCGGGCCAATCGATTGGTCCATCCGCGCGGCCCGCTGTTGCTGTTATTAACGCACGTACGGGACAGGCATTGCCTTCGCTTGATTTTGCCAATGGCGGTTTCTATGGCGTCCTGCGCGGCGTGTTTGTGGCATCGAAGGACAAGGTCTTTCTCTCGCAGGGCAATTACTCAACGCTTTCGTATTTCACCTTTGACCCGCAAACGCATGCCATCCTCACTAACAGCACTGTCTATGGCGACTATTACATTTCGTCACCGTTCTTCCTGTCGCCGAAGGAAGATATTTTGTTTACCGGAAACGGTACCTACTTTAATGCCGACACGCTGCAATACATGGGGCGCTTTACCTTAGGATCAAGCAGCAGCGGTAGCAGCAACAGCATGCAATCGATGACTTATTCGCCCACCAAAGCGGAAGTGCTGCTGATGGAAAGTTCGTTTGACTACGCTTATCCAGGCTACGATACGGTATATCAGGGCAGTTACAAGAAATATAGCGGTGAATTGCTCTTCCCAGCAGGCAGCGTCAGCCTGCCGGTGATTGGCGGCGAGCAAAGTTATGGCATCGGCATCTTCCACACGGCCGCAGGCGACCCTGTAGCGCTGGTGCAGACGGGTGGCGCGCAGAAAACCACCGCGCGCCCGAAATACTATCTGGTGTATCGCTGATGGCATGAGAACGGCGGCGCGTCCGCCGTGCAATCTGTGCTATTTTTAAAGGCGGCACGATGGCAAAGACCATCGCGGCCGCCTTTTTTATTGACGACACAGGAGAATTCCCGATGCCAACCATCAAGCGCACACGCCTTGCCACCGCCCTGCTGCTGGGAGCCTTCGCGGCCTTGGCCATGCCTGCCCACGCCGAACTGCAAGCCACGGGCGAGCCGCCCGCCGCCAGACAGGGTTGGAAGGCCGAGACCGTCGCGCAGGGCGTGCGCCAGCCGTGGGGCATCGCCTGGCTGGGCGAGGGGCGCGCGCTCGTCACCAGCAAGCAGGGAACATTGCATCTGCTGAATGGAAAGACTTTTACCGACGTGGCGCTGGAAGGCATGCCGAAAGTGTTTACGGGCGGGCAGGGCGGCTTGCTCGATATCGTCCTGCACCCGCAGGATGCGGGCAAGGCGCAGCAGCGCGTCTACATGACGGTGTCGACAGGCACGAATGACGCCAACCGCACGACCCTGGTGCGTGGCGTGTTCGACGGCAGGAAGGTGACGGGCATCCAGACCCTGTTCAAGGTGGCCACGGACAAGAGCGGCGGCCAGCATTTCGGTTCGCGCCTGCTGTGGCTGCCGGACGGCACTTTGCTGATGAGCGTGGCCGATGGCGGTAACCCGCCGTTGCGCATCGGTGACCGCCTGGCGCGCGAGCAGGCACAGAATCTGGCCACGCACCAGGGTTCCATCCTGCGCCTGACGGAAGACGGCAAGCCGGCACCTGGCAACCCGCTGGCGGCCAAGGGTGCCTTGCCGGAAATCTGGTCGTATGGCCATCGCAACGTGCAGGGCCTGGCGCTCGATCCTGTTTCCGGCCGCGTGTGGGCCACGGAACACGGACCGTATGGCGGCGATGAGCTGAATCTGGTGGTGGCGGGAGGCAACTACGGCTGGCCCCTGCAAAGCTATGGCGCCGACTACACGACGCATGAACCGGTCGGCAAGCATGAAGTGGCCGGCATGCTCAATCCGAGCGTGGCCTGGGTGCCGTCGCCGGCACCGTCGGGCCTGGCCGTCTACACGGGCGACAAGATTGCCGCCTGGCGCGGCAGCATCTTCAGCGGCGGCCTGGCGGCCAAGGATATCCGCCGCATCGCCGTCGATGCCAGCGGCAAGGTGACGGGGCAGGACCGCCTGGCCATCGGCGCGCGCGTGCGCGACGTGCGCCAGGGGCCGGACGGCTATCTGTATGCGCTGACGGATGAAGACAATGGCCGCTTGCTGCGCATCGTGGCGCAGTAGCACGGCAGGCGCCATCTTCGCTTAAGATGGCGCCTTTACTTCATTCAAGGTGGCGGCATGGCCCGTGATACTTATGCATACCGGCACGTCGCCGTCGAATCGCGCGCCATTGATGGCCGTGTGGAAATCCGCCCCGTGCCGGGCCAGGCTTTTTCGCCCGAGCTGGCCGTGCAGTGCTCGCGCCGCCTGGTCGACGTGCAGCGCTACCCGCTGGGCAGCCGCTTTCTGCTCTTTGCCAAGCTGACGGATCGCCTGGGCGGCACGCCCTTCCTGTATGCGTATCACGGCGATGTGGACGTCGTGATGACGCCGGCCGAAGTGACGAAATTTCTTGGCGAATTCCGCCGCGGCCGCATTTGATTCCTACGATGTGACGCAGGCCGCGCCAGCCTTGGGGCTGGCCTGCGGCTTGCCAAAGATGGCGATCGTCAAGGCGCAGCCGAGGGCGAACAGGCCGCCGACCACCATCGCGCTCGATACGCCCAGCCGGTCGACGGCCATGCCTCCCAGCAAGGCGCCCGACGCCAGCGACACTTGCACGATGGCGACAAACAGCGCGCTGCTGCCTTCCATCAGGTGTGGCGCCGCCTTGAACATCCACGTCTGCACGGCGATCGGCATGGCGCCGAAACCGAAACCCCATACGGCCACCAGCAGCATGGCGGTAAGTGAATGGCTGCCGAACGCGGCCAGGGCCAGGGTGGACAAGCCCAGCACGGCACCGGTCACCATCAGCGCGGCCCGTTCGTAGCGGCCGGCGGCCCAGCCGCCCGCGAGGTTGCCGATGAAGCCGGAAGCTCCATACACGAGCAGCATGGCGCTGACCGTGCCGGCCGCCAGGTGCGAGATTTGCGTGAGGAACGGCGCGATATACGTGTAGGCGGCGAACTGGCCCGTGAAGATCATGGCTGTGGCGATCAGGCCCAGCCTGGCCTTGCGGATGCCGAAAATCATCGGCAACTGGCGCAGGCGGATGGCCTGCGTCGGCGGCAGCTTGGGCAGCAGCAACAGCTGGCCGAGGAAGACCAGCACGGCAATGGCGCTGGCCGCGCCGAAAGCGACCCGCCAGCCCACCAGCTCGCCCACCAGCGCGCCGGCCGGCACGCCCGCCACCGTGCCCAGCGAGACGCCGGCGAAGATGATGGACATGGCGCGCGACGCATGCTGCGGCGCCACCAGGCGCGGGCCGATGGCGCTGCCGATGGCCCAGAAGCCGCCCACGCCCACGCCCAGCATGGCGCGGCCCAGCAGTATCCAGGCATACGACGGCGCCAGCGCCACCAGCAGATTCGACGCCACTAGCAGGGCCGTGAGGGCCAGCAGCACGATGCGGCGGTCCAGGCGGCCCGAGCCGACGGTGACAAAGATGGCGGCAAACGCGGCAACGATGCCGGGCGTGGTGATCATCAGCCCCGCCTGGCCCTTGCTGATGGCCAGTTCGGCCGCCATGGCGGGCAGCAGGCCGACGGGCAGGAATTCGGAGGTGACGAGGGCGAAGGCGCCGATGCCAACCGATAAGACGGCCAGCCATGGCGCCACGGTGGTATCGTCGCCAGTAGCGTTGGAAGGTGTGTGCATAGGGGTTCCTGAAAAGCCGGGAGGTTTTTAACCGGTCGGTATATAATCAGGGAAGGCAGACAGTGTTGTCAATAATTTTTTACCGAACGGTATGAAACAAGATAAAAATGAGGAAGCGGTCAAGGCGAAAACGGGGCGGCCACGCACGTTTGACGCGGATCAGGCGCTCGATTGCGCCATGAAAGTATTCTGGGAAAAGGGTTATGAAGGCAGCTCCCTGCCGGAATTGACGAAAGCCATGGGCATGAACCGGCCCAGCCTGTATGCCGTCTTCGGCAACAAGGAGCAATTGTTCCACAAGGCGCTCGAGCGCTACAGCGACACGCGCATGCGGTTTTTCGATGCGGCGCTGGAACAGCCGACGGCGCGCCAGGTGGTGGAAGCCTTGCTGACGCAATATGTCGACGCGCAAACCATGCCGGACGGTCCGCACGGCTGCATGGGCGTCAATGCGGCGCTCGCCTGCAGCGACGATGCCTTGCCGATCCGCGATGAATTGTTTGCGCGCCGGCTGCGCGGTGAAATCAAGCTGCGCGACCGCTTGCGGCGCGCCAGGGAAGAGGGGGATTTGCCGCCCGATTCCTGCCCGGAGCAGCAGGCGCGCTTTGTCGTGACCCTGTCGCAGGGCATGGCCATCCAGGCGGCGGCCGGCGTCTCGCGCGAGCAGTTGCAGCAGATGGTGGGATTGCTGCTGCGCAACTGGCCGCTGTAACTACCCTGTCGGGGCGATGGTCTTGGCCAGGTCGCTGGGCGCCTTGCGCCGCCAGGCGGCCGTCAGGGCGGCGGCCAGCATGTCCAGTTCGGCGTCCGCCAGGCACACCGTGATACCCGCCAGGCGTTCGCCCCACCACAGCTTTTCGCAACCCGATGGCGTGATGACTGTGGCGATATGCGCCGCTTCCGCATCGAGCAGCACGTTGATGTGCTCGTCATCGGGCAGGGTGGCAAAGATCTTCCCGCCCACGCGGAACGCCGGACGGTCGTGGTGTTCTTCCTCGGTGGTGTCGGGAAACGACAGTGCCAGATAGCGTAGTTCTTCCAGGTCGACCATTCCTCTTTCCCCCTCATCGGACAGATAGCAGCGTGACTGCATTTTGCCATGCTGTTTCGCCCCGTGGTGCAGAGGCATGCGAAAAGAAATGCGCAAGATGCGACACTGACGGACTGGTCTGTGGTGCAGCCGCGACACGTCACGTGCCGCGCATGGTCGCCGCTCCAGAGTGAGGGATGGGTTTTTTCTGCCACTGGACAGGTGCTTGCCATAAAAATATCTTTCATGGTTAAAAGAAAAATACTTTTCTTCCAAGGAATTTGAGCTAGAATAGCTTCATCGTCTTACCTGACCCGTCAATTGTCTGGCCTTGTCCCGGGAACCCGAACCCTTTTCAGGACGCTTGCAGTGCCGCCATGGCACGCCGCAAGTCCGCGCTGTTTCGCGGAAGCCATGCCCCCGACCGCTCATTCCTGCAATCCCTAGCGCTACGCCGACACGCCTCAATGCAGCGTGTATTCAGCTCCAGCGCCCCTTGCTGCGCCCACTGAATACTTACTTACTGGATACCATCATGAAAAACTTGCCTAAAATCGCTTTGTCCCTGATCGCTGTCGGTGTGTTTGCCCACGCGAACGCCAGCACCATCACCCTGTCCACCGGCTATTCGGGCGCCGGCGCGCAAAGCTCCGCCGCCGACTACCAGTCCGTTGTGAATGCCGCCGTGGCCACGCCTGGCGCCGGTTATGGCTCGACGACGATTGCCAGCTATGACAACGTCAACAACAGCGGCCTGTTTGGCAGCGGCTCGAACATCGCCTTCAAATCCGTCATCAACTTTGGCGTCGGCGCGGCCGATGCGGGCACCTGGAGCTTCCGCAGCGGCGTCGATTTCGGCAAGGGCGGCGCCCTGTTCCTCGACGGCGTGGCGCTGGATTTCAAGAGCAATGACATGTGGTGGGCAGGCAACTACAACAATGGCAGCCAGTTCCTCAGCGGTTCGAGCACCCTGGCGGCCGGCAACCATACCCTGAGCATCTACGGCCTGGAAGGCTGCTGCGATGGCGGCCAGCAAGCGCAGTTCAAGGCGGGCAACAACAATTTCGTCAGCTTCGGCGCCAATGATGGCTTGATCTCGGCCGTCCCAGAGCCAACCACCTACGCCATGCTGCTGATCGGCCTGGGCTTGCTGGGCTTTACGGCACGCCGCAAGCAGGAATCCAAGTTCTAAGTTTGTATCGCCGACCTCGCCGCGCCTGATGGCGCGCGATAAAAAGCCCGCCGGTCTGTCAGGACACGGCGGGCTTTTTGCATGGCGGCGGCTTAATCGCCGCTGTCTTCGTCTTCGTCGGCACCCTTGGCCGCCTTGCCGCGCTCGGCATCGACGGCGCGCTGCAGGCTGGCCGCATCGCGGAAGAAGGCGTCCGTCGTGTGATCCGGGCTCAGGCGCAAGGCCGGCGGGTAGATCACGGACATGTACGGCTCGTCGGCCAGGCGGCCGCTGCTCTGCAAATTGCTCAGCAGGATCAGGGTCGAGCCAAGGATGGCCAGCACGACGGCAACGAGGCCGAAGCGGCGCGGGTGCTGCGGCTTGATCGTGCACAAATGGTAGTAGATCATGGCGCAGACGATGACGATGAACATGTGCCGTCCGTAGCGCGTCAGCACTTCCAGCGACAGCGCATACGCCGCCATGTTGCTGCCCAGTTCCCACGCCTCCATGGCCAGCAAGCCGCAGCCGATGATGAACAGGTGGCGGCCGAAGCGCGCCACATGGCCGAACAGGCGGTTTGCCACGGCCCAGATCGACGCCCACACGAGGCCGCCGGCCAGCGCGTAGGCGATGATCATCAGGTAGGAAATCGGGTCGAAGGCGTCCGCATCGCTGAGCCAGTTGCTGAAGGCGGCCGAGGCGCCGATCATGGCCAGGCCGGCGACGGCGGGGCGCAAGCCTTCCCAGTCATGCCGGGTGGTGTCGCCCAGTTCGGGCGCCACGGGATGGTCGCTGGCGCGCACGCGCAGGCGCGTGTGGCCCAGGCGCACGATGCTGTTGCCGGTCATGGCCACTTGCAGTTGCCGCTGCCCCCGGTGGATCACGCCATTCTGGCTGCCCAGGTCGCGCAACAGCAGGCCGCCTGCGCCGTCGTCCTCGACAATGGCGTGCGCGGCTGCCGTATGCGCATCATCGAGGATGAAGTCGTTGTCGTAGCCGCGGCCGATGCGGATCGGCAGGGATGCCATGCGCTGGCGCTGCCGCACTTCGCCATTCTCGGCGAGGATTTCGATGAAGTATGGTGCTTTCATGGCTTGCGTCCGCTTTCCCGCGACAGCGCTTCGAGGAAGGTGCGCGTGACGCGCATGCCGTTGGCGTAGGACACGCCGCGCGCGTCGATGCGGCTTTGCAGGCTCATCAATGGCTCATCGGTGCTGGCGGCCAGCAGGGCAAAGTCGTACAGTCCCGTAAACTTGCGGTAGGCGCGCACGCACAGGACTGCGCGCAAGGGCAAGGTCTTGTTCTTGACGAACTGTTCGGTGCAATGGGGACCCGTCAGGTGCGCGCTCTTGTAGCTGCCGAAACTTTCATTCTTGAACGAGGCACTGGCCAGCTCGGAAAAGCGCAGCGGACCCAGTTCGCTGCTGCGCAAAAATTCGTGGCGCATCGACACCTGCCCCGTCTGCAGGGCGCCGGAGATGAAGATGGCCGATTCCATGGCGCAGCTGGTATTGTCGAGCATATAGGGCTTGTCGGACTTGACGTTGGAGCGGCCCCAGCAGCGCATCTGGTTGGATTCGCGCACGGGCACGCGGTACGGGCCCATGGTTTTCAGGCTCAATGGCGTGTCGAGCAGGCGCGCCAGCATGACTTCCTGGTGCGCCAGCAGCTGCGCCGTCACCAGCGGCTTGAAGTCCTTCGGCGGCTTGCCTTGCTGCGCCACCTTGGCCAGCAATTGCTGGGCATAGCGGGCGGGTACGAGAAAACTGACGAGTTCGCCATCGAGGCGTTTCGATACGTTCACGCCGGCCACGTCGCCATTTGCCGTCACGCTGGGGCCGCCGCTCATGCCGGAATTGATCGGTCCCGTAAACATCAGCTGGTCGTAGAAGCTGCGCGTGACGACGCCGTTGTACGAGCCTTCCGAAATGGCGAAGCCCAGGTCCAGCGGATTGCCCATCGAATACAGGTACTGGCCTTGCGTCAGCGGCGCCAGCCCTTCCGGCATCTTGAAGAAGCCCGTGCCATGGCGGTTCACGCGCAATACCGCCAGGTCGTGCAGCACGTCGACGGCCAGCAATTCCACATTGCCCCGCTGGCCGCTCGTGTCGACCCATTCGCCCACATAGGTGTCCGGGTCGAGGGCGAACTGGGAGACCACGTGATAGTTGCTCACCACCAGGTCGCCCGTGCCGATCAAAAAGCCCGAGCCGACGGACGACTGCGTGCGGCCGTTCTTCAGCAGCACGCGCACTTGCAGGATGTCGGCGCGCGCGGCCGTGTACAGCTTTTGTGCGGCCGAGGAGGGCGGCGGCAGGGCCGCATGTTCGGTGGCGGCTGGTGCGGCGGTGGCCGGCGGCGGTTTGATGGGGGGAGTCGAAGCGGTGGGGGCCGCGGCTGGCGCAGGCGCCGGGGCCGCGTGTGCGCCTGCGGCAGCGCACAGGCTGGCCAGCAAGAAGGCGAGGTTAGATAATTTCATGCATCCTTTGTGCGTGAGCAGGAGCGCGGCCGGCGCGGCGCGGTATCGAGCACGCACCGGCCCGGGGCACTACAGGGCGCCGTCTTCCAGCGCCGGTGCCGTTTCCGGCGTCATCATGTGACCGAGCTTGCTTTGCTTGGTATTCAGGTAGTGCTGGTTGAAGGCGTTGCGGTTGACCAGCAGCGGCACCCGTTCGGCCACCGTGATGCCCAGCGCTTCCATGGCGGCGATCTTGCGCGGGTTGTTCGTCATCAGGCGCAAGCTGTGGATGCCGAACTGCGCAAACATGGGTTTGCACAAGGTGTAGTTGCGCGCGTCGGCCTTGAAGCCCAGCTGTTCATTCGCCTGCACCGTGTCGGCCCCCGCCTCTTGCAGGCGGTAGGCGCGGATCTTGTTGATCAGGCCGATGCCGCGCCCTTCCTGGCGCAGGTACAGCAAGATGCCGCGGCCTTCCTCGGCGATGCGTTTCAGGGCGCCTTCGAGCTGGGCGCCGCAGTCGCAGCGCTGGGAAAACAGCACGTCGCCCGTCAGGCACTCGGAATGCACGCGCGCCAGCACCGGTTCGCCGTTGCCGATATCGCCCAGCACCATGGCCAGGTGTTCCTTGCCCGTGGCGTGCTCGACAAAGGCGTGCAGGGTGAACTGGGCCCACGGCGTCGGCAGTGCGCAGGAAGTCGTGTAATCCAATTCGCCTGTCGCCAGGATGTCTGCGCCGCTTTGCATGGTTGTGCTCATATAAGTAATTATCAAAAATAAAAGGCGCGCGACACCACTCCGGTGCCGGCGCGCCTTGCCATCATACCAAAAAGCAGGGAAACGTTTTCCCTGGCTGCCATTCGGTCGTTGCAATGTCTGGTGATAAGCCTTACTTAGGGACACTTCCTCCTTTTACAAGGTGAACTGCTGGCTTTGCCTGGCGGATGCCGCCGCCAGGCACGGGACATCAACTGCCGATGCGTCCGCCGTCGTTCTTGGTGATCACGATGGTGGCCGAGCGGGGACGCTTGCCGGCGCCATAGCCGGCGTTGGCCGGCCACTGGCTCGTGTATTTGGACGGATCGCCGATATTCGCCAGCGAGGTGTTTTCGCCCGGGTGCTGGATGTTGATGAACATGGTCTTGCCATCGGGCGTTTCGCTGATGCCCGTGATTTCCGAGCCGACCGGCCCCACCAGGAAGCGCTTGAGCGTGTCGGCAGTGGGTTTCTTGCCGATGAAGGTGTCGACCGCCAGGTTGCCGCCGGCCGCCGTCGCGTAGTTCAGGGTGGACTTGGCGCCATCGCCGACCTTGCCGGGAATGGCCGCCAGCATCATGCAGTTGGTCACATCCGTGTAGGCGCCATCGTCGGTCTGGATCCAGCAGATGCCCGTGTACGGGCTGAAGGCCAGGCCGTCCGGGCTCGAGAAATCCTGATCGGCCGTCAGGTTCGACAGGTTGATCTTGCTGGCGTCGGCGCCGCTTTCGGCGCCAAACAGGTAGACATCCCAGGTAAAGCTGGTGGCCGCGGCCGCGCCCGTGCCTTCCTTGAAGCGGATGATATGGCCGTTCGGATTGCCGTTCTGCGCGCTGCTGCCCTTCATGTCCGTGTAGGCGCGCGGGTTGGCGCTGTCCGGCGCCAGCTGCGACGAGCCGCTCGGATTGACGGTGCGGTTCGAGTTGTTGGTCAGCGTGTAATAGATCTCGCCATTCGCAGGATTGACCGAGCACCATTCCGGACGGTCCATCTTCGTCGCGCCCACGGCGTCGGCCGCCAGGCGGGCATTCACCAGCACGTCGGCCAGGTCGGCGAACTTGTAGGCGCTGTACGCCTGGATCAGCGCGTTCGACATGGCCAGCTCGATCCACTGGCCCGTGCCGTCGGCGGCCAGCTTGGCCACGTACAGCTTTCCCGAATCGAGGTATTTGTCGCCAGTGGCCATGCGGTCGGCCGGGTTGGCGTCCGCGGCGGCCCAGACGGCGGTCGTGACGAACTTGTAGATGTATTCGTTGCGCGAATCGTCGCCCATGTAGACGGCCAGCTGCTGGCCCACGGCCGGCACGCTGAAGGCGGCGCTTTCATGCGCGTAGCGGCCCAGGGCCGTGCGCTTGCGGATAGCCTTGGTTTTGTCGTACGGGTCCATTTCGACGATGTAGCCCATGCCGTTCAATTCATTGCGGTAGTCGTCGCTGCCGTTGCTTGATGCGCCGATCTTGCTCAGGTTCCAGCGCGCGTACTTGTCGTCGCTGCCGCCCGTTTCCCAGCCGTGGCGCGAGGCGCCGCCCTGGCTGCGGCCATAGCGGTTCAGCGAAGCGACGGACTTGTCGCCGCGCGCCGCATTGTCGGTGGCCGAGCGGGTGAAATAGCCGGCCCAGTTTTCTTCGCCGGAAAGGTAGCTGCCCCATGGCGACTTGCCCGTGCCGCAGTTGTTGATGGTGCCGCGCGTCTTGGTGCCGGTCGGCGAATACTTGGTCACCACGAGGGCGTTGCCGCGTACGGGGCCGGCAATCTCGATGTCCGTCAGCGGCGTGACGCGGCGGTTGAAAGCGGAATCGTTGACGGTGGCCCAGGCGCTGCCCGTCTTCCTGACTTCCACCACGCTCAGGCCGTGGACGGCCACTTCCTTGTCGACTTCGGCGGCGGGACGCGGCAGCGTGGTGGTGCCGCCATTGACGTGCAGGAAGTGCGAGGACAGTTTTTCGTCGGTGGTGGCTTCGTGGTTCATGGCCAGCAAGCCCCGTTCCGCGCCGGACGCCAGCGGCGCGCCAGCGGCGGAGAGGCCGTAGTATTCCATGCCGTCGTGGTGGTCGCCGGCGCGGTTGTCGAAATCGGTATCGCTGCCGTCGTTCTTGTAGGCAGGCGTTGCCGCGCGCAGCGAGTCGCCCAGCGCATACAGGGCGGTGGCCGTGTAGCCGGCCGGCACCGACACGACGTCGGCCAGGCTTTTCGGCACGGCCGTGAAGGCCAGCAGTTTTTCGGGCGTTGGCGTTGGCGTCGGCGTGATGGCGATCGCATCGCTGCCGCCGCCGCAAGCGGACAGGCCCATCGAACCCATGACGGCGGTAGCGGCCGTGACGGCGCTGCCGCGCAGCCAGTTGCGGCGGCTCAGGCGGGCGTTCAGGATGCTGTTGAAGTGGTTGTCGTGGGACGCGTTGCTGTCAATGTCGTTCAGATCGGTGGCGCTGATGGCCAGATCGTTGGGCTTGTTCATGGGCTGCGATGTCCTGTGGTTGCGTGATTTAAAGGCAACCGCATGATAGTTGTCGAATGTGACAGCGCCATGTCAGCTTGATGACAAAACGGTGACAGGCTGCCGGCCGGGCGGGGCGCGTCCATGACGGGCCCGTCCGGTCAGGCAGCCTTGGCCTTATTTGGCCTGGCGAAAACCGCGCTCCACCAGCAACAGCATGCCGCCGAAGATGGACAGGTTCTTCAGGAAATTCGTCAACTGGTCCTGGAAGTGGGCCGCGTCGGCGCTCCAGAAGGCGTGGAAGATCAGCGTGGTGGGGATCAGGAACAGCGCCAGGGCCAGCGCCGCCCAGCGCGCCTGCCAGCCCGTGATCAGCAGCAGGCCGCCGCCCACTTCCAGCACGATCACGCCCACCAGCAAAATATTGGCGATCGGCAAGCCCTGGCTGGCCATGTAGCCGGCCACGCCCGCAAAGCCGCCGATTTTCAGCAAGCCCGAGACAAAGAACAGCACGCCAAGGGCGGCACGGCCGAGGGGCAGCAAGACGTTGGTTTTGTTTTCCATGATTTTTCTCTTTTTCTATATTGATCAATTATTTGGGTAAGTCGAAGACGAGGAATTCCGCGTCTTCCGGCTGCGTGATGATGACGCTGGCTTCCTGCGTCAGTTTCAGCGCATCGCCCGCTTTCAATGGCGTGCCGTTGACCACCAGGCTGCCGCGGATCAGGTGCACATAGGCGAGGCGGCCTTCGTCGAGCGCATGTTCGGCCTGTTCGCCTTCCTGCAGGATGCTGGCGTAGATGGCCGCATTCTGGTGGATCAGCACGGAACCCTGGCGGCCGTCGCTCGAGGCGATCAGGCGCAGCTTGCCCCGTTTGCTTTCCGGCGTGAAGTGTTTCTCTTCATAGCTGGGCGGAATGCCCGTCACGTTCGGCTGGATCCAGATCTGCAGGAAGTGCAAGCCATCCGTTGCCGAGTGGTTGAACTCGCTGTGGCGCACGCCGCTGCCGGCGCTCATGCGCTGCACATCGCCGTAGTGCAGGACGGAGCCCGTGCCCATGCTGTCCTTGTGTTCCAGCGCGCCGTCGAGCACATACGAAATGATTTCCATGTCGCGGTGGCCGTGCGTGCCGAAACCCTGGCCTGGCGTGACCCGGTCTTCATTGATCACCAGCAAGGGGCCAAAGCCCATGTGCAGCGGATCGTGGTAGCTGCCGAAGGAAAAGCTGTGGTGGGAATTGAGCCAGCCGTGGTTGGCGGCGCCGCGTTCTTCGCTATGACGAATCTGTAACATGGTGGACTCCGTTTCTATAAGTTAATGTGCGATAATTTCGAAGGACCGTTGCCTGGCGCTGTGCCGTGGCGTCTTTTCTGCCCCTCGCTGTACGATGAGCAAAGTATAGGCCCCTCTGCAGAGAAAGAAAAACGGAAAATCTTGCGACCTATGATCGAAAAAATCGAATGTTAAGACTGAGCCTGGAAGCCCTGCAAATCGTTGACGCCATCGACCGCCGCGGATCGTTCTCGTCGGCCGGCAAGGAGCTGCATAAAGTGCCGTCCACCATTTCCTATACCGTGGCCAAGCTGGAAGACGACCTGGGCGTGCAAGTGTTCCAGCGCAATGGCCCGAAAGTCATGCTGACGGCGGCCGGCCAGGAATTGCTGAAGGAGGGCCGTTATCTGTTGAAGGCGGCGCAGGACCTCGAGCACCGCGTGCGCAGGGTGGCATCCGGCTGGGAAACGGAATTGTCCATCGGCATCGACTCCATGTTTTCCGCCGTGGCCCTGGCCGACGACGTGCGCGCCTTTTACGACGTGGCGCAGCAGACGCGGCTGCGCCTGTCGCAGGACACCCTGTCGGGCACGTGGGAAGCGCTGCTGGACCGGCGCGCCGACTTGCTGGTGGGCGCGCCCGGCGACGGGCCGGCCGGCGGCGGCTATATCGCGCAGCCGATCGGCATGCTCGACTTCGTCTTTACCGTGGCGCCCACGCATCCGCTGGCGCAGGTGCGGGAACCCTTGTCGCGCGGCCACCTGCAGCAGCACCGGGCCGTGGTGGTGGCCGATTCGGCGCGCCAGATGGCGCCGCGCACGGTGGGGCTGCTGCTGGGGCAAGATGCCTTGAGCGTGCCGAACATGCAGGTCAAGTTCGATTACCAGGTGCTGGGGCTGGGTTTTGGCTTCCTGCCGGGACCGTGCGCCCGCGCCGCCATCGCGCGCGGCTTGCTGGTGGAAAAGGCCGTGGAAGAACCGAAACCGTCGGAAACGTTTTACCTGGCCTGGCGAGTGGGCGAGGATGGCGCTGCGCTGCGCTGGTGGATGGCGCGCATGCGCGAACCGGATGTGTTTGCCCGCCTGGCGCAGCATCTGCCGGGCCATTCGGCGTAGGCCTTAAAATGTTGACATACGCCAACACTTTTAAGTTACCATATTCACAGTATTTCCCGCCCGACCTCCACGCCCCATAGTGGGATTTTGATGATTACACACACCGCAGCGCCCCTGATATGTTCCCCTGACCTGGCTCTAGAGTGGGGTTGCCATGCTTGAGGCGAAGGTTGCGCTGTGCCTGCGCCTGGCCCAGGATGCCCGTGAACAGGCGGGGCCGCAGCAGGCCGCCACCATGGCGCGGCTGGAGGAAGAACTGGAGCGGCTGCGCGGCGCCAGCCGCCCCGTGGTGCGCGTGGCGCCGGCCGACGCCTTGCTGGAAATCGATCCCGATGGCTTTTTGATCGGCTGGAACCATGGGGCCGAACAGATGTTCGGCTATTCCGAACTGGAAGCGCTGGGCCAGCACATCCTGTTTTTGTATCCGGAAGACGACGCGGAAGCGAGCGTGCTGGAGCTGCATTTCACCCAGGGCGACGTGGCCACCGATGTGCGCCGGCGCAAGAAGTCGGGCATGGTGACGTGGTTGCGCATGCACCGCCACGTGATTCACGACCAGGCCGGCAAGGCATGCGGCATGGCCGTGCGCCTGTCGGCCATGAGCGAGCCGCTGTCCGACGTGGACAAGGTCAGGTTACACGCGCGCATCATCGAAGACAGCGAGCAAGCCGTGCTGATCACGGATGCGGAAGAGCGCATCGTCTCGATCAACAGTTCCTTCAGCCGCATCACCGGCTATTCGCCGGCAGAAGCCATCGGCCGCACGCCGGACTTGCTGCGTTCTGGCGTGCACGACCCCGATTTCCGCGCCAAGGTGCGCGCCGCCATGCGGGGACACGGCTCCTGGCGCGGCGAAATCATCGGCAAGCGCAAGAATGGCGAACTGTTCCCGCAAGACGTCACCATCAGCGTCGTGCGCGATGAATTTGGCGAGATCAGCCACGTGTTTTCCCTGTTTTCCGATATCTCGGTGCACAAGGATGCCGAAGCGCGCATGCAGCGCATGGCCAACTACGACAGCCTGACGGGCTTGCCCAACCGCTGCCTGCTGAACCAATTGGTCGACCAGGGCCTGGCCGAAGCGAAACGCCAGGGCACGCATGGCGCGCTGATGGTCATCGACATCAGCCGCATCGGTTCCATCAGCGACACGCTGGGTCATGAAGTGGGCGACCAGCTGGTGATCGCCATCGGCCAGCTGTTCCGTGGCGCCCTGCGCGACGCGGACATCCTGGCGCGGGTCGACAACAGCAAGTTCGTCGTGGCCCTGCTGCATATCGAAAAGCGCGAACACGCGGCGAATGTGGCGCAAAAGCTGCTCAATTTGCTCGAAGCGCCGATCAATATCGATACGCACGCCCTGCATGTGGGCGCCAGCATCGGCATCACCGTGTATCCGGAAGACGGCCTGGAAGCGCCGGCCCTGTTCCGCTTTGCCGACGTGGCCGTGTCCAAGGCAAGCCAGACCATCGAATCGACCTTCCTGTTTTACCGCGAAGACATGAACCGCAGGGCCAAGGAACATTTGCGACTGGAAAGCGAAATGCGTTTGGCCTTGGGCGACAAGGAGCTGGAATTGCACTACCAGCCGAAAGTGAGCCTGGCCAGCGGGCGCATCGTCGGCGCGGAAGCCTTGCTGCGCTGGAAGCATCCGATGCGCGGCATGGTCTCGCCCGGCGTCTTCATCCCCGTCGCCGAGGAAACCAGTTTGATCCTGGAGCTGGGCACCTGGGTGCTGGACGAGGCGTGCCGCCAGATCCGCAGCTGGGAAGACCGGGGCCTGCACATGCCGGCCATCGCCGTCAACCTGTCGGCGCGCCAGTTCGATGAACAATTGCCTGCGCGCATAGCGGCCGTGCTGGAACGCTATGGCGTGCGGCCCGACCAGATCATGCTGGAAATCACGGAAAGCCTGCTGATGCGCGGCGCCGACAAGGTGATCGACATCATGAACCAGCTGGTGGCCATGGGCCTGGCGCTGGCGCTGGACGACTTCGGCACCGGCTATTCCAGCCTCGCCTACCTGAAGAAATTCCCCATCAGTACCTTGAAAATCGACCGCTCGTTCGTCATCGGTTTGCCGTTCGAGGAAAACGATTGCGCCATCGCCCGCGCCATCGTCACCATGGCGCAGCAGCTGCGCCAGGAAATCGTCGCCGAAGGGGTGGAAACGGCCGAACAGATGCGCTTCCTGCGCGAACTCGGTTGCGACCAGTTGCAAGGCTATCTGTTCAGCCCGGCCGTGCCGGCGGCCGAATTCGAGCTGATGCTCGATGAAGGCCGGCAGTTGCGGCTGGAAGAGCTGGCCTGAGCAAGCGGCGATCAGACGCGTAGCAAGCCACGAAAGCCCCGGCTCGCATAATACGATTCGGCGCCATTGTGGTAGACGAAGACCTGTTCATAGCGGCGGTCGCAAAACAGGGCGCCGCCCAGCGCCCGGATGCTGTCCGGCGTCGCGATCCAGCTCGAGGTTTTGCGGTCAAACGGTTCCAGTTCCTGCAACTGGCGGTATTGCGCCTGCGTCAGCAATGCGATACCCATCGCTTGCGCCATGGCAACCGCGTTGCCGGCCGGCTTGTTGGCCTTGCGCGCGGCCAGGGCCGCGGCATCGAAACACAGGCTGCGCCGGCCGATGGGGCTTTCTGCGGAACAATCGCAAAACGTGACGGCGCCCGTGTCGCCGGCATGCCCGATGACGTCCGGTTCGCCGCCCGTGTCTTCCATTTGCCGCAATACCGCCAGGCTGGCGGGAGCGGCCTTCAAGCGCGCCAGCACGCTGTCCCACGTCAAGTCCGCATGGCGGTGCATGTGCTGGCTGAAGCGGATTTGCAAGGTGTGGATCAAGTCATGGTGCATGACGCGGCTCCCTGAAGTTTCAACGATATCAACGATAGGGCCGATTATAGGACGCGCTGCTTGTCGGCGGCGCTCACCCCAGTTTTACTTTTTCCAGCAGATAATCGAGCATCACGCGCACCCTGGCCGGCACTTGCAGGCCTGGCCCCACGAAGACGGCGTGCACGAGTTCCTTGTCGCCCGGATTGTAGTCCTGCAGCACGGGTATCAAATCGCCTTGCTCGATATCGCGCAGCACGTGCTGGCGCGAAAAGCGTCCCAGTCCCATGCCTGCCAGCACCAGCTGGCGCATGCTTTCGCCATCGCTGACGCAGGTATTGCCCTGCGGCGCCACCTGCACGGTGTCGCCCGCCGCATCGAGAAAGGGCCAGGTTTCGTTCTGACAGCGGAAATTGAAGGCCAGCAGATTGTGCGTGGATAAGTCCTGCGGCGTGCGCGGCAGGCCGTGCCGTGCCGCGTAGGCAGGCGAGGCCACCACGACCATCGCGTCTTCACCCAGCTTGCGCGCCACCAGGTTCGATTCCTTCAGCTTGCCCGTGCGGATGGCGATGTCCGTGCGGTCTTCCAGCAAGTCGACGATGGCATCGCTGACCACCACGTCAAGCACGATATCGGGATAGCGCTGCGCGAACTCGGGCAGGATGGGCAGCAGATGGCGCACGCCGAACGGCACGAAACAGTTGATGCGCAAGCGCCCGCGCGGCGCCGCGCCCTGGGCCGCTTCGCGCTCGGCGCCATCGATATCGTCGAGGATGCGCTTGCACTGCACGAAGAAGGCGTCGCCCTCGGGCGTCGTGTGCAGCTGGCGCGTGCTGCGCTGGAGCAAGCGGGCGCCGAGCCGCGCTTCCAGGCGATTGACGAGTTTGCTGACGGCCGACGGCGTCAAGGCCAGGCGGCGCGCTGCGGCGGAAAAGGCGCCCGTTTCCACCACGGCCACAAACACGGCCATCTCGAACGCGCGGTTGATGTCTTGCCTGGCCATTATTGAATCCATTTCACAGGTGTTTCCATTATTGGAGTCTATATCAAAAGCGTTTCCATCGATACACTGGCTGGCTTGAACTCTGCCGGAGAAATACCATGACCACCGCAAGCCCTGTTTCCCCTTCAGCCAGCAAGATGCCGCCCGGCGTGCTGGCGCTGGCCGTCGGCGCCTTTGCCATCGGCGTCACCGAATTCATCGTCGTCGGCATCCTGCCGACCATTGCCAAGGATTTGCACATTTCCATCGAGTCGGCCGGCTCGCTGGTCAGCCTGTATGCGCTGGCGCTGGCCATCGGCACGCCGCTGCTGGTGCTGCTGATGTCGCGCCTGCCGCGCAAGGCGGCCCTGCTGGGACTGATGAGCGTGTTCCTTGCCGGTAATCTGCTGGCCGCCTTTTCGCACACGTTTGAACTGTTGCTGCTGGGAAGGGTCATCACGGCCGTGGCGCACGGCACCTACTTTGCCATCGGCGCCACCGTGGCCGCCAGCCTGGTGGACAAGGCGCAGGCGGGCAGGGCGATTTCCGTGATGTTTGCGGGCCTGACGTTGGCCATGGTGATCGGCGTGCCGTTCGGCAGCTTCCTCGGCAACCTGATGGGCTGGCGCTTGCCCTTCTTTGCCGTCGCCGTGCTGGCTGCGCTGGGTCTGGCGGCAATGGCGTGCTGGCTGCCGGCCGGCTTACAGCAGGGCAAGGGCGGCAAGGCCATGACGCAGCTGGCGGCCCTCGGCAGTGGCCCCATCCTCACTATGATGGCGGTGACGACGTTCGGCTTTGGCAGCAGCTTTGCCGCGTTCACGTTCATTACGCCCATCCTGACGGATGTGACGGGGTTTTCCGCCACCATGGCCAGCGCCTTGCTGATCGTGTTCGGTGTCGCCACCTTTGCCGGCAACCTGGCGGGCGGCTACCTGACCAGCCACCTGGGCTGGCAAAAGGCCTTGCGCGCGATGCTGCTGTTGCTGGCCGTCACGCAAGCGGGGGTTGCCTTGAGTATCAGCTCGCCATGGATGATGACGGCGATGCTGTTCGTCTGGGGAGTGTTCGCCTTCGGCCTGTCGCCCGCCCTGCAGGCCGGCATGCTGGCCACGGCCGAGCGCTATACGCCGCAAGCCGTCGATTTCGCTTCGGGCCTGAACATTTCCGCGTTCAACCTGGGCATTTCCTTCGGCTCCATGCTGGGGGCGCTGATGGTCTCGCGCCAGTTGATGGCCTCGTCGCCGTGGGCCGGCGTGGCTGCCGCATTGCTCGCCTTGCTGCCGCTGGCGTGGCTGGCGCGCAAGAACCTGGCCGCCCATGTGGCGGGTGCGGCCGTGCACTGAGGTTCAGGTATGCACGGCGGCGGCCGGCGCCCGTTTCTGGCGCTGCGCCATGTAAGAGCTGCCCATCGATGCGGCCATGATCATGGCGATGGCCAGCCATTGCGGGGCACCGAGGCGCTCGTCGAGCAGGATGTACGCGAGCATGGCAGCCACGGCCGGTTCCATGCTGCTCATGATGCCGAACGCTTGCGGCGTCAGCCGCTTCAGGGCCACCATTTCCAGCGAGATCGGGATGGCGCTGGAAATGAGGGCCACGCCCAGCCCCACGGCCAGCACGACAGGCGAGAGCAGGGCGGCGCCGCTGTGCATCACGCCGACGGGCACGACCACCAGGGCAGCCATGGCCAGGCCCAGCGACACGGAGTGGCCCGCATGCAAATGGCTGGCGCGCTTGCCGAAGACGATATACGAGGCCCAGCAGACGGCGGCGCCCAGGGCGAACAGCACGCCGGTAGGATCGAGGTTGCTGACGTCGTGGCCGAGCGGCAGCAGCAGCGCCAGTCCCGCCACGGCCAGGGCCACCCAGACGAAGTCGATGGGGCGGCGCGAGGCGAGCAGGGCCACGGCCAGCGGGCCGGAAAACTCGATCGCCACGGCGATGCCGAACGGAATCGTGCGCAAGGCCATGTAGAAGCACAGGTTCGTCAAGCCCAGCGCCGCGCCGTACAAGGCCACGGTGCGCAGGTCGGCGCGGCTCAGCTGCCAGCGCCACGGGCGCCAGAACAGCAACAGCAGCAGGGCGGAAAAGCCCACGCGCACGGCCGTCGTGCCCTGTGCGCCCACCAGCGGGAACAGGCTGTGCTTGGCCCATGACGTGCCCAGTCCCAGGCAGGTGACTGAGCCGAGGATGGCCAGCAGGGGAATCAACGAGGAATAGCGGCGTAATGGCATGGTGATAAAAGGCTTGATATCGGAATAGCGAAAGTTTATTGTGTCTGCTCCGATATTTGCACTGCATTTTGACCTTCATGACGCAACTTTCGCTCACGCCTTCCCTTGCCCTCGATACCTTCGACCTGGCGATCCTTGACATCTTGCAGCGCGATAACACGACCTCGCAGCGCGAAATCGCCCAGGCCGTGCATTTGTCCGCGCCGGCCGTGCAGCGGCGCATCCGCCGCCTGCGCGAGAGCGGCGTGATCCGTCATGAAGTGGCCGTGCTCGACGCGAGCTGCCTGGGCCGCCCCCTGATCCTGACGGTGGAAGTGCATTTGCACGACGAGCACCCGCAGCGCACGGCCGGCATGCGCGCGCGCATCATGGCCGAGCCTGCCATACAGCAGTGCTACGGCATCACGGGCGAGGCCGACTACCTGCTGATCATTACCGCCAGCAGCATGGCCGAATACGAAGCGCTGACGGAACGCCTGTTCGGCGGCGACGACAATATCCGGCGCTACCGCACCTCGGTGGCCTTGACCTGTCTCAAGATGGGCTTGTACGTGCCGCTGGGATAGAGAAAAGGCCAGGCAGATGAAGCTATCCAAAAGCAGGCAAGCCGCCGTGACGGCAGCCATGCCCGCCAGCCTGCGCGCCACCGTGGCCCCTTATGAATGGGTGCGCGATGACACGGGCCAGTCCGGCGCTGCCGTCTACCGGCTGCAGGGCAGGGACGGTGCGCCTGACCTGTACCTGAAGCACGGCAGGGGTTGTGCCGCCGCCGACATCGCCGATGAACTGGCGCGCCTGCGCTGGCTGGCGCAATACCTGCCCGTGCCTGCCGTGGTCGAGTTCGCCCGCGTGGCAGACCCGGACCAGGCATGGCTGCTGATGATGGCCATCCCAGGCACAACGGCGTCAGCGGTGCTGGAAGAAAACCCCGCCCTTGGCCCCGCCGTGACCGACGCGCTGGCGGCCTTCCTGCGCCGCCTGCATGCGCTGCCCGTGAACGCCTGTCCGTTCGACGCCGGCCCTGCCGTTCGGCTGGCCCAGGCGCGCCAGCGCATCGATGCAGGCCTGGTCGATGCCGAGGATTTCGATGCCGGGCGGGAAGACTGGACGGCAGAGCAGGTATGGCTGGCGCTGCAGGAGCGTGTACCCCTCGCACCCGACCTCGTCGTCACGCATGGCGACTTCTCGCTGGAGAATATCCTCATGCACGAAGGCGCCGTCGTCGGCTGCCTCGATGTGGGGCGGGCGGGCGTCGCTGACCGCTACCAGGACCTGGCCATCGCCTGGCGCGGTCTCGGTGAGTTGGACACCTCGCTACAGCAAAGGTTGTTGCGGCAATATGGGATCCTTGATGCCGATCAAGGCAAGCTGCAATTTCATTGGCTGCTCGACGAGCTGTTCTGAATGCCGCCAGCCGTCACGGCAGTGGCAGCTTACGGCTCTTCGCGCTCGGCATCGCGTTCCCGGCAGCTTAATGACGCGTAGTGGCCTTTCGGCAGCCGGGTCTTGATGGCAACTTCGTTCAGTGCATGTTGCACATCGACAGGGTCGGTCAAGGTGCAGCGCTGGGCGCGGGCAAACGCCTGCAGCTTCTGCGTGCTGCCATGCACCTTCACCGTCACGCCGGCCCCGGGGCTGACGCAGCAGCCGATGTACTGCGTGATGTATTCTTCCTCGATGAGCACCAGTTCATGTCCCATGAAGCTGGCGGGCTTTTTCAGCAGATAGTAATCGGTGTAGTCGGCGCGCTGGTCGGGGTGCTTGCCAAGGTAGCCTTCGCGCATGTAGGCGGCGATGGCCTTGCCCGAGGTGCCGACTCTTTCCGTGGTGCCTTTTTTCAGCTGCAGCGCATGGAGCAAGCCCGTTTCGAGCCCAGGTTCGGCCGCGGCGAAGGCGCTGGCGCAGCTGGCCGCCAGCAGAAAAGAGCCGATCAGGCGGCGAGTGCGGCGCCATTCAAGCATGGGGTGGATTGCTGGCATACATTTCACGTGAAGAGGAGAAGAGGCGCAGTGTAGCGCACGCCACGCAGTGCGCATGGCACAATGCGTGATCCGCACGCCACGTGCCACTCATCCCAGGACTTTCATGACCCGCGCCATCCTTGACGAAGCCCAGATCCATTCCGCCGCCCGCCCCTTGATCGGCAGCAAACACAAGGACATCGTGCGCGAGGTGCAGGCGGCCATCGCCGCGCACCAGGTGGTGGTGGTCGGCATGGCGCTCAATCCGTTTCCGCGCAAGGCGCGCAAGATCCTCGACGTGCTGGGCACGCCCTACCAGTACCTGCAATACGGCAGTTATCTGAATCACTGGCACCGCCGCAATGCGCTCAAGATGTGGACGGGCTGGCCGACGTTTCCCATGATTTTTGTCAATGGCGTGCTCATCGGTGGTGCCGGCGAGTTGCAAAAGCTGGTGGAAAATGGCGAGTTCAGCGCCATGCTGGCAAAGAAGGTGCGCCAGTTTTAGCCTACCTTATTCCCCGGGCCGCCACGGCGACTTGCGCGTGCGCAAGGGGTCGAGCAAGCTGCGCAAATCGTTGTGGTCGAGCTCGTACATCAGCGCAATCAAGCTGCCCAGTTCGCCCGAGGGAAAGCCCTCGCGCGCGAACCAGCCCAGGTAGTGGCCCGGCAAGTCGGCCAGCAAGCGCCCCTGATATTTCCCATATGGCATTTCGCGCGTGACCAGCAGCGCCAGTTTTTCTGAATTCATGGTGGTGACCCCGTGTGGATGCGGCCAGTGTAGCAGACCGCTCTATTATTGATCCATGCGCAACTATCTTCTGCCTGATGAGGTATTTTTCGAAACAAAGAAAACCCCGATACTGCATGCCAACATCATTTATCGGAGTTTGCCATGCCCATTGCCTTGCTCGCGCTGACCCTCAGCGCATTTGCCATCGGAACCACCGAGTTTGTCATCGTCGGACTGTTGCCCACCATCGCCGCGGACCTGGGCGTCAACCTGCCATCGGCCGGCTTGCTGGTCAGCCTGTATGCGCTGGGCGTCGCCGTCGGCGCGCCCGTGCTGACGGCCCTGACGGGCAAGATCCCGCGCAAGACATTGTTATTGTCCCTGATGGTCTTGTTTACTATGGGTAATTTGCTGGCGTGGAAATCGCCCGGCTACGAAACCCTCGTCATCGCCCGCATCCTGACGGGGCTGGCGCATGGCGTGTTCTTTTCCATCGGCTCGACCATCGCCACGTCCCTGGTGCCGAAGGACAAGGCGGCCAGCGCGATTGCCATCATGTTCACGGGCTTGACCGTGGCCCTGGTGACGGGCGTGCCGCTGGGTACCTTCATCGGCCAGCATTTTGGCTGGCGCGAAACCTTCCTCGCCGTCTCGGCCCTGGGCCTCGTGGCGTTCATCGGCAGCCTGCTGTACGTGCCATCGAATATCGCCCACAGCAAACCGGCGTCCTTGCTGCAGCAAGTGCAGGTATTGGGCCAGCCGCGCCTGCTGTTGGTGTATGCCATGACGGCCGTCGGTTATGGCGGCTCCTTCATCGCCTTTACCTACTTGGCGCCGATTTTGCAGCAAGTATCGGGTTTCAGCGCGGGCGCCGTGGGCGTGGTCATGCTCGTGTATGGCGTGTCCGTGGCGTTCGGCAATATATGGGGCGGCAAGCTGGCCGACAGGAAAGGCCCTGTCAGTGCCCTGAAACTGATCTTTTTACTGCTGGCGGCCGTCTTGCTGCTGTTGACCTTCACTGCGCCGCATCCCGTACTCGTCGTCATCACCGTGCTGCTGTGGGGCGCCGTGGCCTTCGGTAATGTGGCTGGCCTGCAAGTGTATGTTGTGCAGCAAGCCGAACACTTCACGCCCCGCGCCGTCGACGTGGCTTCGGGCTTGAATATCGCCGCTTTCAACCTGGGCATCGCCGGCGGCGCCTGGGGCGGCGGCTTGATCGTCGAACACCTGGGTCTCGTGCACACGGGCTGGATCGGCGCCATCGTCGTGCTGGGCGCGTTCGGCTTGACGGCCTTGAGCGGCCGGATGGATCGGCGCTATCCCATCCCCGTGCGTGCTGGCGGTGAAAAGTCGATCCATGCGGTGGGGCATTAAATTTCTGGCGGCCCGGCCTGTACAGTAAGTTTCTGGCAGAAAACATCAAAACGGGCGAGAATAGGGCTTACCTTCCTCTGGCCCATTCTCCCCATGTCCGATACAGCAACGTCACCCCTGCGCTTGCGCGCCGCTATCAATCCGAAACCGCTGGGCGTTGCGCTTGTGCTCATCCTGCTCGGCGCGTGGTACCTGGCGCAAACGGTCGGCATCAACCAGGCCGCGCTGTATGTGGTGGGCGCCTTGCTCGGCATCACCCTGTATCACGCGGCCTTCGGTTTTACGTCCGCCTGGCGCGTCTTCATCGCCGATGGCCGCGGCGACGGCTTGCGCGCGCAAATGCTGATGCTGGCCGTGGGCGTGGCGCTGTTCTTTCCCGCGCTGTCGGCCGGGACCCTGTTCGGCACGCCCGTCGCGGGCCTCGTTTCTCCCGCCGGCACTTCCGTCATCTTTGGCGCCTTCATCTTCGGCATCGGCATGCAGCTGGGCGGCGGTTGCGCGTCCGGCACCCTGTACACGGTGGGGGGCGGCAGCACGCGCATGCTCATCACCCTGGCCGCCTTCATCGTCGGCTCCGTGATCGGCACGGCGCACATGCCGTTCTGGACGGCGCTGCCGCAGCTCCAGCCGATTTCCCTCGTCACGACCCTGGGCCTGGTGCCCGCGCTGGCGCTGAACTGGATCGTCTTCGCACTGATCGCCGGCATCACGGTGCTGGTGGAAACGCACCGCCATGGCAAGCTTGTCGCCACGCCCCTGCGCCCGGCACAGGCATCACCCTGGCTGCATGGTCCGTGGCCGCTGGTGGCGGGCGCCGTTGCGCTCGTCGTGCTGAACTTCGCCACCCTGGCGCTGTCGGGCAAGCCATGGGGCGTGACGTCCGCGTTCGCCCTGTGGGGCGCCAAGGCCGCATCCGTGGTCGGCATCGACACGGCCAGCTGGGCTTACTGGTCCACCAAGGCGAATGCCGCCGCCCTGGCCGCGCCATTGACGCAAGACAAGACTTCCGTGATGGACATCGGCATCGTGCTGGGCGCCATGCTGGCGGCGGCGCTGGCCGGCCGCTATGCGCCCGTATGGCGCATCCCGCGCCGCTCGATCATCGCCGCCGTCGTCGGCGGCTTGCTGCTCGGCTATGGCGCGCGCCTGGCCTACGGCTGCAATATCGGCGCGTATTTCAGCGGCATCGTCTCGGGCAGCCTGCACGGCTGGCTGTGGCTGGTCTGCGCCTTTCTCGGCAACGTCATCGGCACGCGCTTGCGGCCGTGGTTCGGCCTGGAAGTGGAGAAAGTCAAACCGACCGGCTGCTGATTCTATAATTGCCGATTGAATGTCCGTCGCCGGCCAGTGCCAGCGAGGGCGATGCATGCATGAATGGGAGCAGCACGGATGGATGTAAGGTACCAGGCGTTTTTACACGCATTTCCCCCAGCGCAGCGGGTGACGGCCGATGCCGGCAAGATGGCCGCCTTTACGGAGCAGGCGCTGGGTGCGGCTTTGCCCGAAGAACTTGCGGCAGTCTTGCGGCAGGTGGGTGGTGGCTATTTCGGCAGTAATGATCTGTATGTTTTTGGTGATGGCGATGGACCCGCGCCGCGTGATTCGTTTCAGGACTGGAATCGTAAAGATTTCTGGCCGGATATTTTCCCCTGTCCTGCAGAGGGCGGTCCCGTGTTCTTTGCCGAGACCTGTTTTGGCGATCAACTCGGCTATCGCTACGACGGCAACAGTGTGCTCTATGTGCTGTTCGCCATTGATACCTTTGAGGCGTTCGTGATTGCGCATAGCGCACAGGAATTGTTTGAACAGGTGCTGACGGACCGCTTTGCCCTGGTCGATGCGCGGCGCTTGCTGGCGCTGGAAAGCCGGCAGGGACCACTGCGCCAGGGCATGCATTATGCGCCGCTGTCGAGCCCGTTGCTGGGTGGTGGCGGCACAGCAGACAACTTTTTCCAGGAAACGCCGAATGTGCATTTCAGAACGGCGCTGGCCGCTTTGCATGCCGTGCGGGCCGCCTCAGGTGGCTAGCGGGTCAGTTAGCGGACGCGGTTTTTAGCCGCCCGCCAGCAACAGGCGCGGCAATCCAGTGTATATTGCCGCCCACCTTGTTCATCGCCGTATCCTCCATGTCCCCCCTCATCCTGTTTGCCGTCGTCCTCGCGTATTTCCTGATCCTGCTGGCCGTGGCGTGGCGCACGTCGCGCCATGCCACCAACGACAGTTTTTTCATCGGCAACAAGGACAGCAACTGGATGCTGGTGGCCTTCGGCATGGTGGGCACGACGCTTACGGGCGTGACCTTCATCAGCGTGCCCGGCGCCGTGGGGAGCAACGGTTTCGGCTATATCCAGCTGATGATCGGCTATGTGCTGGGCTATCTGGCCATCACCTTCATCTTGCTGCCGTTGTACTACCGGCTGCAGCTCACGTCGATTTACCGCTACCTGGAACTGCGCCTGGGGCGGCGTTCCTACCAGAGCGGGGCGGCGTTTTTCATCCTGTCGCGGCTGCTGGGCGCCACGGCGCGGCTGTATCTGGTGGTCAATATCCTGCAAGCGACCATTCTCGATAGCCTGGGCGTGCCATTCTGGCTGACGTCGTGCGTCGTGCTGCTGCTGATCCTGCTGTACACGTATGAAGGCGGCGTCAAGACCATCGTCTGGACCGATACCCTGCAAACGGCGTGCATGCTGGCGGGCCTCGTGATTTGCAGCGTGTTCCTGCTGCGCGAGATGGACCTGTCCCTCATCGACAGCCTAGAGCGCATGCGCGCGCAAGGTCTCACGCGCATCTTCACCGTCGACCCGGACAGTCCCGCCTATGTGTGGAAACACATTCTCGCCGGCATGTTCATCACCATCGCCATGACGGGCATGGACCAGGAAATGATGCAAAAGAACATTTCCGTGCGGACCTTGCGCGATTCGCAAAAGAACATGCTCAGCCTGACCGTGGTGCTGACCGGCGTGCTGCTGCTGTTCCTCTTCCTCGGCGGCTTGCTGCACCTGTATGCGCCGCTGGCGGGTGTCACCGCGACAGGGGATAAACTGTTTCCCGCCGTGGTACTCGGGCATTTCCCCGCCGTGGTGCAGCTGATCTTCTTCATCGCCCTCATTTCCGCCCTGTTTCCCAGCGTGGATGGGGCGCTGACGGCGCTGACGTCCACCTTCTGCATCGATATCCTCGGCCTGCAGCGCAGGCAGGATTTGAGCCCGGCGGCGCAGATGCGCTGGCGCCGCCGCGTGCACCTGGGGTTTGCCGCACTGTTTTTGATCCTGATCATGGCCTTCAAATGGCTCGATGATCCCAGCATGATAGTCGTGATCCTTAAGCTGGCCAGCTATACCTATGGTCCGCTGCTGGGCTTGTTCGCTTTTGGCCTGCTCAGCCGGCGCGGCGTGCGCGACCGCTGGGTGCCTTTGGTGGCCGTGGCCGGGCCGCTGCTGTGCGCGCTGATCGAAGGGGAGCAGGCGCTGCTGTTCGAGCATTACCGCATCGGCCTGGAATTGCTGATACTGAATGGCGCCCTCGTGCTGGCCGGCCTGTTCCTCATTTCCACGCCGCCAGGGCAGGGCGGCCAAGGCGCGGCACACTTGTCAAAATAAGACGAATCCCAGGGCGATCGCGGCCATTTTCAGCTATATTGATTTCCTTTAGGTACATAACCTCACGGAGCATCAATGTCACTCAACCCCTTCCCGCCGCTGCGCCGCGGCTTTGGCGCATTCTGGCGCGCGCTGGACGCCACCCGCCGCGCGGTCATCAACCTGATTTTCCTGCTGATCGTCATCGCCATCCTGATCGCCATCTTTGGCGGCGGCGCCAAGCCCCTGGCGGAAAAGACCACCCTGGTGCTGGACTTGCAAGGCCCGCTGGTCGAGGAAACCCCGGGCGGCGTGCGCGAGGCCGTGCTGGCCAATGTCAGCGGCGAAGTCAAGAAAAACGTGCAGCTGCGCGACGTGCTGGCGGTGCTCGACACGGCGGCCAAGGACAAGAACATCGGCTCCATGGTGATCCTGCTCGACGAGTTGCAGGGCGGCGGCCTCGCTTCGCTGCGCGAAGTGGCGGCCGGCGTGGAACGCTTCCGCGCCACAGGCAAGAAAGTCACGGCCTGGGGTTCGAGCTACAACCAGCGCCAGTACCTGGTGGCGGCCAAGGCCGACGAGGTATTCCTGCACCCGATGGGCGGCGTCATGCTGGAAGGCTTTGGCCGCTACCGCAATTACTACCGCGACGCGCTCGACAAAGTGGGCGTGACGGTGAACCTGCTGAAAGTGGGCACGTATAAAAGCGCGGCCGAGCCTTTCATCGCCAACGGCCCGTCCGAAGCGGCGGCTGAAGCGGACCGTTACCTGAACAACGGCCTGTGGACCACCTATACGACGGACGTGGAAAAGGCGCGCAAGCTGCCGGCCGGCGCCATCATGCAATCGATCGATGCGCTGCCAGCGCTGATGACGGCCGCCGGCGGCGACCTGGGCAAGCTGTCGCTGGACGCCAAGCTGGTCGACGGCCTGAAAACGCGCGATGAACTGCGCCAGTTCATGATGGCGCGCGGCGCCAAGAACACGGAAGGCACGAATTTCCGCCAGGTGAACTATGCCGATTACCTGGCGCGCCTGCGCCCCGTGCATATCGGCGACGCTGTCGGCGTGGTCATCGCCTCCGGTGAAATCGGCGACGGCATCGCGGCACCGGGTTCCATCGGCGGCCTGTCCACCTCGCGCTTGATCCGTCAGGCACGCGAAGACAAATCGATCAAGGCCGTCGTGCTGCGCGTCGATTCGCCGGGCGGCAGCGCCTTCGGCTCTGAATTGATCCGCCGCGAGCTGGAACTGACGCGCGCCGCCGGCAAACCGGTGGTCGTCTCGATGGGCAACGTGGCCGCTTCGGGCGGCTACTGGATCAGCACCTCGTCCGATGAAGTGATCGCCGACGCGGCCACCATCACGGGTTCCATCGGCGTCTTCGCGATTCTGCCGACGGCCGACAAGGTGGTGGAAAAGCTGGGCATCCACACGGCCGGCTCGCCGACCACCTGGCTGGCCGACGCGGGCAACCCGTTGCGTCCGCTCGACCCCCGCTTTGCGCAAGTGATCCAGGGTTCGATCAACCACGTGTATGGCGACTTCCTGAACCTGGCCGCCAAGGCGCGCAAGACGACGCCGGAAAAGATCGATGAAGTGGCGCAGGGCCGCGTCTGGACGGGCTTGCAGGCCAAGGAGCGCAACCTGGTCGACCGCATCGGCAGCTATGGCGATGCACTGGCCTCGGCGGCCAAGCGCGCCAACCTGGGCGCCGACTACCGCGTGACGTACCTGGAGCAGGAAACGTCGAACGTGGATCGCCTGATCGGCATGTTCGGCTCCAAGGCCATGGCCACACTGGGGCTGGGCGAGCACGTGAAACTGGGCCTGGCCACGACCGGCTTGCCGGCCGACGCGGCGCTGGGCATGGCGCAGGAGCTGAGCTGGCTGTCGGGCATCACGCGCGAGCACAAACCGTTCATGGCCCTCACGCACTGCCTGTGCGAAGTGCCACTCGGCGGCAAGTAACACCAGCATAGACAAGCTACCCAAGCCGGCTTCGCCCGGCTTGTTTCATATGCAGGACAGCGATGAGGAGCAAGGCATGGCAAGCGACATGAGCGGAGAAACTGACGCGGCGATCACCATCCGGCCTTGCGTGAAGGGCGATGAACAGGCGCTGGCGCTGGTAGGGCAGGCCACCTTCCTGGAAGCCTTCGCGGGCATCCTCGATGGCGCTGACGTCATCGCCCATTGCCAGCGCCAGCACGACGTGCAGCTGTACCGCGACTGGCTGGTACTGCCGGCCATGCGCTTGTGGCTGGCCGAGGCCACGCCGGGCGGGGCGCCCGTCGGTTATCTGGTGCTCAGCCCCGCCGGCTTGCCGGTGGCCGATCCGCAGCCGGACGACCTGGAAATCAAGCGCATCTACCTGCTGCACCGCTTCCAGGGCCAGCGCGTGGGCCAGCGCCTGATGCAGGCGGCGCTGAGCCAAGCGCGCGCCAGCGGGGCAGGGCGGGTGCTGCTGGGCGTGTACGCGGAAAACCACGATGCGCTGGCGTTCTATATGCGCTGCGGCTTTGCGCAGGTGGGCCGGCGCACCTTCCGCGTGGGCCGCACCGACTATCAGGATGTCATCCTCGGCATGACGTTGTAAGCGCAAACGTCCCCGCGCGGCGCCAGGTCAAGCCGGCTGGCGGGAGATTTGTAGCGAGTTTGTATCTGCATGCGAGTCGCCCTCGCCACGCGGTTGTCCGCCTGCGGCGCCCCGCAAGCCTGATTTTTCCACCGTTCCCCCACAGGGGTGGCATGCCTGCCGGCCCGCCTGATCCTCCCATGCTTGCCTGGCTGTGTGTAATTGTTTCAAGTAGAAATGAAACAGTTACATGACTATGCTAGAGTCGTTTCACGCTAGGGAACGATGTTTTTTCAGCTGATTTTCAGCTCTTGATTCCCCCGGCTTTGTACCGAAACAACCCCGAAAAACGGTCGTCCGACCTGAGTGTGTCCCACCTCGGCCGGCGCCACAGACTCGCCGTGCCAGCGGCCACTACAAGGATAAGCGATGGATTCGCAGACAACACCCAACACCCCGCGGCGCAGCCGCCGTTCGAAAATCGTCGGCACGGTCATCGCGCTAGCCGTGATGGCTGCGCTGGGGGGCGGTGCCTGGTACCTGACCCATTCCGGCACCAGCGCCCAGGGCGGCCCCGGCATGGGCGGCCCCGGCGGTGCCGGCGGGCCAGGCGGCCCGGGCGGGCGCCGCGGCGGCCCTTCGACCACCGTGGGCGTGGCCACGGCCGTCAAGTCCGACCTGCCCGTGGTGCTCGATGCGCTGGGCACCGTGACGGCCGCCTCCACCGTGACGGTGCGCCCGCAAGTGTCGGGCATCCTGAAGGAATTGAAATTCAAGGAAGGCGGCATGGTCAAGGCGGGCCAGGTGGTGGCGCAGATCGACCCGGCCCAGTTCGAGATGGCGCTGATGCAGGCCACGGGCCAGCGCCAGCGCGATGAAGCGCAATTGGAAAACGCGCGCCTGACCCTGAAGCGCTATCAAACCCTGCTGGGCCAGGATTCCATCGCGCGCCAGGACGTCGACACGCAGGCCGCCCTGGTGAAACAGCTGGAAGGCACCGTCATGACGGACCGCGCGGCCGAAGGCACGGCGCGGCTGAACCTGGGCTACACCAAGGTGGTGTCGCCGATCAGCGGGCGCGCGGGCCTGAAGGTGGTCGACATCGGCAACCTGGTGAGCACCAGCGATACGGGCGGCGTGGTGGTGGTGACGCAGCTCTCGCCCATCGACGTGGAATTCTCCGTGCCGCAGGATAAGGTGCAGACCATCCAGGAGCGCCTGAATTCGGGTTCGGCCCTGGCGGCGCTGGCGCTGGACCGCACGCGCACGCATACCCTGGACAAGGGCAGCTTGAGCGCGCTGGACAACCAGGTCGACGTACAGACGGGCACCGTGCGCGCCAAGGCCCGCTACACGAATGACAAGATGGCCCTGTTCCCCAGCCAGTTCGTCAACGTGCGCCTGGAGCTGGGCAATATCACGGGCGCCGTGCTGGTACCCGTGACGGCCCTGCGTCACAGCAATAACGGCGACTTCGTCTACGTGCTGAAAGCGGATAAAACCGTCACCGTGCGCATGGTCACGCGCGGCCAGGCCACCACCGACATGGTGGAAATCCGCGCCGGCCTGGAAGCGGGAGAGCAGGTCATCACGGAAGGCGCCGACCGCCTGAAGGAAGGCGCGAAAGTCACCCTGGCGGGCGACAAGCCTGCGATGGGCGGCGCAGGTGGCGCGGGAACCGCCAACGGCGAACGCCGCCACCGCCGCCAGCACGCTGATGGCAGTGGCGGCGCGGCCAGCGCATCGGCCTCCGCATCCGCGCCGGCCAGTGCGCCAGCCGCGGCGCCAGCGAAGGGCGCAGCGCAATGAGTCCATCGACGCCATTCATCCAGCGCCCCGTCGCCACGGCGCTGCTGATGCTGGCCATCGTGCTGGCGGGGCTGGTCGGCTTCAAGTTCCTGCCGCTGGCCGCCTTGCCGCAGGTGGACTTCCCCACCATCCAGGTGCAGACCCTGTATCCGGGCGCCAGTCCCGAAGTCATGGGGCAGACGGTGACGGCGCCGCTGGAGCGCCAGTTCGGGCAGATGTCGGGCTTGCAGCGCATGAGTTCCACCAGCGCGGCCGGCGTTTCCATCATCACCCTGCAATTCACCCTGGGCCAGACCCTGGACGTGGCGGAGCAGGAAGTGCAGGCCGCCATCAACGCGGGCGGCTCGCTGCTGCCGACGGACTTGCCGGCGCCGCCCGTGTACGCGAAGATCAACCCGGCCGACGCGCCCGTGCTGACCCTGGCGATTACCTCCGACACGATGCCGCTGACGCAGGTGCAGAACATCGTCAACACGCGCCTGGCGCTGAAGATCAGCCAGGTCAATGGCGTGGGCCTCGTTTCGCTGTCGGGCGGCCAGCGTCCGGCCGTGCGCATCCAGGGCGACACCAAATTGCTGGCCTCGTACGGCCTGGGCCTCGACAGCCTGCGCACGGCCATCGCGGCGGCCAACGTCAACAGCGCCAAGGGCAGTTTCGACGGCCCCACGCGCTCGTTTACCATCAACGCCAACGACCAGCTGGTCACGGCGGAAGACTACAAGCGCCTGATCATCACCTATAAAAATGGCGCACCCGTGCGCCTGTCCGACGTGGCGAATGTCGTCGACAGTGCGGAAAACACGCGCCTGGGCGCCTGGTCCGGCAAGCAGCCGGCCATCATCCTGAACGTGCAGCGCCAGCCTGGCGCCAACGTCATCAAGACGGTCGACGCCATCAAGGCCCTGCTGCCGGACTTGCAGGCCAGCCTGCCGGCGGCCATGAAGCTCGACGTGCTGAGCGACCGCACGACGGGCATCCGCGCTTCCGTCGAACACGTGGAAATGGAACTGCTGTTGTCCGTGCTGCTGGTGGTGCTGGTGATCTTCGCCTTCCTGCACAGCATGCGCGCCACGGTGATCGCCAGCCTGTCCGTGCCGATCTCGCTGATCGGCGCCTGCGGCGTCATGTACTTGCTCGGCTACAGCCTGAACAACCTGTCGCTGATGGCCCTGACCATCGCCACGGGCTTTGTCGTCGATGACGCCATCGTCATGATCGAAAACATCGCCCGCTACATCGAAGAGGGCGAAACGCCGATGGCCGCGGCCCTGAAGGGCGCGTCGCAGATCGGCTTTACCATCATTTCGCTGACGGTCTCGCTGATCGCCGTGCTGATTCCCCTGCTGTTCATGGGCGACGTGGTGGGCCGGCTGTTCCGCGAATTTGCCATGACGCTGGCCATCACGATCCTGATTTCCGCCGTGGTCTCGCTCACGCTGGTGCCGATGATGTCGGCGCGCTGGCTGAAAAGCCATGCCGATGAAAAGGTCAGCGCCACGGGCCAGCGCATCCAGGCCTTCCTCGACCGCGTCATCGTGCAGTACGACCATGCGCTCGTGTGGGTGCTGAAACGCCAGGGCTTGACCCTGCTGGTGGCCCTGGCCACCTTGCTGCTGACCGTCGTCCTGTATATCACCATCCCGAAAGGCCTGTTCCCCACGCAGGACACGGGGCAGCTGAAGGCGCGCATCGAAACTTCGCAAGCCGTCTCGTACGAGCGCATGGCTGCCTTGCAGCAGGCTGCCGCCAGCGCGCTGCTGGAAGATCCCGCTGTCGATACCCTCAGTTCCCTGGTGGGCGTGGATGCGGCCAACAACACCATGCTGCATACGGGCAGCATGCTGATCAACCTGAAGCGTCCGCGCAGCGGCAACCAGGACGAGATCATGGAGCGCCTGCGCAACCGCGTGGCCAAGGTGGCCGGCGTGACCCTGTATCTGCAGCCGACGCAGGATCTCACCATCGATGCGGAATCGGGGCCGACGCAGTACCGCGTGTCGCTCGAAGGGGCCGACACGGCCACCGTCACCGAGTGGGCCGGCAAGCTGGCCGCGCGCATGCGCGAAAAATCGCAGCTGCGCAATGTCGTCACGGATGCGGGCGCCACGGGCGCCGCCGTCACCGTGGGCATTGACCGCGACAGCGCCGCGCGCATGTCCGTCACCACGGCTACCGTCGACGACGCGCTGTACAACGCCTTCGGCCAGCGCATCATCTCGACGATTTTCACGGAAACCAACCAGTACCGCGTGATCCTCGAAGCGCAGCCTGGCATCGTCACCACGCCGTCCGACCTGTCGGACCTGCAGGTGCGCACGGGTTCCGGCAAGTCGACGCCGCTGTCCGCGTTTGCCAGCGTCAGCGAAAAACAGGCGCCGCTGCAGATTACGCACGTGGCGCAATACCCGGCCACGACACTCGGCTTCGATACGACGCAGGGCGTGGCGCTGGGCAGTGCCGTCGACGCCATCCGCCAGGCCGCAAAGGACATCGCCTTGCCGCCATCGGTGACCCTGACCTTCCTCGGCGCGGCCGGCGCGTATGAAAACTCGCTGTCGAACCAGCTGTGGCTGATTCTGGCCGCCGTCGTCTGCGTGTACATCGTGCTGGGCGTGCTGTACGAAAGCTACATCCACCCGCTGACGATTCTGTCGACCCTGCCGTCGGCCGGCGTGGGCGCCTTGCTGGCGCTGATGCTCTCCGGGCAGGACCTGGGCGTGATCGGCATCATCGGCATCATCCTCTTGATCGGCATCGTCAAGAAGAACGCCATCATGATGATCGACTTCGCCATCGAGGCCGAGCGCGACGAGGGCAAGAGCCCGCAGGAAGCCATTCACCAGGCGGCGCTGCTGCGCTTCCGCCCCATCCTGATGACGACCCTGGCGGCGCTGTTCGCGGCCGTGCCGCTGATGCTGGGCTGGGGCGAGGGCGCCGAGTTGCGCCGTCCGCTGGGCCTGGCCATCTTCGGCGGCCTGATCGTCAGCCAGGTGCTGACCCTGTTTACCACGCCCGTCATCTACCTAGGCTTCGACCGCCTGGGCCAGCGTTTCGCTTCAAAGACACGTGGCGTGAGCCTGGACAAGCCGGGCGATAACGCGGGGAGCGCCGCGTGAACCTGTCCGAACCGTTCGTCAAGCGCCCCATCGCCACCGTGCTGCTGACCATCGGCATCGCGCTGGCGGGTATCGGCGCTTTCTTCGTGCTGCCCGTCTCGCCGCTGCCGCAGGTCGATTATCCGACCATTTCCGTCAGCGCCAGCCTGCCCGGCGCCAGCCCCGCGACCATGGCCACGTCGGTGGCCACGCCGCTGGAGCGGCGCCTGGGCGTGATCTCGGGCGTGAACGAGATGACGTCGTCGTCGGGCACGGGGTCGGCGCGCATCAACCTGCAGTTCGACCTGAACCGCAAGATCGATTCGGCCGCGCGCGAAGTGCAGGCCGCGATTGCCGCCTCGCGCGTGGACTTGCCGGCCACCTTGCGCAGCAACCCCACCTACCGCAAGGCCAATCCGTCCGACGCGCCCGTGATCATCCTGGCGCTGACGTCGAAAACGCGCACGCCGGGCCAGATCTACGACGCCGTGTCGAACCTGGTGCAGCAGAAGGTGGCGCAAGTCAAGGGCGTGGGCGACGTGGAACTGGGCGGCGGCTCGCTGCCGGCCGTGCGCGTGGAACTGCTGCCGTATCAACTCAATCACTATGCCGTGTCGATGGAAGACGTGCGCGCGGCCATCCAGGCCAGCAACGCCAACCGCCCGAAAGGGGCGATTTCCGGCGACGAGCGCAGCCTGCAGATCTATTCGGGCGCGACGACGGCGTCGGGCGGGCGCAGCGCCGCCGATTACCGCAGCCTGGTGGTGGCCTGGCGCGACGGCGCCGCCATCCGCCTCGACGACGTGGCCGAAGTGGTCGACGGCGTGGAGAACAACAATACCCTGGGCCTGTTCAATGGCGACCCGGCCGTCATCGTGCTGATCACGCGCCAGCCGGGCGCCAACGTCATCGCCACGGTGGATGGCGTGCGCGCGCTGCTGCCGCAACTGCAGGCGCAGCTGCCGGGCGACATCAAGCTGCAGGTGGCGTCCGACAGCACCAACTCCATCCGCTCCTCGCTGCACGAGATCGAGTTCACCCTGATCCTCTCCATCGTGCTGGTGGTGCTGGTGGTCAGCGCCTTTTTGCGCAGCGTGCGCGCCACCATCATCCCGGCCGTGGCCACCATCGTCTCCCTGCTGGGCACCTTCGGCGTGATGTACATGCTGGGTTTTTCCCTGAACAACCTGTCCCTGATGGCGCTCACGGTGGCCACGGGCTTTGTTGTCGACGATGCCATCGTGGTGCTGGAAAACACGCAGCGCCACATCGAGGCGGGCATGGACCGCTTCAAGGCGGCCCTGCTGGGCGCGCGCGAAGTGGGTTTTACCGTGCTGTCGATCAGCCTGTCGCTGGTGGCCGTCTTCATCCCGCTGCTGTTCATGGGCGGGCAGGTGGGGCGCCTGTTCCGCGAATTTGCCGTGACCCTGTCGGCCGCCGTGATGATTTCGCTGGTCATTTCGCTGACGACCACGCCGATGATGTGCGCCTGGCTGCTGAAAAGCGGCGAGCAGCACAAGCCACCGGGCCTTGTCGCGCGCTGGTTCGAACGCGGCTTCGAGCGCATGCTGAAAGTGTACGAGCATTGCCTGGACTGGGCCCTGTCCAGCGCCGCGCTCGTGATGACGATCCTCGTGTTCGTCGTCGGCTTGAACGTGTACCTGTTCGCGGCCGCGCCCAAGGGTTTCTTCCCGCAGCAGGATACGGGCCAGATCAACGGCGGCATGCGCGCCGACCAGAGCATCTCGTTCCAGGCCATGCAGAGTAAATTGCGCCAGCTGGTCGACATCATCAAGGACGATCCGGCCGTCGCCACCGTCGTCGGGTTTACGGGTGGCGGCAGGGCTGGGGGCGGCTTCATGTTCATCGACCTGAAACCCGCGTCGCAGCGCACGGACAAGGGCCAGGCCGTGATCGCGCGCCTGCGTCCGCAACTGGCCAAGGTGACGGGCATCTCGCTGTTCCTCAACCCCGTGCAGGATTTGCGCATGGGCGGGCGTTCCAGCAATTCGACGTACCAGTACACCCTGATCAGCGACAACCAGGCGGACCTGAAGAAATGGGCGGCCAAGCTGGCCGACCAGATGAAGATGCAGCCGGCCCTGATCGACGTGGACACGGACCAGGCGGAAAACGGCGTGGAAACCTTTGTCAGCATCGACAAGGACCGTGCCACGCAGCTGGGCGTGCAAGTCAAGGATATCGACAATGCGCTGTACAACAGCTTCGGCCAGCGCCAGGTGGCGACCATCTACGATGAGCTGAACCAGTACCACGTGATCATGGAAGTGGCGCCCCGCTATGCGCAAAGCCCGGAAGCGCTGCGCTCCGTGTACGTGCCGGCGTCGAATGCGGCCGCCGTCGCCGCCACCGGCACGACGGCCACCAGCGCCGCCACGGCCACCACCAGCGTGGCGACGACGTCCAACACGACGGCGGCGCGCGACCCGTCCAGCGGTTCGGCCTTGTCCACGACCCTGGCGCGCATGGTGCCGCTGTCGTCGTTCAGCAGCTTTGCTGAAAGCTCGACGGCGACGTCCATCAACCACCAGGGAGGGGAGCTGGCCACCACCGTGTCGTTCAACCTGGCCGACGGCTATCCGCTCAGCGACGGGCAGGCTGCCGTGGCCCAGGCGGAGTCGGAAATCGGCATGCCGGTGAATGTGCGCGGCAGCTTCCAGGGCTCGGCGAAGAGCGCGCAGGACAGCAACAAGGAGCAGCCGCTGCTGATCCTGGCCGCCATCGTGGTGATCTATATCGTGTTGGGCATCCTGTACGAAAGCCTGATCCACCCGATCACCGTGCTGTCTACCTTGCCGTCGGCAGGGGTGGGCGCCGTGCTGGCATTGCTGATGTTCCGCATGGAGTTTTCCATCATCGCCCTGATCGGCGTGTTTTTGTTGATCGGTATCGTCAAGAAAAATGCTATATTGATCATCGACTTCGCGCTGGAGGCCGAGCGTTCGCGCGGGCTGACAGCTGTGGAGGCGGTGCGCGAGGCATGTTTGCTGCGTTTCCGCCCCATTCTGATGACCACCCTGGCGGCGGCGCTTGGCGCCTTGCCGCTGGCGATCGGTTTCGGCGAGGGGTCAGAGCTACGCCAGCCCTTGGGGGTCGCCATCATCGGCGGCCTGATTGCCAGCCAGTTACTCACATTGCTGACCACCCCGGTGGTCTACATCCTGCTCGACAAGCTGCGCACGCGCAGCGCCGACGAGCAGCAATTGAGCCGCATTCCTGGGCCAGATAACCCGAGCACACAATCATGAAGCAAGTAAAACCTATCGTATCGACCATTCCCGCGCGCCACCTGCTGGCGCTGGCCGCTGCTGTCCTGCTGGCCGGCTGCGCCGTCAGTCCCACGTATGAAACGCCGACGGCCGCCGCGCCGCAAACGTTCAAGGAGGCGGCAGGCTGGCAGCCGGCCGTGCCGGCCGACACGCTGGAACGGGGGCCGTGGTGGACCCTGTTCGGCGATGCGCAGCTGAACCAGCTGGCCGACAGCATTGAAGTATCGAACCAGAACGTGGCGGCCGCCATCGCCTCCTACGAGCAGGCGCGCGCACTGGTGCGCGAACAGCGCGCCTCGCTGTTCCCCACGGTGAACCTGACGGGCAGCGGCGCCCGTTCCGGCGGCGGGGGCGAGCAGCAGACGAACAACAACTTCAAGGCCGCCATCGGCGCCTCGTGGGAACCGGATATCTGGGGCCGCCTGCGCGCGGGCGTATCGGGGGCGGACGCCAGTGCCGCGGCCAGCGCGGCGGACCTGGCCGCCGCCCGCCTGTCGGCGCAGGGCGAGCTGGCCACCAATTATTTTTCGCTGCGCCAGAGCGATGCGCAGATCGCGCTGCTCAATTCCACGATCGACGGCTACAAGCGCGTGCTCGAGATCACCGGCAACCGCTTCAATTCCGGTATCGCCGCCAAATCCGACCTGCTGCAGGCGCAGACGCAGCTGGCCAATGCGCAGATCGATTTGTCCAGCCAGACGCGCGCGCGCGCCCAGCTGGAACACGCGATCGCCATCCTGCTGGGGAAGGCGCCATCCGACTTCAGCCTGGCCGTGGCGCCGTGGACCCTGACCGTGCCGGACGTGCCGCTGGGCGTGCCCTCGACCCTGCTGCAGCGCCGTCCCGACATCGCCGCCGCCGAGCGCAGGGTGGCCGTGGCCAACGAGCAGATCGGCATCGCCCGTTCCGCCTACTATCCAAGCCTGAACCTGACGGGATCGTATGGTTCCGGCGCCAGCAAGGTCGGCGACCTGTTCAATGCATCGTCGAGCCTGTGGTCGCTGGGCGTGTCGGCCGCGCAAACCCTGTTCAACGCGGGCGCCACGACGGCCAGCGTGGATGCGGCCAAGGCGGGGCATGAGGCGGCCGTGGCGCGCTACCGCCAGACGGTATTGAGTGCCTTTGGCGCCGTGGAAGACCAGTTGTCGGCCACGCGCGCGCTGGCCGAGCAGCTGGCCTTGCGCCAGCAGGCGTCATCGGCGGCCGACCAGGTCGAGCAGCAGATGCTGAACCGCTACAACGCGGGCCAGGTCGGCTATACGGACGTGGTGACGGCGCAAGTGACGGCCCTGTCGGCGCGCCGTTCGCTGGTGCAGGCGCAGGCGGACCGCCAGACGACGGCCGTGGCGCTGATCCAGTCGCTGGGGGGCGGCTGGCATGTGCCGCAGGCACAGTAGCGGGCAGGCTGGCGCAGGGTAAAACTCCTGCGTCAAATTCGCGTTTTCACGCATGGCTTGAGTGCTAGAATGCAAGATTATCAATTGCCGGCCATGGCAAGGTTTGCCGAGGCTGGTTTCTAGCAGACGATGATAACCCGCAAACGCAGCAAAACCAGTCTGGTCAGCCTGCCTACTGTTCCTGAAGCGCCCACCATCGGTTTCCCCGTGGTGGCCATTGGCGCTTCCGCTGGCGGACTCGACCCTATTGTCGCTTTCCTGACCCATGTGCCGCTGGAAAGCGGCATCGCCTATGTGGTGATCCAGCACCTTGATCCCACGCAAAAAGCCCTGTTGCCGGAGCTGCTGCAGCGGGCTACCAGCATACCCGTCACGGAAATCACGCACCAGGCGGCATTGCGGCCCAATCATATCTATGTGATACCGTCGAATGCCGACCTGGGCCTGTCGAAGGGACGTTTCCTGCTCAGCGAGCCGCTGCAGCTGCGCGGACACCGCTTGCCCATCAATGCTTTCTTTGAAAACCTGGCGGCCGAGCTGGGCGAACTGGCCGTGGGCGTGATTCTGTCGGGCATGGGCAGCGACGGCACGCGCGGCTTGCAGGCCATCAAGCAGGCGGGCGGCCTGACCCTGGCCCAGCATCCCGATACGGCCAAGTTCGACATGATGCCGCAAAGTGCCATCGCCGCCGACGCGGTGGACCTCGTCGATTTTCCCGACAAGATGCCGGAAAAGATCATCAGTTACCTGTTTCGCAGCAGTTTCCTGGAGTTGCCGGGCAAGGAGCCGAGCGGACGCAATTCCTTGCAGGAAATTGTCGCCTTGCTGTCCGAACATACGGGCAACAGCTTCTCGGACTACAAGATCAATACGGTGCTGCGCCGCATCGAGCGCCGCATGAGCTTGTACCAGATGACATCGATGGAAGAGTACATTCCCTACCTGCGCAACAATCCCGGGGAAATCGACTTGCTGTTCAAGGAATTGCTGATCGGCGTGACGAATTTTTTCCGCGATCCGAAAGTGTGGGAATACCTGAAAATGGTGGTCTTGCCGCAGATGCTGGCCGCCCACCCGGACGGGCGTGCCTTCAAGGCCTGGATTCCTGCCTGTTCCACGGGAGAGGAAGCGTATTCGCTGGCCATGGTGTTCCATGAAGTGGTGGCCGGCAGCAACCCGCCGTCGAAGTACAGCCTGCAGATTTTTGCCACCGACCTGTCGGCCGACGCCATCGACCGCGCGCGCCAGGGCCGCTTTCCGACAACGATCAGCAGCGATGTGTCGACCGAGCGCCTGGAACGGTTTTTCTTGCAGGACAAGACCGATTACCTGGTCAGGAAAGAGATCCGCAACATGATCATCTTTGCCCAGCAAAACATCATTTCGGATCCGCCGTTCACCAAGCTCGATATCCTGTGTTGCCGCAACCTGTTGATTTACCTCAATGCCAAGTTGCAGCAGCGTTTGATTCCCCTGTTTCACTACGCCTTGAACCGCGATGGCGTTTTGCTGTTGGGCAGCGCCGACACGCCCGGACATTTTTCCGAGCTGTTCGCGCCGCTGACGACATCGACCCGGCTGTACCGCCGCCTCGACAACCTGGCGCGCCAGCGCTTGCTGACGTACTTTCCCACGAAGGTATCGTCGGCCACTCCTCCTACCCCCAGTGACACGAGAGAAGTCAGCATGCCCGGAAAAATCCAATCCCATGTCGAGCAATTATTGCTCCAGAAATATTCGCCTGCGGCCGTGCTGTTGAACCAGGATGGGGACATCCTGTATATCAACGGGCGCACGGGCGCCTTCCTGGAACCGGCGGCAGGCAAGGCCAACTGGAATATCCACGCGATGGCGCGCGAGGGCTTGCGTTACGAGCTGGCCGGCCTGATCAATCAGGCGCTGCAAAGCGACGGCCTCGTACGCCTGAAGGGCCTGGTGCTCAAGGATCACGCGGGACATCCGCAGGGCGTGGATCTGACGGCGGAATCCTTGCACCAGCCCGAAGCGTTGAGCGGCATGGTCTTCGTCACGTTTGCCAGCGTGCCGCTGGCGGCCTCCCCGCGCCGGGGCCGCTCGCCGAACCCCAAGGTGCTGGAACTGGAGCAGCAGCTGATCCAGGCACGCAATGAAATCCAGGCCGTGCGCGATGAAATGCAGACCTCGCGCGAAGAACTCAAGTCGGCCAACGAGGAATTGCAATCGACCAATGAAGAGTTGCAATCGGCGAACGAAGAGCTGACCACCTCGAAGGAAGAAATGCAGTCGTTGAACGAAGAACTGTACACGGTCAATGCGGAGCTGCAATCGAAGGTCGACGATTTGTCGCTGGTCAACAGCGACATGAAAAACCTGCTCAATAGTACCGATATCGCCACCATTTTCCTCGACAGCGAGCTGCGCATCCGCCGCTTCACGGCGCCGGCCACGCAAATCTACAAGCTGATCCAGACGGACCTGCGCCGTCCGCTCAGCGACATCGTCAACGACCTCGCCTACCCGAACCTGGAAGTGGACGCGCTGGAGGTCATCCGCAGCCTGGTGTTTTGCGAGCGGCAGGTGCAGACCAAGAACGGGCGCTGGTACAACGTGCGCATCATGCCGTACCGCACGGTGGAAAATGTCATTGATGGCGTGGTCGTGACCTTTATTAACATTACCGAGTCAAAGGTACTGGAAGCCCAGCTGCGCCAGATCCAGGCCGGCGCCGTGGCAGACGGGAAAGCAGGAGAGCGCGCGTCATGAGCGAACCATTCGACGAGGAGAGCGGGCCGGCCAGGTTGCGAGAGCAGGCCGAGCAATTGGCGACGCAGCAGCGCCAGCCCGTAGCGCCGCCGCAGTCGAATGAAGACGTGATGCGCCAGCTGCATGAGCTGCAGGTCAGCCAGATCGAGCTGGAAATGCAGAGCGCGGCCCTGGCCGAACTGGAGCAGCTGAAGAATGAATTTGAAAGCAGCCGCGACCGTTATGCGCAGCTGTATGAGCAGGCGCCCGTCAGCTATTTCTCGCTGGCGCGCGGGGGTGTCATCACACGCGTCAACGTAGCGGCCTGCGGCTTGCTGCAGCGCGACAAGAACCGGCTGTTGGGACGGCGTTTCGAGCAATTCGTCGCGCCGCAGGCGCAAGGGGACTTCCGCCGCTTCCTCGATGCGGTCTTTACCAACGGTGCGCGCCAGGTGCTTGAAGCGCAATTGTTCGAAGGCGAAGCGGGTGGCATGAGCGGCATGGTGCGCATCGAGGCAAATTACGATGCGGACAGCGCCACGGCGCGCATGGTGGTGACGGACCTGGGCGACGAGCACGCGCGCGAATCGGCCTTGCGGCGCGCTTTTGTGATACTCGACAGTATCCGCGAAGGCGTGCTGGTGACGGACAGCGCCAACCGCATCATTTCCGTCAATCCCGCTTTCACCACCATTACCGGCTACCAGGCGGAGGAAGCCATCGGCCGCGATCCGTCCTTCCTCGGCGGCGGCACGCATTTGCCGCATTTCTATGAAGCCATGTGGCGCAGCCTGCACCAGGATGGCAGCTGGTATGGCGAACTGGTGAACCGTCGCAAGAATGGCGAGCGCTTCGTCGAGTCGCTGTCGATCACGCCGATGCGCAGCCCGGATGGCGCGATCAGCCATTTCGTCGGCGTGTTTTCCGACATCACCGAGCGCAAGCTGGCCGAAGCGGACTTGCGCGAGCTGCACCGCGAGCTGGACCAGCGCGTGGTCGACCGCACGGCCGAATTGCTGCGGGCCAACCAGCATCTGCAGCTGGAAGTACACCAGCGCGAGCGGGCGCAGGAAGCCTTGCGCGATGCGGAGCGCTTCTTTCACGCCACCATTGATTCATTGACGGACCGCGTGCTGGTGCTGGACCGGGCGGGCCGCGTCGCGCATGCCAACCAGGCGTGCCTGGATTTTGTCGGGCAGATGCAAAAACCGCAGAATTACCTGGAGTTTTGCGAACTGGACCCGCGCTGGCAGCGCAGCGCCGGGCGCGAGCTGGCCGCCGGCATCCGCGCCGTCATTGCCGGCAATGCGGACACGTTTGCGCTCGAGTATGAGTTTGCCACGCGCGCCGGCCCCCGCTGGTCGCAGGCCAGGATCAGCCGCTTCCTCGGCGAAGGGCCGCTGCGCGTGGTGGTGGCGCATACGGATATCACCGAACGCAAGCTGATGGATGGCGCCCTGCGCCAGTCGCATGCGCAGCTACGCCAGCTGGCGCTGCACCTGGAAACGGCCAAGGAGGACGAGCGCAAGCGCATCTCGCGCGATATCCACGATGAGCTGGGGCAAAACCTGCTGGCGCTGCGCATCGATATTTCCATGCTCAGCGCGCGCACCGAACGTTCCCATCCGCGCCTGCACCGCCGCGTCGGCGCTGTGCTCAGCAACGTCGACACCACGATCAAGAGCGTGCGCGGCATCATGAACGAGCTGCGCCCGATGGCGCTGGACCTTGGCTTGCAAGCCGCCATCGAGTGGCAGGTGGGCGACTTCCGCAAGCGCAGCGGCATCGCTTGCCAGCTGCTGATACGCGACGAGGCATTGTTTTCCTCCATCGGCAGCCAGGTCGAGATCGTGCTGTTCCGCATCGTGCAGGAAGCGCTCAGCAACGTCATGCGCCATGCCCAGGCCAGCCAGGTAGAGATCGAACTCAGCTCGGATGCCTGCGCCGTGTATATGGCCATCAGCGACAACGGCATCGGCATCACGCCGCAGCAGCAGCGCAAGAAACAGTGCTTCGGCCTGATCGGCATCGCCGAGCGGGTGACGGCGCTGGGCGGGCAATTCGAGGTCGGCATGCCGGCATCGGGCGCCGGTTGCCGCCTGGCCCTGCAGATTCCCTTGCAGGGGACGGGGCGGCCGGCCGCCTGATACAGAAATTGCAATGGGTTAATTTTTGCCGACTCATGCCGCCTGGACAGGCTATACTTTCGCCTGCTATTTATGGAGGGGCATATCTTGTTCAAAACAATCGTTTTACCAGTCGCCTTGTTGGGCGCGTTCGCCGGCGCACACGCCGACGAAGGGCAGTGGCAACCACACCAATTGCCACAGCTGAAAGCCGAACTGAAACGGGTCGGCATCGAAATTCCTGCAGAAAAACTGGCTGACCTGAGCAAGCACCCGATGAGCGCCATTGTGTCGCTGGGCGGCTGCTCGGCCGCTTTCGTTTCCGACGCCGGCCTGGTGGTGACGAACCACCATTGCGCGTATGGTGCCGTGCAGCGCAATTCCACGCCGGAACACAATTACATCACCAACGGCTTCCTGGCCAAGACGCGCGCCGCAGAGCTGCCGGGCGGTCCGAACAGCCTCGTGTATGTGACGGACAAGGTGGAGAACGTCAGCGAGCGCGTCCTGAAAGGCTTGACGGCCGACATGAGCGGCCGCGCGCGCCACGAAGCCGTGGAAAAGCGCGTCAAGGACCTGATCGCCGAATGCGAAACGGACAAGATGTACCGCTGCTCCGTGCCCGCCTTCCACCGCGGCCTCGAGTACTACCGCATCCGCCAGATGATGATACGCGACGTGCGCCTCGTGTACGCGCCATCGGACAAGATCGGCAACTTCGGCGGCGATATCGACAACTACGAATGGCCGCGCCACACGGGCGATTATTCGTTCCTGCGCGCCTACGTGGGCAAGGATGGCCGTCCGGCCGACCCGTCGCCCGACAACGTGCCGTACAAATCGAAGGATTTCCTGGTGGTCTCGGCAGAAGGCTTGAAGGCCGGTGACGGCATCTTGCTGGCGGGCTACCCCGGCCGCACCAGCCGCTACAAGCTGCCGGCGGAAATCCGCTTCGCGCGCGATACGGCCTTCCCTTTGAAAGTGTCGGAACTGCAAGCGGACCTGGCCGTGATGGCTGACGCCACGAATGGCGACGCTGCCGCTGCCGTGCGCTATGCGAGCGTGGTGAAAAGCATCAACAACGTGCTGAAGAAAACCCAGGGCTTGCTCGACGGTTTCGCGCGCAAGGACATCGCCGCCATCAAGGACGTGCAGGATGCCGAGTTCCGCGCCTGGTACGCGAAACAGCCGAACGTGTCGCCGACCCTGCTGGCCGAACTGGATGCGGCGATCGCCAGCGACATGGCCTTGAGCGAAGAAGAGTTCGCCTGGAGCGTGGCCACCAACAGCGACTTGCTGAAAAGCGCGCGCACCCTCTACCGTTTGTCGCTGGAGCGCCAGAAGGCGGACGCCGAGCGCGAGTCGGGCTTCCAGCAGCGCGACCTGGCCTTCATCAAGGCCCGTCTGGCCCGCCTGGAACAGTCGTATGTCAACAAGGTCGACCAGGCGCGTTTTGAAGCCGGTCTGAAGCGTTACGCGCAACTGGCGGCGAAGAGCCATCCGCAAGGCCTGGACGCGCTGCTGCCGGCGCCAGCTGCCGTGGCGGCCCTGTACCAGCAGACGCAACTGGCTGACACGGCCAAGCGCCTGGCCTGGCTGGAGAAGGACCAGGCCGCTGTTGCCCAATCCGACGACGCCTTCATGGCGCTGGCCATCAAGCTGCAGCCGGTCGAAGCGGCGCTGGAAGAGCGCCGCAAGGAAATCGACGGCAACCTGGAACGCGTGATTCCGCAATACATGCAAGCCGTGATTGCCTGGAAAAAGTCGCAAGGCAAACCGGTCTATCCTGACGCCAACTCGACCCTGCGCGTGACCTATGGCACGGTCTCGCCGTACTCGCCGCGCGATGGGCTGACCAAGGGGCCGTTCACGACCGTGGAAGGCATCGTTGAGAAAGTCACGGGCAAGGCCCCGTTCGAAGCGCCGCAAGGCCTGATTGACGCCGTCAAGCAAAAACGCTACGGCCAGTTCCGTGATCCGGTGCTGGGCACGGTGCCCGTCAACTTCCTCACCAGCGCCGACACCACGGGCGGCAATTCCGGCTCGGCCGTGATGAACAAGCGCGGCGAATTGATCGGCCTGAACTTCGATTCGACGTATGAATCGATCACCAAGGACTGGTACTTCGACACGGCCATCACGCGCGCCATCCACCTCGACATCCGCTACATGCTGTGGGTGATGAAGGAAGTGGACCATGCGGATAATTTGCTGCAGGAAATGACGATCAAGTATCCGAAGCCAGTGAAAGCCGCCAAGAAGTAAGCTTTAACTTGCGTTAGCGCAAAGCCGCATCCGCCGCAGGGCCGATGCGGCTTTTTTGCGGCTGTGCCACGTATAATTCCTCGCACTATCCACCGCTATTCTTTTTCGACAGGTTCCCATGCCCCCGACTCCCGATTTTCCGCCTGACTGGCACGCGTTCGAAACTGCATACGACGTCGAAGCAACCTGGTTCATGCTGGCCAGCGCATCGCTGGCGCTGCTGGGCGCGTCCGCTTTCAAGGATCAGGCATTTTCAGCCTTTGCCTTCAACGCCGTTTCGTTCCCGTCCCTTTCGCTGAGCTTTGACACCGATCCCGACAACAGGGAGCGCGGTGATTACCCGCCGGACTGGTCGAACGAGTGCATGGAAGTCGATGTGCCGGAAATCGGCCGGCTGTGGGAAGAGGGCCATGCAGGGATCGAAGGCGCGCTCCTCGAGCTGATCGATGCTGCCGATGACGAGTTGCTCGATGCCATCGAGAAAGGCTATCTGCACAGCCTGAGGAAAACCATGGTGCGGCTAGAAACGAGCCATGCGTTCGAGCAGATCAGGACCTGCCCGCGATTCTGGACCGTGGTCACGCAGGTCGACGCCGATACGGATGAAGAGGAGCGGCTGCTCGAGCAGGTGCGGCTGGCGGCGCTGGCAAGCCGTGCCTGATGGGCACTGAACGCTAGATCAGGGCTTGCCAGGCCGTTACTTCCGCGTCCGTCAGCACCGGCCCCCAGCCGCCGCGCAGCGCCGCATCGTGCTGGGCATAGTGCGCAAGCTGCGGCACGGCCACGTCATGCCTGGCACAGAGATCAAGGACGGCTTCCAGCTGCCGCCGGCTTGCCGGAAGGTCATCGCCATACCAGGTACAGGCGCTCGTTTCCAGCACATGCCCGACAAGTTGCTCCAGCGTGCCGAGCAGGTGCCCGGGGATGGCCAGGCGGAGGTCGCCCGGCAAGGGATCGCCCATGCCCGTGACGGCCAGGCAAGCAAAGCCGCGTTCCCAGGCGGCAAAATCCCCAGGCGCGAGCTGCGCCACTTTCCAGACGTGCCCGGCGAACGCGGACAGCGCCGGATGGTGAATGTCAAAGCGCTGGCAAAAGCGTTGCAGGCAGCTTACGGCAATGCATTGCCTGGCGGTCACCGAGAGCGTGTCTATCGATATGTTGCGCATGAAAGTTCCTGACGTTGGCACTCGCCGATCACTGGGTCCATCTGACTTGATGACGGTTGTCCCGCCTGGCAAGGCAGCCTGCCGCAGTGCCTCCACCGGCAACTGGAAAAACCGCGGCACCATCGCCGGCGACAAATCGTCGCCGCCGTCCGCCATGGCCAGGCGGCCACTGAGCAGCAGCATCACGTAGCCATGGCCCAGCGACCAGCCGGCGCTGGCGGCGGCCTTGTCCCAGCGCGGGTCGAGGCCCGCTTCGCGCACGGCCGCGCCGGCCGTCTGCAACACGTACTGGAAGCACGCTTGCGCCGCTTCCAGCAGGGCGGGGAACTGGCGCACGTCCTGGTGTTCGAACATCAGCCGGTAGTGGGCCGGTGCGGCCAGGGCGAATTCGATGTATTGCTGGCCCAGCAGCTGAAAACGCTGTTCGGAGGGCAGGCTGCCCTGCGGCGGCAGTTCTGCCTCCCATTTGGCGATCAGGCTGGCGAAACCGGCTGCCGCCACGTCGGCCAGCAAGGCTTCCTTGCTGGGGAAGTGGCGGTACACGGCGGCGATCGACACGCCCACCGTGCGCGCCAGTTCGCGCAGGGAAAGGGTGGCGTCGCTTTGCTGCGCCAGTTGCGCGATGGTGGCGGCGACCAGGGTGTCGCGCAGGTTGCCGTGATGGTAAGTACTTGTGCTTGTCATTCTATGTTATCGCTGTTCACATTGTCGTGTATGATGGCCATGTTATCACTGAACACATGGAGAGCACATGCAAGAGATAAGCAACGTGGTACGCGCCGTGGCCTTGCCGCCAGGCGCCAGCATCGCCCCCTTGTATCCGGGCAGCAACCTGGCCGACGCGTATGCCGTCGACTTGCCGACTGCGCAGGCGCGCCAGATGGACATGGAAAGCCTGGCGCGCGTGCTGCTGGGCAGCCAGCCGGGCTGGGCGCGCAAGCTGATGGTGGTGCGCGACGCCATTGTGGCGCGCTTCGGTATCCGGACGGCAAAACAGATGGAAGCGCGGCCCGGCAAGCGCATCGGCATCTTCCGCATCTTTGCCGTCAGCGACGATGAAATCATCGTGGGCGAGGATGACAGCCACCTGGATTTCCGCCTGTCGGTGCTGCGCCACCGCGACGCGGGGCCGCATGGCAGCATCACCATGTCCAGCGTCGTGCATTGCCATAACGGGGTGGGACGTGCCTACATCCTGATGATCCGGCCTTTCCACAAGCTGATCGTGCAGCGTTCGCTGGCACGCGCCGTCAAGGGCGGCTTTGCCTGAGCGCACTGAGCTGGCAATCTTGCTTATTCATGGCCGGTATTGCATACTGCACCACCAGCCTCATCACGATTCCCATGAACGATACGCTTCTCCTGCTGGGTTTTGCCACCACGCCGCTTGAACTGATTTCCTTTGTCCTGGCACTGACAACCGTTGCGCTGAACATCCGCCAGAATCACTGGGCGTGGCTGTTCGCCATCATTTCCTCGGCCGCCTACGGTTTCGTGTTTTTCGAATCGCGCCTGTATGGCGACATGGCCTTGCAACTGCTGTTTATCAGCGTCTCGTTCTGGGGCTGGTACCAGTGGCTGCACCCGGCCAGCGGCGGCAAGACCCTGCCCGTCACGCGCCTCGATGGACGCGGCTGGATGGCGTGCGCCGCAGGCTGGCTGGTCGGCTTCCTGCTGATCGCCTGGCTGCTGACGACGACGGATACGGACGTGCCCCATGCGGACGGCTTCCTCACGGCCGGCAGCCTGGTGGGGCAATTCCTGCTGTCGCGCAAGAAACTGGAAAACTGGATCGCCTGGATCATCGTCGACGTGCTGTATGTGTGGCTATACCTGCACAAGGGACTGACCCTGACGGCCGTGCTGTATGCCTTCTTCGTCGTGATGGCCATCATCGGCTTGCTGGCGTGGAGAAAGTCGGCCCCGGCCGCGCCGAGCGCGATGGTCCTCAAGTGATGGAGCGTTGCGTGCGCGTGGCCATCCTGGGCGCGGAATCGTCGGGCAAGTCGACCCTGGCAGCCGCCCTGGCCGAACGCTACGGCACCGTGTGGGTGCCGGAATACTTGCGCGAATTTGTCGAGAAGCAGGGCAGGGTGCCCGTCGCGGCCGACCAGTTTGGCATTGCGCGAATGCAAGTCGAACGCGAAGCGGCCGCCACCGCGCAGGCGCGCCATTTCCTGTTTTGCGATACGACGCCGTTGATGACGGTGGTCTACAGCCGCCATTATTTCAATGGCGCCGATGCGCCGCTGGCGGCGCTGGCCGATGCCACGCAGTACGACCTGACGTTGGTGACGGCGCCCGACAGCCCGTGGGTGGCCGATGGCTTGCAGCGCGAGTCGGAAGCCGTGCGCCAGCTGATCTACCGCTATCTGCTCGACGAGCTCGATGCGCGCGGCATCGCCTACCACGTGCTGCACGACAGCCTGGAGGCGCGCCTGGAACAGGCGGCGCCCTTGCTGCAGCAGGCGCTCGATGCGGCGCCTGCCTTTACGTCAACTTAATTAAAAGTCGAATTGCGCCGACACCTTCAAGGTGCGGCTTGCACCCGGGAACAGGTAGCCGCCTGCTTCCGGAGTCACATCGCGCCAGTAGAACTTGTCCGTCACGTTGTTGACGGTGGCGCGCAGCACGGCTGGCGTGCCGGCCAGGCGCGTGGCCCAGGCGGCACCCAGGTTGAACACGCTGTACGACGGCACGAAGGTGGTGTTGTTGTTTTCAAACGCCTTTTTGCCCGCATATTCCCAGCTGCCATTCACGCTCAAGCCTGCCACCTGCTGCACGGCGTAGTCCGCGTGCACGGCCGCCTTGAAGGCCGGCACGTTGGGCACGCGCTTGCCATCGTAGTCCGCACTGCCCGTGCCTGATTGCTGGCTGTTCAGGGCCGTGACGGACGCGCCCAGGTTCAGGTTGGCCGATGCCTTGCCCTGGGCCGACAATTCCAGGCCACGGTGCTGGGCCTGGCCCGCGCGCACGAAGTTGTAGGTGCTCATGCTGCTGTCGAGGTACTGGTTGAATTCCAGGCCCTTGCGGATCTGGAACAGGGTGGCGGCCACCATGAAGTCCTGCGTCAGGTCCGCCTTCACGCCCAATTCGATCTGCTTCGAGCGGCTCGGCGTCAGTTCCACATTGGCGTTTTCCGCGTAGCGGTCGGCCGTGCCGCCGTGCTCCATGCCTTGCGAATACGATGCATACACGGCGATATTGTCTTGCGGGTTGTACACCAGCGCCACGTTCGGCAACAGGAAGTCGTGCTTGGCGCGGATTTCCTTGTCGGCCTTCAGCACATACTGGTAGCCATCCACATTGATGTGGCGCAGGCCGCCATGCAGCTTCCAGTTGGGCGCCAGGCTGACGATGTCCTGCACGAAGACGGATTTTTCCTTGTCGTTGCGTACCAGGCGCACGGGGCCCGTGACGCCGTCGGATGGCGCGACGATGACGGGTCGATAAATGTTGCTGATGCCCACTTCGTCGTACACGTACTTGCCGGCCCGGTCCTTGCGGTTGAAGTACGACACGCCGGCAGTGAATTCGTGGCGCAGGCTGCCGGTGGCGAACTTGCCCTGGATCATGGCTTGCGCGCTCAGCGGCTTTTTCGTCTCGCCCAGGCTGCGGAAGTCCCATACGGAGAAATCGCCATCGCTGCAGAAGACGGGCGCCCAGCCTTCCGGGCTGCAGCCATACGGATACGCCGTGTAGTCGTCGCGCTTGAACGAGTGCTGGTTGGCGGACAGGGTGGCGTGCCAGTCGTCATTGAAGGCGTACTGGAAGCGCAGGCCGAGGTTGCTGGTGACGGTTTCCACCGGATGCGTCCACGGTTGCTTGTTGAGCATGGCGTCGGCGCTGACGTTGGCCGGCAGGCTGCCGTTGCTCAGCAGCTGGAAGCCGGGCGCCGTGACCTGCGCCTTGTCCTGGTAGTCGGCGTCGAGCTGCAGCAGCGCTTGCGGGGAAATCTGCCAGTCGAAGGCGCCGGAAATGAACCGACGGTTGCCGTCCGCACCCTTGATGTAGGAACGCAGGCGCTCGGCCGCCACGTTGACGCGGTAACCGAAGCGCGTGTCTTCCAGGCGTCCGCCCAGGTCGACGGCGCCATACACGGTGCCCCGTTCGCGCGCTTCCACGGTGACGGTGCGCAGCGGTGCGGCGGTGGGGCGCTTGACGATGAAGTCGATCACGCCGCCAGGCGCGGCCACGCCTGCCTGCAAGCCGGCCAGGCCTTTTAAGACTTCGATGCGTTCCTTGTTTTCCAGCGGAATTTGCGTGTCGCCAGGAATGGCCACGCCATCCTTGCGGTAGCTGGAGTTCGTGTCGAGCTTGAAGCCGCGGATGGTGAACTGTTCCGCGTAGCCGACGGCGTTGTACGATTCGTTGATGCTGGCGTCGAGCTTGACGGCATCGCTGAGATTGCGGATCTGCAAGTCCTGCATGTCTTTTTGCGAAATGACGGTGACGGACGCCGGTGTCTGCAGCAGCGGCGCGTCGGCAAAGCCGCCCACGGAGGCACGCTTGGCGGCCGGCGCCTTGCTTGCCGTGACGACGACTTCGGCCATGTTTTGGGCCTGCGGATCGGCGGCTTCGGCGGTGTCGTTCGCAGCAAAGGCAGGCGCGGCAAACGCGTGCAGGATGGCCAGGGTCAGTACAGAAACGGATAAATTCGGTGTGGACATAGATTGCTCGTGGTTCAAGCCGTCTCTGTAAAGAGCACGGCAGGCTGCTTGTTCGGCTGGCGCCAACGCAGGAGCTATCAAAGGAGGGAGGTACTTTGCGCTTTCCTTCGCTGGCATTATCCAGATCAGGTACGAAGGGTATCTCTCACCCGGATAACGACTCCAGGACCCCTAGCGAAATGACAGCTTAGCATGAACCACGGCCAGCTGTCCCCCTGGCTGACCGTTTTACAACAGTGTGGCTGGAATTTGCAAACTGCGCTACAGACTCAGTTCCAGCACCTTGCGGCTGACGGCGGGCGTCACTTCGCGCTGCTCGCCCAGCGCCGTCATGCCGTGCGCTTCCAGGGCGGACACGACGGCATCCACGCTGGCGTGGTTCAGGCCGTAGTCGGCCAGGCGCGTCTTGACGCCCATGTGGCGGAAGAAGAATTCCGTGCGCGCGATGGCGGCCTCGATGCGGCCATCCTCGTCGCCGCCGTCGAGTCCCCACACGCGGGCCGCGTATTGCAGCAGTTTGGCGCGCTTGGCCTGCTTGCGCACGCGCAGCATGCTGGGCAGGATGATGGCCAGGGTCTGGGCATGGTCGAGCTCGTACAAGGCCGTCAATTCATGGCCGATGGCGTGCGTGGACCAGTCCTGCGGCACGCCCACGCCGATCAGGCCGTTCAAGGCCAGGGTGGCGCTCCACATCACGTTGGCGCGCACGTCGTAGTCGTCCGGGTGCGACAGGGCTTTCGGGCCTTCCTCGATCAGGGTCAATAAAATGCCTTCGGCGAAGCGGTCTTGCACCGACGCGTTCACGGGGTAGGTCAAATACTGTTCCATGACATGCGCAAACGCATCGACGACGCCATTGCCCACCTGGCGCAGCGGCAAGGTGAATGTTTTCGAGGGGTCCAGTACGGAGAATTTCGGATACACCTTGCGGCTCATGAACGAGCGCTTTTCCTGCGTGGCCTTGCGCGTGATCACGGCCGAGCCATTCATTTCGGAACCCGTGGCCGGTAACGTCAATACCGTGCCGAAGGGAAGGGCGGCCTCGACGATCTTGCCGCCTTTGGCCAGGATGTCCCACGCCTCGCCTTCATGCAGGGCGGCCGCGGCGATGAATTTGGTGCCATCGACCACGGAACCGCCGCCGACGGCCAGCAGGAAATCGATGCGCTCGCTTTTCACCATGGCCACGGCCTGCATCAGGGTTTCATAGCTGGGATTGGGTTCGATGCCGGCAAATTCCAGCAAGGTATGGCCGGCCAGCGCCGCCTTGACTTCATCGTAGACGCCGTTCTGCTTGATGCTGCCGCCGCCATACGTCATGAGCACTCTGGCATGCGGCGGGATCAGCGCCGTGATGGCGGCGATCTGGCCCTGGCCGAAGAGGATTTGCGTCGGATTGTAAAAGTCGAAATTGAACATGGGGCTCCTGCCGCTGGGGTTTAGGCTGTTGCTGAGCCATGATTATGGCCGAACGGGTGGAAACGTGTCGTGGACGCTTGAGCTTTTCGCCCGCGCGGTGGAGAATGCAGCCGATGTCACCACCACGCGAAAAGGAATGCGCATGACCAACGTCCCACTGGAAGAATCCGGCTTGCCGGCCACCGCGCTCGATATGCACCGCGCCATCGGCGCTGCCATCGCCGCGCTGCAGGCGCTGGACTTGAACAGCCAGCGTTTCGAGGCGTGCACGGACCCGGAACTGCGCCGCGTGCTGGCGCATGCGGGCGACACCAGCCGGCGCGAAATATCCATGCTGCTCGAATGGATGCGCCGCCGCGATGCGCGCCTGGATACGGCCATGAAGGAAGCGCTGTTCAAGGCGGGACCGATTGTTGCCCAGTATCACTATGACGAGAAAATATTGTAACTATTGGTTTGTTGCTGTGGCGTACCATGCGCCACTTTTGCATCGTTTCGCGTAGACTGTGCCCCTAATTAAATTTAACGTCGGATAGCAGCTGCTGTCCGGTGTATTCCAGGGGGCTTCAAGAAATGAGATCATTACCATACCGAGAAGGCAGCTGGTTTGCCGTGCCCTTGCCGGGCGGCGGCTATGCCGTCGGCGTGGTGGCGCGCAGGGCGCCTGCCGGGCGCATCATGCTGGCGTATATGTTTGGGCCGAAGCGCGACAGCTTGCCGACGCTCGATGAGCTGGAAGGCTTGCGGCCGGAACAGGCCGTACGCCGCCTGCGCACGGGCGACATGGCCCTGCTCAACGAGCGCTGGCCCCTGCTGGGTGACAGCCTCCACTGGGAGCGCGACGCCTGGCCCATGCCGGCCTTTATCCGCCGCAATGAATCCTTGCAGCGCGCCTGGCGCGCCAGCTATGCGGACGCCGACCCTGCCAAGCTGAACCGCGAGGAATCGATCCCCTTCGATACGCCGGGCATGGAGAGCGATTCCCTGTACGGCTACGGGGCGACGGAATTGCTGATGAATAAATTGCTGGCGCAAGAGCAGGCGTCCGCGTGACCGTTGTCGGGCGGCGGAAACGCCGGAGCCGGTAGCGTAGGTCGGATTAGCGCCTGGCGCGTAATCCGACAGGAATAGCCAACAATGTTGTCGGATTAGGCGAGGCAAGGCCTCGCTGATCCGACCTACGCCGCTGGCAAGCTGATCTGAAACGCCAGGCCGCCGCCTTCGCGGTTGCGCACTTGCAATTCGGCGCCATGGCGCAGCAGCACGCGGTCGACGATGGCCAGGCCCAGGCCGGCGCCGTTTGCCTGCCCGCGCGCCGTGTCGAGGCGGGTGAACGGCTTCATCAGTTGCTCGATCTTTTCTGCCGGCACGCCCGTGCCGTGGTCTTGCACTTCGATGATGACCTTTTTCGCGCCGTGGCTGGTGCGCACCTGGCAGGCGATGTCGATTTCCGTCACGTCGCTGCCCGGCGTCTTGCCATAACGGCGCGCATTCTCGATCAGGTTGTTCAGCACGCGGCGCAGGTCGGTGGGGTTGCCCATCGCATGCGCGCCGTCGGCGATGCTGGCGTTGATCTTCACATCCGGCAGGCGCATGGCTTCGCGCGTCATGTCGCTGAGCAGGCCGCTCAGGTCGACGTCCGTAAAACTCGACGCTTCCGTCGGCTTGGCGTAGTCGAGGAACTGGCCGATGATGGCATCCATCTGCCCGATATCGGACTGGATGCCTTCGCGCGCCTCGTCCGACAGGTTCGCCATTTCCACTTCCAGCTGCATGCGCGCCAGCGGCGTGCGCAAGTCGTGCGAAATGCCGGCCAAAATCACGGCGCGGTCCGATTCCACCTGTTTCAGATCATCGACCATCTGGTTGAAGCTGCGGTTCGCCTCGATGATTTCGATCGGGCCCTTTTCCGGCAGCGGCGCCGGCTGCTTGCCCTTGGCGATGTCGCGCGCGGCCGCCGTCAAACGCGACAGCGGCAGATTGATCAGGCTGGAAATGATGGCTGCGCCCAGCAGGGACAGCAGCGACACCAGGCTGGCCCAGCCCAGCCACTGGAAGCCCGTCAGGCCGCGCAGGCGCTCACGGTCCAGCATCAGCCAGTACTCGTCGTCGTCGATCTTGAAGCTGACCCAGAAGCCGGCCACGCCGTTGACGCGCGCGGAAAAGCGCGTGTCCTTGCCCAGCTTGGCCTTCACCAGCGCCTCGATGTCGGGCATCAGGTAATTGTCGGGCGGCGGCTCGATGCGGTCGTCCTCTTCCAGCGAGAAGATGCGGATGCCTTCATTGCTGACGAGATCGAACAGCAGCTCGCGGCGCAGCTCGGGAGCCGAGTGCGTCAGTGCCGCATGCGTGATGGTGACGACGGAAATGATCTGGGCGGAAATCTGCTGCGCCTGCGGCTCGCGCTGGATGAAGGAAATCATGCTGAACCAGGCGATCATGCTGACCGTGGTCAAGGTGCCGAGCAGCAAAAAGGTGCGCCAGAACAAGCCGCTTTTCAGCCGCGCCAGGCTGATATCGGGAAAAAGCTTCATCATGCCTCGCCTGCGATCAGCGCGGCTGTCCGTCCGGGATGAAGACGTAACCTAAGCCCCACACGGTCTGGATGAACAGCGGGCTCGACGGATCAGGTTCGATGAGTTTGCGCAGGCGCGAGATTTGCACGTCCAGGCTGCGGTCGAACACTTCGTATTCGCGGCCGCGCGCCAGTTCCATGAGTTTCTCGCGCGACAGCGGCTGGCGCGCATGGCGGGCAAATACTTTCAGCACCGAAAATTCACCGGTCGTCAGCGGCACTGTTTCGCCATTCTTTTTCAGGGTACGCGTGCCCAGGTCCAGCACGAAGTCGCCGAATTCGAAGGTTTGCGGCGTTTCCGACGGCGCGCCCGGGATTTCATCGGGACCCTTGCGGCGCAGCACGGCGCCGATGCGGGCCACCAGCTCACGCGGATTGAATGGTTTCGGCAGGTAATCGTCGGCACCCATTTCCAGGCCCACGATGCGGTCCACGTCCTCGCCCTTGGCCGTCAGCATGATGATCGGCGTCTGGTCGCCCGCGCCGCGCAGGCGGCGGCAGATCGACAGGCCGTCTTCGCCCGGCAGCATCAGGTCGAGCACCAGCAGGTCGTAGCGTTCGCGCAGCCACAGTTTGTTCATGGCCGTCGCGCTCTCTGCCGTGAAGACATTGAAGCCCTGTTCGGTCAGGTAGCGCCGCAGCAGATCGCGCAGGCGCACATCGTCATCGACTACCATGATTTTTGCCTGGTGGCCGTGGATCGATTGCGTTGTTGTATTGCTGCCGGAAGTGGAGGTTGTGGTCATTTAGGGTGTCGTGTTATCTTATATTAGTTGCTATAGTAACGCCTCGCGCGGCGTCGGCAAGGGGCTGTGGCGACCCATTACAAAGTGTTACAAACTTTACCCAATTACTCTTACTGCACCATGTAAAGCATCATACACTGGGGCCACAGTGGAAATCAGCTTTAGTTTATACGGCATCGCGGAAGAGGAACTCAATGAATATCTTTACTAAAAAAATTCACGCCGCTCCCAGCGCAGCTATTGCTGCCCGTACGACCGTGCTGTCCGCATTTGCCTTTTGTTCCGTGTTTGCCGCCAGCCTGGCGGCAGCGCAAAACCAGCCGCCGCCACGCCGTGACGACCAGCAGCAAATGCAGGCCCAGCGGTATGAACAGGTACAGCGCAGCAACAGCAATGATACGCGACTGCGCGAACAGCGTGACGCACGCAGTTTCGACACGCGCGCAGAAGAGCAGCGCCGTGCCAACGAAGGCGCCGACGCCTCGCGCCGCACGGGCCGCATGACGCCCGACGAACGGCGCGACCTGCGCCGCCAGATCAACGAAGTGGGGCAGGACATTTACTCGAATCCCCCGCGCCGCTAGCCAGCCATCCCCCTCCGACAGGGCCATCTCGCAAGACATGGCCCTGTTTGCATCTGGCCGCCCGCATTGTTGCTCAGTCAGGCACACGGCCCCGCCCCGTGATATTGTTCTAGTGCACGGAGGCAATTCTTTGAAATGGCTGCTGGGGGAGGCAAGGCGTGAGCGACGACGACACACCCGTTCCGGATGCGGTCCCCGCAGGCGGCTTGCCGCACGGCCTGGTCCAGCGCGACGAGGGCGTGTTCCTTGACCTGTCGCTGGCGCCGGCGCAGCTGCGCACCGCCGTCGAGCAGCTGTTCCAGTCGGGCCAGCTGCTGGCCGGCCTCGATTACGGTTTGTTCCTGCTGACCCTGTTCCATGCCCCCGCTCCCCGCGCCGCGCCCAAGGGCGATGCCCTGCTGCGCATCGCCGTGCGCGTGGGGCCATTTCCGCCCGCGCGCCGCGCGCTGTACAAACAAATCAAGATCCGTGGCGACAGCGCCGAATTTTACTTTGAAGCCTTGCCTGCGGACGCGGACGGCCAGGTGCCGGCGCGCCGCGAATTCGACGAGCTGGTGGCCGACCTGTGGTGCAAGGGCGTGCACTATGGCATCGATAGCGCGGCCGTGCGCGCCATTCTTGCCAGCGGCAAGGCCGAGCGCATCACGGTGGCGCGGGTGCTGCCGCCACAGCCGGGGCGCGACGCCCAGCTGGTCGAAGTATCGCAAGGCATCCACCGCGACGATGCGCCGCGCGAACGCTCCGATGGCCGCCTGGATTTGCTCAGCTTCAAGAACCGCTTTCCGCAAGTGAAAAAACACGCGCGCCTGCTGCGTCTGCTGCCGGGGACTCCCGGCTTGCCTGGCTACGACCTGGCCGGCAAGGCGCTGCCGCCGCCCGCGCCGATGGAACTGGACCTGGCCACCGTGGCGGGGCCAGGCACGGCGGTCGAGCATTTCAGCGATGGCGATTTCGTCGTGGCCACGCAAGATGGCTATGTGAATGTCGATGAACACGGCAAGATGTCCATCGAAAACAAGATCGTCAGCCGCGAAGGCGTCAGCAGCCGTACGACGGGCAATCTGAAGCTGAGCGCCGCCTACGAGGAGTACGGCGAAGTGCAGGAGCAGCGCCAGCTCGACGGCAGCGACATCACCATCCATGGCGACGTCTACGGCCACTTGCACTCGCATGGCGGATTAATATGGCTGCAGCGCAACCTGGTGGGCGGCACGGCCTTCAACGAGCATGGCGACGTGCGCGTCGAGGGCGTCGCTTCCGGCTCCGTGCTGCAGGCGCTGAGCGGCGAAGTGCATGTGAAGCGCGCGGAAAGTTGCGTCATCGCCGGCACGCGCGTAGTGATCGACAGCGCCAGCAATTGCGAGATCATCGCCGACGAGGTCGTCATCGAACTGGCCGAAGGCTGCGCCGTGGCGGCGCGCACCATCCGCATCGGCAGCGCCGGTCCCCGCAAGCAGGTGGAGATGCTGCTGTTCCCGCTGGTGCCCGACTTGAGTGCGCTGGAACAAAAGATCGCCGAGAGCCTGGCGAAGGCGGCGCAATTCCTGCAGGTGCAGCACAAGCGCCAGCAGGAAATCGATGCCATCGCGCAATTGCCCGAGGTACGCAATTACCTGACCCTGGCGGGTCAGCTGCGGCGTGGCGAATTGCAACTGCAAGCAACGCAACAGGTACAGTACGACAAGCTGGCCGCGCGCATCGCTCCCGTCCTGAAAGAGGTGGCGCGGCTGCGCGTGGAGGTAAAACAGTCGGAAATCCTGCACGCGCAGATGCTGGCGCTGGTGGAGCAAGTGCGCCAGGAGCGGCAGGCAACGGCGGGCCAGTCGCGCTGCACCCTGAGCCTGATTGATGGCGAGACGACGGTGCGCGCCCTCGTCGTGCCGCCCGGTCCGGCCAAGGTCTACGACCGGCCGCCGAAGGAAATCAAGGCCTTGCTGCGCAGCGCCACGCCGGCCACGCAGCCCGTGTTCGCGGACAGCATGGGCAGCCTGGACTGGACCTACCAGCCGCCACTCTGATCAGTCGATAACCTTGCCGCGAGATTGTTTGAGGACGCTGTGCGTGCTCTTGCTGTCGAGACGGCGCCGCTGCGAGCTGCGCGTGGGCTTGGTGGCGCGGCGTACGGCGGGCAGGAAGGTCACGCTGTCGATGATTTCCTGCAAGCGCCGCAAGGCTTCTTCCTTGTTCTGCTCCTGGCTGCGCGACTGCTGCGCCTTGAGCACCAGCACGCCATCCTTGCTGATGCGGCTGTCGCGCAGGGCCAGCAGCCGCTCCTTGTACGCTTCCGGCAGCGACGAGGCGGCGATGGGGAAGCGCAGATGGATGGCGCTGGACACCTTGTTGACGTTCTGCCCGCCCGGGCCCTGGGCGCGGATGGCGGAAAATTCAACTTCAGCGGGGTTGACGAGGTGTTGCATGGCCTGCCTGTTGGGGGATGATGTTGGTATTGTAAGGGAAGATGGCTGCGCCGGCGCAAGGCCCGGCGCCGAGGCCAGGCTGCCTTCCGGGAAAGTTGATGTTTCTCAACGCCGCCTGCGGCGATGCTGGTTAGCATGGGGCCAACGTTGCGCCACTGCGCATCCTGGCAGCGCCTACCGGATGAAAGGAACACCATGCAGCCCACGACCACGCCTGGCGCCGCAACGACCCAATACCTGACGCAGTACTTGAGCTTCCGGCTGGGCGGCCTGGAATACGGCCTCGATTACCGTTGTGTGCGGGAATTGCGTCCTCTGAAGGAACTCGACCGTTTTTCCTCGGAAGGGGAAGTGCTGCACAGCGTGGCCGTTTCGCGCGGCGTAATCATCCCCATCGTCGACATGCGCGCCGCGTTTGGCAGCGCCCACGGCGCGCCCGACCCGGCCACCGACGTGATTATTTTGCAGCTGAGCAATGGCGTGATGGGCATGGTGGTCGATGGCGTCACTGATATCGTCAGCCTGGCCGCCAGCGACATCGCCGCCGTGCCCGGCCTGGGCGAGGCGGAAGCCGATTACCTGCTGGGCCTGGGCACGGTGGCGGGGCGCCGATTGATCCTTGTCGATATCGACCGCCTGATGGCGATCCGCAGCCCCAGTCCCATGCAGGCAGCCTAAAAAAAAGACGACCCGGGAGTCGTCTTGGTGTTTTGCGTTAGCCCAGTTTCTCTAACTGATCCTGCAAGTCCAGCCATTCCGCTTCCAGCTGCGCCAGGTCCTTGGTGAAGAAGGTCTGGTCGGCCAGCAATTGCTTGAGCTTGGCCTTGTTGGCCGCGTCATAGATGGTCGGCTCGCCCAGCTTGGCGTCGGTTTCCGCCTTTTGCGCATTGCGCTTGGCGATCTGCTCTTCCTGGCGCTTGATCTTGTTTTCGATCGGTTTGCGCAGGGCGGCGGCCTTCTGGCGGTCTTCCGCTTCCTTGCGCTTGTCGCGCACGGGCGCGGCAGGGGCCGGGGCGGCGGCTACCGGCGAAGGTACGGAAGACGTCACGGGGAAGTCAGTCTTGTTGGCCTTGCCGGCGGCCGGCAGCACGTCCGTGCCCTTGCCCAGCTTGGTCTTGAACAGCCAATCCTTGTAGTCGTCCAGGTCGCCGTCGAACGGTTGCAGTTTGCCGTCGGCAACGATGATGAATTCGTCCGTGGTGGCGCGCAGCAAGTGGCGATCATGGGAAACGACGACCAGGGTGCCTTCGAACTGGGCCAGCGCTTCCGTCAGCGCTTCGCGCGTTTCCAGATCCAGGTGATTGGTCGGTTCATCGAGCAGCAGCAGGTTAGGACGCTGCCAGACGATCAGGGCCAGCGCCAGGCGGGCTTTTTCGCCGCCCGAGAACGGTGCGATGGACGCCGTGACCATGTTGCCGGGGAAGTTGAAGCCGCCCAGGAAGTTGCGCAGTTCCTGCTCGCGCACGGTCGGGGCGATCTTCGCCAGATGCCACAGCGGCGATTCGTCGTGGCGCAGCATTTCCACCTGGTGCTGGGCGAAGTAGCCGATGTTGAGGCCCTTGCCCATGGTGGCGTCGCCCGTCAGCGGCATCAGTTCGCCGGCGATGGTCTTGATCAGGGTCGACTTGCCGGCGCCGTTCTGTCCCAGCAGGCCGATGCGCTGGCCGATCTGCAGCGAAAACTTGATGCCGTTGACGATGGTTTTATGCGTGATTTCGCCCGTCGCTTCGTTCTCGATCTTGTAGCCCGCATCGACGTCTTCCATCACCAGCAGCGGGTTTGGTGCCGACAGCGGCTCGCGGAATTCGAACGAGAATTCGGCGGCGGCGCGCAATGGCGCCAGCTCTTCCATCTTCGCCAGCGCCTTCATGCGGCTTTGCGCCTGGCGGGCCTTCGAGGCTTGCGCCTTGAAGCGGTTCACGAACGATTCCAGATGGGCACGTTTGCGCTGCTGCTTTTCCAGCGCGCCGGCGGCCAGGATCATCTGCGCCGCGCGTTGGCGCTCGAAGCTCGAGTAGTTGCCCGAATAGCGCTTCAGCTTGCGTTCGTCGATATGCACGACCACGTTGACGACTTCATCGAGGAAGTCGCGGTCATGGGAAATGATCAGCAGGGTGCCGGCGTAGCGCTTGAGCCAGTCTTCCAGCCAGATGATGGCGTCCAGATCCAAGTGGTTGGTCGGTTCATCGAGCAGCAGCAGGTCGGACGGGCACATCAGCGCTTGCGCCAGGTTCAAACGCATGCGCCAGCCGCCGGAGAAACTGGCCACCGGTTGCTGCATCTGGTCCAGGGTGAAGCCCAGGCCCAGCAGCAATTGCTCGCCGCGCGACTGCACGGTATACGCGTCGGCATCGGCCATGGCGCTGTAGATTTCGCCGATGGCGATACCGTTTTCCGACGTGGCAGGCTCCGATTCCAGGCGCGCCAGTTCCGCTTCCAGTTTGCGCAGGGTGACGTCGCCGTCGATTGCATAGTCGAGCGCGGCACGGTCCAGGGGCGGCGTTTCCTGCGCCACGTAAGCCACGCGCCATTTGGCCGGGAAATCGATCTCGCCCTGGTCAGGGTGCAATTCGCCACGCATCATGGCGAACAGGCTCGATTTGCCCGCGCCATTGGCGCCGATCAGGCCGATCTTGTCGCCCGGATTGAGGGTGACATCGACTTGTTCGAGCAACGGTTTGATGCCGCGCATCAGGCTTACTTGTAGGAAACGTATCATTTTTTTCTTTGTAAAGGCTGGGCTTTGACCCCCGCCGTAAAAACATCGTGTAGGTCGGATTAGTCCGAAGGACGTAATCCGACGGGTGCCGCACAGGCATGTCGGATTACGCTACGCTAATCCGACCTACCAATTCCATTAAACCAGCTTCAACTGCTCGGCCGTCAGCAGGAAGACCATGTCGTCGCCGGCGCTGGTCGTCAGCCAGGTCAGGCCCAGCTCGCCGAAGGCCGCTTCCGCGTAGGCGCGTTCGTTGCCGATTTCAATCATCAGGATGCCGTCGTCCGTCAGGCGCTCGGCCGCGCCGGCGATGATCTTGCGCACCAGGTCCATGCCGTCGCTGCCGCCGTCGAGGGCGATTTGCGGTTCAGCCAGGTATTCCTGGGGCAGGGCGCCCATCGACGCGGAATTCACGTATGGCGGGTTGCTGATGATCAAATCATATTTCTTGGCCGGCACGTTGGCGTACAGGTCCGATTCGATCAGGGTGACGCGGTCCTGCAATTTGTACGTGTCGACGTTGCGCTTGGCCACGGCCAGCGCGTCGGCGGAAATGTCCACGGCGTCGACTGCGGCGTTCGGGAAGGCATCGGCCATCATGATAGCCAGGCAGCCCGAACCGGTGCACAGTTCCAGGATGTTTTCCACGGCTTCCGGTTCCGCCACCCATGGCGAGAAGTATTCAGGGATCAGTTCGGCGATGAAGGAGCGGGGCACGATCACGCGCTCGTCGACGTAGAAGTTATACGTGCCCAGCCAGCCTTCCTTGGTGATGTAGGCGGCCGGCACGCGGTCGATGCTGCGGCGGTCGATGACGCTCATCACGCTGGCCACTTCCGACGGCAGCAGCTTGGCGTCGAGGAAGGGTTCGAGCTTGTCGAGCGGCAACTTCAAGGTGTGCAGGATCAGATAGGCCGCTTCGTCGAACGCTTCGGCGCTGCCGTGGCCGAAAAACAGCTTGGCGGTATTGAAACGGGTAACGGCGTAGCGCAGCAGGTCGCGTGGCGTGGAAAACGGGTTCGGGGTCATGGCATTCTCGAAAAGACGGTGTTCTGGCCCGCCGTGACGGGCCTCGGTATTCTGGTTCAGACGGGCAGCAAATGCTCCAGCGTGCGCCGGTAAATATTCTTCAGGGGATCGATGTGGCGCAATTCGATGTGCTCGTCGATCTTGTGAATACTGGCATTGGGCGGCCCGAATTCTATCACTTGGGGGCAGATTTGCGCGATAAACCGGCCATCCGAGGTGCCGCCCGTGGTCGACAGCTCCGTCGTGATGCCCGTTTCTTCCAGGATGGCGGCGGACAGCGCATCGCTCAAGGTGCCGCGCGGCGTGAGGAAGGGCAGGCCGCTCAGGGTCCACTGCAAATCGTATTGCAAATCATGCTTGTCGAGAATGGCGTGGACCCGTTCCTGCAGGTTTTCCGCCGTGCTGGCCGTGGAAAAGCGGAAATTGAAATCGATCACCATGTCGCCGGGAATCACGTTATTGGCACCCGTGCCCGCGTTGATGTTGGACATTTGCCACGAGGTCGGCAAATAGTACTCGTTGCCGGCATCCCATTTTTCCTCGACCAGGTCGGCCAGCGCCTGCGCCGCTTCGTGAATCGGGTTTTTTGCCAGGTGCGGGTAGGCGATATGGCCTTGCACGCCCTTGATCGTCAGCTGGCCCGACAGCGAACCGCGGCGGCCGTTCTTGATCATGTCGCCCAGCTGCGCGCTCGAGGTCGGCTCGCCCACCAGGCAATAGTCGATCTGCTCGCCCCGCGCCTTCAATTGCTCGCAGACGATGACGGTGCCATCCGTGGCCGGGCCTTCCTCGTCGCTGGTGATCAGAAAGGCGATCGAGCCAGTATGCCCGGGCGTGGCGGCGATGAATTCCTCGCAAGCAACGACCATGGCGGCGATCGAGGTCTTCATGTCGGCCGCGCCACGGCCGTACAGCTTGCCGTCGCGGTGCGTGGGAATGAAGGGCAGCGAGCGCCATTGCTCGACGGGGCCGGTCGGCACCACGTCCGTATGCCCGGCAAAGACGAAGACGGGCGATGTCGTGCCGCGGCGTGCCCACAGGTTGGTGACGTCGTTCGACTGTATCGTCTCGCAGACAAAGCCCAGCGGCGTGAGGAGGTCGATCAGGTGCTGCTGGCAGCCCTTGTCGTCGGGCGTGACCGAGGACAGGGCGATCAGTTTTTCGGTCAGGGCAAGGGTTTTGGAGGTGGTCATGGGTAAGGTCGTGCCGGCAACATCGTTCCGGTGGTCAACTAAGTTGGTTACAGCGAGAAAAGGGTCTTGTACTGCGCATCGGAAAACGCCACGCTGAACTGGCCATCCTTGTCCAGCACGGGGCGCTTGATGATGGACGGGTTTTCCAGCATCAGGTCCAGGGCACTTGCCGCATCGACGGTGGACGCCTTGCGTTCGTCGGACAGGGCGCGCCAGGTCGTGCCTTTCTTGTTGACCAGCACATCCCACGGCAATTGCTGCAGCCACGCCTCGACGGTGGCGCGTTCCAGGCCCTGCTTCTTGAAGTCGTGGAAGGTGAAATCGAGTTGTTGTGCGGCCAGCCAGGTGCGGGCCTTTTTGACGGTATCGCAGTTGGGGATACCGTAGAGTGTAATGGTCGTCATGGGTAGGGCTAAGGGGAATGAATGCGGTTCGCTTGACCGTGGCGCTTGCGCCAGGGAAAAATACGATGGTAGCCGCCATTATACAGTCGATGCGCAGTCGATGCGGCAGTGCAACACGTCCCAGTGATTCGCCCTACACAGGCCGTGGCGCCGCCTTGCCCGATTCGGCCGGACCGAAATGCAGGCCAAGTCGCAAGGCCAGGGCGCGCAGGGCGCCGCTTTCCTGCAGGTGCAGGGCCAGCGCGATGTGGCCGTCGGGGCGCACGAGATAGGCCGCGTCGCGGCCCAGGCCGGCCAGTTTGGCGGCCACGTTATAGGTATAGCAATGCACGGGCAGTTTCAGCACGCGCGCTTCGTCGAGCAGTTCGGGCGCTGCTTCACCATAGATGTGCAATTGCCAATCCATGCTGCGCAAGGCTGTGAAATTGTCTTGCGTGCCGTCCGAGAACCACGGCAGGCGGTCGCCGCCGCGCAGGTATTCCGCATGGCCCGCGGAAAGGGCGCTGTCTTCATAGCTGATCTGGATTTGCGACACGGTCCGGAACAGCAGCCGGCGCGCGCGCGCGAAGCCGGAGAGGAAGGGCAGCGCGTGCGGCACCAGCCAGCGGCGCAGGAATTGCCCGGCCATGCCTTGCGCGACGATGGCCTGGAAGGCCCGGTCGGTGGTGGCGACGAGCTTGCGGGCAAACACGATGCGCTCGCTTTCATAGGTGTCGAGCAGGGCGTCGTTGCTTTGTCCCCGCAGCTTTTGCGCCAGTTTCCAGGCCAGGTTGACGGCGTCGCCCAGGCCCGTATTCATGCCCTGGCCGCCCACGGGGCTGTGCAGGTGGGCCGCGTCGCCGAGGATGAAGCAGCGCCGCTCGCGAAACTGCGCCGCCACCCGGTGGTGCACCTTGTACGTGGAAAACCAGTTCACGCGTTCGACCTCGATGCCCAGCAAGGCTTGCACCTGCTCCCGCACGTCGTCGAAGACGGGCGCCGGCGCGCCATCGGGGCGGTCGGGCAGGATGCCGATCAGGCGCTGCATGCCGCTGGTGCGCACGGGCAGCATCAGCGCAAACGCGTTCGCGCCCAGGTGGGCGTGCAAGTCCGTATTCTTGCCGGCCACTTGCGCGTCGGCCACGTAATACAGGTGGTCGTAGGTACCGCCGGAAAACGCAAAGCCGGCGATCTCGCGCACCTTGCTGCGGGCGCCGTCGCAGCCGCAAATATAGTTAAACGTGCAATATTGGCGTTCGCCATTGTTGAGCAGGATGGCTTGCACTTCGCTATCGTCCTGCGTCCACAGGTCCAGCGCCACGTTCCATTCCACGTGCACGCCGGCCGCCGCCAGCTTGCTGATAAGAAAACGTTCATGCTCGTCCTGGGGCAGGCTCAGCACGAAAGGATAGGGACTCAGCCCTTCGCCGATCTCGCCCAGCGCCAGTTTCACCAGCTCCTCGCCGCCTTCGTGGATGTGCACGGCATTGATCTTGATGCCCAGGTGCACCAGCTCGTCGGCAAAGCCCAGCTGCTGGTAAAACTCCAGGGTGCGCGCATGCACGGCCATGGCCCGCGACGCCTGGCCCGGACCGCTATTCCTGTCGATGATGCGGCAATCGACGCCATGGCGCGCCAGGTGCAAGGCAAGCATGAGGCCGGTAGGACCGGCGCCGACGATCAAGACGGGAGGAGTATTCATGCCATCCAGTATAGGACAGGATGGGGCATGGCTGCGCGACGATTGAAGTTGCTGTCCGGAAATGAAAATGTCCCGCCGAAGCGGGACATTCACGGTGCTACGTGCGCCTTACGGCGCAGTAATTAAATACCGCGCAAGAGTTCGTTGATGCCGGTTTTCGCGCGCGTCTTCGCATCCACGCGCTTGACGATCACGGCGCAGTACAGCGAGTACTTGCCGTCTTCCGAAGGCAGGTTGCCCGAGACCACGACGGAACCGGCTGGCACGCGGCCGTACGTCACTTCGCCCGTGGCGCGGTCGTAGATCTTGGTCGACTGGCCGATGTAGACGCCCATCGAGATGACCGAGTTTTCTTCGACGATCACGCCTTCGACGATTTCCGAGCGGGCGCCGATGAAGCAGTTGTCTTCGATGATGGTCGGGTTCGCTTGCATCGGTTCCAGCACGCCGCCGATGCCGACGCCGCCGGACAGGTGGACGTTCTTGCCGATCTGCGCGCAGGAACCGACGGTGGCCCAGGTGTCGACCATGGCGCCTTCATCGACGTAGGCGCCGATGTTGACGTAGGACGGCATCAGCACGACGTTCTTGGCGATGAAGCTGCCGCGGCGGGCGACGGCGGGCGGCACCACGCGGAAACCGCCCTTGACGAAGTCTTCCTTCGTGTAGTTGGCGAACTTGGTCGGGACCTTGTCGTAGAACTGCATCGTGCCGTCCGATGGCAGGACGACGTTGTCTTCCAGGCGGAACGACAGCAGCACGGCTTTCTTGACCCACTGGTTGACGACCCAGTCGCCCGAGGTTTTTTCCGCCACGCGGATGCTGCCGTTGTCCAGGCCATTGATGACGTGGGAGACGGCGTCGCGCAGTTCGGCCGTGCCGTTGCCCGGATTGATCTCGGCGCGGTTTTCCCAGGCCTGGTCGATGATGTTTTGCAGTTGTTGGCTCATGATGATGTCTTGTTTATGTAGGGGTTGATGCGGATGCGGAAAGCTGCTGGCAGAATTTTACTATGCGCAACGCTGCTTCCAGCCCTTCGGCCGTTTCGGCCACGAGGGCCATGCGGATGCGGTTGCGGCCCGGATTGATGCCGTGCGCGTCGCGCGCCAGGTAGCTGCCAGGCAATACCGTGACATTATATTCGGCGTACAGGCGTTGCGCGAATTGCGTGTCGGACAGTCCCGTGCGGCTGACGTCGGCCCACAGGTAGAAGCCGGCGTCCGGCAATTGCACGTCCATCACCGATTGCAGCAGCGGCGTGATGGCGTCGAACTTGGCGCGGTACTTGGCGCGATTTTCCTCGACATGGGTTTCGTCGTTCCAGGCCGCGACGGAGGCCGCCTGCACGGCAGGGCTCATGGCGCCGCCGTGGTAGGTTCGGTAGAGCAGGAATTTTTTCAATACTTCGGCATCGCCGGCGACAAAGCCCGAGCGCATGCCCGGCACGTTCGAACGCTTCGACAGGCTGGAAAACACCACCAGGCGCGCATACGGGCGCTCGATGGTGGACAGGCCCAGCATGTGCGCCGCCTGCAGCGCGCCCAGCGGGGGCGTGTCGCCGTGGTAGATCTCGGAATAGCACTCGTCGGCGGCGATGACGAAGTCGTAGCGCTCGGACAGGGCGAACAGGTGTTCCCAGTCCGTCAGGGTCAAGACGGCGCCCGTCGGGTTGCCGGGCGAACACAGGAACAGCAGTTTGACCTTTTCCCACACGCTGGCCGGCACGCTGTCGTAGTCGCAGCCGAAATTGCGCGCCGGGTCGGAATTGACGAAATACGGTTCGGCGCCGGCCAGGTAGGCCGCGCCTTCATAGATCTGGTAAAACGGATTCGGGCTGATCACGAGCGAGCCGGCCGACGGGTCGATCACCGTTTGCGCCAGCGCAAACAGCGCTTCGCGCGAACCGTTCACGGGCAGGATTTGCGTGGCAGGATTGAGCTTGGGGATGCCGTAGCGGCGTTCCAGCCAACCAGCGATGGCCGTGCGCAAGGCTTCCGAGCCGATGGTGGTCGGATAGCTGGCCAGGCCATGGATATTGTCGGTCAATGCCTGTTCGATGAACGCCGGCGTCGGGTGCTTGGGTTCGCCCATGCCCAGGCTGATGGGCGCATACTCGGGGTTGACCGTCACGCCGGCAAACAGCTGGCGCAGCTTTTCAAATGGATATGGTTGCAGTTTAGCAAGAAGTGGATTCACGGAACGGACCAGGGCAAGAGTGGAAAGACGATGTTGCTAAGCGACTAACTGGCGCGGCAGACTTGATGCCGGTCAAATAATAAGCTGCGTCTTTCATTATAGCCGTCCTCGCGGGCCCGCTGTGCAAGCCGCATCGGGCCGCGCCGGCCTGATCGTTGCCCGGCTTGCCACGGCATGCCGCAGCGGGGAGTGCCGCGCCATGGCGCGGCAAGGTAAAATACGCTATGTCTACCTTACTTCCCACCCTGCTTGCTATTGAAACTTCGTCCGAACTCGCCTCCTGCGCCTTGCTGCGCGGCGATGTCGTCCTGTCCCGCGCGTCGTCGGGCGTGCGCACCCATTCCCAGTCCATCTTGCCGATGGTGCAGGAATTGCTGGCTGAAGCGGGCGTGACCCTGGCCGACGTCGATGCCATCGCCTATGGCTCCGGTCCCGGCTCGTTTACGGGCGTGCGCACGGCCTGCGGCATCGCGCAAGGCCTGGCCTATGGCGCCAGCCTGCCCGTCGTGCCCGTTGTCACGCTCGACGCCATGGCGCTGGCATGCCACCAGCAGCATGGCGCGCAACGCATCGTGACCGTGCTTGACGCCCGCATGGGCGAAGTGTACTGGGCGCAATATGATTGCCAGGATGGCTTGCGGCTCGTTTCGCCACCGGCACTGAGCGCGCCCGCCGGCGTGGCGCCGCAAGGCGATGTTGCCGGCTGTGGCAACGGCTTTAGTGCCTATGCCGAAGCACTGGCCGCGCTGCCATGCGCTGCGACTGCTGACGCGGCCATCATGCCGCATGCCGTGCAAGTGGCGCAACTGGCGCGCATCGCCTTTGCCGCCGGACATTTCGTGACGGCGGCCGAGGCGCAGCCTTTGTACTTGCGCAACAAGATCGCTTACACGAGCGCGGAACGGCACGAGATGCAACAGGCCAAGGCCGCCGCGGATCCGGCACAATGATGGAGGCGGGCAAGGACGCAGTGACGCAGGATGGCAGCGCGGCAGGCTGGGACTTGCTGCGCCTCGACTATCAGCCCATGGTCGAAGCGGACCTGCTTGAGGTGCTGGCGCTGGAGCAGCGCGTGTATCCGCATCCCTGGACGCATGGCAATTTCGTCGATTCCCTCAAGAGCGGCTACCCTGCCTGGGTGCTGCGTGACGTGGACGGCACCCTGCTCGGCTACTTTTTGCTGATGCTGGTTGTCGATGAAGCGCACTTGCTCAACGTGGCCGTCGAGGGCGCCATCCAGGGCCAAGGGCTGGGCCGCTTCCTGTTGAACCAGTCCTGCGCCTGCGCCCGCCAGCTGGGCATGGAATCGATGCTGCTGGAAGTGCGCCCGTCGAACGTGCGCGCGCTCGATATTTACCAGCGCTATGGATTTGAACAGATCGGCCGGCGCAAGGGATACTATCCGGCCAGCAACTCGCAACGTGAGGACGCCATCGTGATGCGTTATACCTTATGAACCGCAGCGCCGTTTTCCTCGATGAAATGGGCGTCGGTCCCCTGTGGCGCTTGCGCCAGGGCGCCGCACCCGAAGCCGTTGATGTCGTCGAAGCTCCCGTGGAGATGGAAGTCGCCGTGGCGGCCCCCATGGCCGAAGTCGCTCAATCCGTGACTGAGGTGGTTGCCGAGGTGGCCGCTGCTGTCGTCGCCGAAGTGGTCGCCGAGGTGAAGGCTGACGTACCCGTCGCCGTTGCCGCTACACCGGTTCCCGCCGCCGAGCCGGACGACACGGCCTGGTTCGACGATGCGCCGCCACCACCGCCTGCCAAACAGCTGAGCGATACGGATATCGCCGCCCTCGACTGGGAAGGCTTGACGGCCGCCGTCGCCAAGTGCGCGCGCTGCGACTTGTGCAAAACGCGCAAGGGCGTCGTCATGGGCCGTGGCGACCGCCAGGGCGCTTGGCTGATGCTGGCCAGCAGTCCCTCGCGCGCGGAAGAACGCGAAGGGCGCGCCTTGCCGGGCGAGCAGGGCAAGTTGCTCGACAATATGCTGAAAGCCATAGCTGTCGATGCGGGCAGCGACGTGTACATCACGCACTTGCTGAAATGCCGTCCGCTCGACGAGGCGGGCCAGGAGCGCTTGCCGACTGAATCCGAGTCCGCCGCCTGCCGCCCGTACTTTGACCGCGAACTGGCCCTGCTGCAGCCGCGCACCATCGTGACACTGGGGTCGATGGCCGCCGCCGGCATCAATCCGGGCGAAAAACCCGTGCGTGGCACGGTGCGCCAATTGGGCAATGCCTCGGTCGTGGCTACCTTCCATCCGGAAATGTTGCTGCAGGACGAGACGGGCAAGGCCAAGGCGCGCGCCTGGGCCGACCTGTGCCTGGCGAAAAGCACGCACGGCGATTCGCACGGTGATTGATGCGGCCGTCGTCACCTTCCAGGCCCGTTTCGAGCAGCGCTGGGGGCATCTGACGCACCCCCGCGTGCGTGCGCTGGCCTGGCTGCTGGACTCGCCCGACTTGCTGGACCCGGCCAGTCCCCACTGGGGCGGGCGCATCGCCAGCCTCGCGCCCGTCACGCCAACTGTGGCGGCCTGGCTGGGGGCGCTGCAGGATGATCCGTCGCCGCTCGATGCGGCGCTGGGGCCGAAATTCTATTCCCGCCTGGGCCTGTATGCTGAAAAGCTGCTGGCCTTTTATTTTGAGCAGCATGGAGTATTGCAAGCGCATGGCTTGCAAGTGCAGGTCAACCGCAACGACACGGTGGGCGAGTTCGATTTTTTGCTGCGTGATGGTAACGACTTGCTGCACTGGGAATTCGCCACCAAGTTCTACCTGCTGGAAGGCGCGCCCGATCCCGGCGTCTTCAACCACTTGATCGGCCCGAACCTGGCCGATACCCTGGGATTGAAGATGCGCAAGATTCTCGACAAGCAATTGGCCTTGTCCCGTCATCGGGCCGCGCAAAGCCTGCTGGCGCAACCTGTGCGCGCGGCGCAGGCACTGGTCAAGGGCTGGCTGTTCTATCCATCGGACGCCACGCCCGCCATGGACGGCATTTCCCGGGAACATGGGCACGGCTTCTGGTGCACGCCGGCGCAATTGCCGGCGCGGCGCTATGTCGTGCTGCCGCGCCTGCAATGGCTGGCGCCATTCAAGGGGCGCGACGTGGAAGTGCTGGACGTGGATGCCTTGCGCGCACAGTTGTTTGATCTGGCGCAACCCGTAATGGTGGCAACGGTGGATACTATCGAAGGCTGGGAAGTGGAGTGCACGCGCGGTTTTGTCGTGCCGCATGACTGGACGGAGCAGGCTGCCGCGCGGCGGTTGACAGGCACGCTACCTGCGTAACCATGTACCGTGAGCCTATTGCCGAAGTCATGTAGGTCGGATTAGCGCGTAGCGCGTAATCCGACGTCACATTGCTTAATGTTTCTGCTCGCCAATCAAGGACAGATTGTCATGCTCTGCCTGGTTCAGCTTGTGCTTGCGCATGATCATGTACATGGTGCCGGCGACGAACAGGCCGAACAGGGTGATGATGATGTTCAGCGGCAGGTGCAGGCGGATCATGATCGAGTACACGGCCAGCATGGTCAGAATCGACAGGTTTTCATTGAAGTTCTGCACGGCGATGGAATGGCCGGCGCTCATCAGCACGTGGCCGCGGTGTTGTAGCAGGGCGTTCATGGGCACGACGAAGAAGCCGGACAGGGCGCCTATCAGTATCAGCAGCGGGTAAGCGATCCACACGGAGTGCACTTGCGTCATCATCATGACGATCACGCCCATGGCGATGCCCAGCGGAATGACGGTCAGCGATTTGCGCAGTGGAATGAAACGTGCCGACAGCACGGCGCCGGCGGCCACGCCGATGGCGACCACGCCCACCAGGCTGGTCGCCTTGTCGAATGGCATGTTCAAGGATTGCTTGGCCCATTCCAGCACGATCAGTTGCAAGGTGGCGCCGGCGCCCCAGAACAGGGTCGTCACGGCCAGGGTGATCTGGCCCAGCTTGTCTTTCCACAGGATGGAATAGCAATTGGCAAAATCGGTAATGAGTTTGATAGGATTGCGTTCCTGGTGCGGATACACGCAGCCCGTGTCGGGAATCTTCAGGTTGGCCAGGGTCGCCAGCACATAAATGCCGACCACCACGCACAGGGCCGCTTCCGTCTTGTTGGTGATGCCCGTGTCGATCAGGGGGAAGTCGAAGGACAGCAGCATGTCGGACACGTGGCCGCTGACGAGCGCGCCGCCCATGACGGTGCCGAGGATGATGGAGGTGACGGTCAAGCCTTCGATCCAGCCATTCGCCGCCACCAGCTTTTCCGGCGGCAGCAGTTCCGTCAGGATGCCGTACTTGGCGGGCGAGTACACGGCCGCGCCAAAACCGACGACGGCGTAGGCCAGCAGCGGGTGTACGTGGAAGAAGACGAGGGCGCAGCCGAAGATCTTGACCATGTTGGCGATGAACATGACCTTGCCTTTCGGCAGAGCATCCGCGAAGGCGCCGACAAAAGCGGCCAACAGCACGTAAAACAGGACGAATGACAGTTTGAGCAGCGGCGTGATCCACGCCGGTGATTTCATGGACACCAATAAATCGACGGCGACAAAAAAGAGGGCGTTATCTGCCAGCGAGGAAAAGAACTGCGCCGCCATGATGGTATAAAAACCACGATTCATTCTGGAATGCCTGAAATCATATCTGGCTTGCTTTATACCACGAAAAAACGGCAAACCCCAAGTTTGGAAGGGGCTGCTTTGCATAGTCTTGTCTAAGCGAAGCTTAATTTTTCTGCCGTAGAAAAATACACATACATGTGAGCATTTTGTACATGCTGTCCTGGGCGACCATCGCAGGCATTCCCTTGCCGGCTTGCCGACCCGCATCCAGCCCATCCGGTAAAATACGGCTTTCCCACCCGCCGTGAACGACGCATATGCCCAGGCCCCTTATCGCCACCATCCATCTCGATGCCATGCAACACAATCTGGCGCGCGCCCGTGCCGGCGCCCGCGGCGCCAAGGTGTGGGCCGTCGTCAAGGCGAACGCCTACGGCCACGGCCTGGAACGGGCCATGCGGGGCTTTTCTGACGCTGACGGCCTCGCGCTGGTCGAGGTCGATTATGCCGTGCGCTTGCGCGAACTGGGGTGGACCAAGCCCATCTTGCTGCTGGAAGGGTTTTTTGATGCCAGCGATTTGCCGGTCATGGCGCAATATGGATTGAACGGCAGCGTGCATTGCGAAGAACAGATCGCCATGCTGGCAGCGGCGCACTTGCCGCACAGTATTGATGTGCACTTGAAAATGAATACGGGCATGAACCGCCTGGGTTTCACACCGCAGGCCGTGGCTGCCGCGTATGCGCGCCTGCGCGCCATCCCGCATATCGGTACGATCACCTTGATGACGCACTTCGCCAATGCGGACGAGGCGGCGCCCACGCGCTTGCCTTTGGCCCAGCAGATGCTGCGTTTTGAAGCGGGCGCGGCCAGCATAGGCACGCCGCTGCCGCGTAGCCTGTGCAATTCGGCCGGCGTGCTGCTGCACCACCTGGACAGCGATTGGGTGCGCCCCGGCATCATGCTGTACGGCGGCACGCCTAGCGGCGCTCCCGGCGGCACATCGGCGCAAGCATTCGGCTTGCTGCCCACCATGACCTTGCGCAGTCGCATTATCGGCATCCAGGATATCGCCGCCGGCGAAGTGGTGGGCTATGGCAGCCGCTACGAAGCGGTAGGCAATATCAAGGTGGGCGTGGTGGCCTGCGGCTATGCGGATGGCTACCCGCGCCATGCGCCCGAAGGCACGCCCGTGCTGGTCGACGGCGTGCGCACGGGGCTCATCGGCCGGGTATCGATGGACATGCTGATGGTGGATCTGACGCACGTGCCGGGCGCACGGGTTGGCAGCAGCGTGACCTTGTGGGGCCAGGGCATGCCGATCGACGAGGTGGCCCTGGCCGCCGGCACCATCGGCTACGAGCTGATGTGCGCACTGGCACCGCGTGTGCCTCTGGTCGAAGCGACACAGTGACGGCGGCCCGCTGTTTGTATATACTGTATATATAGACAGCAGTTTCACCTTACCCGGGCAAAGTACACCATGGCAAAAGTCAAGACCATCTACACCTGCAGCGATTGCGGCGCCATCAGCAACAAATGGATGGGGCAATGCACCTCGTGCAACCAGTGGAATACCATGGTGGAAACCCTGCCCGAGACGGGCGGCAACAACCGCTATTCGAATCCGCAGCACATGTCGCTGGCGCAGACGGCGCCCGTGCTGTCGCTCGATGATATCGACGCCATCGACGTGCCCCGCTTCGGCACGGGCATCGAGGAATTCGACCGCGTGCTGGGCGGCGGCATGGTGGCGGGCGGCGTCGTGCTGATCGGCGGCGACCCCGGCATCGGCAAGTCGACCCTGCTGCTGCAGGCGCTGGCCAACATGTCGCATCACAAGCGCGTGCTGTACGTCAGCGGCGAGGAATCGGGCGCGCAGATCGCCCTGCGCGCCAAGCGCCTCGTCATCGACGCCAAGGAACTCAAATTGCAGGCCGAGATCCAACTGGAAAAGATCCTGTCCACCTTGAACGACCTGAAGCCGGAAGTGGTGGTCATCGATTCGATCCAGACCGTGTACTCTGACGCGCTCAGCTCGGCGCCCGGTTCCGTGGCGCAAGTGCGCGAATGCGCGGCCCAGCTGACGCGCGCGGCCAAGCAGACGGGCGTGACCATCATTTTGGTGGGCCACGTGACGAAAGAGGGCGCGCTGGCCGGTCCTCGCGTGCTCGAGCATATTGTCGACACGGTGCTGTATTTCGAGGGCGACGCGCACTCCAGCTTCCGCCTGGTGCGCGCCATCAAGAACCGTTTCGGCGCCGTCAATGAGCTGGGCGTGTTCGCCATGACGGAAAAGGGCTTGAAGGGTGTGTCAAACCCATCCGCCCTGTTCCTGTCGCAGCATGACAATCAGGTGCCCGGTTCCTGTGTGATGGTGACGCAGGAGGGCACGCGTCCGCTGCTGGTGGAAATCCAGGCCCTCGTCGACACGAGCCACTTGCCCAACGCGCGCCGCCTGTCCGTCGGCCTGGAGCAAAACCGCCTGGCCATGCTGCTGGCCGTGGCGCACCGCCATGCGGGCATCGCCGCCTTCGACCAGGATGTGTTCATCAACGCCGTTGGCGGTGTCAAAATTACGGAACCGGCGGCCGACCTGGCCGTGTTGCTGGCGATTAACTCGTCGATGCGCAACAAGCCCTTGCCGCGGGGACTCGTGGTGTTTGGCGAGGTGGGGCTGGCCGGTGAGATCCGCCCCGCGCCACGGGGCCAGGAGCGCTTGCGCGAAGCGGCCAAGCTTGGCTTTACCCTGGCCGTCGTGCCCAAGTCGAACTTGCCCAAGCAAGTCATCGAAGGCCTCAAGGTCATCGGCGTCGAGCGTATCGATGAAGCGTTCAACAAGTTGCGCGACCTGGAGTAAAAACACCGAACCTAACCTACTGCGCGTCGCGATTTGCAGCCTGCGGTGCTCACTGTGCATTCGCACAGCTGCGCTTCTCGGCTACAACTCACTTCCGCTCGCTACGGTTATGTTAGGTGTTTAAAGGTTTGGCTTGGTATGGTTTAAATGCCAAGCTTGAGACAAGTCAAACAGAATTTCCGTTTAGAACTATAATATTTGTCCGATGGATTCTCCCCATGAATCCGCATCGACAATGAATTGATAGAGAAGCGGAATACAGTGTCAGTTGAGCAAAGGCAGGGCGCACGCAAGATATTGCGTGCCAAGGCGATGTTGGTAATGGATGGCGCGGGCCCCGTGGCGGCGCGCACCCTCGATGTGGGGCCGGGCGGCATGGCGGCCGTCATCGCGGAACCGGTGCCGACAGGCAAGAAGGGCAAGGTGCTGTTCGAATTGTTTTACGACGGCGCGGCGCACATCATCGAGGCGCGCGTGTCCGTCTCGCACTGCATTTTCAGCAGCGCAGGTTTCAAGGTGGGACTCACTTTCCTGCAGCTGGACATGGCCGTCAGCAGCGCCATCTCGAAATTCATGCGCTGAGGCAAGCCGGGAGAGTGCTGCAAGTGAAATGCGCTAAAATGGTGCATATGGGTTTGCAGTCAGGAAAAACCTGTTCTGTTCGCTGTTTTGATATTCCAGTAATACTGCATAATTATCAACCAGAAGAGGGACCTTGCCGCGCCACGCGCGCCTGCCGTCCGTTTCTCGCGCAGCACGGTCACGACCTGAACCGTGCGCCATGACCTTACATCCGACGGGAACGCCTACCATGTTTAATTCGACCATCAACAGCAGGGCCTATACCAACAATACGCAGCAGACGACGCAGGGCAATATCTCGGCCGATGTGTATGCGAAGGTGGAGCGCCAGATGCAGTCGCAAAACACGGGCGTCGTCAAGCTCAACGCCAGCTTGGCGCGCGACCAGGCCAAGTTCTCGGGCCTGGGCCAGCTGCAATCGGCGCTGGCGAAATTTCAGACCGTGGCCAAGAACATGGCCGGCAGCGGCCTGGCCACGTCGGCCACGTCCAGCAGCAAGGATGTATTGAGCGCCACCACCACCGACAAGGCCGCCAGCGGCAGCCATGAACTGAACGTCAAGCAACTGGCGCAGGGACAGACTTTGCTCAGCGGCGCGCAGAAATCCTCGAGTGCGGCGATCGGCACGGGCGCGCCGGCGCTGGTGAAGATCGAAGTGGGTACGGCCGATGGCAAGCAATTTACGCCCGGCAGCGGCAAGATCATTTCGCTGACGATAGACAGCAGCAACAATAGTCTCGACGGCATCGCCGCCGCGCTCAAGCAGCAGGGTATCGACGCCAGCGTGGTCAAGGGCCCCGATGGCTACTCGCTGGCCTTGAACGGCAAGAGCGGCGCCGACAGCAGCATGCGCATCAGCGTGGCTGGCGACGCGGCCGTCAGTAATTTGCTCAGCTATGCGCCCGGCGCCGGCAAGGGCATGCAGCAGACGGCCGCCGCGCAGGACGCGCTGCTGACCGTTGACGGCAAGGAAATCAAGAGCGCCACGAATACCCTGACGACGGCCGTCGAGGGCGCCACCATCGAATTGAAGAAAAAAGGCACGACGGACCTCGTCATCGCCAAGGACAGCAGCCAGATCGCCAGCAACGTGGCCAGCTTCGTCACGGCCTACAATGAACTCAACAGCAAGCTGCAGAGTCTGCAGCAGGGCGATTTGAAGTCCGACACGGCCCTGGGCCAGGTGCGTTCGCAGATGGAGCAGGTGCTGCGCACGGCCAGCACGGGCGTGCCATCGTCGGTGCTGGGCAGTGCCGGCGTGACCCTGGGCAAGAGCGGCGAGCTGGTGCTGGACGATAAAAAACTCAAGGCCGCCATCGCTGCCGATCCGGACGCCGTCAGCAAGATGTTCACCAATAACGGCAAGGGCGTGGCGGACCAGTTCGTCAGCAAGATCGGCGAGCTGACAGGCGAAACGAGCATCATACGCAAGGAAGTGCAGACGGTCGGCAAGGACATCACGACGCTCACCAACAAGAAAGCCGTGCTGGCCAAGGCGCTGACGGCCCAGGCGCAGGCGCTGGTGAAAGCATATTCGGCCCAGGAACAGATGGGAACGAACTCGGCCTTGCCGGGTTATACCGGCAAGAATTCCTTGTTCGACTTCATGGCTTAAGAGCGCACCGCTAAAGCGCCCATGGCGGCGTTGCATCGCCTTGCCGTACCAGCGTACTGCCTGCGGCGCTGCGCCTTGCCCTGAGCGCTGTATCGGCGCGCTTTCCAGCTGGCTAGATTCTGTCGCCCTGGGAAAAGAAGGCTGACGGCGAGCTGCCGAAAGTCTTCTTGAACATGGCGGAAAAGGCCGACTGGCTGGCGTAGCCCAATTCTTCGGCCACTTGCGACAGCGGCACGCCGCGCGCGATCAGCGGCGCCGCGTGCGCCAGGCGCACTTGCTGGCGCCACTGGCCAAAACTCATGCCCAATTCCCGTTCGAACAGCCGCGCCAGGGTACGCTCCGAGGCGCCGACTTGCTGCGCCCAGTGTTCCAGGGTCTGGTGCGAACCCGGTTTCTCGATCAGGCTGTCGCACAGGGTTTTCAGGCGCTTATCGCTGGGCAAGGGTACGCGGATGGGGCGCGTGGCCGAGCGTTTCAATTCATCGAGGATCAGTTCGGCCAGCAGCGCCTCGCGCGCCGGTTCCTGGCCAGGGTCCAGCTGTTCCAGCGCCATGATCAGCTGGCGCAGCAGGTTCGATACTTCCAGCACCTTGCAGTCCTGGCCCGCGAAAGGCGCGCGCGCGGCATGGATGCACAGGGGGCGCAAGCGGGTTTTTTCCAGTATCGTGACGGCATGCTCCACGTTGGGCGCGATCCAGATGGCGCGCATGGGCGGCAGCACCCAGCTGCTGTTGTTGGCGGTGATGCGCAGCACGCCTTCGAGCGCCATCGTCACCTGGCCCCAGGGATGGCTGTGCGGTAATAAAAATTCATCGGGTTGCAGGTCGCGCGCGATCATCGTCACGGGGATGGTCGCGCTGGGCGCTTCCCGCGGCGGACACATGCGGGTATGGTGGAGGATAGGTACACCCATCAGCTTGGCCTTAATTCGATAAATTATGTCGTTCTGTCGGAAAACAGACGATAGTATTTTGCATACACTTGAGCTTCACCAGTATAAGACAGGGTATGACATGATAACAACTAACTCGGCAATGGACTTGCCACCGCACTCACCGCCAACTCTGAGCAACGATGCGCGCGTCATCGCCCTGGTGGGCCTGGCGCATGGCGTGTCGCACTTTTATCACCTGATCCTCGCGGCCCTGTTCGTCTGGCTGAAACCCGCCTTCGACCTGTCGTATGCGGAGCTGGGCCTGCTGATGACGGTGTTCTTCATCATCTCGGGCGTGGGGCAGGCGCTGGCCGGCTTTGTCGTCGACCGTTTCGGCGCCCGCGCCGTGTTGTTTTCCGGCATCTTCTTGCTGGGCGTGTCGGCGCTGGCCCTGTCCACTGCGCACAGCTATGCGGCGCTGATGCTGGGCGCCATGCTGGCCGGTATGGGCAACAGTGTGTTTCATCCAGCCGACTACACGATCCTCAACCAGCGCGTCTCGGTGGCCCGCGTGGCCTACGGCTTTTCCGTGCATGGCATCAGCGGCAACATCGGCTGGGCCCTGGCGCCCCTGTTCATGACGTATGTTGCCACCCATTATGACTGGCGGATCGCGCTGCAGTGCGCGGCCGTGCTGCCGTTCGGCGTGCTGCTGATCCTGTTCCTGAACCGCCACGCCATCCGCCCCGAACCCGTGAAAAAGGCCGCGCCGGGCCAGGCGGCCGGTGGCGAAGGCACGCTGGACTTTCTGCGATTGCCTGCCGTGTGGATGTGCTTTGCCTTCTTCTTCATTACGGCCATCGCCCTGGGCGGCATCCAGAGCTTTGCCAGCGTGGCCCTCGTCAAGCTGTATGGCATGAGCCTGGCGCTGGCCACCAGCGCCTACACGGCCTATATGCTGGCCTCGGCCGTGGGCATGCTGGCCGGCGGCGTGGTGGGCGCGCGCAGCAAGCAGCCGGACCGTAACGTCGCCATCGCCTTTTCCGCCGCCGCGCTGCTGGCCGTGCTGCTGGCCATGGCCGTCGTGCCGGCCTGGGGCGCGGTGGCGCTGATGGGCGCCATCGGCTTGACGTCGGGCGTGGCGGGGCCATCGCGCGACCTGATGATACGCGCCGCAGCGCCGAAGAATGCCACCGGGCGCGTGTATGGCGTCGTGTATTCGGGCCTCGACAGCGGCCTGGCCGTCGGCCCCCTGTTCTTTGGCGCGCTGATGGATGGCAACCATCCGGCCCTGCTGTTTGTCTTCATCGGCGTGTTCCAGGCGCTGGCGATTGCCACGGCCGTGGGCGTGGGCGGCAAAACCCGCGCCGCGGCGCTGCAAAAGGCATAGAATCGTTGCCATCTGCCACGAAAGGAATCCCCATGACCTTTGCCACCACCGACCTGTGCGACGACTATGCAGCCATGCTGGACGATGGCACCCTGGCCGTGCTGCCGCCCGTGTACCGCGCCTTCGGCCAGCGCGTGCGTTTCAGCGGCCCCGCCACCACCTTGCACGTGTTCGAAGACAACGCGCTCGTGCGCAGCACCCTGGAAACGCCGGGCCACGGCCATGTGCTGATGATCGATGGCGGCGGCAGCCTGCGCCGCGCGCTGGTGGGCGGCCAGCTGGGCGTGCTGGCCGAAAGCAACGGCTGGGCCGGCATCGTCGTCGATGGCTGCATCCGCGACAGCGAGGAAATCAATGTCTGCCAGATCGGCGTGCGCGCCCTGGCCACGCATCCGCGCAAGAGCAACAAGACGGGCGCCGGCCAGCGCGACGTGCGCGTGCAGATCAGCGGCGTGGCCGTGCATCCGGGCGACTGGATCTACGCCGATGCGGACGGTATCCTGGTGGCGCGCCAGGAACTTGATTGAGGCATTCCTCTCCGGAAGATGTGTTGCAAATTTTCTACATTAAATATATTTTTGCAAAGTTCTTTGATTTTCATCATGGCTGGGATATGATTTCACTTAAGGTAACTTTAATGTCAACAAAGCAAGGAAATCAGATCATGAAAATCGCCACCATCGCCGCAGTTGTCGCCCTGTTCGTCGCCGGCAGCGCCAGCGCCAGCCCCGTCAACCTGATCACGAATGGCAATTTTGAAACGGTCGCTTCCGGTTACACCTTCGACAGCGGCTTTAAAGTCGTCAACAGCGGTTCGTCGGCCATCACGGGCTGGACCGTGGGCGCCAGTTCCGTTGACCTGATCCGCAATGCGTATAACGCCATCGACGGCTACAGCATCGATTTGCTGGGCACGCCAGGTCCGGGTTTCCTGTCGCAAAATTTCAGCGTCGTTGCCGGCCAGACATATAACCTGAGCTTTGACATGGCGCGCAATTCCGGCGGCCCGGCAGGCCAGGGCGTGAGCGTCAATTTCGGCGGCGTGGCCGGGGATTTCTACTCGACGGCTGCCGCTTCGAACACCTTGTACAGCAACACGCTGAGCTTCACGGCCGCTGCCACCGGCATGGCGACCCTGTCGTTTGCCAGCGCCGCCAAGGCCGGCACGCCGTTCGACAATTACTCGGGCGCCGTGATCGACAATGTTTCCGTGATGGCCGCCGTGCCGGAACCGGAAACCTACGCCATGCTGCTGGCCGGCCTGGGCCTGATGGGTTTCCTGCGCCGTCGCAAGGCCGCCAGGTAATCCCGGCTCCGCCCCACGTCAGGCCGCCTGCTGCATTGCACAGGCGGTTTTTTGTTTTTCAGGGGGCTGGTGCTGCATCGGCATCTCCCCGCAACGGACAGGCGGCCGCCTGCGGTTCCATCCGCCGCGCCAGTTCGCCGCGCAGCTGCGTCAAGCCGGCGATGCGCGCATCGATGTCGGCCAGCTTGCGCGCCAGCGCCGCGCGCAGCAGGTCCGCCATGGCCGGATCGCCTGCGCCGGCCAGCAGCGGCATGTCGGCCTCGATTTCCGCCAGCGTAAAACCCAGCTGCTGCGCCGTGCGCAGGTAGCGCAGCCAGTCCGCCGCCTCGGGCGGATAGTCGCGGTAGCCATTCGCGCCGCGCCGCGCGCGCAGCAAGCCCCGCTTTTCATAGAAGCGCAGGGTATCGCGGCTCAAGCCCGTCGCCTGCGCCATCTCGCCGATCTGCATGGAAATATTCCTTCATAAAATGCTTGACCATGGAGTGTACTCCAGCCTTGAGAATGGGCGCTTTCCATACACAGGAGTTCCCATGTTATCTGTTGTTGCTTTCCGCCGCCTGGTGCGTGCCAGCGCCATTTACGATGTGCTCATGACGGCCGCGTTTGTCACGCCGTGGACGTTCCTGCTCATGCGCGAGCACTTGAATGCCCTCAACCTGGCCCTGGGCGGCGCGCCACTGCCAGTGTTCGAACCCTTGCATTTGCTCATCAGCAGCATGATGGGCAGCGTGGTGATGGTCTGGTCGGTGCTGCGCATGCTCGATCCGCAGCCGCGCTTCGGCCGCTACGACGCGGTGGCCCGCTACCTGTTTTCCACCTGGATGGCGTGGGCCTTGCTGGTGACGGGCCAGCCCCTGCTGTGGCTGTTCCTCGTGCCGGAACTGGCCTGGGGCCTCGCGCAAAGCTTGCCATTGCGCCGCAGCGAAGGTGGGCGGGAAGGGCATCCACGCGAATCGCTGTTGAGATGACGATAACGAAATGCAATAATGGCCGTGCTCGCAGTGCAACAATGACTGCAATGAACGACTCTAAGGGAATGAATATGCAGCAGGATGCCGCTGGAAAAAACATGGCGTTGCTCGATCCGGTGGTGGCGCCGCGCATCGCGGTGACGCGCCTGGTGACGGGCCTGCTGCAAGGCTTGCTGCTGTACTGGCTGTACAGCACGGCCCAGGACAAGGTGTGGCCCGCCACGGAAGCCTATCTGCTGGGTCCGTTGATGCTGATCAGCTTGCTGCTACCGATCCTGCTGGTCTCCAGCCTGGGCCATATGTCGGCGAAGCGCATCGTGCTGTGGATGGCGGGCGCCGCCGTCGTGCTGGCCGTGCTGGCTTGGCATGACGTGGCGCGCGGCGCCGAGCACGTGATCTGGGGCAACTACAAGCCGGGCGCGCCGTTGCGCGTGATCTCGGCCCAGCTGTTCGGCTTTTGCGTGGTGGGCTTCTATATCGCCCACGCGCTGGTGCTGGCCAGCGCCCAGGATGGCCAGCGCATCGCCCGCTATCCCACCTACTTTGAAATCGCCTGGAAACTCGGCATCCAGCTGCTGTTTTCCCTGCTGTTCGTGCTGGGCCTGTGGCTGGTGCTGTGGCTGGGCGGGCAGCTGTTCCTGCTCATCAAACTGAGTTTCCTGAAAAAACTGCTGGGCCAGGCCTGGTTCGTGATTCCCGTCATCTGTTTCGCGTTTTCGTTTGCCATCCATATCACGGACGTGCGCCCATCCATCGTGCGCGGCATCCGCACCTTGCTGCTGGTGCTGCTGTCGTGGCTGATGCCGATCGCCGCCGTGCTGGTCTCCGGCTTCCTGCTGACCTTGCCATTCATCGGTTTCGAGCGCCTGTGGGCCACGCGCCATGCGGCGTCCGTGCTGCTGGGCATGGCCGGCGTGCTGGTGGTGCTGATCAATGCCGCCTTCCAGAATGGCGAAGTGGGTCATGGCGTGGCGCGCGGCATCCGCCTGGGCACGCGCCTGGCCTGCCTGCTGCTGCCGTGGGTGGTGGGCATCGCCATCTATGCATTGACCTTGCGCGTGATGTCGCACGGCTGGACGTCCGACCGCCTGATCGCGGCCGCCTGCCTGCTGGTCGCCACCTGCTACGCCGCCGGCTATGCCTGGGCGGCCAGCAAGTATGGCGACTGGCTGCACCTGATCGCCAACGTCAACGTAGCCACCGCCGGCGTCACCCTGCTGGTGCTGTTTGCCCTGTTCTCGCCGCTGGCGGACCCGGCGCGCATTTCCGTGGCCAGCCAGATGGCGCGCCTGAACAGCGGCAAGGTTGGCGTGGACAAGTTCGATTTCGAATACCTGCGCTTCCAGGGCGCCCGCTATGGCCAGGCGGCCTTGCAGGAATTGAGCAAACGCACGACGGGGCCTGACGCGGCCATCGTGCGGGCCCGCGCCGACGCCATGCTCAAGCGCCAGAACCGCCTCGACGAGACGGGCGCGCTGAGCGACGTGTCGATCAACCTGACCCTGCGCCCGGCCACGGCGAAGTTGCCGGAGAGTTTCCTGCGCCAGGACTGGACGCAAGTGAGTCCGGCCTGGCGCCTGCCCGCCTGCTTGAAGCGGGCAGGGCCGCAGTGCGACGCGTATCTGCTCGATTTCGATGGCGATGGCAAGCAGGACGTACTGTTGATCAGCAATGACCCGCGCGCCTCGTCGGTGTTGCTCGCGGAAAAGGAAGACGGCAGCTGGTCGGCGCGCGGGCAAATCCCCACGGATGCCCTGCGCTGCAAGCCCTTGCGCGAGAAGCTGCAGGCGGGCGAATTCCAGCTGGTGCCGCCGAAAGTGCGCGAACTGGAAGTCGACGGCCAGCGCGTGCCGATGACTTTATATACGCCAGAGGACGAGGTCAGCTGCCCCGATGAGACGGCGCCGGCTCCGTAAATGGCAGTGAGAGGACTTGGCGCACGGGACCAAGCCTCTTGCTGCTTCCGAAGGCAGCACCTTCGTGCACTGAATCACTCAGACTGCCCGGTATCGGCTGCGGATTCAATCGATCAACGCAACACACTGTTCAAATCGTTGAGCCTGTGTCTGGTAGTGTAGCGTCTTCCTGTGGCAGTTCGACTTGAACTCTGAAAGCGATGACAAGAGAAGCGAACAGCATCACAACGCCAGCAATAATGAAAACGCCTGTGACGCCACCAAACCCGAACATCATGCCACCCAATGCCGCGCCGGCAGCGATGGAAGATTGCACCGCAGCGACGACCATGCCGCCGGCCGTCTCCGCTTGATCAGGAACGGCACGAGCTACCCAGTTGGACCAGGCGACAGGTACGCCGCCGAACGCCAGCCCCCACAGAGCCACCAAAAACATCAGGCCGGTTCCCTGGACTGGCAGTAAAATCATGCCGAATGCCGCCAAGCCCACCAGCGCAGGCATACCCACTAAAGTAGCATGCAGGCTACGCTCCATTAGCCAGCCGGCCAGCAGCGTGCCAATGAAGTTGGCGACACCAAAACCCAGGAGCATCAGAGACAAACTGTTTACATCAATATGGGCAACGCTTTCAAGAGCGGGGCGAATATAGGTGAACAATGCGTATTGCCCCGTATGGGCAAGTACACAGCCCAACATCCCGATCCCGATCCCCGGGCGACGCAGCAGTGCCAGGACAGACGGGGTGCGCATCATCGTGCGCGGTGCCATACGGGGCAGTGTGAACAATTGAAACAACAGTGTTAGCCCTCCGACAGCTGCGGCTGCTATAAATGCACTGCGCCAGCCATATATCCCCCCCAAGTAGCTGCCCAACGGTACGGAAACAACCGTCCCGATGGCGATACCGCTGAAGATTATGGATAGCGCTCGCGGCACTGACTTTGCTGGCACCAGTCGCATAGCCACGGCTGCCGCCATACTCCAAAAGCCTCCCAAGGCAACGCCCAGCAGAATGCGCATCACCAACAAAACTGTCAAGCTTGACGATAACGCCACCAGCAAGTTCGACGCGATCATCAGCACTGTGAAAGCTAACAAGACGACACGTCGGTCAAAACTGCGCGTCAGGCGCGGCACTGAAAGCCCTGCGACCATGGCCACGACGGCCGTCACCGTCACTGCCTGACCAGCCAGCGCCTCCGACACACCGAGATCGAAGGCCATCGGGGTCAATAGGCTGGCTGGCAGGTACTCCGCCGTCAGGAGGCCGAAAACTCCCATTGCCAGTGAAAACACTGCCATCCATGCTGCCGCCGCTGGCTCTGCAACAGACGCATCGCTCGCGTTGGGCGTTTGCCCGTTACCCAAAACATCATTGTTCATCTCTAACATTCCTAAAACGATCAGAGTCGAAAGTCTAGAGGGAAAGTCCAGGATGATCTATGATGATAAGTCTTGATGTTTTGACCGAAACACCTAAAATGAGCAAGAAGAATCAAGTTTTCCTGTCCTCAAGTCTCGTCAGTGAACTGTTGATGGGTATGCGCCTGCGTGGCGTCCAGTACCGCCGCATTCAGACCGGTCCAGCTTTCGGCATAGGCTTTGAAGACAAGGCAGGCCACGCCTACTTCCACTTCGTGGCTGTTGGTACTGCCTACCTATGTACGGATGATGGCGAGTTGCATGAGCTGTCCGCCGGTAGCGCGGTGTTCATGCCGCACGGCAGGAGGCACCAGCTGCTATCGGATGCGGGCATTGCATTTCAGGACATCGACAAGTTCGATGTCGCGCCCCTTGGTGACGCCGTTAGCGGAGTCGACACATGTCCCAGTACGGCCTCCGTGCCCAGTGCAATTATTTTTTACGGCTGCATGGAATTCGATCTCGGCGGGATGCAGGGGGTCGGTAAGTTGATGCCAACCGTCATGGTGGCCGACACGCAAGCGCAGGGTTATCCCGGCTTGCTGCCTGTGCTGGATTCAATGAAGCGTGAAATCTGCGCCGGTCGTATTGGCTTTGCAGGCATTCTGGCTCGACTGGCAGAGGTTGCGGCAGCAATGATCGTGCGCGGCTGGATTGAATGCGGTTGTGAAAGCGCCTCCGGTCTCCTCGCCGCATTGCGTGATCCGCGCCTCGCTCTTGCCATATTGGCGCTGCACCGCCAGCCAGGACGGGAATGGACAGTTGCACAGTTGGCTGCGGAGTCTCATGTCTCTCGCTCTGTCTTCGCACGACGCTTTCAAACCACCATCGGGGTGCCACCCCTGCGGTATGCCACGGAACTGCGGATGCGTCTTGCTAAACAATTGCTCACTCACGAAAGAGTGTCCATCGACGCCGTTGCCCAACGCCTTGGCTATACATCTCAAGCCGCGTTCAGTCGTGCTTTTAAGCGCGTCATCGGCAGGCCGCCGGGTCGCGATCGGGAAGTGCTGTGAGGAGAATAGCTTTCGGGGAGCAAATATTGATTTGGCGCGCCACTTTTCAAACCTCGCCACTAGAAGGTTTATTTTTGATATGTTATTGAAAAGACCGTTTGTAACGTTTACACCGACGCAGGAAGACGACGCGGATGAACTTGTCGCACTTCGCATTGAGGCGATGCGCGATAGCCTGATGCAGGTGGGGAGATTCGATCCGGTTCGAGCGAGAGAGAGGTTTCTGTCAGGCTTCTTGCCGGAGCACACACGCCATATTGAAACAGAAGGCAAACGGGTCGGCTTTGTTGTTCTCAAACAGCAACCAAAGGCCATGCTGCTCGACCACCTCTATATTCATCCAAACAACCAGGGCAATGGTATCGGGGCGGTTGTTCTCGCTCGTATTATCGAAGAGGCAAACGCTCTTGGTTTGCCGGTTCGAGTGGGAGCCCTGCGCGGTAGCGGCTCAAACCGTTTCTATGTGCGCCACGGATTTACATTGATCGAGGAAGGAGACTTTGACAATTATTACATTCGTCCATGCGAAATGGACACCAGGCGCCCGGATCAAATGTAGAGCGCCATTTATAATAAAGATGAGCCTCCGTTTTGTGGCGGAAACTGCCAATGAGTCCAATTGACAATCCACCAGTTGCGTTGCGCGCCTGCGGTGGAGTTTGTCCGGGCAGGGCTGCCTGTATCGCCGCTGTAGCAGTCGTTCGACTGATACAGCATGTGCCTGCATGCGGCGCCTTGTACCTTGTCGCTGCCGTGCCGCGCTTCTAGACTGGGGCCTTCTCCACGCTTCGACTGCCTGCCATGACCGAACTCCTGCCCCTGATGAGCTATTGCTTTGTGATGTCCGCCACGCCGGGGCCGAACAATGTCATGCTGGCCACCACCGGTGCCAACTTCGGCTATCGCGGCGCGCTGCCGGTGATCCTCGGCATCCAGGCCGGCATCTTCGTGCAGACCGTGCTCATGTGCGTGGGGCTGGGCAGCGTGTTCGTCGCGTATCCGATGGCGCAGCAGGTGCTGCGGATCGCGGGCGCGCTGTACCTGATGTTCCTGGCCTGGAAGCTGGCCGGCGCCTCGGTGGCGGGAAGCAGCGCACCGAAGGCCGTGTCGTTTGCGCAGGCGGCGCTGTTTCAGGCGCTGAACCCCAAGAGCTGGCTCAAGGCGGTCACCATGGCGTCGGTCTTCATGCCTACGCAGGGCAATATGCTGGCCAGCGCGCTGCTGGTGTCCGTGACCGGCACCGTGGTGGGCACGCCGTGCAACGCCATGTGGGCGCTGTTCGGCGTCTCGATCCGCAGCGTGCTGAAGGCGCCCCGCAACCAGCGCCTATTCAATCTGGCGATGGGGGCCATCCTGCTGCTCCTCGCCTTGATGTTTTTACGCTAGACTGCCACCCATGTTCGCCATCGACCGCTCCTCGCCCATCGCCCTGTTCAAGCAGATCGAGGCCGCATTGCGCCTGCAGATCGCGCAACGCGTCTTGCCTGGCGGGACCAGGCTGCCGTCGATCCGCCAGCTTGCCACGCAGCTCGCGGTCAGCACCAACACCGTGGTGGTGGCGTATGACAGGCTGGTGGCCGCAGGCGTCATCGATACGCACGGCACGACGGGCTTCTTCGTCTGCGCGCCAAGCGATGCCAGCCGCGCCATTCCCGACGAGGTGGCGCTGGAAGCGGGCCAGGAGCAGGAGCCGGTCTGGCTGAGCCAGCAAGTGAACGACCAGCGGCCGGGCGTGCTGCTGGCCAGCAGCGGCGCCTTGCCGCCCACCTGGCTGCAGGACGCGCTGCCGGCGGCTGCCGTGCAACGTGGCCTGGCGCGCAGCGCGGCCGGTATGGCTTCGCGCTGTCCGCCGCAAGGGCTGGCCGAACTGCGCGAGCAGATCGCGCTGCTGTTGCGCGGCATCGGCATCGCTGCGGACGCCAGCCACATCCTCACCACGTTCGGCGGCACCCATGCAATCGATCTGATCTGCCGCACGTTTCTGCAGCCCGGCGATACGGTGCTGGTGGAAGACCCCGGATACTTCCTGATGTTCGGCAGGCTGCGCCAGGACGGCGTGCGCCTGGTACCCATCAAGCGCCGTCCCGATGGCCTCGACCTGGACGAACTGGAAGCGGCCTGCCGCGCGCACCGTCCGCGCCTGCTGTTCGTGCAGACGGCTTTGCACAATCCCACCGGGTGGAGCAGCAGCGCCGCCAACCTGCACAAGGTGCTGATCATGGCGCAGCAGCATGGCTTCCTGATCGCCGAAGACGACGTGCACGGCCATTTTCAGCCGGGCCACAGCACGCGGCTGGCATCGCTGTCCGGACTGGATGGCGTGATCTACTACTCCAGCCTGTGCAAGGCGCTGAGTCCGGCCCTGCGCATGGGCTACCTGGCTGCGGCGCCCGCTTTGCTCAAGCTGCTGATGCGCACCAAGATCCACGCCATCATGACTTTGCCTGCGCTGAACGAATACGTTTTGCTGGAAGTGCTCAAGGCCGGCAACCTGCGCAAGCACCTGGAGCGGCTGCAACGCAAGATCATGGTGGCGCGCAACGCCAGCACGCGGCAATTGAGCGCGGCCGGCGTGCTGTTCGAGCAGCCCGGCGACGCCGGCATTTTTCTGTGGGGCAGCATGCCCGAAGGGCTGGACGTGGACTTGCTGGTGCAGGACGCCTACCGCAACAAGATCCTGCTGATGCGCGGCGCCGCGTTCTCCGCCAACGACACGCCCGACCAGCACATCCGCTTCAACGTCGCCTTCAGCCAGCATCCCCGCGTGAGCGCCTACCTTGAAGAACGCCTGCGGGCGGTGGCTGGCGCGCGCTCAAGCCTGGCCCGCGCCAGCCGCGCCGCCAGCATCGGCGGCAAGTCCTGAGCATGGTCTGCGCCTGCCTTCATGATTTGTTGATATTCTGGAGGGGCTCTTTTTTCGCCAGCGTGTCGATTGTGTGTGCCGCCACCCTTCACCGGGACGGCGCACCGGTTGCCCATTCCACTTTTATCAGGGAAGCGCCATGAACAAACAGATCATCCTGAACCTGCCCGTGAAGGACCTGGAGAAATCCAGGGCCTTCTTTTCCGCCCTCGGCTTTACCTTCGATCCCCGCTTCAGCGGCGAGAACGCGGCGTTCATGAATATCGTCGACGGCAGCATCCAGGCCATGCTGACGACCGAAGCCTTTTTTCAGTCACTGATCGGCAAGCCGGTGGCGAATGCGAAGCAAGCCAATGAAGTCGTCATTTGCCTCAGCTGCGAAAGCCGGGAAGAGGTGGACAGCCTGATCGCCAGGGCCAAGGCCGCAGGTGGCCGCATACCGCATCCGCCCGAGGACCATGGTTTCATGTATGACCAGGGCTTCGAGGATATCGATGGCCACCTGTGGAACCTGGTCTGGACGGCGCCGGAAGCCTGACGCGCCGAGTCAGCAAACAGGCCGGATCAGTTCTTCGTGCGCACCTGGCGCACGTGGTTTTCCAGTTCGCTGAACGAGGGGCGTTCCGTGGCGGAAATGACCTTGCGGCCGAATTCCACGGCCAGCGCTGGCGCATAGCCGTTCAGACTGGCCAACAAGGTCACTTTCACGCACTGGTACATCTTTGCCGTTTCATGGTGCTTGCGACGCAGCAAGCTGGCCAGCGGCGCGATGAATCCGTAGGCCAGCAGGATGCCGATGAAGGTGCCCACCAGCGCCTGCGCGATCAGCACGCCCAGCTCGGCTGGCGGCAAGCCGACGGACGCCATCGTGTGCACCACGCCCATCACGGCGGCCACGATGCCGAAGGCGGGCATGGCGTCGGCCAGCTGGGAAATCGTCTGGATCGGCATTTCCGCATCTTCATGGTGCGTTTCGATCTCGTTATCCATCAGGTTTTCGATCTGGTAAGCATCCATATTGCCCGACACCATCAGGCGCAGGTAGTCGGTGATGAATTCCAGGATGTGCTCGTCACCGAGCGTGTACGGGTATTTCACGAAGATGGGGCTGCGGTAAGGGTCGTCGATATCGTCCTCGACCGACATCAGGCCTTCCTTGCGGATCTTGCTGAGGATTTCATACATCAGCCCCATCAGTTCCATATAGCGCGCCTTCGTGTATTGCGAGCCGTGAAACAGGGTGGGCAGGGCGGCGAACGTGGCGCGGATGGCCTTGGCGTCATTGCCGACAAAGAAGGTGCCCAGCGCGGCGCCGCCGATCATCAGCAGTTCCAGCGGCTGGAACAGGGCCGCCAGGTGCCCTCCCTGCATGGCGAAGCCGCCGAAGACGGAAAACAGCACGACGAGAAATCCGAGTATGACTAGCAAAACCTACTCCTTCATAATATTGCCATATCGCAATATTGTAGTTTAACCTGATTTGGCCGCCGTGGCCGCTTCCGGCTGTAACTGCCGGCTGAGAAAATTGATAAAAGCGCGCACTTTGGCGGGCAACTGGTGGCGGCTGGGGTAGTAGGCGTACAGGTCGGCCGGCGCCAGCGCGTAGTCTTCCAGCACCACGCGCAAGCGGCCGCTGTCGAGGTAGCGGGCCAGGTCCCATTCCGAGCGCAGCAGGATGCCGTGGCCGTCCAGCGCCCAGCCCAGCACCACGTCGCCATCGTTGCTGGACACCGTGCCGCGCACTTTCACCGTGTGGGTGGCGCGGCCACGGCTCAAGCGCCAGATGCCGTAGGCGTCGTCGTTTTGCCGGTGCACGATGCAGCGGTGCTGCGCCAGCTCGTCCGGGGTGTGCGGCGTGCCGTGCGCCTGCAGGTAGGCGGGTGAAGCGCACAGGAAGCGCCGGTTCGACATGATCTTGCGCGCCGACAAACGCGTGTCGGGCAAGTCGCCGAAGCGGATGCCCAGGTCGTACGCCTGCTCGACCAGGTTGATGGGGCTGTCCGTCAGCTGCAGCTGCACTTCCAGCTGCGGGTGGCGCAGCGCGAATTGCGACAGCAGGGGCGCGATCACCGTGCGCCCGAAACCCAGGGTGGCATTCACGCGCAGCAAGCCGCGCGGCTCGGCGCTGCCGCTGGCCAAGGACTCTTCCATGGCGCGGATATCGTCGAGGATTTGCCGTGCCTGTTGCAGATAGCTTTCGCCGTCGCCCGTCAGGCTGATGCGCCGCGTGCTGCGGTTCAGCAAACGCACGCCCAGGCGCTGCTCCATCAGCACCAATCGCTTGCTGACGGCGGGCGGCGTGATACCCAGCTCGCGCGCCGTGGCCGACAGGCTGCCCAGCTTGGCCAGCAGCACAAAGAAGGCCATTTCCGTGGTGGCGTCGCTTTTCATTGTTAACTTCAAGTGAAGAATGGTTTAAATTACTATCGATTATACGGTTTCATATCGCGGTTAAGCTGGCGTCATTGTTTTCACTACAGGAGACCCGCATGAAAATCGTTGAAATCCGCGAAAAGACCATCCCCATCTCTTCCCCCATCCGCAACGCCTACATCGATTTCAGCAAGATGACGCTGAGCCTGGTGGCCGTCGTCACGGACGTGATGCGCGACGGCAAGCCTGTCGTCGGCTATGGCTTCAATTCGAACGGTCGCTACGGCCAGGGCATGCTGATGCGCGAGCGCTTCATTCCCCGCATCCTCGACGCCGATCCCGCCTCGCTGGTGAAGGATGACGGCAGCAATTTCGATCCGCACAAGGTGTGGGACTGCATGTACACGAATGAAAAGCCGGGCGGCCACGGCGAACGTTCGGTGGCCATCGGCACCATCGACATGGCCATCTGGGACGCCGTGGCGAAGATCGAGAACAAGCCGCTGTTCCAGCTGCTGGCCGAGCGCCACGGCACGGGCGTGCCGGACAAAAAAGTCTTCGTGTATGCGGCCGGCGGCTATTACTACCCGGGCCAGAGCCTGACGGCGCTGCAGGACGAGATGCGCAGCTATATCGACCGCGGCTACACGGTGGTCAAGAAAAAGATCGGCGGCGCCTCGCTGGACGAGGATCTGCGCCGCATCGACGCCATCATGGAGGTGCTGCGGGATGGGCAAAAGCTGTGCGTGGATGCCAACGGCCGTTTCGACCTGGACACCTCGATCGCCTACGCCAAGGCGCTGCGCCAGTACGACCTGTTCTGGTATGAAGAGGCGGGCGACCCGCTCGACTTCGAACTGCAAGCGACCTTGCGCAGCTATTACGACAAGCCCATGGCGACGGGCGAGAACCTGTTTTCCATGCAGGATGCGCGCAACCTGATCCGCTACGGCGGCATGCGCGCCGACCGCGACTGGCTGCAGTTCGATTGCGCCCTCAGCTACGGTCTGGTGGAATATTTACGCACGCTGGATATGCTGCACCAGCACGGCTGGTCGCGCAGCCGCTGCATTCCGCACGGCGGCCACCAGATGTCCTTGAATATCGCGGCCGGCCTGGGCCTGGGCGGCAATGAATCGTATCCCGATCTGTTCCAGCCGTTCGGCGGTTTTCCCGATGGCGTGCGCGTGGAAAACGGCCACATCACCATGCCGGAGCTGGTCGGCATCGGCTTCGAGGGCAAGGCCAACCTGTATGCGGAAATGCGCGCCCTGAGCGGCCAGTAAGCGCTATGGCGTTCTTTGCCAGAAGCGCAGCCGGTTGCCGAACGGGTCCGCCACTTCCAGGATGCGGCCCCAGTCCTCGTCGCGGATGCCGGGCCGCGCATACGGGTAATCCTTCGCCTGCAGCTCCGCGTGCAGGGCGGCGATGTCGTCGACGGGGATCAAGAGCGCCGTGCCTGGCGTGGCGTCGCCGTAGTGCTCGGACAGATGCAGCACGAGATCACCGCGCGTCACCTGCAGGTACAGCGGCGCCGTGGGCGCGAAGCGGTGTTCCCAGTCCAGGGTAAAACCGAGAAAACCGAGGTAGAACTCGCGCGTTTTTTCTTCGGAAAAGCTGCGCAGGATGGGGATGGCGGGGGACAGCTGCATGGCGGCCCTTTCAACAAAGGTGGCAAGATTCCTATTCTAGCGTCAGGCCAGCGCCTGCCGTTTCATGCGCGCGGCGGGGCTGGCCTTCTCCCAGCGGAACAGCCACATGATGATCAGCTTGGTCGTGGCGCTGACGCAGGCCAGCAGCAGCAAGGGCCAGCCTGTCGCCAGCCCCATGGCGCAGGCAAAGAAGATGGTGCTGACATCCATCGCCAGGATGAACTGGCTCATTTTCAGGGACACGGCACCCGTCCTGCCCGAGCGCCAGATCAAGCGGATCTGGTGCGCGTAGCCCTGCGCCAGCAGCACGGTGACGGCAACGATCAGGCTTTGCGAGATCGCGCGCTTTTCATCCGTGAAGGTGGAGCCGAACAGCAATCCCGCCACGCCCGCACCCAGCAGCAGCGCGCAGGCCTGCAGCGCGTTGCGCGATGCCCGGCTGCGGCGGTCGCGGTCGATTTCATACAGGATGCCCAGCGCGATCAGCGAGGCGATCAGGCGCGGCCAGACGATGTAGTGGTTGAAGGGCGTGATCGAATAGCCGTAGACGAAGAAGGCGCAGTAGGCGAGGAAGCTGACGGTGAACTGGTTGAGCGACAGGATGTCCGTCGCCTTGCCGGCGCCGATGCCGGCGTCGTGCTTGCGCCGCCAGATTTTTTGCAGCTGCGACCATAAACCAAGCAGGCTGACGACGATGAAGAGGGAGTTGAGGCTGCCGGCGATGGCGTACAGTGAACTGGATTGCAAGGTGTCTCCCTGGAGGACAAGGCAGCCCTGTGAGATAGGGCGCCTTGTCTATACATTTTGCAACATATTCTCATGAGGTAAATTGCCATGCAAGCAATATTTCATGTCTGGCTGGCTTTGCCAATACTTGCCCGAACTCACCTCTCGCCGTACTTGCCCCTATAATCATGGCATGACTTTCTTATCACTGCGTGCCCGCTCCGTGCTGGGCAGTATCGGCAAAATGGCCGTTTCCCTGATTCTCTTGCTGACCGCACTGTGGGGCGCGCTGGCGCTGTGGTACCAGCTGTCCGGCGGCACGGCGGCGCAAGCCATCGGCGCGCTGCTGTGGGGTGCGCTGGGCGTGGCCAGCATCGCGCTGTGGTGGATGCGCGGCGATGCGCGCGTGCTGCTGCCGTATGCGGCCGGTTTTATCCTGCTGCTCGTGTGGTGGAGCCTGATCACGCCGAAACAGCAGCGCGTGTGGGCCGACGACGTGGCGCGCAATGTGACGGGCACGCTCAAGGGCAATCTCGTGACCTTGGACAATGTGCGCAATTTCGACTGGCGCAGCGACGACGACTACACGGTCAAGTGGGAGCAGCGCAGCTACGACCTCGACGAACTGCGCACGGTCGACACGGCGCTGTCGTACTGGACGGGCCCCTATATCGCGCATACCCTGATCTCGTTCGGCTTTGCGGACGGGCGCTTCCTGACGTTTTCCATCGAAATCCGCAAGGAGAAGGGCGAGAGCTTTTCCGCCATCGGCGGCTTCTTCAAGCATTTCGAGATGAGCCTGATCGCCGCCGACGAGCGCGACATCCTGCGCGTGCGCACGAATGCGCGGGGCGAGGACATGCATCTGTACCGCGTGATGATGCCGAAAGCGGCCATGCGCTCGCTGTTCCTCGCCTACCTGGACGAGGCGCAGGCGCTGAAAAACAAGCCGCAGTTCTACAACACCCTGACGGCCAACTGCACCACCATCGTCTTCGAGATGGTGCGCCGCATCGTGCCTGGCCTGCCGCTCGACTACCGGCTGATGGCTTCCGGCTACCTGGACCGCTACCTGTTCGACGTCAAGGGCCTGGTGCCCGGCTTGACCTTCCAGCAGCTGCGCACGGGGGGCCACATCACGGCGCGCGCGCGTGCCGCCAACGACGATGCGGATTTTTCGCACACGATCCGGCGCGGCATGCCGGGCTATGACGAAGCGGGCTTCCCGAAGCTGCAAATGCCCAGGCAGTAAGCGCCTGCTTTATACTGTCGCTATTCCGACCGGCCGCACATTGCGGCCGGTCTCACTTCATGACTCAATAATAAGAAGGCCCGCTATGCCATTTTCCTCACTGGGTCTGATTCCCTCCCTGGTCCGCGCCGTCGACAAGGCCGGCTATGCCGCGCCGACGGCCATCCAGGCGGCCGCCATTCCCGCCATCCTGCGCGGCAGCGACGTGCTGGGCGCGGCGCAGACGGGTTCCGGCAAGACGGCCGCCTACGCGCTGCCGCTGCTGCAGGCGCTGATGGCGCCGGCCTCCGGCCCGCGCCAGGTGCGCGCGCTGATCCTCGTGCCTACGCGCGAGCTGGCGGCGCAGGTGGGGCAGACGGTGTACGCGCTGGCCAAGCCGCTGCCCGTCAAACTGAAGATTTCCGTGCTGTTCGGCGGCGTGTCGATCAATCCGCAGATGATGGATTTGCGCGGCGGCGCCGATATCGTCGTCGCCACGCCGGGCCGCCTGCTGGACCTGGTGCGCCAGAATGCCGTCAAATTGGGCGGCGTGTCGCTGTTCGTCCTGGATGAAGCCGACCGTTTGCTCGACATGGGCTTCAGCGAGGAAATCAACGCCATCCTGGCGCTGCTGCCAGCGAAACGGCAAAACCTGTTCTTCTCCGCCACCTTCCCCGACAGCGTGCAGGCACTGGCCGACAGCCTGCTCAAGGAGCCCGTGCGCATCGAAGTGGCGTCCGAACCGCAGGACAAGCCCGACATCGTGCAGCGGGCCATCACGGTCGACGTGCCGCGCCGCACGCAGCTGCTGCGCTACCTGATCCTGCAGCAGCAGTGGGAGCGCGTGCTGGTATTTGTCGCCACCAAGTACGCGGCCGAACACGTGGCCGACAAGCTGCAGCGCGCGGGCTTGCACGTGGGCGCCTTCCACGGCGAATTCAGCCAGGGCACGCGCAGCCAGCTGCTGGCCGACTTCAAGGCGTGCCGCTTGCAGGTGCTGGTGGCTACCGACGTGGCCGCGCGCGGCATCGACATCGCCGGCCTGCCTGCCGTCGTCAATTACGACTTGCCCCGTTCGGCCGTCGACTACACGCACCGCATCGGCCGCACGGGCCGCGCCGGCGAAAGCGGCACGGCCATCAGTTTCGTGACGGCCGATACGGAAGCGCATTTCCGCCTGATCGAAAACCGCAACGACTTGCGCATCGTGCGCGAAGTGGTGGCCGGTTTCGAGCCGACGGAACTGCCCGCGCCCGTGAGCACCGTGACGGACACGGTGAACGGCGGCGTGAAGGGGGCGCGCAAGAGCAAGAAGGATAAATTGCGCGAAGCGGCAGCCCTGGCGGCGAAGGCGGCCGAGGGCAATTAAATCCGCCTTATGTGCGCTAGCCGCTTGAACGGCTGGCCGTCCCGCTTTAAGATGATGTTTCTATAAAGCAAGGGGACTGTTGATGCACATGACATTCATCACGCGCGCGGGCGCTCTGGCTTGCGCGCTGGCGCTGGCAGGCTGTGCCGGCATGGGCGGCAAAAGTGATGGCAGCGGCATGCAGATGCCGGGCAAGACGCCTGCCGATGCCGCCGTGGCCGCCACCTGGTACAACCCGCCCAGCGAATTTCCCGGCATTTGCCTGACCCAGTTCAAGGATGGCAGCCTGCGTTTCGATGGCGGCTTCGCCTTCTATAATCCGGGCCGCTGGGCGTATGACAGCGCCACGTCCGAGCTGCGTTTGCAACTGGCGCCGACGCCATCGCTGGAACTGTCGCACGCGCAAATCGTGCAACACATGAACCTGCTGCGCATCGAGGCGGACAAGAGCACGCTGGTGTATGGGGTGAAAGCCGATACCAAGGCCATCGGCTTGGGCGGTTTTGTGTTTTACCGCGATACGCCTTGCCCGGCACGGCGCGGATAGGTAGCTGATAAATGCCATACAGGAATATTTAGTCGTATAATTTCAACGCAAGCTGGCTGCCGCGCAAGACTCGCAAGACTGTTCCGCGTAGCAGATTCCCCCCTCCAGGCAAGCTCCGATATCGCCGCGGCGATGAGAGGATGGTCCGATGGATTTGCACGACGAACAGGGTATGCCAGGGATTGTGGCGGCGGACGCCGTGGCGCCACCGCGCACCTTGCTGCTGGTCGATGACGAGCCGAATATCCTCGCTTCCCTCAAGCGCCTGCTGCGGCGCGATGGCTACCATATCCTGACGGCGGGCAGCGGCCAGGAAGGGCTGGAGGTGCTGGCCAGCCATGCCGTCGACGTGATCGTGTCGGACCAGCGCATGCCCGGCATGCTGGGCGCCGACTTCCTGCGCAAGGCCAAGCTGCTGTGTCCGCAAACCATCCGCATCATGCTGTCAGGCTATACCGAGTTGCAGGCCGTCACGGATGCCGTCAACGAGGGCGCCATCTTCAAGTTCCTCACCAAACCATGGGAAGACCATCAGCTGCGCGAGCATATCGCCGAAGCCTTTCGCCTGAAGGGCATCGATGACGACAATGTGCGGCTCAATGCGCAGTTGCGCGAGGTCAACCTGGCGCTGGCGGCAGCCAATGCCGCCATGCAGGCGCTGGTGAGCCAGCAGCAGCACCAGATCAGCCGCGACGAAGTCAGCCTGGGCATCGCGCGCGAAGTCCTGCAATTTTTGCCGCTGCCCGTGATCGGGCTCGACGATGAAGGCATGATCGCCTTCATCAATGCGGCGGCGGCCAACCTGTTCGAACGGGGTGCGGCCCTGCTGGGCAACGAGGCGGCCTTCGTCTTGCCGCAACTGTTCGACGGGCAGGACACGCCGCGCCTGGCCGCCATCGATGGCCAGCCGTATGTCGTGGCGGTCCATCCGATGGGCCTGCATTCGCGCTCGCGCGGCAGCCTGGTCACCCTGAGTCGTCATGGAGCGAATACATGAGTGAAAGCGGACGCGAGATTTCCATGGAGCAGGCGCAGGAAGGCATGGTGCTGGCGCAGGCGCTGAGCGATGCCAGCGGCGCCGTACTGCTGGCCCAGGGCGCCACCCTGACGGCGGCGAACCTGACGGCCTTGCGCAGGCGCAATGTGGAGCGCTGCCATGTCGTCATGGACGAGGCGATTGACCCCGCCGCGCAGGCGCATGCCGAGCAGGAACGGGCGCGCCGCCTGGAACGGCTGGCCGTGCTGTTTCGCGCCACGCCGCCCGATTCTGCAGGGGCGGAACTGCTGGCGCTGCTGCAGCGCTACCGGCAAGGGGGCGCGGCATGACACGGCTCAGTTTTGAACACATCATCCGCCAGATACAGGAACTGCCTTCGCTGCCGGTGGTGGTGCTGGAACTGCTGTCGAGCATGGACCAGGACGACACGGACGTGCATGTACTGGCGCAAAAGATCGAGCTGGACCAGGCCCTGGCGGCGAAGACCCTGCGCATCGCCAACTCCTCGTTCTACGGCATGCAATCGAAGGTCACCAGCATTCCGCAAGCCGTTTCCGTGCTGGGTTTTCACAGCATCCGCACCGTCGTCACGGCCTGCGCGCTGACGGGCAGTTTCGCGCCCGTCAGCGGCGGCTTCGATTTCCAGGCGTTCTGGCGCCATTCGCTGGCCACGGCCATCGCCGCGCGCCTGCTGGCGCCGCACTTGCGCGTCAATCCCGAAACGGCGTTCACGGCGGGACTGCTACACGACCTGGGCACCCTGGTGCTGGTGACGCGCTTCCCGGCCGAGCACGCGCTTGTGCGCAGCTACCGCCAGGCGCATGACTGCCAGATGGCCGACGCGGAACTGGCCGTCATCGGCATCGACCACGCGCAGGTGGGCAGCGCCCTGGCCGCCTACTGGAAGTTTCCCGAGGCGATACAGCAGGCGGTGGCCGACCACCACGCCATCGACCGGCTGGAGGCGGGCGGCTTGCCGCTGGCCGTGCATCTGGCCAATGCCGTCGCCCTGGCGCTCGACCTGGCCGGCGTCGACGATGCGCTGGTGCCGCCCCTGTCGTCCGCGGGCTGGCGCAGCGTCGCGCTGGATGAGCAGGCCTGGCTGGCGCTGCTGCGGCAAACGGAACACACCTTCGATGAAATGTCGCGGATCATGCTGGCATGAACAGGATACAGGCCATGGAAACAGACGCAGGGCAGGCACTGTCCGCCACGCCGGAACGCCGCCAGGGCGATTCCATCGCGCTGTCGGCGTTTTTCGATGGCCATCCCGTGGCCACTTTCGCCATCGACACGGACCACGTGATCACGCACTGGAACAGCGCCTGCGAACAGTTGACGGGCTTTACGGCCGCCGAGATGGTCGGCACGCGCGACCACTGGAAGGCGTTTTATCCGCAGCCGCGCGCCTGCCTGGCCGACCTGCTGGTGGCCGACGATATCGCGCTCGGCGAAAATGACCTCTACCTCGGCAAGCTGAAGCGCTCTCCCGTGATCCCGGGCGCCTTTGAGGCCGAGGATTTCTTTGCCGATATCGGCCCCGAAGGCCACTGGCTGCATTTCACGGCGGCGCCCCTGCGCGACCGCCAGGGACGCCTGGTGGGCGCCATCGAAACCCTGCGCGACGTGAGCGAGCGGCGCCTTGCGGAACTGGCGCTGCGCAAGGCGCACGATAACCTGGAACACCTGGTGGCCAAGCGCACTGCCCAGCTGGCCGACATGAACGAGCGCCTGGCCGACGATATCCGCCAGCGCCAGATCGCCGATCTCGAATTGCGCGAGCGTAACCTGGCCCTGACGGAATTGAACAGCAAGCTGTCGCTGGCCCAGCAAAAACTGCTGCAGTCGGAAAAACTGGCCTCGATCGGCCAGCTGGCCGCCGGCGTGGCGCACGAGATCAACAATCCCATCGGCTATGTGTTTTCCAATGTCGGCACGCTGGAAGGGTATCTGGACGACCTGTTCAGCATGCTCGACGCCTATGAGGAAGCCGAACCGGCCGTCGCCGACCCCGCGGTGGCGGCGCGCCTGCGGGCGCTGCGCGAACAGGTCGACCTGGACTTCCTGCGCACCGACATTCCGCTGCTGATGGGCGAGTCGAAGGAAGGCATTGCGCGCGTGCGCCGCATCGTGCAGGACCTGAAGGATTTTTCGCGCACGGATGCGCACCAGGAGTGGGTCTGGGCCGACCTGCGCCAGGGCATCGATACCACGCTCAATATCGTGAATAACGAGGTCAAGTACAAGGCCGACGTGGTGCGCGAGTACGCCGACATTCCCGATATCGAATGCCAGCCTTCCGAACTGAACCAGGTGATCATGAACCTGGTCGTCAACGCGGCCCATGCCATGGGCGAGGCGCGCGGATGCATCACCCTGCGCACGGGCAGCGACAACGCGACGGAAGTGTGGATCGAGGTCGAGGACACGGGCGGCGGCATCGCGCCCGAACACCTGTCGCGCATCTTCGACCCGTTCTTCACCACCAAGGCCGTCGGCAAGGGCACGGGGCTGGGCCTGTCGCTGGCCTACACCACGGTGCAGAAACATCACGGCCGCATCGACGTGCGCAGCATCATCGGCCGCGGCACCACCTTCCGCATCACCTTGCCCGTGCGCCAGGCGCAGGCCGTCGCACCATGACCGAACAGGACAGCATGAGCACCAGTACCAGCGCCAGCACCGCGGCCGCGCCGCCCACCATCCTGTGCGTCGATGACGAACCGAATATCCTCTCGTCGCTGCGCCGGCTGTTCCGCCCGCATGGCTACCGCGTGCTGACGGCCGACGGCGGCGCGGCCGGCCTGGCCCTGCTCGAGAGCGAGACGGTGGATCTGGTCATTTCCGACATGCGCATGCCGCACATGGATGGCGCGCAGTTCCTGGCCCAGGTGCGCCAGCGCTGGCCCGGCACCATGCGCTTGCTGCTGACCGGCTATGCCGACATCCAGTCCATCCTCGACGCCATCAACCAGGGCGAGATCTACCGCTACGTGACCAAGCCGTGGGACGAGAACGATATCGTGCTGGTGGTGCGCCACGCGCTGGAACGGCGCGCGCTGGAGCAGGAAAAGCTGCGCCTGGAAGCGCTGACGGCCAGCCAGAACGTGGAGCTGCAGGCGCTCAACGCCAGCCTGGAAGCGAAGGTGGCCACGCGCACGCAGCAGCTGAAGCAGTCGCACGACGAAGTGCAGGCGGCCAACGAGCGCCTGAAGGCCACGTTCGTGACGACGATCAAGGTGTTTTCCAACCTGATCGAGATGCGCGGCGGCAAGCTGGCAGGCCATGCGCGGCGGGTGGCCGAGCTGTCGCGCAAGCTGGCGCAGGCGCTGGGCCTGGAAGGGCAGGAGGCGCGCGACGTGTTCATCGCGGCCCTGCTCAAGGATATCGGCAAGCTCAGCTTGAGCGACGATGTGCTGGAGTTGCCGGCCAGCGCCTGGACGGGCGAGCAGCTGGCCGCGTTCCGCAAGCATCCGCTGCGCGCCGAACAATTATTGATGGCGCTCGAGGAGCTGCGCGCCGTCTCCGTGATCCTGCGCTCGCAGCTCGAGCGCTTCGACGGCGGCGGCTTTCCCGATGGCCTGGTGGGCCTGGCCATTCCGATGGGGGCGCGCATCCTCGCGCTGGCGTCGGACTACGACGGCTTGCAGATCGGCGCCATGGTGCAGCGCAGCCTGCGCGCCGAGGAGGCCCGCACCCTGATCTACGACAGCGTCGGCAAGCGCTACGACCCGGCCGTGGTGGCCGCTTTCCGCAGCATCATGGAGGAGACGGAACCGCCGGCGCGCGACCTGACCGTGCTGTCGGGCCAGCTGGAACCGGGGATGGTGCTGTCGCGCGACCTGATCAGCCGCGATGGCTTGATGCTGCTGGCGGCCGAGCACGTGCTGACGGCCCGCGTGATCGCCCAGCTGCTCGACTTCGAAAGCAAGAATGGCGGGCGCCTCAGCATCCGCGTGTATGTGCCCGTCAAGGAAGGCTAGGACACTGCCTGGGCCGCTGGCGGCGATATGGGCAGGTGCACGGTAAAGCGCGTGCCGCGACCCACCTCCGAGGCCACGTCGATGCGGCCGCCGTGCTTGTTGACGATGCCGTATGACAGCGACAGGCCCAGGCCCGTGCCGCTGCCGACGGCCTTGGTGGTGAAGAACGGTTCGAAGATGCGGTTCAGGTGCTCGGGCGCGATGCCGGCGCCCGTGTCGCCGATCTCCACCCAGACCCAGTCGTCCGCATGGCCGGTGCGGATGCTGATCACGCCGTCGCTGCCGATGGCCTGGCCCGCGTTGACGAGCAGGTTCATGAAGACCTGGTTCAGCTGCGAGGCAAGGCACAGTATCGGCGGCAGCTCGCCATACTGCTTCTCGATGCGCGCCTTGTATTTCAATTCATTGGCGACGATATTCAGGGTGCTGTCCAGGCCCGCATGCAGGCTGGCCACTTGCCAGTCCGTCTCGCCCACGTGGGAAAAATCCTTCAGCGCCTGCACGATGTCGCGCACGCGTTTGAGGCCATCCATCGATTCGCGCACCAGGTCGCCGATGTCGTCCTGCAGGAAGGCCAGGTCGGCCTGCGCGCGCACCTGGACCACGTGCGCGGCCAGGGCCGGGCCGTCGAGCGGCTCGCGCATCGCCGCCTCATACTGGGCGATGACGTCGAACAGGGTGCCGACATAGCCTTGCAGCGAGCTCATGTTCGAATTGACGAAGCCGATCGGGTTATTGATTTCATGCGCGATGCCGGCCGCCAGCTGGCCGATGGACGCCATCTTTTCCGATTGCAGCAACTGGTCGTGCGCTTCCTGCAGCTTGCTGATCAGTAGTTGCTGCTCTTCGCCGCGCGCTTGCAGCATCGCTTCCATGCCCTTGCGTTCCGTGATGTCCGTCAGCGAGCCGATCACCTCGAACGGCACGCCATGCTCGTCGCGCACGAGGCGCAGGCTGTCGTGCATCCACAGATAGCTGCCGTCGCGCACGCGGAAACGGTATTCGTAGGCGCGCGCGCCTTCGACGAAGATCTGCGCCAGGCTGGAAAAAATCCCGGGCGCATCGTCGGGGTGGATATGGTCGAACCAGAAATTGGGGTCGGCCACCATCTCCTCGGGCTGGTAGCCCAGCACATTCAGGGCATTGTTGCTGACAAACGTCATCTTGAAGTCGCCGCTGGGCACGGTGCAATAGATGATGGAGGGAGTATTGTCGAGCAGGTATTGCAGGCGCACGGCCGTGGCGGCCGGTGCATCATCGCCAGGCGCCGCCCCGGCATGCCGGCCGGTATCGGGAGTGGAAAGGTCGAAATCCTCGAACTGCATCGTCACACCTCGCTGCCTGCACGGCATAGCTGTCGTCCTGCTTCGATTATGCCTGATTCCGCCTGCCTTGGGCCGGCATCGGCGCGCTCAGGGGGCCAGCGGCTGCTCGACGATTGCCATGCGCCGCGCGATGCGCTGCGCCGCCTGCGTGTCGCCCGCCTGTTCGGCGCGCAGGCGCTGCACGCCCAGCCACGCCAGCAGCGGCCGGCGCCAGCCCTGGTCCGAGGCGGTGGCCACGGCCGTATCGAGCAGTTCCGGCGTGGCGCGGCCAGAGCGCAGCAGCACGCCGGCCGCCACCAGTTGCGACAGCGGGTCCTTGATGGCTGCCACGGCGCTGGCGGCGGCCGTGTCGGAGCTGGCGCTGGCTGCCGCCCGCTGCGCTTCCGGCAGCAGGGCGACGTCGGCCGCCTGCGCCTTGCCGGCCAGCCAGGCCGCATACGCGCGGTCGGCGGCTGTCGCATCGGCTTGCAGGGCGTCAAAGCCGGTGCAGTCCTCGAAGGCCAGGCTGGCCACGCGCGTGGCGCAGCGCAGCAGTTCGATGCGCGCCACGAGTTCAAGCTTGCCCGTGCCCGCCACCTGGCTGCGGGCACGCCGGAATTCCGTCTGCTCGACCAGCGCGTTGCCGCCCAGGTAGGCCGCCTGGAAACGCTCGACGGAACTTTGCGCATTCATTTTCCAGTCCGGCACGGGCGGGCCGCTGGAGCAGGCGGCAAGCAAGGTGCACAGCAGGGCGGCGATGGCGGGGCGGGATATTTTCATGGCAGTTTGATCTCCGGATTGCGCTTGAACGGCCATTTGCGGTTGATTTCATTGACCAGCTGCTCGACCTTGCGCAGATTGCTTTCCACGTCGGCGCGCAGCGGACCCAGGTCGGCTGTCGCCGCCTTGGCATTGGCGCCCACGGCTTGCGCCTCGACCAGCACGGCGTCGACTTTTTTCAGGCTGTTGCGGGTGTCGGCCAGCAGGGCGTTCAGCTGCACGATGGTCGCCTGCGCATCCGTCATGACGCCCTTGTCGCCGAAGACGCGCGTATCGGCATTCGCCACCAGGCCATCCGTGCGGCGGGCCAGCTGGTCCGCCGTGATCAGCAGGGCATTGGCCCGCTCGACCAGCAGGCGCGACTGCTTGTCGTCGCCCGTCAGCAAGCCCATGGCGCCGCCTGGGCCGCTCAGCTTGCCGGTGACGGCCTGCACATTGCGCAAGGTGCCGTCGAGCGCGGAATCGGTGCCCGTCAGGCTGGCTACGTTGTTCAGCAAGTCCTTGGCGGCGGCCAGCAGGCGGGGGATTTCCGCCGCCATGTCGCCCACCAGCAAGTCGCGCGTGGCGTCGTCGGGCAGCGGCGGGTCCGTCAGGATGCCGCTGTAGGCGCGCAGCTTGGCGCCGCCCACGATGCCACGTTCCAGGGTGAAGATGGAGCTGGTGCGCAGCCAGTGCGCGTCTTTTCTCGGCACGTCGATGATGACGCGCGCGCGGCCGTCCGGCGCCAGCTCGATGCGTTGCACGCGGCCGATGGGAAAGCCGGAAAAGGTCAGGTCGGCGCCCACGCCGACGCCGTCGGAATCGTCGGCCGTCAGCACCAAGGTCTGCGTGGCTTCGAAGGCGCCGCGCGCATACATCAGGTAGACGACGGAGCCGACCACCAGCACGAACATGAAGACGAGCAGGATGGCCGCCTTCAGTTCGGCGTGGCGCACGGGCGGCGGGGCGGGCAGCACGGAATCTTGCGTGAGACCGGCGGGCGCCGTGACGTCGACCTGGTCGGGATTCGGGGGTTGGCTCTGGCTCATGGCTTCTGGCTCTCGTATGGGTGGTTCGGGATCGCTGGCGGTGGCGGGCGGGGCATCAGTAGTAATTGCCCATCAGCGAAGCCACTTCGACCAGCAGGATGACGGAAAACAGGCGCAGCATTTCGGACAGACCGTGCGCGGCCCACAGGCGGTTGCGCCGGCCGTGCGGCTCTTCCGGATAATAGGAGGAGGCCAGCGGGATCAGGGCCACGGCAAAGCTGAAGAAGATGACCTTGAGCATCAGGATCAGGGCCACGGCCGGATTGAATATCTGCCCCACGACGCGCGTGTAGCCTTGCAGCGCCCACGGCGTAAAACCGTAGATGGTGACATAGGCGAGGATGAGCGAAGTGACGCAGCTGACGATGGCCAGCATCCACACGGCGAAGATGCCCGACATGACACGCGGAAAGTATTCGCGGCGCAGCAGGTCGACGCCCTGGCGCTGCATTTTCTCGAGCATGCCGGACGAGCGCATTTGCGCGAACGCAATGCCGTCGGGCAAGGTCAGGCGCAGCGCCACGAACAAGGCGGCCGTCAGCGGTATCAGTTCCAGCACCAGCACGCGCACCACCATTTCCAGCGCATAGCGCGACAGGCCGTAGCTTTGCGCGCTGACGACGACGATGCGTATCAGCACCAGGCTGACCAGCGCGCAGGCGACGCTGAACCACACGAGGTTCGGCGCCGTATTCGTCACCAGGCGGTGCGCGAGGATGGGGCGGTTGTCGCGGTTATAGCTCGATGGCGACAGGGCCAGCGAAAACACGAGGATGGCGAAATGCAACATGCGCCACCAGCTGACCAGCCAGGCCATGGTGGCCCGGTGCAGGCGGCGCAGGCTGATGATGAGGGAGACGGATAGGGTCATCATGGCATCTTAACATTGGATGCGTTCGATACAAGCGATTGTCCAGCAGTGCACGGCAGGCCCGCTATTGGCCGGCCACGCTGGCGACGCTGTGGATAATCGCGTCGGCCGCCGCCCGTACACGGGCAGAGCGGTTCAGGTCGGCATGCATGACCAGCCACACGTCGTAGCTTTCCGCCCGCTCGGGCCAGATGCGCACGAGCTGCGGGTCGATGTCGCCCAGGTGCGTGGCCAGCTCGGCCACGCCCAGGCCCGCGCGCGTGGCGTCCTGCAGCATCGCCGCCGAGTTCACTTCCATGGCGACCCGGGCGTTGGCGACGGATTCACCGGCCAGTTTTTCCCCGTGGCGCGGCGTCACGGAATGGTGGTAGATGACGATGTCGTGGCCGGCCAGCGCCGTGCCGCGCACGGGTTCGCCCCGTTCGGCCAGGTAGCTTTTCGACGCATACAGGCCCAGGCTGCGCTTGACGAGGTGGCGCGAGATCAGGTCCGGGTCGGTGGGACGCACGCCGCGCACGGCCAGGTCCGCTTCGCGCCGCGTCAGGCTGGCCAGCGCGGGTGCCACGTTGAGCACGATGCGGATGTCCGGGTGCGCCGCATGCAGCTGCTGCATGGCGCGGATGACGAAATGGCTGGCCATGGTGTCGGTGGTGGCCACGCGCACCAGGCCGCTTAAACGATTGTCGACGCCCTGCATTTCGCGCTGCAGCTTGTCGGCCGCCCGTTCCATGGCTTCGGCCGCCGTGAGCGCCAGTTCGCCGGCCGGCGTGGGCACGTAACCGGACGGCGTGCGCAGGAACAGGGTGGCGCCCAGCGAGCTTTCCAGCGCGGCCAGGCGGCGCCCGCACGTGGCCTGGTCGATGTGCAGCAGGGCCGCCGCGCCGCGCAGGGTGCCGGCCCGGCCGATGGCCAGAAAGATGCGCGCGTTATCCCAGTCCATAAGCCCAGTCCATGACTTGTTTTCCTGTCGTGATGATGATGCATTTTTGCATCATAGTGCTGATTTTATGCCTGTTTACTGCATCGCGCAACGCTCGCATAATGGCTGCCCCGCTGTCCCTGCAAGGAAATACCATGTCTGCCCCCACACCGCGCCGCGCCAGCGGCTTCATCCTGCTGACCCTGGCGTTCGGCTTCGTCATGGCGATGATCGACGTCACGGCCGTCAACGTGGCCCTGTCCGATATCGCGCTGGACCTGGCCATACCGCTGACGGGCCTGGTCTGGGTGGTCGACGGCTACACCCTGACGTTTGCCGCGCTGCTGCTGGCCGGCGGCGCGCTGGCCGACCGCTACGGCCCAAAAGCCGTGTACCAGGGCGGCCTGGGCGTCTTCCTCCTCGGCTCGATCCTGTGCGGCGCCGCGCCCGACGGGCATTTCCTCACTGCCGCGCGCTTGCTGCAAGGGGCGGGCGCGGCCCTGTTCATGCCCAGTTCCCTGAGCTTGCTCACGCACAGCTTTGACGACGAGCGCGAGCGCACGCGCATGCTGGGCGCCTGGTCGGCGCTGGTGGGCGTGGCCGGCGCGTCCGGCCCCTTGATCGGCGGCATCCTTGTGCACCAGTTCGGCTGGCGCAGCGTGTTCTGGGTGAATGTGCCGCTGGGCGTGCTGGCCATCGTCATGGCGCAAGTGCTGCTGGCCGCGCCGGCGCGCCAGCCGCGCGATCTGTCGCTGCTCAGCCATGCCCTGGGCGTGGCGGCGCTGGCGGGCCTCAGTTTCGTGCTGATCGAAGGTCCCGTGCTAGGCTGGCTGTCGCCGGGCGTGCTGGCGGCGGGGGCCTTGACGGTGCTGTCCACCGGGCAATTGCTGCGGCGCGAACGCAGCGGCAGCCATCCGCTGTTGCCGCGCGCACTGTTCCACAGCAGCAGCTTTGGCGCGGCCAATGGCGTGGGTTTCCTGATCAATTTCTGCGTGTTCGGCCAGCTGTTCTTATTGAGCCTGTTCCTGCAGCAGTCCGGCGGCGCCGATGCCTTGCAATCGGGCTTGCGCCTGCTGCCCATGATGGCGGCCTATACGGTGGGAAACTTTATGGCGGGAAGTATTGCGGCGCGTTATGGCACGCGCTTGCCCATGCTGCTAGGCTTGCTGGTGGGCGCTGGCATGGCCTTGCTGCTGATGGCCTTGCGTCCGGGCACGCCATATTTCCTGCTGGCGCTTGGCACGGCAGTCATGAACGTGGCCATCGGCATCGCCATTCCCGCCATGACGGCCACCGTGATGCGGGTGGCCGGCAAGCAGCATGCGAACAGCGCGGCGGCAGCCCTGAATGCGAACCGGCAAATCGGCGCGCTGGTGGGCGTGGCCTTGGTCGGCAGCATCCTGCACATGGTGCAAGACTGGTCGCTGCGCCTGCCGCTGGCCTACGCGACGATTGCCATCGCGTATGGCCTGGCGGCGGGCCTCGTGTACAAGCATGTACATTTGCCCAAGGCCGTGGCCGCCTTAAGCTAGCTTACTGTTCGCGCGTGCTGCGCCACTCCACCAGTTCCTCGATGGTGAGGATCGGCATGCCGTGCAATTCGGCGAAGCGTTCGATATCGTCGCCGCGCATCATGGTGCCGTCCGGGTTCATCAGCTCGCACAGCACGGCGGCCGGGTTCAGGCCCGCCATGCGCGACAGGTCGACGGAGCCTTCCGTGTGGCCACGGCGCTCGAGCACGCCACCGGGCGCGGCGCGCAGGGGAAACACGTGGCCAGGGCGCACCAGGTCGGATGGCTTGGCGTTCGGCGCGATGGCGGCGCGGATGGTGGTCACGCGGTCGGCGGCCGACACGCCCGTCGTGACGCCGTCGCGCGCCTCGATGGAGACCGTGAACGGCGTGCCGTAGCGGCTGCCATTGTCGGACGACATGGGCGGCAATTCCAGCGCGCTGACGACGTCCGTCGGCAGGCACAGGCAGACGATGCCGCTGCATTCGCGGATCAGCAGGGCCATGGTTTCGTTCGTCAATTTTTCGGCCGACAGGATCAAATCGGCTTCGTTTTCACGGTCGAAATCGTCAAGCAGGATGACGGGAATGCCGGCGCGCATGGCGGCCAGGGCGGATTGGATGCGACCTTCCAGGTCGTTGGAAAGCAGGGTGTAGCTGTTGACTAACATGGTGAAACGCTCCTCGCATAGGCGAAAAACGCTGCAGGGCAAGCGAATAGACGCAGCCGGCCGCATCGACAGGTCGATCGGACATCGCGTTTACTGCACATCTTCTTTCATCCGGACTATACCGTCGGCTCTGGAGTTACACCAGATCTGCTGACCTTTCCTCGGATTGGCTTATTAACCTGCTGCGCAGCCCACTCTCGACTTTGCGTTGCTCACTGTACCTTCGTACAGTTGCGCTACTCAAGCCGATATTGAGCTTGCTCGCGACGGTTACTAATGCCAATCCTTGTCGGAAAGCGCTCGCGGGCTTGACCGTTGCCGGTCTTACCGCCGGTGGGGAATCGCACCCCGCCCCGAAGACGTATTGTTGTGCCGGTCCACATGACCGGCGGCAATACTTTAGCACAATTGAAAGAAGCTGGCAGGGCACTGTTGAGTTTGTCATTCGGCAAAGTTGCCTGGGGAAAGCAGTTCTTCCTAAGCTGTTTTTAATGGCGGAAAGACGATTTCAGTGTAAGGTACGCTTACTGAATCTTACCGTTGAGAATACATGAAGCTGAGTAAATTACGCCTGATCTCGGGCGCCGTCTTGCTGGCGTGCGCCTGCATGGCCCAGGCGGAAATCCGTTTGAGCGATCCCCTGCCGCTGGCACCAGAAGTTACCGTCGGAAAACTGCCGAACGGCTTGACCTATTACATCAAGAAAAATGCCCGTCCCGCGCAAAAAGTGGAATTGCGCCTGGTGGTGAAAGCCGGTTCCATTCTGGAAGATGACGACCAGCAAGGCCTGGCCCATTTCACGGAACACATGGCCTTCAATGGCTCCACGCATTTCAAGCGCAATGAACTGATTTCCTATCTGCAATCGATCGGCGTGAAGTTCGGCGCCGACCTGAATGCCTACACGAGCTTTGATGAAACCGTGTACGTGCTGCCGATTCCGACGAACAAGAAGGAAAACCTGGAAAAGGGTTTTCTCGTGCTGGAAGACTGGGCGCATGGCTTGAAATTCAATCCGGCCGACATCAACAGCGAGCGCGGCATCGTGCTGGAAGAGGCGCGCCTGGGCAAGGGCGCCAGCGACCGCATGAACAAGATCCTGTATCCGAAGTTGCTGAACGGTTCGCGCTATGCGGAACGCATGCCGATCGGCAAGGAATCCGTCTTGAAGACGTTCAAGCCGGAAGCCATCAAGCGTTTCTACAAGGATTGGTACCGTCCCGACCTGATGGCCGTGATGGTGGTCGGTGATGTGGAACCGAAACAGGCTGAAAAGCTGATCCAGCAGCATTTCGGCAAACTGAAAAATCCCGCGAAACCGCGTCCGCGCCTGTATGCGGAAGTGCCGCAGCGCTCGCAAACGGAAGCGCTGGTGATCACGGACAAGGAAGCGCCGGACGACACCGTCTTCATCCGCTACCCGATCCGATCCGCGCAGGAGCCCGTCACCATTGCCGACTACCGCCGCCAGATGATCGAAAACCTGTACGGGCAAATGCTCAGCGCGCGCATGCAGGAATTGACGCAGCAAGCCAATCCCCCGTTCATCCAGGGCGGCAGCAGCATGGGCAAGCTGGTGCGCGGCTATGAATCGTTCAGTGCGTACGCCTTGCTGGGCAAGGGCGGCGTGCAGCCGGCCGTCGATGCGCTGGTGCAGGAAGATGAGCGGGCGCGCCGCTTCGGTTTCAGCCAGGACGAGCTGGACCGCGCGCGCAAGAACATGCTGCGCAATTACGAGCGCGCGTACAGCGAGCGCGACAAGTCCGACTCGGCCGGTTTCGTGGCCGAGTATTCGCGTAACTTCCTGGAGCAGGAAGCCATCCCCGGCATCGCCAATGAATTGCTGTACGCGCAGGAACTCTTGCCGCAAGTAACTCTGCAGGAAATCAACGAGACGGTGGCCAAGGTGATTCCCGACCAGCAAAAGAAACTGGTGGTCTTCATGGGCGCCGAATCGAAAGCGGGCGCCAGCGTGCCGACGCAGCAGCAATTGCTCGACGCGGTGGCGAAGGCCGAGCAGCAAACCATCGAGCCGCGCACGGAAAAAGTCCTGGCCAGCAAGCTGATGGACGGCCCGCCGGCCGGCGGCAGCATCGCCTCGGAAAAGTTGAATAGCGCCATCGGCGTGACGGAACTGACCCTGGGCAATGGCGTGCGCGTGCTGCTCAAACCCACGGACTTCAAGAATGACCAGGTGCTGATGGGCTCGACGCGTTTCGGCGGCCAGTCGCTGTTTGGCGATGCCGACATCTACAACGCCCGCTACGCGAGCGCCGTGGTCGGCAGCATGGGCCTGAAAGACCTGGCGCCGCTGGACTTGCAGAAAGTGCTGGCTGGCAAGACGGTCAACGTGGGCGCTTCGCTGGGCGAACTGAGCGAAGGCTTTGGCGGCTCGGCCAGCAGCGCCGACGTGGAAGCCATGCTGCAACTGGTGTACCTGTATTTCAACGACGTGCGCAAGGATGTGGGCCTGTACCAGTCCTTCATCGGCAAGCAGCAGGACCTGGCGAAAAACAGCATGGCGCAGCCGGAGGCCGTGTTTTACGATGCCATCCAGCACACCATGTTTGGCGACAACCCGCGCGTCGATGGCGTGCCGCGCGTGGCCGACTTCGACAAGGTGGGCCTGGACCGTTCGCTGGAAATCTTCCGCCAGCGTTTTTCCAGCGCGCGCGGCATGACCTTTATCTTCACGGGCAGCTTCGAGCTCGACAAGATCAAGCCCCTGATCGCCAGCTACCTGGGCACCTTGCCCGTGGCCGACGTGCCGCACGCCTACCGCGACGTGGGCATGCGCCCAGTGACCGGGATCGTCAAGAAGGATATCTACATGGGCAGCGAGCCCAAAAGCACGATTTCCATCACCTTCAATGGCGACGTGGCGTATTCGGATGAGCAAAAGCTGACCCTGCAGGCGCTGGGCGAGGTGCTGAACCTGAAAGTCATCGAAGTGCTGCGCGAAAAGATGAGCATGATCTATGGCGGCGGCTTTGAAACCTCGATGGGCCAGCATCCGTACGGCCATTACTCGGTGGCCTTGAACTTGCCCACCGGACCGGAAAACGTGGACAAGGTGATCGCCGCGGCGTTTGCCGAAATCAACAAGATGAAGACGGACGGGCCATCCGCGGCGGACCTGGAAAAGGTCAAGCTGAACTGGATCACGCGCCAGCAGAAATCCTTGCGGGAAAACAACTACTGGATGAACCAATTGATGGGTTCGGTAACGCAGGGGCGCGACCCTGCGCACATCCTGCGCTACGAGCAGCGCGTGCGCGCCATCACGCCGCAAGCCGTGAAACTGGCGGCGCAGCGCTACCTGGACATGCACAATTATGTGCAGGTAGTGCTGTATCCGGAACGTAAAAACGTTGCAGCCAAGTAAGCTTCATTGTTGAACTGCAGGGGCGGCAGTGTGGCGAAGCTGTTAAACTGCTGCTTATTGATGTGATCGCAATTTAACAAGCAAGGAAATACGATGGCTAAGAAAGAAGAACTCGATCCGGAGACCCTGGAGTTGATCAACTGGTGTATCGAGGTCGAAGGCTTCCTCGTGGCGGGCGGCGCCACCGTGGCGCAGGCACAGGACCACATCGAAGAACAGGTCGAGTGGTTTACCGACCAGTTCTACGACGGCTTGACGCCGGAAGAGGCAGCCAAGGAAGCCTTGGCCTGACCTTTCAGTCAGACTTCAGCAAGACATATGCGGGCGGTGCCTGCCGGGCATCAGCCTGGTAGCGCCGCCCGCTTTGCTTTTCTGAAAAGATTTCCATATGGAAATTGTTTATAATTCCACATTTTATTCTTTACCCAGGCACCCATGACACTCCGTTCGCGCATTCTCCTCCTGTGTTTCAGCACCTTGCTGGGCATCGTCCTCATCGCTTCGTTTTCCCTGTATTCCTTGCGCCAGACCATGATGGCGGAAAGGGTGGAGCAGCTGACGGTGCTGGTGGAATTGGCCAATGCCTCGGTGGAAAAGGCGTATGCGCTGGAACAGTCTGGCAAGCTCACGCGTGAGCAGGCGCAGCAGCAGGCCAAGCTGGCCATCGGCAGCTTCGTCAAGGACGAGATGTATTATTTCGTGCGCGATTTCAGCACGGACTTGCTGTACGTGCACCCGAATGCGTCGCGCATCGGCACGCCGCAAAAGAACATGAAGCAGTCGGGCGACCGCTACCGCGCGGCCCTGGCCACCAGCCGCATCGGCCTGGTGCAGGCGGATGGCACGCGTCCGGGCGTGAAGGACCCGGTGGCGAAGATGTATGCCGTGGTGAAATTTGCGCCGTGGGATTGGCTGATCGGCACAGGCACGTACATCGATGACATCAACCACAAATTCTGGGCCCAGGCGGGCGTGCTGCTGGCCATCGGCGGCGCGCTGATGCTGGTGGTGGGCGCCCTGGCGGCCCTGATGCTGCGCCGCATCCTGGGCCAGCTCGGTGGCGAACCCGACTATGCAGCGGCCATCGTGGCGCAAATCGCCCAGGGCGACCTGACCACGCAGATCGATACGCGTCCCGGCGATACGTCCAGTCTGTTGATGGCGATCAAGGCCATGCGCGACAACCTGGCCCATCTGGTGAGCCAGGTGCGCAACGATGCGGAATCCATTTCCACGGCATCGGGCGAGATCGCTTCCGGCAACCACGACCTGTCGGCGCGTACGGAGCAGCAGGCGGGCTCATTGGAAGAGACGGCCTCGACCATGGAAGAAATGACCTCGACCGTGCGTCAGAATGCGGACAATGCGCGCCAGGCGAACCAGTTGGCTATTTCTGCCTCGCAAGTGGCGAGCCAGGCGGGCGGCGTCGTGAGCCAGGTGGTCGACACCATGGGCGCCATCAATGCCTCGTCGAAGAAGATCGGCGACATCATCGCCGTCATCGACGGCATCGCCTTCCAGACGAATATCCTGGCCTTGAACGCGGCCGTGGAAGCGGCGCGCGCGGGCGAGCAGGGCCGTGGCTTCGCCGTCGTCGCCAGCGAGGTGCGCAACCTGGCGCAGCGTTCGGCTGCGGCCGCCAAGGAGATCAAGCAATTGATCGACAGTTCCGCCGAGCAAGTGGGCGCCGGTGAAAAACTGGTGGCGCTGGCGGGCGAGACGATGGAAAAAGTCGTCTCCAGCGTGCAGCATGTAACCGATATCGTGGCCGAGATTTCCTCTGCCAGCGCCGAGCAAAGCGCCGGCATCGAGCAGATCAACCAGGCCATCGTCGAGATGGACAACATGACGCAGCAAAACTCGGCCCTCGTCGAGCAGGCGTCGGCGGCGGCGCAAGCCATGAACGAGCAGGCGGCGGGGCTGGCGCAGATCGTCAGCGTGTTCAAGGTGGGCGCAGTGGCGCCGGCAGCGGCAACACTACAGCGCAGCGTGCCTGCGGCGCGGCGCCTGACGCGCTAAGCGCTTTTTTCTGTCACTGGGGAACTTAACCCTGGCTCACCTGTCCAAACTTTTTCGTCCGCACTGGACGCACAGAAGAGGTGAGCATGACAGACGGTTTTTCCTATCACGCGGCGTTCGCCCGCAACCTGGGCTGGGTCACGCAGGCGGAGCAGGATAGCTTGCGCGGCAAGCGCGTGGCCATTGCCGGCATGGGCGGCGTCGGTGGCGTGCACTTGCTGACCCTGGCGCGGCTCGGTATCGGCGCTTTTCATATCGCCGATTTCGACACCTTCGATATCGCCAACTTCAACCGCCAGGCCGGCGCCATGGTCTCCACCCTGGGGCAGCCCAAGGTGGCCGTGCTGGCGCAGATGGCGCGTGACATCAATCCCGAACTTGAGATTAAACAATTTCCAGACGGTATACACGACAGCAACCTGGCCGAGTTTTTTGCCGGTGTCGACCTGTATGTGGACGGCCTGGATTTCTTCGCCTTTCCCGCGCGTCAGGCTACCTTCGCCACGTGCGCCCGCCTGGGCATCCCCGCCATCACGGCCGCGCCGCTGGGCATGGGCACGGCCGTGCTCAGCTTCATGCCGGGCGGCATGACGTTCGAAGAGTATTTTGGCTGGGGCGACTTGCCTGAGGAAGAAAAAGCCTTGCGTTTCCTGGTCGGATTGGCGCCGGCCGGCTTGCACGGCTCCTATCTGGTCGACCCGTCCGCCATCAACCTGAAGGAGCGGCGCGGGCCGTCGACCATCATGGGCTGCCAGTTGTGCGCGGGCGCGGCCGCCACGGAAGCCTTGAAGATATTGTTAAAGCGGGGCAAGGTGATGGCGGCGCCGCACGGCATGCATTTCGACGCCTACCGCAACAAGCTCGTGCATACCTGGCGTCCGGGCGGTAACCGTCATCCGCTGCAGCGCCTGACGATGGCCATCATCAAGCGGCGCCGCGCGGCGCAGGGGGTATAAATGGCGCAAGCACCGCAGATCGATCCCGTACTGGAAAACATCCTCGACCAGGCGCGCTGGGCGCCCAGCGGCGACAACACGCAGCCGTGGCGCTTTGAAGTCGTGGACCCGCGGCACGTGGTCGTGCATGGCTTCGATACGCGCAGCCATTGCGTGTATGACCTCGACGGCCATCCCAGCCAGCTATCGCTCGGTGCCTTGCTCGAAAGCATGGCACTGGCGGCCAGCAGCCATGGCTTGCGCATGGAAGCGCGCCGGCGTCTGTCCATGCCCGACACGCTACCCACCTTCGATGTGCGCCTGGTCGACAGTCCCGGCAAGCAGCCCGACCCGCTGGCGGCCTGCTTGCCGCAGCGCAGTGTGCAGCGGCGCCGGCTCAGCACGCGCAGCTTGCGCGCCAGCGAAAAGGCGGCGCTGGCGGCCAGCTTGCCGCCCGGGTACGGCGTGCAGTGGTTCGAAGGCGGGCGCGCGCGCCTGGCCTGCGCGCGCCTGATGTTCGACAATGCGAAGCTGCGCCTGACCATGCCCGAGGCGCACAAGGTGCACCGCGACGTCATCGAATGGGGCGCGCGCTTCAGCAGCGACCGCATTCCGGAGCAGGCGCTCGGCGTCGACCCGATGACGGCGCGCCTGATGCGCTGGGTCATGCACAGCTGGCGCCGCGTGGATTTTTTCAATACCTGGCTGGCTGGCACCGTCGCGCCGCGCCTGCAGATGGACTTGCTGCCGGGCCTGTATTGCGCCGCGCATTTCATGCTGCTGGCCGATGCGCCGCCGCGCCACATCGACGATTACGTGGCGGCCGGCCGCGCCATGCAGCGCTTCTGGCTGACGGCCACGCAGCTGGGCCTGCAATTGCAGCCGGAACTGACGCCGCTGATCTTTGCCCGCTATGTGCGCGAACGGCGCACTTTTTCGCGCACCGATGGCATGCAGGAGCTGGCGCAGGAGCTGGCCGCGCAATGCCAGACCGTGCTGGGCGCCACGGCGGTTGAGCGGGCCGTGTTTCTCGGGCGCATAGGCGCCGGGCCGGCGGCCAGTGCGCGCTCGCTGCGCCGTCCGCTGCAAGACTTGCTGGTGGCGCCAACGGCGGGGCAGTGAGGCGCGCGTGACGCCAGGCGCGCGCCTCAGCCTTGTCGGCGCCTTGGCGCCAGGCTGGCCAGCGCTGCCAGGCCAGCCGCCAATAGCGGCAAGGTTCCCGGCAGCGCCACTGGCGTGACGACTGGCACGTAGACCAGTTCGGAACTGTTCAGCATGTTCAACACCAGCGTGTAGTTGCCCGCCACCAGGTGATCCGTGACGGCGCTGTATTGCCCGCCGCACGTCGTGCCGATGCCGGTGCCTGTGGGTGCGCCGCAGCCGCTGGGGTCGTAGGTGAACATGCTGCCGCTGGTGAGCGGCGTTTGCGCGTAGCCGGTATTGAGGTTGGCGGCATCGGCCAGTTCGGTGCCGCCCAGGATACCGGAACCGAGGTTGCCGTCGGGCGCCCAGCTGAAGACGATCTGGCCATGTTCATCGATGATGCTAAACGTCATCGCCATATTCGTGGTGGCCGCCGAGCCTGTGCCGGCCAAGGCGTCCAGGTACAGCTGCATGAAGGGCAGGGCCTGGAAGTCGAAGGCCATGGTTGCGCCCGGTTGGCCGACGACAAAATTGACGGTCATCGCGGTGCTGGAACCATTGCGTCCCGAGGCGTCGGCGCTGCCGCCGCCCGCCAGGAAAGTTTCTGCCGCGTTTACGGTGTGTGTGCTGGTCGAGCCCGGTGGAAAGGGGGGGATTTGCGAGGTGAGGATTTGCGCCTCGCCGCGCGCATACGAGGCATTGCCCATGCCTTGCCGGGTAAAGTCGTTTTCTCCCTTGCTGACGGCGCCGCGTGTCGCTTGCGGCGCGTCGATCTCATTGCTGCCGCCGTTGATGATGCTGCTGCCGTTGAGCGTGGCGGTGGTGCGCGACAGGTCGATGTTGCTGAGCAGGGAGACGGAGCCGGAGGGATTGCTGATGACCAGGCCAAAGACACTGGTGTAGGAATAGCCGTAGGCGGCGGCGCTGGCGGTGCCGCTGCTGGCCAGCAGCAGAAAGGCTAACAAGACCGTTGGCAGTCGGGTGCAAGAAAATGTCGTCATGAAAAATCCTCATCTCCTGATCGGCCGCGTTGTAAGGAAAACCGACAGGCTTGCCACATAAAAAAGGCGAGGAGAGCCTCCTCGCCTGTGAATCCCCCTGTTGCCTGGTTCAGGCGGCAACCTTGCGGCGACGGGCATAGCCCAGGCCAGCCAGACCCAGGCCCAGCAGAGCCAGGGTGCCGGGCTCAGGCGCGGCCTGTTTCACCAGATCCACGCTTTCCACCGCATTCAGGGTCAAGGTGTAGTTGCCGGCTGTCAAAGCATTGCTGACGGAGCTGAAGTTGCTGCCGCACGCGGTGCCGACACCGGTGCCCGTGGGCGTGCCGCAGCCGGAAGGGTCGTAGGTGAACAGGTTGCCGCGCGTGAGGAAATTGGTCGCCAGGCTGGTGTTCAGGTTGGCGCCATCGGCGTTTTCCGTGCCGCCGAAGATGCCAGACCCGATCGCGCCATCGGGCGTCCAGTTGAACACCGTTGCGCCGGTTGCATCCGTGATGGTGAAGGTGACGACCAGGTTGGCCGTGGCGGTGGACAGCTGCCCGACCGTGCTTTGCAGGAAGACCTGCATGAAGGGCGAGGCCAGGAAGTCAAAGCTCAGCGTTGCCGTGGGCGAACCGACGATGAAATCGACGGAGAAGCCCGTGGTCGAGCCATTGCGCCCGGACGCATCGGCCGTGCCGGCGGGGCCGTCCAGGTGGGCTTCGGCCACGTTCACCACCTGGGTGGAAGTGGAGCCGGGCGGGAACGAAGGGAACTGCGTGCTGACGATCTGCGCATCGCCGCGCGAATAGGTGTTGGTGGGGCCTTGCTGCGTGAAGTCGTTCTCGCCCTTGGTGACGGCGCCGACGTTGGCGCGCAGGGCATCGAGCGAGCCGGCGCCGCCATTGATGACGCTTACCCCATTCAGGGTGGCCGTGCTGCGCGAGATGGTGGTGCTGTTGGCCACCGTGATCTGGCCCGTTGGCACGCCGATCACGAGGCCGAAGATGTTGTTGTAGGAATAGCCGTAGGCGCCCGCCTGTGCGCTACCTGCGGCGCACAGCATGGCCAGTGCCGCTGCGGCCGGGAGCAGTTTCAGTTTCGAGAGTTTCATTGTATTCACCTCGTGGTTGAGTGAGTCTGGAAGTCTTGCTGAGTCCTGTCGGCAGGTGCTCATGGCCAGTACCTAGCGACTTCCATGCCAACGCATGAGGCCCTTTTGAAATCAATGACTTGGCGTGTTTTTGTTGATGCAGTGCAGGCTTTGCCGGACTCGCTGTAAGAAAAACCGACGCTGCCCGTCAAGGCTGGCTGCCTTGCGGCAACGAGCCCAGCAGGGCGTGCACATGGGGTAGCAAGCGTTGCCCTGGTACATAGTCGCGCATGGCCGTGGCCAGCTGGCGCGCCGCCAGCCTGGCCCGGCCATCGTCGAGCATGCGCGTGGCGGCATGGCGCAGGGCGGTTTCCTGGAAGCGGTCGGCCCGCAGCAGCAGGCCGGCCCCGGCCTCCGTGATGCCGTGCATGTTGAGGAATTGATCGAGGTTGCCGGCGATACCGATGACGGGTACGCCCGCCGTCAGCGCCTGCTGGCTGGTGGGGCTGCCGCCGTTGCAGATCACCAGGCTGGCGCGCCGCGCGGCCGCGTCGCCCGGCAGAAAGGGCGCGACATAGGCGTTTGGCGGCACGGTGTCGACGCGGATGGTGCCGGCCGTGGCTGCCAATACGGTGACAGGCAGGGGCGCCAGCGCGCGCAGCACGCGCGGCAGCAATTGCCCCTGGCCGGAACTGCCCAGGGTGACATAGATGATGGGTCGTCCGCTGCTCAGTTCCGGACGCTGCCACCAGTCCGGCAAGTCGAGCGGCGGCGCCCAGATGATGGCGCCCAGGTAGTCGTGCGTGGGCGGCATGGCCTGCGGCGGGAACAGTTGCGGAATATCCGCATACAAGGTGCGGTCGGCATCCGTATAGATGCGCCGCAGGTCGCTGCCCAGCGAGGGCAAGCCATGGCGGCGGCGCACGCGGTTCAGGGGCACGGCATGCGAGGCGAAGGCCAGCGGGCGGATCAGGCGGAACAGGGGGGCGGCCAGCCAGATGGGCAGCAGGCTTGTCAGGGGCAGGCTGGGTACCGTGTAGTGCTGGCGCACGTACGGACTCCAATAGGCATTGCTGAGCGTAATGTAGGGAATGCGCTGCAGGCGCGCGCTGACCGACAGCGACAGGCGGAAGTCGCCGATCACGAGATCGGGCTGGACCGCATTGAGCAGGCGCAAGTCGTCTTCCACGTACGCGTGCAGGGTACTTTCAGTGTAGACAGGCTTGCCGTGGGCCAGCGCCTGCAGGAATTGCAGCGATGAAATGCTATCGATGCGCCAGCGCCGGAAGGAGGTTTGCTTGAAACAAAAGTCATAGCCATCGGCGCAGGCAAAATGCACCTCATATTTGTCCTCGTCGAGTCCCTGTGCCAGGCTCAGGGGGCGGCCAACGTGGGCCAGGGTCACTGCCTCGGCCATAAAGAGGATTTTTTTGCGCGCCATGGGAACCGCTGTACTCGCAGGAGGGGATGCCTGCCAGGTTGGAGTGGCGCCACGCCGTTTAGTTCCCCCGTCGCGTGCCACTGGCGGGCGCCAGGATTTGGCCGTATCGGCTAGAGTGGGGCAAAGGAGGTCACATGCAAACCCAATTCCGTCCTGCCCTGTTGCGTGCGCACAGCACGCCCGAACCCGATATGCCGCCACCGCCGGAAGGCGATCCCCTCGCGCCGCCGCCGGAAACGCCTCCCCACATCGAGCCCGTGCCCGTCGAGGAACCGACGCCGCCGCCACCGCCTGTGAAAATGCAGTGACGGGGCGCGGTGCGCCGCCGGCATGGCGGTGACAGGGAGATGTGCGCCGCGTTTATTTCCGATCGGAAATGGACTGCGCGGTGGCCGCTGGCGCCACGCCATTTAAACAACAAAAACGTCAATAAATGTTGCCGAGTGGATACAAATCAAACTCTAACTGTCGAGTGTCATGCGGCCGTCACGATTCTGTTCTTATAATGAGACATCATAAAAATTCTTGTACAGGAGACCATCATGGGCAATTCCTTGCATAACAAAATCTACCTGGGCCGGCGGCCTGTGATGACCAGCAAAAACCTCGTGGCGCTGGCCCTGGCGGGCGCCGTGGCGGGTTGCGGCCTGGCCTGGCTGCTGCTGCGCAACTATAAATAAGGGCTGTCCTGCCCGTCTTCCAGTCAGCCGTCCGCCGCGCGGGCGATGACTGATTCACGTTGCCTGTTGCCGATGCGCAGCGGGGCGCGTACCATGGGGGCCGAACACCTGGCCTTTTATGGAAAAGTAATGAAGAACGAGAAATTAACAACCGATGAATATGACGCGCTGGAGCAAGTTGCACGCGGCATCAAGACCGAGCGCCCCAGCGCTTGCGTTGCCCGCAATGCCAAGCGCCTGTCCGGCCTGAAGCTGCTCAGCTATGCACGCGATGGCCGTCTGTCCATCACCGAGAAAGCACAGCAACTGCTGTTCCTGCGCCGCTGCATCATGGGGCTGCGCGCCGTCGCCACCGATCCACTGACCAAGCTGGAATCGGACGTGGCTTATTTCCTGGGCAAGAAGGCCCACATCGTGGCGCGCGCCGAAGGCGAAGGCTACGACATTTCCGACAAGGGCCGCGAGTCGCTGGCCGACATCGACACCCTGGGCCTGTAAGGCTCACAACCGGCCCTCGTGGCCGGTTTTCACATCTCCCCTCACTTTTAATTTCCCCCTTTGGAGAATACTTTGGACAGCGCGATGAACTGGTCGGCCCACGAACTGACGATGACGGTCTTGATGACGCCCGATATGGCCAATTTTTCCGGCAATGTGCACGGCGGCACCATCCTGAAATACCTCGACAGCGTCGCCTATGCCTGCGCCAGCCGCTATTCGGGCAGCTATGTGGTGACCCTGTCGGTGGACCAGGTGATGTTCCTGCAGCCTATCCACGTGGGCGAACTGGTGACGTTCCTCGCGTCGATCAATTACACGGGCACGACGTCGATGGAAGTGGGTATCCGCGTGGTGACGGAAAACATCCAGCAGCGCCTGGTGCGCCACGCCAACAGTTGCTATTTCACGATGGTGGCCGTGGATGCCAACCGCAAACCGGTGGCCGTGCCGCCGCTGGTACTGGAAACGCCGGAACAGCACGCGCGCTTCGAGCAGGCCAAGCTGCGCAAGCTTTCGCGCCAGAAGGTGTCGAAGAAATAAGTCGTTGCGGACATAAAAAAACGGCCACCAGAGCGATCTGGTGGCCGTTTTTCATTGCATGCCTAGAGGCAATGGGAAACCGTGATTAACGGTCGCCGTAGCTGCGGCGTGCGCCGTCGGTGCTGCGCGGGTTGGAACCCTTGTAGCCGCCGCCGGTGCTCGGTGCGCCGTCTTTGCGTGGTGCGCCTGGCTTGCTGAACGTGCGTTGACCTGGCTTCGCGCCGCCACGGTTGTCGCCTGGTTTCCAGCCGCCTGGACGGGCGCTCGAACGTGGTGCCGATGCCGTTTTCTTAGGCTCGAAACCTTCGATGACATTGACCGGGATCAATTGCTTGGTGAAGCGTTCGATACGCTTGACGTTCATGCCTTCAGCGTGGTTCACCAGCGAGATGGCCAGGCCATTGCGGCCAGCGCGGCCGGTACGGCCGATGCGGTGGACGTAGTCTTCCGGGAACTTCGGCAGATCGTAGTTGAACACGTGGGTGATCGTTGGCACGTCGATACCGCGGGCGGCAACATCGGTGGCAACCAGCACCTTGACCTGGCCGCGGCGCATGCCGTCCAGGGTGCGGTTGCGCGCGCCCTGATGCATGTCGCCGTGCAAGGCGGCAGCCGAGAAGCCGGCGATGTTCAGACGGTCGGCGATGGTGTCGGCGTCACGCTTGGTGGCGGTAAACACAACAGCCTGGTCCAGCGATTCGTCGCGCAGCAGGTGGTCCAGCAGGCGATTCTTGTGCGACAGGTCGTCGACGAAGTGAACGCGCTGGGTGATGTTTTCATGCTTGTTGCTCGAGCTTGCCACCTGGATGACCAGCGGGTTCTTCGTGATGCGGCGAGCCATGTTGCCGACGACGCCGTCCAGCGTTGCCGAGAACAGCATGGTTTGACGGCCTTCCGGCGTCGCTTCCACGATCTTTTCGATATCGTCGATAAAACCCATGTCCAGCATGCGGTCGGCTTCGTCCAGCACCAGGATTTCCAGTTGCGAGAAGTCGATCTTGCCCGAGTCCATGTGGTCGATCAGACGGCCAGGGGTAGCGACCAGGATCTCAGGATTCTTGGCCAGCAATTGCATCTGTTTAGGGTAAGGCATGCCGCCCAGGATCGACACAGCCTTGATGCGGCGGATGCCGGTGCTGTACTTGTCGGTATTGGTGGTCACTTGCAGGGCCAGTTCGCGCGTTGGCGTCAGCACCAGCATTTTTGGCTGGGCGGCCTTGAAACGTGGACGCTCGCCGCGGGCGCGCGATGCTTGCATTTCCTGGTTCGGCGTCTTGCCGGCGGCGCTTTGTTCGGCGCTGGCCAGTTTGTGCAGCGATGGCAGCATGAAAGCTGCCGTCTTGCCCGAACCGGTCTGCGACGAGACCAGCAGGTCACGGCCTTCGATCGCGGCTGGAATCGCTTGCGACTGTACCGCGGTTGGCGCGGTGTAGCCCGATTCGGTCAGAGCGGCGATGATGGACGGATGCAGGCCTAAGGATTCAAATGTCATTCTTTTTCTTTCGTGAAAATCAGCGTTCTTGCAAAAAGCAGAACGCAAAATAGCAACGCCAACCAAAACGAAATGACTCAACTAGAAAGAAATTTCGGCACAAAAGCTTTGCGCCGGGACGGTGTCAGGTGCGACACACAAGGCGGGAGGGCTTTATAAGCGGCATCCTGTGGATGCGCTAAGGCTTGCGAAGCTGCTAAGTTTGTAGTGCATGTAACTGCGGTGTTGCCATCGCTTCAAGGAAACATATTGCAGCGCACAACGACACTATACCGTATTTGCAGCCGTTTTGCACGGCTTAAATGGGAAGAAACGACAGTCCTACCACGTTTTGATCATGTTTCCTATGTGAAATCAGTAAGAGTACGTAGTTTTCTTCCGTTTAATGGAGCATGGCCACGATGTCGGCGGGCAGCGGCGGCGCCTGTCGCGTTTCCCTGGCCAGGTTGATTTGCCGGGCCGCTTGCGCCACGTCGACCAGGCTGCGTTCCAGCTGGTAAGTCCCCTTGGCCTGCAGCCAAGCCAGCACGTCGGCCAGGTGCCAGATGGTGGCGCTGCCCTCATGCACGGGCGCGGGGAAGTTGTGGCGGTGTTTGTTCATCAGCTTGTGCAGGTTTTGGCGAGACAAGCCCAGCACTTGCGCCACGTCCGTCAGTCCCACGAAGTCGGGGGCGGCCTCGACCAGCACGGCCCCGGGCACGATGGCTTTCACATCGGCCATGGCGCTCAGCAGTGCTTCGCTGGCATTGCTGGCCTCGCGCGTGAATTCCAGCGCCAGGCGTCCCGCTTGCCCGATGCCGGCCAGGGCATCGTCGCAACCGCCGCCGCCCAGGCGATCGGCCAGCGCATCGAGGTCGGTTTCGTTATCGGGCAGGCGGTATTTGAGAGTAAAGATGTAATCCATGATGGCTACCCCTTGGATTTGCGTTGCATGCAGTCGTGCATCAGCTTATTGAAAGTGCAATTGTCGACCACCCGCCGTATCGCCCGCGCATGGTTGCCGGGATTTTTCGGCGTGCTCCAGATGCAGGCGATGCAGAATTCGCCGCAGCGGCAGCCGGCATCATTGTACGGGCAGTAGATCTTGCCCCAGACATGGCTGCCACCCGTTTCCACGCGCCAGCCCTGGCTTTCCGCGTGGCGCAATGCCGCTTCGATGTCTTTCTTCGGGTGCGGGGAGCGCGCCATGCGATGCCTCCAATGTAGGTCGATACTGGTCGGTTGTCAAGTGACAACCGCAAAACATCGGCCATCACCGCCTCACTCTACTTCGGGATTGACGGCCATCACTTGCGAAAAACCGCCATCGACGTAGGTAATCTCGCCCGTGATGCCGGAGGCCAGGTCTGAGAGCAGGAAGGCGGCCGTATTGCCGACCTCTTCGATGGTGACGTTGCGGCGCAGCGGGGCGTGCTCGGCCACAAAGCCCAGCAGTTTGCTGAAATCCTTGATGCCGGACGCGGCCAGGGTCTTGATGGGGCCGGCCGAGATGCCATTGGCGCGGATGCCGCGCGGACCCAGCGATTCGGCCAGGTAGCGCACGGATGCTTCCAGCGACGCCTTGGCCAGGCCCATGGTGTTGTAGTAGGGCACGGCGCGCATGGCGCCCAGGTAGGTCAGGGTCAGCACCGAAGCGCCCGGGTGCAGCAGGGGCAGGGCGGCCTTGGCCATGGCGGGAAAGCTGTAGGCGGAAATGTCGTGCGCGATACGGAAGCTGTCGCGCGACAGGCCATCGAGGAAGTCGCCGGCGATCGCTTCGCGCGGCGCAAAACCGATGGCGTGCACCAGGCCATCGAGATGTTCCCAGTGGCGCGCCAGGTCGCTGAAGACGGCGCTGATCTGTTCATCGCTGGAAACGTCGCAGTCGAATACCAGTTCGCTGCCGAATTCCGCCGCAAATTCCGTGATGCGCTCCTTGAAGCGTTCGCCCACATACGTGAAGGCGAGGGTGGCGCCTTCGCGGTGGCAAGCCTTGGCGATGCCATAGGCGATGGAACGGTTCGACAGCAAGCCCGTGATGAGGATTTTTTTGCCTTGCAAGAAAGCCATGACGACTCCTGTCTGGGTAGGTGGGCGGGGTGGGCGGATGTACAACCGGCCGCGACAGCAAAGCTGTGGCGGCCGGTGAGGTAGGTCAATACAGCTCAGGCGATCAGTGACGGGCCTTGGCGCGACTGTTGCCACCGCCGCGCTGGATGCGCGGTTTCACCAGGGAAATTGGCGCGGCTTGCACCTTGCCACCCTTGGCGGCGCGGCGCAGTGCCTTGGCGGCCCGTTCCGGACGGTCCGCTTCCAGCAGCATGGTGGCGCTGTCGGCGATTTCCTGGGTGATGTCCTTGTTCATCGTGGCCGAAGTTTTCGGCACGAGGATGGTGGAGCCGGCACGCAGGCTGGTGCGCTGGGGAATATTGTTGGCCTGGCGCAGCACATCGGCCGTGGTGCCGAATTTCGACGCCAGGGTTTCGATGCGTTCGCGCGCATTGGTGATCTTGTGCGTCGTCCAGCTGGACAAGGCATGGCCCCATTGCGCCAGGTTGGTGGTGAACTTGGCGGCGTTTTCCTGCGGCAACAGAATCTTGGTCTTTTCACCGCCGATGATGACGGGGCGGTTAAATTGCGGATTCAAGGCCTTGAATTCATCCATTGACAGCTCGGCCAGCTGGGCGGCAACGGTGATGTCGATGTCGCTAGTCTTGTCGATGGCCGTGAAATACGGCTGGTTGTCGACCACGGGCAGGGTCAGGCCGAACTGGGCCGGATTGGCGATGATGTTTTTCACCGCTTGCAGTTTCGGCACGTAGTTGCGCGTTTCGGCCGGCATCAGGTCGGCCAGGCTTTCGAAGTCGGTCGGCTTGCCCAGCGCCTGGTTTTTCTTGATGGCCCGCTGTACGGAGCCTTCGCCCCAGTTGTAGGCGGCCAGGGCCAGTTGCCAGTCGCCAAACATGTCATACAGGCGCTGCAGGTAGGTCAGGGCCGCATCGGTCGAGGCAAGCACGCCGCGGCGCTCGTCCTTGAACATGTTTTGCTTGAGGTTGAAATCACGCCCGGTGGCGGGCACGAATTGCCACATGCCGGCCGCATTGGCGCTGGAGAATGCTTGCGGGTTGAAGGCGGACTCGATGAACGGCAGCAAGGCCAGTTCCGTCGGCATGCCGCGCTTTTCCAGTTCCTGCACCACGTGGAAGATGTAGCGCGACGCGCGCGCCGTGGTGCGGGCGATGTAGTCGGGGCGGGTGGCGTACCAGTTGACGTGGTTCGCCACCAGCTGGTTGTTGATGTCGGGAATCGCATAGCCGCTGCGGATGCGGCCCCAGACGTCGGCTTCGCGCAGCGGATCGGAATTATCGCTGAGGTTTTTCAGCAGACGGTCGGTCTTTTGCAGGCGGTTGTCGAGGGTGGGGAGTTTCGCCGTGACCTGGGCGGTCATCGGGATCAGGGCGGGTGCGGCGGCGGCGACTGGCGCGTTATCGCTCTCAACACCGGCTTCGTACGCCTGGCTGAGGGCGGGCGCAAGCGCCAGGGCCAACGCCGCCAGGACGGTAGATTTAAAGGAGTTTTCGTGCATAGTGTTCCATTGTTGTCGTCGGAGAAACATCGGACAGACCCATGATCAAGCAGCGAGTGTACGTATATCCACATGCAGGAGTCAAGAATTATGTCAGCATGATGACAGGAAATAAGCGGCAATAAGTGGGTAACGGCTGAGTTTCCATTCGCAAATGCTGTCATTATTGCAAATTTAATTTGCCCGATACGTGATTCGGCCGCTGTTATAGCATACATGGCGAGGAGGCTGGCGCAAGCCTGGATGGCGCCCGGTATGAGGCTGCGCAAAAGTGCGTACAATTTGGCTTTGGCCGGCCATTCAGCCGCCGGCCGCCTTATTAATAGAGAGTCAAGTATATGAACACCCCGCCGCGCCACGACGACGACAACGCCGTCATCATCGCCAATACCGTTGCCTGGCTGGAAAAGGCCGTGATCGGCCTGAACCTGTGCCCGTTCGCCAAGGCCGTGCACGTCAAGAAGCAGATCCGTTACGTGGTATGCGAATCGGGCAATCCGGAAGATCTGCTGGCGATGCTGATGGACGAGTTGCAAACCCTGGCCGACACGGATCCCGAGCAGATCGACACGACCCTGCTGATCCATCCGTACACCTTGAACGATTTCCTCGACTACAACGAGTTTCTCGACGTGGCCGACGCGGCCGTGGAAGACATGCACCTGGCCGGCGAACTGCAAGTGGCCAGTTTCCATCCGAATTACCAGTTTGCCGAAACGTTCGAGGACGACATCAGCAACTACACCAACCGCTCGCCGTACCCGACCCTGCACCTGCTGCGCGAAGACAGCATCGAGCGCGCCGTCGAGGCGTTCCCGGAAGCGTCGGAGATCTTTGACAAGAATATTGCCACGCTGGAAGCGTTGGGTACCGAAGGCTGGGAAAAGCTCGGCTTGCCGAAGGTGTCCTGATGGCGGACAAGGAATTGCCGCCGCGTCCAGACACGCCCTGCGTGGCCGTGTGCTCGACAACCTTCGATGAAATCTGCCGCGGCTGCGGCCGCAGCGTAGTGGAAGTGGCCCACTGGGTGTCGATGACGGATGAAGAAAAGGAAGTGGTATGGGTGCGGATTCTTTCGCAAGGCTATCCGCGCCGGAATACCTGATTTAACCCAACTGCAACTGTCGGGGTCAGACCAGACGGGGGAATGCTTCCCAATGGGAAGCATTCCGATTCCGAAGGAACTGACCCCGGTACTTTTGGCGCTAACGATCAGAAGCTGCCGATGAAGTCTTTCTTGCCCACTTCAATGCCGTTATGGCGCAGGATGTCGTACGCCGTCGTCGCGTGGAAGAAGAAGTGCGGCAGCGCGTAGTGGAACAGATAGGTCTGGCCCGTGAAGTGCTTGGTCTTTTCGCCGCTGCCGGTGGTGATGGCGCGCGTTTCGCTACCGTCGATGTCCGCTTGCGGCAGGCTTTCCAGGAAGGCGATGGTTTTCACGATGCGCGCTTTCAGTTCCGCAAAGCTCTGTTCGCTGTCTTCATACGGTGGCACGGCCACGCCTGCCAGGCGCGCGCCGCAGCCCTTGGCGAAGTCGGTGGCGATCTGGATCTGGCGCACGAACGGCAGCATGTCCGGGAACAGGCGGAATTGCAGCAGGGCGTTCGGGTCGATTTTCTTGTCTTGCGCGTGCGTTTCCGCCTTGTCCAGGATGGTGGCCAGGCTGCCCAGGATCTGTTTGAAGACGGGGATCGAAGCGGAGTAGATGGAGAAGGTCATGGTGGTTCCTCTAGGTAAAGTGGCGCGATGATAGCAAGCTGCGCGCTTTTCTGCTGGCGCCGGCCGGACGCGCCGGGCGGCGTGTGGTTTTTCAACCCTGTTTATATGACATGAGGTAGCCGTTGGCGTGTGTTTATTGGTGACTTTCCCCGCTTTTTCCATGCATAATTGCTCCTGATAAAGTTTCTTCCCGCCTCACCACCCGATTCCCCTGTAAAGTCAATGATCGCCCGCCTGATCCCTGTTGCCCTGTTGCCGCATGTTTAATTCACCTTACCAGCGCCTGCGCGCCAGCCTGCGTGTGCTGTACGGCTCGTCTATCTATGGCGCCTTGCTGCTGGTGGTGTTTGGCGGCCTCGTCGTTCCCGCCATCTTCGGCAGCTATGTGCTGGTCGGCGTGCATGAGCGCCAGTCGGCGCGCACCAGCCTGAACGAAGCCTTGCAGCGCAATGCCGATATCCTGGCGCTGGGCATGCAGGAGTCGCTGTGGAACATGAACGCGGAATCGGCCCATTCGCTGGTCGAGTCGGTGATGCGCGACCGTTCCGTGCTGCTGGTGAAGGTGCTGGGGCAGGGCGACACGGAATTCATCCGCCTGCAGGCGCCGCAGCGGCCCGTGGGCAATCTGTACCGCGCCGAGCGCGACATCTTCGTGCGCGGCGAACGCATCGGCCACGTCGTCGTCGAGATGGACGATGCGCGCAGCCAGCAGGAGCTGCGCGAAAAGCAGATCTCCTATATTTTCGTGCTGGGCGCGCAACTGGCCGTGTCGATGGCGCTGATCGTGCTGTTCCTGAACCGCCGCCTGTTGAAACCCCTGCGCCGCCTGACGCGCTTTTCCGACCGCCTGTCGCACGGCGATTTCGACACGCCCCTGACCTCGCACAGCACTGACGAGCTGGGTCGCCTGACGGCCCAGCTTGAGCAAATGCGCGCGGCCATCGGCCAGTTGTTCGAGGATGTGGGCCAGCGGGAAGAGCGTTTCCGCACCATCGTCACGCAGGTGCCGGGCGCCGTCTTCCGCTACCGGCCCGACGGCCCCATCGATTTTGTCAGCGATGCCATCGAAGAGATTTCCGGCTATTCGGCGCGCCAGTTCATGCGCGGCACCACGCATGCCTGGGCCGACCTGATCTGCCCGGAAGACCGCCGCGAGCACCGCCGCGCCGTCCGCCAGGCGGTGGCCGAGGTACGTCCATATGCGCTCGAATACCGCATCATCGACGCTTTCGGCATCGAGCGCTGGGTGGCCGAGAATGGCCAGCCGCAGGCGGGCGAGCAGGGCGTCATCTGGGTCGACGGCATCATTGCCGACATCAGCCAGCGCAAGCACCACGAGATGCGCATCGAAGCGCTGCTGACGGAGCAGAGCGCGATTCTCGACAACGTGATGTTCGGCGTGATGTTCGTGCGCCACCGCCGCATCATTTCCGTCAACCGCCGCTGCGAGGAACTGTTCGGCTACGAGCATGCCGAGATGACGGGTAATTCGACGGCCATGGTGTTTATGAGTTCGTATGACTTCGAGGAGGCGGGTGAGCGCCAGTATCCGGCGCTGGCCATGGGCGGCGATTTCAGCGAGGAGCGCCAGTACAAGCGCCGCGACGGCAGCCTGTTCTGGGCGTTGGTCAGCGGCTGCGCGCTCGATCCGCTGCGCCCCAATGAAGGCAGCATCTGGGTGTATGCCGACATCGCGGCGCGCAAGGAAGCCGAGGAAAAACTGCGCCTGTCGGCCACCGTGCTCGAACATATCGCCGACGGTGTGATGGTGGTCGATGCCAGCGGTATCATCGTCACCGTCAATCCCGCCTTCACGCAGATCACCGGCTATGCCGAAGCGGAGGCGGTGGGCCAGCACTCTTCGCTGACCCGCTCGGCGCGCCACGACTCTGCGTTCTACGAAGCCATGTGGAACGAGCTGAAGGCCAGCGGTTTCTGGCGCGGCGAAATCTGGCATCAGCGCAAGAATGGCGAGCTGTATCTGGAGTGGCTGACCATCAGCGCCGTGCGCGACGCGCGCGCCGGCACCACGCATTACGTGGGCGTGTTCAGCGACATCACCCTGATCAAGGAGTCGCAGGAAAAGCTCGACCACATGGCCCACCACGATCCGCTGACGGCCCTGCCGAACCGTTTGCTGTTCCACGACCGCCTGCAGCACGCCTTGCTGCGCGCCGCGCGCGACCAGGAGCAGCTGGCCGTGCTGTTCATCGACCTGGACCGCTTCAAGAACGTCAACGACACCCTGGGCCACCATGTGGGCGACGAACTGCTGCAAAAGGTGGCCGGCCAGCTGGCGGCCCGCCTGCGCGAGGGCGATACCCTGGCGCGCCTGGGCGGCGACGAGTTCATCGTGCTGCTCGAACGCGTCGACGGCGAGTACGGTGCGACGCAGGTGGCGGAAAAGCTGATGACCATGTTCGACCAGCCGTTCACGGTGGCCGACCACGAACTGTTCGTCACCTGCAGCGTGGGCATCAGCCTGTATCCGGACGATGCGCTGGACTTGAACATGTTGATCCGCAATGCCGACGTGGCCATGTACCAGGCCAAGGCGCGCGGGCGCAACGGCTACCGCTTCTATGCGCCGTCGATGACGGGCGAAGGCGTCGAGCGGCTGCGCCTGGAAACCTTCTTGCGCCGCTCGATCGAGAAAAACGAGATGTTCCTCAATTACCAGCCGCAGGTGGAAATCGACACGGGCCGCCTGGTCGGCGTCGAGGCGCTGGTGCGCTGGAACCACCCGGAACTGGGCCTGGTGCCGCCCGCGCGCTTCATCCCGCTGGCCGAGGACAGCGGCTTCATCAACCAGTTGGGCAAATGGGTGCTCGACGAAGCATGCCGCCAGATGATGCGCTGGCAGGCGCAGGGCTTGCACGTGCCGAAGATGGCCGTGAATCTGTCGGTAAAGCAGTTCGAGCGGGGCAGCATCGCCGGCATGGTGGCCGACATTCTGAAGGAAACGGGTCTCGAGCCGCAGCGCCTGCAGCTGGAAGTGACGGAGTCCGTCATCATGAACACGGGCGATGCGCTCGGTTTCATCAACGACTTGCACGCCATCGGCGTGGGCCTGGCCATCGACGATTTCGGCACCGGTTATTCCTCGCTCGCGTATCTGAAGCAGCTGCCCGTGCAAACCCTGAAGATCGACCGCTCCTTCATCAAGGATATCTCGACGGACGTCAATGACGAAGCGATTGCGATTGCCATCATCCAGCTGGGCAAGAGCATGCAATTGTCCGTGATCGCCGAAGGCGTGGAGACGGAAGAGCAGGCGGCTTTCCTGCTGCGCCATGGCTGCAAGCTGGCGCAAGGTTATTTTTATAGCCGCCCGGTGCTGGCACAGGATATGCTGGAGCGCTGGATCGACCCGCTGGATCAACCACTAACCAATTAAAGGGTATCCCATGGCCGGAGAAAAAAATACGTCGCGCCGCCGTTTCCTGCTCCGCGGCCTGGGTCTCGGCGTGGCCGGCGTGGGTGCCCTGGTGCTGGGCTGGGGCGTGCTGCCGCCGCGCCAGCGCCTGCATGGCAGCGTGCCGCTGCCGCTCCAGGATGGCGCCGTGGCGCTGAACGGCTGGCTGGCCATCGGCACCGACGGCGCGGTGACCCTGGCCATGCCGCGCAGCGAGATGGGGCAGGGCGTGCACACGGCCTTGCCGATGCTGGTCGCAGAGGAGCTCGACGTGCCGCTGTCCAGCGTGAAGCTGATCCAGGCGCCCATGGACAAGATCTTCGGCAATGTCGCCATGCTCCAGGACGGCTTGCCTTTCCACCCGGACGACCAGGGCCGCGTAAAAGCGCTGGCCCAGTGGACGGTGGCCAAGGCGGCGCGCGAGCTGGGCGTGATTGTCACGGGCGGCTCGTCGAGCGTGAAGGATGGCTGGGGTCCCATGCGCGAAGCGGGCGCGTCGGCGCGCGCCATGCTGGTGGGGGCCGCCGCCGCGTTGTGGCAGGTGCCGGCTGCGCAGTGCCGCACGGAAAATGGCGCAGTGTTGCACCCGGATGGCCGGCGCGCCAGCTACGCCAGCCTGGCGCAGCGCGCCGCCGCAATCGACCCGGGCACGCCCGTGCTGAAGCTGCCCAGGGATTTCAAATTGATCGGCCAGCCGGCGCCGCGCCGCGACACGCCATCCAAAGTCAATGGCAGCGCGCGTTTCGGCATCGATGCGCGCCCGCCCGGCATGCTGTATGCGGCCCTGCATCTGCCGCCGCGCCTGGGCGATATCCTGTCCGCGTTCGACGCGGCGCCCGTGCTGGCCATGCCCGGGGTGAAAAAGGTGCTGGACCTGACGCCGCACCTGGCTCAGCGCAGCGTCTCGTGTGCCGCCGTGGTGGCCGACACCTGGTGGCGCGCCAGGCAGGCGGCGGCCGCCTTGCCGACGCAGTGGAAGGCTGGCCCGCAGGCGAATTTGTCCAGCGCCGGCGTGTATGCGGAGTTTGCCCGCCTGCTCGATAGCGAAGCGGGCTATGCCTATCACGCCAGCGGCCAGGTGGAAAGCAAGGCCGTGCAGGGCATGCGGCAGGTTAGCGCCGAGTACCGCGCGCCATTCCTCGCGCACGCCGCCATGGAACCCGTCAACTGCACCGCGCAGGTCAAGGATGGCAAGGTGATGCTGTGGGTCTCGACGCAGGCGCCCGGCATCGCCGTCGATGTGGCGGCGAAAGTGGCCGGCGTCGATGCGAAGGACGTCGTCATCGAGGTGCTGCTGCTCGGTGGCGGTTTCGGCCGCCGCCTGGAAGTGGACATGATCGCCCAGGCCGTGGCCATCGCACTGCAGTGCGGCGGTGCGCCCGTGCAGCTGGTGTGGACGCGCGAACAGGATACGCAGCATGATATGTACCGTCCCGCCGCGCTGGCCCGCTTTGCGGCCCGCCTCGATGAACACGGCCGCATCGCTTCCTGGGACAACAAATCCGTCAGCGGCTCCATCACGCACCAGTTTTTGCAGCGTAATTTCGGCTTGCCCGGTGCGGGGCCGGACAAGACCACGGCCGAAGGCGAATTCGACATGCCGTATGAAATTGCCAGCCAGCGCATCGCCCACGTGATCGCCGACAGTCCTGTGCCCATCGGTTACTGGCGCTCGGTGGGGCACTCGCACAACGCTTTTTTCAAGGAAAGCTTTATCGACGAACTGGCCCACGCGGCGGGGCAGGATGGCATCGCTTTCCGCCGTGCCATGCTGGTGCGGCACCCGCGCCACCTGGCCGTGCTCGATGCGGCAGTTGCCAAGGCGGGAACGCCTCCGCCCGGCCATGCGCATGGCGTGGCCTTGCATCAGTCGTTCGGCAGCATCGTCGCGCAAGTGGCGCAAGTGTCCGTGGAAAACGGAGAAATCCGCGTGCAGCGCGTGGTGTGCGCCATCGATTGCGGCATCGCCGTCAATCCGAACATCATCGCCCAGCAGATGGAGTCGGCCGTGCTGTTTGGCCTGTCAGCGGCGCTGGGTGGCGAGATCACCTTCAAGGAGGGGAAAGTCGAGCAGGCTAACTTCCACGACTATCCCGTGCTGCGCATGGGGCAAACGCCCGAGGTGGAAACCGTCATCATCGCCAGCGCGGAACACCCCGAAGGCGTGGGAGAGCCCGGTACGCCGCCGATCGCGCCGGCCGTGGCCAACGCCGTGTTCATCTTGACGGGAAAACGGCTGCGCAGCCTGCCGCTGCGCCTGGGTTAATTTACATCAAGCCAGGGTGGCGGCGAGGAGGTTGCGCAGATTGCAGTCGCGCTGCCAGTCGCGCCGCTCCTGCGTGCTGCCGGCCAGCGCCGCCAGTTCCGCCCCGCTGAGGGCCTGCTGCGCCTGCACCATGCGGTGCGCCAGGCCGCCGTCGGGCAGCACGGTGCCGAAGAAGGCCACGTTGTCCTCGTGCTGGATCAGCAGGGTGGGGAAGTTGTCGATGTCGAGGTCGCCCACCACGTCGGCCTGGTCTTCGATGTCGACCCAGACGAAGACGGTGTCCGGATGGCGCGCGGCCAGTTCCTCGAATGTGGCGCGGTAGCTGCCGCAAGTGCCGCACCACAGCGCGCACAGGCAGGCCACCGTCCAGCGCGGGCCGGCCAGGGCTGCCGCGACGTCGGCGCGGTTATCGGTCGTGAGGGTCAGGCTGTGCATGGTCGTATCTGGTTAGTAGGGCGATGGGCGCCGGGCGCCCGATGCGCGTATTCTACCGCGCCCGGCCACCGCAGTCCCGGGAATGCATGGGCTTGTTTATCCGTGTTTTTTGATGCAATACACCTTTCTGGTGGATAATGCTGGTAATTGCGCGCTGATTACGCTGGTCCATGCTGTTTCCTGGCCCCGCAGCCTGACCCCTCCAGTCTGTTTTCATGCCCTGCCCGGTGTCAGCGCTCCCGCCTTTATTTATTTTTATTATGGAATTAGCCAGCTTATGTTGAGTTACCGCCACGCCTTTCACGCGGGTAATCACGCCGATGTGTTGAAACATTATGTGCAGATTCAGTTGTTGCAATATCTGAATCAAAAAGATACCGCCTATAGCTATATTGATACCCACTCCGGCGCGGGCGTGTATGCGCTCGACGGCGGCTATGCGTCGAAAAATGCCGAGTACGAAACGGGCATCGCGCCCCTGTGGGATCGCACGGACTTGCCGGCCTCGCTGGCCGAGTACATGAAGCTGATCAAGGAAATGAATCCGAGCGGCAAGATGCGCTACTACCCGGGGTCGCCGTACTGCGCGGACAAGGTCAGCCGCGAGCAAGACCGTCTGCGCCTGTTCGAGCTGCATCCGGCGGACGCAAAGATTCTGGCCGACAACTTCCGCAAGGTCGAGGCGCATGCGCTGGCCCAGGGCGAGCGTCCGACCGTGCGCGGCAAGCGCGTGCTGATCACCAAGGCAGACGGTTTCCAGAGCCTGAAAGCCCTGCTGCCGCCGCCATCGCGCCGCGCGCTGGTGCTGATCGACCCGCCGTATGAAGACAAGATGGATTACCGCAAGGTCAAGGACACCCTGGCCGACGCCCTCGTGCGCTTCCCTTCGGGCATGTATGCCGTCTGGTACCCGGTGCTGCAGCGCATGGAATCGCGCCAGTTTGCCGACAAGCTCAAGCAATTGCCCAGCTCGGACTGGCTGCACGTGACCCTGACGGTCAACACCCCGTCGCCGGACGGTTTTGGCTTGCACAGCAGCGGCATGTTCATTTTGAACCCGCCGTACACCTTGGAGCCGATGTTGCGCGAAGTCATGCCGTACCTGGTGAAGGTGCTGGGCCGCGACGATGGCGCGAAGTTCGTATTGGAAACGGGCAAGGGCGGACAGAAAAATACCGGTACAAGAAGAGTGTAATCATACTTCTCTTGGTAGTGCTGTAATAAAAAACGCCACGGGCATTGTACCCGTGGCGTTTTTTTATGGGCGGGGGATTACTGTCCCAGCAGCAAGAACACGGTCGGTTTCTTGTGGAAGTCAGGTGCCTTGCCGGCGGCCAATTGTTTCTTCCACTGGCCGCCATTCCACGTTTGCACGCTTTCCGTGTCCAGGCTCAGGTCGGTGGCAACGCAGATCAGGGTCGATGGCGCGCATTGCGCCACCAGCGCTTCGAGCATGGCCGCATTGCGGTACGGAGTTTCGATGAACAGCTGGGTCTGCTTTTCCGTGCGCGAACGCACTTCCAGTTCCTTGATGCGCTTGGCGCGCAGGGCCGCATCCGTGGGCAGGTAGCCGTTGAAGGCGAAGCTCTGGCCGTTCAAGCCGCTGGCCATCACGGCCAGCAGGATCGACGATGGCCCCACCAGCGGGCGCACCTTGATGCCGTGCTGATGCGCCAGGCGCACCAGGTCTGCACCGGGGTCGGCCACGGCGGGTACGCCTGCTTCCGAGACGAGGCCCGCATCGCGCCCCGCCAGCAGGGGTGCCAGCAAGCCGGTCAGCGCTTGCGCCGGGGTATTTACGTTAAGTTCGGAAATCGTGATTTCCTGCAGCGGCTTGGCCAGCGGATGCTGGTTGCCGATCAGTTTCAGGAAGGCGCGCGCCGTCTTGGCGTTTTCTGCCACGAAATAATCGAGCTGCGACGTGATCTGCCGTACTTGCTCTGGAATGATGTGGGCCAGCGGGTCGGCCGGGCTGTCGGACAGGCCGAGGTGGTTGGGAATCAGGTACAGGGTGCCGGTCATATTTGTATTGTCGGTAAATTAAAGGGTGAAAAACGCGACGCCCGCCTTGCGCAGCATGCCGGTGAGGGCGATCAGCGGCAAGCCGGTCAGGGCGGTCGGGTCAACGCTGTCGATGCGCTCGAGCAGGGCGATGCCCAGGCCCTCGTTCTTGGCGCTGCCGGCGCAATCGTACGGCTGCTCGATGCGCAGGTAGGCATCCAGCTCGGCATCGGGCAAGTCGCGCACGGTGACGAGGGTCTGGATATCTTCCACTTGCGCCACAGGCGGACTCTGGCGGCCATCGAGCAGGCACAGGGCCGTGTGGAACACGGTCTGGCGCCCGCGCATGGTTTGCAGCTGCAGCAGGGCATTCGCATGGTTGCCGGGCTTGCCGATCTGCGCGCCATCCAGGGTGGCGACCTGGTCGGAGCCGATGACGAGGCTGCCAGGGTAGCGGTCGAGCACGGCCTGCGCCTTTGCCTGGGCCAGGCGCAGGGCCGTGGCGCTGGGGCTTTCGCCTGGCAGCGGGCTTTCGTCGAGATCGGGCACGGCGACCTCGAAAGGCAGGCGCAGGCGTTCCAGCAATTCCTTGCGGTAGGTCGAACTCGATGCAAGAATCAAGCGCAATGGGACGGAAGTTGGTATCATTCGGTAGTGGATGGCGGCCGGCATGGCCGCGCTGGTCGATGTCAGTGGAATTTCACGCAAATTCCAGGGCGCAGAGCCCACAACTGAGGCTCCATGCGGCATGACGGTGTTGATGAAGTTGTCATGTTTATGGCAATGATTGCGTCAAAAAAGATGCTTAGCCTTTGACTCCGTGCTAAAAACCCTGTTATTATCGCAGGTTTTCCGGGGAAATTTTCTACCAATGAATGCTTTTGTGATCGACGCCTTTGATTTTTGTCGTATCAGCGGGAGCCGCGAGGGTGTAACTCCTGTCGCTGAAATGACCCGGTTGACCAAGGATTGTGCAGATAGTTCCGGCGAGATCGCCTGGAAGATCGTCGGCGGCACCAGCAAGCTGGGCTACCCACAACTGACCTTGTCGGTCAACGGCACCGTTCAGCTGGTTTGCCAGCGCTGCCTGACTCCGTATGCTTACGCAATTGATTCGACGACCACTCTGATGCTGGGCAAGGATGACGAGCACGCGGACGAGATCGAAGAAATCATCAACGATGAATCGATCGACGTGATCGTCGGCAGCCGCAGCATGGATGCCGCGGCCCTGATCGAAGATGAAGCCTTGCTGGCCCTGCCGCAGGTACCCAAACACGACGTCTGCCCCGATACGGCGCAACTCGATGCTCTCAAGACTGAAAAGAAGTCGCCGTTTGCGGCCCTGAAAGACTTGAAGCCAGAATAAGTTAAGAGAATAAGTAGTAGTGGTAGTTTGTAGGGGGCCTCAAAAACCGTAGCGAGCGGCCCAATATCGTCTTGAGTAGCGCAAGCGTACGGAAGTACGCTGAGCAACGCCGAGGCGATAGTGGGACGCGCAGTAGGTTTGTGAGGCTCCGCTTAGAGAACGTGTCAAACGCGTGTAGTAATCGAGTATGGCAAGTGTAGTGAAATGTAATTGTAATAAACGATGTCGGTCCGGGCTATTTTCGGGTAGTCTTTGCCGCTGGGATACTCGATTCGCATGTATTTGCTAATCGATTGTGCTAAAATTTTAGAACTTATGTATTAGGAGTCATCATGGCAGTTCAACAGAACAAGAAAACCCCTTCCAAGCGCGGCATGCACCGTTCGCACGACTTCCTGGTCGCGCCGCAATTGAGCGTCGAGCCAGTTACCGGCGAAACACACATGCGTCACCATATCAGCCCTAACGGCTTCTATCGTGGCCGTAAAGTGTTGAAGACCAAAAACGACGAGTAATCGACGTTTTTGTTGGGTAAGATGAAAGCGGTGTTGCGTGGTTATTCGGCGTGGCGCCGCTTCTTCTTTTTTATCGGCTGCAATTCATCTTGCGCACCCGTCATTTTGAATCAAGCTTGCTCAGGCGGTGCATGACATGCTGCGCCCTGCATATGCTCCAGTCCGATTCACATCTTGCCGCACGCCCGCAGCGGTATTGAATCAACACAAATGACAATCAAAATTTCTATCGACTGCATGGGCGGAGATCACGGTCCCTCAGTCACTATCCCCGCAGCAATTTCCTTCGTAAAACATGAGCCTGAAGCTGAACTGATCCTTGTTGGATTGGAAGACGTGATCCGTGCCGAACTGAAAAAACATAAAGCCGACACGCATCCGCGCCTGTCGGTATTGCATGCCTCCGAACAAGTTACCATGGACGATCCCCTGGAAGTGGCCCTGCGCCGCAAGAAGGATTCCTCCATGCGCGTGGCCATCGAACAGGTCAAGAACGGCGTGGCGCAAGCCTCCGTTTCCGCCGGTAATACGGCAGCCCTGATGGCTGTGTCGCGCTATGTATTGAAAACCATGTCCGGCGTCGACCGCCCGGCCATCTGCAGCATCTTGCCGAATCAAAAGAACGGCCCCACCTACATGCTGGACCTGGGCGCCAACGTCGATTGCGAACCGCATCACTTGCACCAGTTCGCCATCATGGGTTCCGTGCTGGTGTCCGCCATGGAAGGCATCGCACGCCCGACGATCGGCTTGCTGAACGTGGGCACGGAAGATATCAAGGGCAATGAAGTGGTCAAGCTCACCTCGAAGCTGCTGCAGGCCGACCACGAGCGTGGCGCGCTGAACTTCTACGGCAACGTGGAAGGCAACGATATCTTCAAGGGCACGACCGATATCGTCGTCTGCGACGGTTTTGTCGGCAATGTCACCCTGAAAGCCATCGAAGGTCTGGCGCGCTTCATGAAAGACGTGCTCACTTCCGAATTCAAGCGCAATCCGATCACCATGCTGGGCGCGCTGATCGCCCGCGGGGCCCTGAAAGCCATCGGCAACCGCTTGAATCCATCGCGTTACAACGGCGCCAGCCTGCTGGGCTTGCGTGGCCTCGTCTTCAAGAGCCATGGCAGCGCCGATGCCTATTCGTTCGAATGGGCCTTGCGCCGCGCCTTTGATGCGGCAAAAAATGACGTGCAAGCGCACCTGGCCAGCCTGATCGCCGAGCTGATGCCGCGCACGCCAGTACCGGACGAACCTACATCAACAAGCTCTACCATTTAGTGGACGGGTATTTGCATGACTGTTTTTAGCAAAACTTACAGCAAAATTATCGGTACCGGCAGCTACTTGCCGGAGAAGCGCGTCACCAACCAGGATTTGACCGAACAGCTCGCCGCCAAGGGCATCGAGACGTCGGATGAATGGATCGTATCGCGCAGCGGCATTTCGGCGCGCCATTATGCGGCGCCGTCGCAAAACTCCTCGGACCTGGGCGTGGAAGCGGCCAAAAAGGCCCTGGAAATGGCTGGCCTGAACGGCAATGACCTGGACCTGATCATCGTTGCCAGCTCGACTCCCGATTTCTTCGGCAGCTTCCCCAGCACGGCTTGCATCGTGCAAAACAAGCTGGGCATCACGAACAACTGCGCTGCCGTCGACGTGCAAGCCGTCTGCAGCGGTTTCGTGTATGCGGTCGCCACGGCCGACAGCTTCATCCAGTCGGGCATGCACAAGAATGTGCTGGTGATCGGCGCCGAAGTGTTTTCGCGCATCCTCAATTTCGACGACCGCGGCACCTGCGTGCTGTTCGGCGACGGCGCTGGCGCCATCGTCATGACGGCCTCCAAGGAGCCGGGCATCCTGGCCACCAAGCTGCACGCGGATGGCCGCCACTCGAACATCCTCAGCGTGCCGGGCAGCCTGGCTGGCGGCGCGCTGGACGGCAGCGCCTTCCTCTACATGGATGGCCCGGCCGTATTCAAGCTGGCCGTGTCCGTGCTGGAAAAGGTCGCGCACGAAGCGCTGGAACACGCCAACATGACGTCGGACCAGATCGACTGGCTGATCCCGCACCAGGCGAATATCCGCATCATGAACAGCACGGCCAAGAAACTTGGCTTGCCTTTGGCAAAGATGGTTGTCACCGTCGACCAGCATGGCAACACCTCGGCCGCCTCGATCCCGCTGGCGCTCGACATCGCCGTGCGCGATGGTCGCGTCAAGAAGGGCGACAACGTCATGATGGAAGGCGTGGGCGGCGGCTTTACCTGGGGCGCTGTGCTGGCGCGCATGTAATCCCGTAACACTATTAAAAAAACGGAGTCGACATGACACAATTTGCATTTGTTTTCCCAGGTCAAGGCTCGCAAGCGATTGCGATGCTCGACGGTTTCGCCGGCAACCCCGTGGTTGCGCAGACCGTTGCCGAAGCGTCGGACGCCCTGCAATTCGACCTGGGCAAGCTGATCGCCGAAGGTCCGAAGGAAGAACTCGATCTCACCACCAATACGCAGCCGGTGATGCTGACGGCGGCCGTGGCTTTCTATCGCGCCTGGCTGGCGGCCGGCGGCCCCGTGCCGACGGTCGTGGCCGGTCACAGCCTCGGTGAATACTCGGCGCTGGTCGCCGCCGGCGTCATCCCGTTCAAGGATGCCGTGCCGCTCGTGCGTTTCCGCGCGCAAGCCATGCAGGAAGCCGTGCCCGTCGGGCAGGGCACGATGGCTGTCGTGCTGGGCCTGTCGGATGACGACGTGCACGCCGCCTGTGCGGAAGCGGCGGCGGAAAACCCGGCCCTGGTGGTCGAGCCCGTCAATTTCAATGCGCCTGCACAAGTCGTCATCGCCGGCCATACGGCGGCCGTCGAGCGCGCCTGCGAACTGGCCAAGGCCAAGGGCGCCAAGCGCGCCATGAAGCTGCCCGTCTCCGCGCCATTCCACTCGTCGCTGCTGAAGCCCGCATCGGACCGTTTGCGCGAATACATGGCCAGCTTGACGTTCTCGGCGCCGCAAATCGCCCTGATCAACAACGTCGACGTGGCCATCGTCAACGATGTGGCCGGCATCAAGGATGCACTGGTGCGCCAGGCAGCCAGCCCCGTGCGCTGGGTGGAAACCATGCAAAAAGTGGCGGCCGACGGCATCACGCAAGTGATCGAGTGCGGTCCGGGCAAGGTCCTGATGGGCCTGGCCAAGCGCATCGATCCGGTGCTGGTGGGCGACGCCATCGTCGATCAGGCATCGCTGGAACGCATTTTGACGCAGCTCAAATAAACATCAGACCGCGGCAGCCTGCCTGCCACGGTTGCTCTTAAGGATACTCATGAATTTAGCAAATCAAGTCGTGTTGGTCACGGGCGCCTCGCGCGGCATCGGCCGCGCCATCGCCACCGAACTGGGCAAGCAGGGTGCCACCGTGGTCGGCACCGCCACCTCGGAAAGCGGCGCGCAAGCCATCACCGATTACCTGGCCGCCGAAGGCGTGACGGGCAAGGGTCTGGTCCTGAATGTGACCGATGCGGCGCGCTGCGCTGCCGTCGTCGATGAGGTGCAGAAAACCTACGGCAGCCTGTCGATCCTGGTCAACAATGCAGGCATCACGCAAGACCAGCTGGCCATGCGCATGAAGGATGAAGAGTGGGACAGCGTCATTTCCACCAACCTGTCGGCCGTCGGCCGCCTGTCGCGTGCCGTGTTGCGCGGCATGATGAAAGCCAAAACTGGGCGTATCATCAATATCACGTCGGTGGTGGCTTCGTCGGGTAATCCTGGGCAAATGAATTACGCGGCGGCCAAGGCCGGCGTGGAAGGCATGAGCCGCGCCCTGGCGCGCGAAATCGGCAGCCGCAACATTACCGTGAACTGCATCGCCCCGGGCTTCATCGATACCGACATGACCAAGGCGCTGAGCGAAGAGCAGCACGCGGCCCTGTTGACGCAAATTCCCCTGTCCCGCCTGGGCAAGCCGGAAGACGTGGCAGCGGCGGTGGCCTTTTTGGCTTCGCCGCAAGCGGCGTATATCACGGGCACAACCCTGCACGTGAACGGTGGAATGTACATGAATTGATGTGAAAGCTAGACGGGGCGGGCGTTTGTGGCATGATTCAACGGCCGTTTTTGTCTATAATCGCATCTTTTAGCAGCAGCTTCGGTCGAATTAGCAGCAGACACCGAAATTAGTATTCGGACGCGCAAACCTGATAAAATGCGCGCACTTTCCGTAACACACACTTTGGAGCCATAACATGTCGGATATCGAACAACGCGTTAAGAAAATCGTCGCTGAGCAACTGGGCGTTGCAGAAGCAGACATCAAAATCGAATCCTCCTTCGTCGACGATCTCGGCGCCGATTCCCTGGACACCGTGGAACTGGTCATGGCCCTGGAAGACGAATTCGAAATGGAAATCCCTGACGAACAAGCTGAAAAAATCACCACCGTGCAACAGGCGATCGACTACGCCACTGCACACGTCAAGGCCTAAGCCTGTCTGACCGACTTCAGGAGAATCGCTTGAGCCGTTCTAAAAACCGTCGTGTTGTTGTCACCGGCCTGGGCTGCGTTTCACCTGTCGGCAATACTATTGCCGAGGCGTGGGGCGCAATCATTGAAGGTAAATCCGGCATTGCCACGATTACCAAGTTCGATGCACTGCCATTCACCACGCATTTTGCTGGTGAAGTCAAAGGCTTCAATATCGAAGAGTACATCTCCGGTAAGGAAGCCCGCCACATGGATACCTTTATCCATTACGGCATGGCTGCAGGCATCCAGGCGATGCAGGATTCCGGTCTGGAAGTCACCGAAGAAAACGCCGAGCGTATCGGCGTGATCATCGGTTCCGGTATCGGTGGCTTGCCGCTGATCGAAGACACCAAGTCCGAGTACGAAAAGCGCGGTCCGCGCCGTATCTCGCCATTTTTCGTGCCTGCCTCGATCATTAACATGATCTCTGGCAACCTTTCGATCAAATATGGTCTGAAGGGCCCGAACCTGGCGATCGTTACAGCGTGTACCACCGGTTTGCACAGCATCGGTGCCGCAGCGCGCATGATCGAGTACGGCGATGCCGACGTCATGATCGCCGGCGGTGCTGAATCGACCGTGTCGCCACTGGGCCTGGGCGGTTTCGCTTCGGCACGTGCCTTGTCGACCCGCAACGACGATCCGGCAACGGCATCGCGTCCGTGGGATACCGACCGCGACGGCTTCGTGCTGGGCGAGGGCGCTGGCGTCATGGTGCTGGAAGAGTACGAGCACGCGGTGGCCCGTGGTGCCAAGATCTATGCCGAAGTGCATGGTTTCGGGATGAGCGCAGATGCTTATCACATGACCTCGCCGCTGGAAGATGGTAGCGGCGGCAGCAAATCGGTGATCGCGGCCCTCAACAACGCTGGCTTGAACGCGGATCAGATTCAGTACCTGAACGCGCACGGCACGTCGACCCCACAAGGCGACGTGGCGGAAGTGATGGGCATCAAGCGCACCTTCGGCGAGCACGCCAAGAATCTGGTCGTCAACTCGACCAAGTCGATGACGGGCCATTTGCTGGGCGGCGCGGGCGGTCTGGAAGCGGTGTTTACGGTCCTGGCATTGCACCATCAGGTGTCGCCACCGACCATCAACATCTTCAACCAGGATCCGGCTTGCGATCTCGATTTCTGTGCCAACACGGCGCGTGATATGAAGATCGATTATGCAGTGAAGAATTCGTTCGGCTTCGGCGGAACGAATGGCACGCTGATTTTCGGTAAGGCGAAATAAGCAGGAACTTTCAAGCGCTCGCTACGGTCAAACTGTAGTGAGCGCTGATTCGGCGCCAACGTTCGTTGGCGCCTGAATTTGCCCGGCATGGTGTCGGCGCGCCTTTTTTTCCCATGAAGTATGTCTATCGCAGTAGCGGCTGTCATTCGCACGCCTGTCTGTTTGCGCCTGTTACAAGCGGCGCTGGGGCTGTGCGCGGTGCTGGCCGCCTGGCCCTTGAGCGGTGCGTGGCGCGTTGCTGCCGTGTCCGGTCAGCTGGTGGGCGGCTACGCGCTGGGCTGGAGTGCTGCGCTGCTGAGTGCGGCTGGCGGCGTGTTTTTGCTGGCTTTGCTGCGCCGGCGCAGAAAGCCGCAGGCGCTTGATATTTCGCCGGTTGGCCAGGTGCGCCTGGCGGTATATCTGGAGCGTGGCGAGGTGCCGGGGGCTATTGCTGACGGGGGAGCGGAGCCGGCCGGGCCGGGACTTGCGGGGGTGCAGGGGCTGCGCCTGTTGCCGGGCTCGACCTTGTGGCCGTCGCTGCTCGTGCTGTGCCTGGCCGATGCGGCCGGGCGGCGCACGGATGTGCTGGTGCAGCGTGGCGGCAGCTGCGCCGCCTTCCGTCCGCTGGCCGTGGCTTGCCGGGCGATCGCGGCGCGGAACAGGGAAGAATAAAAGTGCGGCGAACACTGAACTTCTTGCAGCGGGCCAACTCTATATCCATACAGGCGCCCACGCTGCATGACTACAGGGACATCGGGCGTGAGGACAGAGCGCGAGTATGATCAGTTACTGGTCGAGCGGGTACAGGCTGGCGACAAACGGGCATTTGATGTGCTGGTATCGAAATATCAGCGCCGCTTGATGCGCCTGGTGTCGCGCCTCGTGCATGACCCGGCGGAGGCCGAAGATGTGGTGCAGGAAACCTTTATCAAGGCCTACCGGGCGCTGCGCCATTTTCGCGGCGAGGCTGCCTTTTATACGTGGTTGTACCGCATCGGCATCAATACGGCCAAGAATTATCTCGTCACGCAGGGGCGGCGCGCCGCCACGTCCAGCGATACCGACGCCGAGCAGGCGGAGTCTTTCGATGACGGTAATAAATTGCGCGATAACAATACACCCGAATCGGTGCTGGCCAGCAAGCAGATTGCCGCCACCGTCAATGCGGCCATGGATGTGCTGCCCATCGAGTTGCGCACGGCCATCGTGCTGCGCGAGATCGAGGGCCTGAGCTATGAGGAAATATCGGAGATCATGGCGTGCCCCATCGGCACCGTGCGCAGCCGGATTTTTCGCGCGCGCGAAGTGATTGCGGAGAAATTGAAGCCATTGCTGGACATGCCGATTGACAAGCGCTGGTAATCTGGGGAGTATGAGGTTGGCATGGCTGCGTCCGTTTTCCGCACCGACCCTCTTGAAATGGCAGGATCCATCATGGATACGCACACACGATTGCACGAGACTATTTCCGCGCTGGCCGATGGCGAGCTGGCGGCGAACGAACTCGAACTGGCTTTTGCCGCCCTCGATACGCCATCGGGACGGCAAGCCTGGGATGCCTATCGCCATATCGGTGACGTGCTGCGCTCGGAGCAGTACGGCCATGCCTTGAGCGCCCAGTTCGATGCGCGCCTGGCCAGCCGCCTGGCCGCCGAGCCGGCGCCCGATGAGCCGGCTGCCCATGCGGAACCGTTGCTGCCCCTGTCCGCGGCCATCGTGCCGCCGGGCGCGGCCGAACCGCTGGAGGCGGGGCCGCTGGCGCAGCGCTAGCTGTCGCGTTTTCCATCTTATGCCAGGCTTAACGTTCCTGTCACTCTCTTGACACTGGCCTTCGGTACGATTGACACTGTGCACAGGCAATATCTTGCTTTTGCGATATATTGTTGCTGCCATGCGCGCTGTCAGGTGAGTTTGCCCCTGGTTTTCCGTCATGACGGCGCAATCATGCGCGCAGGCAATTGCCTGATCCGCGTTTTGATCCGTTTACCGTTTATATATACTCGAAAAGATCCTTTCCATGAAAAAAAACATGTGTGCCGCCAGCAAGTCGTTTTCAGTGAAGACGCTTTCCGCCTTATTGTTCGGTACGGCTGGCGTCTTCCTTGCTCCCACCATGCTGGGCCTTGCGCCGCAGGCGCAGGCCGCCGTGCCTTCCGTGAAACTGCCTGATTTTTCGGACCTGGTCGATGCCGTCGGCCCGGCCGTGGTGAATATCCGCACCACCGAGCGCCTGAAAATGGGCGCCGCCGGGGCTGGCGTGGGCGGCCAGGATGAACAGGAAATGCAGGAATTCCTGCGCCGCTTCTTTGGCGGCGCCATGCCCACGCCGCGCCAGCAGGCGCCACGCGGCGGCCGCCGCGCCGTGCCGCAGGAGCAGGAAGTGCAGCGCGGCGTCGGTTCCGGCTTCATCATCTCGGCCGATGGCTATGTGCTGAGCAATGCCCACGTGGTCGATGGCGCCGACGAGGTGTACGTGACCTTGACGGACAAGCGCGAATTCAAGGCCAAGGTGATTGGTGCCGATGCGCGTACCGACGTTGCTCTGCTGAAAATCGAGGGCGGCAACCTGCCGCGCCTGACCATCGGCGACTCGGACAAGATCCGCGTGGGCGAGTGGGTCATCGCCATCGGCTCGCCGTTCAACCTGGAAAATACGGTGACGGCCGGCATCATTTCCGCCAAGTCGCGCGACACGGGCGACTACTTGCCGCTGATTCAGAGTGACGTGGCCGTCAACCCTGGCAACTCGGGCGGTCCGCTGATCAATATGCGCGGCGAAGTGATCGGCATCAATTCGCAGATCGCCACCTTGTCCGGCGCCTACAATGGCATTTCGTTTGCCGTGCCCATCGATGAAGCCATGCGCGTGGGCGAGCAGCTGAAAAAGACGGGCAAGGTTGTGCGCGGGCGCATCGGCGTGCAGATTGGCGAAGTGAGCAAGGACGTGGCGGAATCGCTGGGTTTGCCGAATGCCAAGGGCGCGCAAGTATCGATGGTGGAGCCGGGCGGTCCGGCCGACAAGGCGGGCATCAAGCCGGGCGATATCATCCTGAAATTCAACGGTGCTCAGATCGAGCGTTCGTCCGATCTGCCGCGCCTGGTAGGCGGTGCCGCCGTCAACGGCAAATCCACGATAACGGTCTGGCGCAAGGGCGCGCAGCAGGATATTCCCGTCACCGTCGTCGAGCTGGAAAGCGAGAAGACGGCGAAGAAGGGCGCCAAGGAGCCGGAAGCGCAAGCCGTCAATGCACTGGGGCTGAAGGTCAGCGATGTGCCGGCCGCGAAGAAGCTGGAATTGAAGATCGACGCGGGCGTGCTGGTCGACGAGGCGGATGGCGTGGCGGCCCTGGCTGGCCTGCAGCCTGGCGATGTGATCTTGCAATTGAATAACGTTGCCGTGAAAGACGCCAAGCAATTCAACGCCCTGGTCGCCAAGCTCGATCCGAAAAAGACATCGGCCGTGCTGGTGCGCCGTGGCGACGTGGCGCAATTCGTTTCGCTGCGTCCATCAGCGAAGTAACTATGTGATCATCCCGCATTCCGGCCGCAGCCGGGATGCGGTATTCTTCCCGCTATGCACTTCACCCTCTATTCCCGCAGTTATTGCCATTTATGCCAGGATATGCTCGATGCCTTGCTCCTGCTGCAGCCGCCTGAAAAACCGTTTACCGTGGACGTGATCGATATCGATGCCTCGCCCGATGCCTCGCTGCTGGCCCGTTTCGATGAACTGGTGCCGGTGCTGTTTGGCGACCTGGCGCAGCCCGAGTTATGTCATTATTTTCTTGACGAAGAGGCTGTGCGGCGCTGCCTGGCGTAGCTTAACTGTCAATATTGACACTGCAATGCACCATTCTGGTGCCGAAAACAGCCGAAAATGTCGGCTTGCCCCGGTGCCGGCCTCATAAGACGGGCTTTCTACTCTGAAATCCGGTAAAATGGGGAGGTCGAAAAAGCTACTGTCCGAGGCAGCAGCTTCTGTCGCTTCAAAAGCGCTCGCCTGGGCATGCAGATGTCCTGCTCGGAGCGCTTTTTTTCATCATGAGTGGGGCGCCCGGTTTTGGCCCTGTTTGGCCCGAGCATGATCCCCATGATTCCTGTTAAAGCAGTGTCGTCAACTTCGCACTTATATTAGTTAATGAACAACATACGCAATTTCTCCATCATCGCCCATATTGACCACGGTAAATCGACCCTGGCTGACCGCATCATTCAATTGTGCGGCGGCTTGTCCGACCGCGAGATGGAGGCGCAGGTGCTCGATTCGATGGATCTGGAGCGCGAGCGCGGCATTACCATCAAGGCGCAAACGGCGGCCTTGCACTACAAGGCGCGCGATGGCCAGATCTACAATCTGAACCTGATCGATACGCCAGGCCACGTCGACTTCAGCTATGAAGTGTCGCGCTCGCTGTCGGCGTGCGAAGGCGCGCTGCTGGTTGTTGACGCGTCGCAAGGCGTGGAAGCGCAAACCGTGGCCAACTGCTACACGGCGCTGGACCTGGGCGTGGAAGTGGTGCCCGTCCTGAACAAGATCGACTTGCCGAACGCGGATCCTCCGAGCGCCATTGCCGAGATCGAAGACGTGATCGGCATCGACGCGGGCGACGCCGTGCATTGCTCGGCCAAGACGGGCTTCGGCGTGCTGGACGTGCTCGAGCAGCTGATCGTCAAGGTGCCGCCACCGAAGGGCGACCCCGATGCGCCGCTGCAGGCGCTGATCGTCGACTCCTGGTATGACGCCTATGTGGGCGTGGTCATGCTGGTGCGCGTCATCAACGGCACCCTGAAACCAAAAGACAAGATCCGCCTGATGGCCACCGATTCGGTGCAGCTGGTGGAAGACATCGGCGTGTTTTCGCCCCGTTCGCAATCCTTGCCGCAATTGTCGGCAGGCCAGGTGGGCTTCATCATCGCCGGCATCAAGGAATTGAAAGCGGCGAAAGTGGGCGATACCGTCACCCTGGCCAACCGTCCTGCCGCCGCGCCATTGCCCGGCTTCAAGGAAGTACAGCCGCAAGTGTTCGCCGGCCTGTTCCCCGTGGAAGCGAATCAGTATGACGCGCTGCGCGACTCGCTGGAAAAGCTGAAACTGAATGACGCGGCCCTGATGTACGAGCCGGAAGTGTCGCAGGCGCTGGGCTTCGGCTTCCGCTGCGGTTTCCTGGGTTTGCTGCACATGGAAATCGTGCAGGAACGCCTCGAGCGCGAATTCGACATGGATCTGATCACGACGGCGCCAACCGTGGTGTACGAAGTGATCCAGCGCGACGGCACCATGATCAACGTCGACAATCCGTCGAAGATGCCCGATCCGTCGCGTATCGAGGAAGTGCGCGAGCCTATCGTCACGGTCAATCTGTACATGCCGCAGGAATACGTGGGCTCCGTGATCACCCTGTGTATCGGCAAGCGCGGCATTCAGATGGACATGAGCTACCACGGCCGCCAGGTCAAGCTCGTGTATGAAATGCCGATGGCCGAAATCGTGCTGGACTTCTTCGACCGCCTGAAGTCGACGTCGCGCGGCTATGCCTCGATGGATTACGAGTTCAAGGAATACCGCGCGGCCGACGTGGTCAAGGTCGACATGCTGATCAACAGCGAAAAAGTCGATGCGCTGGCGATTATCGTCCACCGTTCGAACAGCCAGTACCGTGGCCGCCAGGTGGCTGCCAAGATGCGTGAACTGATCCCGCGCCAGATGTTCGACGTGGCCATTCAAGCCACCATCGGCGCCAACATCATTTCGCGCGAGAACGTGAAAGCCTTGCGCAAGAACGTGCTGGCCAAATGCTATGGCGGCGATATCAGCCGCAAGAAAAAATTGCTGGAAAAACAAAAAGCGGGTAAGAAACGCATGAAGCAAGTGGGTTCCGTGGAGATCCCGCAAGAGGCATTCCTGGCAATTTTACAAGTGGATGGTTAATCAATGAACCTGCAAGTGATTTTAGGAAATTTCGCTTTAATCCTGTTCGTGCTGATGGTGTTGACGGGCCTGGTCTGGTGCCTGGATGTGTTTTATCTGTCCAAGCAGCGCCGCAAGGCGGCCGACCGCGCCCTGGCCGAGTTCGACGCACGCCAGTCCAAGCTGGCCGCCGAGGGCATCAAGTCCGATGCGGGCGGCAGCCGCGCCAGCATCGAGGCGGCCCTGTTGCGCCAGCCGACCTGGGTCGAGTATTCGGGCAGCTTCTTCCCCGTCATCGCGCTCGTGTTCTGCCTGCGCTCGTTCCTGTACGAGCCATTCAAGATCCCGTCGAGCTCGATGGTGCCGACCTTGCTGGTGGGCGACCTGATCCTGGTGAACAAGTTCACCTATGGTATCCGTTTGCCGATCGTCAACAAGCGCATCATTGAAGTCAACGATCCGCAGCGCGGCGACGTGATGGTGTTCAAGTATCCGAAAGATATGTCGCAAGACTATATCAAGCGCGTGATCGGTGTGCCCGGTGATAAAATCACCTATGAAAACAAGCGCTTGACGGTCAACGGCAAGGAAGTCGCCTACACGCCGCTGGACGACTACCTGGACGATGAAAGCACGGTCTACCACAAGCAGCTGGAAGAAAACCTGACGGGCGTGAGCCACCGCATCCTCAACGACGAGCCTGCTCCAACGTTGAACTTGCGCGAAGTGAAGGATTTCCCGCACAAGGATGCGTGCAACTACAACGAAGACGGTTTTACGTGTGTAGTGCCACAAGGCAATTACTTCATGATGGGCGACAACCGCGACAATAGTGCGGACAGCCGTTACTGGGGCTTCGTGCCGAACGAGAACATCGTCGGCAAGGCTTTCCTGGTGTGGATGAACTTCAGCAATCCGAAACGCGTGGGCGGCATACACTAAGCCGGTCTGGTCTGTAAAGAACCAGCCATGGCTGCCGCGCCGATTCCCCGCGTGGCGGCCAGCCGAATTACTCAGATGACACAGAAACAACAATGAATCTTCAGCTATTGCAAACCCGTTTAGGCTATACGTTCCAGGATGCTGGCCTGTTGCAGCAAGCCTTGACGCATCGTAGCCACAGCAGTTTGCATAACGAGCGGCTGGAATTCCTCGGCGACTCCATCCTCAACTGCGTGGTCGCTTCCATCCTGTATGAACGCTTCAAGTCCATCGACGAGGGCGACCTGTCGCGCCTGCGCGCCAATCTGGTCAAGCAGCAGTCGCTGTATGAAATCGCGCAAAAGCTGGAACTGTCGCAATTCCTGCGCCTGGGCGAAGGCGAGCTGAAATCGGGCGGCTTCCGCCGTCCATCGATCCTCGCCGACACCCTGGAAGCCTTGCTGGGCGCGATTTTCCTCGACACGGGCTTCGATGCCGCCAGCACGGTGATCCGCGCCTTCTACATCCCCATCCTCGATTCGGTCGATCCGCAAACCCTGGGCAAGGATGCCAAGACCCTGCTGCAGGAGTTTTTGCAAAGCAAGAAAATTTCGCTGCCACAGTACAACGTGGTGGCCACCCACGGCGCCGCCCACAGCCAGGAATTCGAGATCGAATGCCTGGTGCCGAAATTGAACATCCAGGTCTACGGCCGTGGCGGAAGCCGCCGCGCCGGTGAGCAAGCCGCCGCCAAACTGGCGCTGGACGTGGCCGAGCAGGCGCTGTTGAAGTCGCCTGCCGCCAGCCGCAAGCCCAAACCGCGCGCCGCCCAGCTCAAGCTGGCCGGCATTGCCACCATCCAGAGCGACGACGCGCAAGCTCCTGCAGCCCCGGCGATCGCCGCTCACACTAAACAGAATCGACACTAGCATGACAGCCACCAAAATGCCCGACAACTTCCGCTGTGGCTATATCGCCATCGTGGGCCGCCCCAACGTGGGCAAATCGACCCTGATGAACGTGCTGATCGGCGCGAAGGTCAGCATCACTTCGCGCAAGGCGCAAACCACGCGCCACCGCATCACGGGCATCCAGACGGTGCCGGATGCGCAGTTCATCTACGTCGACACGCCAGGTTTCCAGACGCGCCACTCGAACGCGCTGAACAAGACGCTGAACAAGACCGTCACGAACACCCTGATTTCCTCGGACGTCATCCTGTACGTGATCGAAGCGGGCACGTTCGGCCCGGCCGACCAGCAAGTGATGGACCTGTTGCCGAAGGAAGTGCCATGCATCCTCGTCATCAATAAATCCGACCGCGTGAAGGACAAGGCCGTGCTGCTGCCGTTCGCGCAAAAGATCGCCGCCATGCGCGACTTCGCCGCCATCGTGCCTGTTTCCGCCAAGCTGCACTTCCAGCTGGAAGGCTTGCAGAACGAAATCAAGCGCTTCTTGCCGGAAAACCAGCCGATCTTTGGGCCGGACGACATCACGGACCGCAGCGAGAAATTCCTCGCCTCGGAAATCGTGCGTGAAAAACTCTTCCGCTTTGTCGGCGACGAACTGCCGTATACGAGCACGGTGCTGATCGAGAAATTCGAGCAGGAAGGCGATCTGCGCCGCGTGTTTGCCGCCATCCTGGTCGAGCGCGACACGCACAAGTCCATGATTATCGGCAACAAGGGCGCGCGCCTGAAGGAAGTCTCCACCCAGGCCCGCCTGGATATGGAAAAGCTGTTCGGCGGCCCCGTGTACCTGGAAATCTGGGTCAAGGTCAAGTCGGGCTGGGCCGACAACGAGGCGGGCTTGCGCGCCTACGGCTACGAGTAATCCGCAACCCGGGGGCGACGCCACACGCATGAGCACCACCACGCCAGCGCTGCAGCATCCTGCGCCAGCTTCACCTGCTGTTTCCGCACCTGTCCCCGCGCCTGCGGCCATCGCGCCGCCGGCCGTACCTCCCACTGCACCCCGGCGCAGCCGTCCGCCCACGCGCGACGGCCGCATCACGGGCCAGCCAGCCTTTGTGCTGCACAGCTACCCGCATAAAGAAACCAGCCTCATCGTCGACGTGTTTACGCGCGAGTACGGCCGCATCGCGCTCGTTGCCAAGGGCGCCAAGCGGCCCCATTCGCAGTTGCGCGGCGTGCTGCAGACGTTCCAGCCGCTGCAAGCGGGCTGGACGGGCAAGTCCGAGCTGCGCATCCTCACCGGTGCGGAGTGGGTGGGTGGCATGTTGCCGCTGGAAAAGACAGCCTTGCTGTGCGGCTTTTATTTGAACGAATTGCTGGTCAAATTGCTCGCGCGCGACGACCCGCATCCCGTCCTGTTCGACCACTACGTTGCCACCTTGAATCAACTGGCGCACAATGAGCCGCCGCCCATCGTGCTGCGCAAGTTCGAGCGCGCCCTGCTCAAGGAAACGGGCGTGGCGGCCGACCTGACGCGCTGCACGGGCACGCGCCATGCCGTCGAGGCGGGGCAGGTGTACGTGGTCGACCCGGAACGGGGGCCGCGCCCGGCGCGCGCCGCCGACGCTTGGCCCAGGATCACGGGCAAGACCCTGCTCGACATGGAGCGCGAAGATTATCTTGACGTGGCCACGCAGGCGCAAAGCAAGCTGTTGATGCGCTTTTTGCTGGCCCATCAACTGGGCGGCGCCACCTTGAATACGCGCCAGATACTGATTGATTTAATGCAGCTGTAGCTGAGGTTTGCAGCAGGACAGCACTTTACGGATACCATCACTATGAGCTTTTTGCAGCCTTCCGGCCCCGTCATTGACCTGGGCGTCAACATCGACCACGTGGCCACCTTGCGCAATGCGCGCGGCACCGCGTATCCGGACCCGATCCGCGCGGCCCTGCTGGCCGAACAGGCCGGCGCCGACGCCATCACCCTGCATTTGCGCGAAGACCGCCGTCACATCAAGGATGCGGACGTGATCGCCATCGCGCCGCAATTACTGACGCGCATGAACCTGGAAGCGGCTGTCACGGCCGAGATGATCGATTTCGCCTGCCGCATCAAGCCGGCGGACGTCTGCCTGGTGCCGGAAAAGCGCACGGAGGTGACGACCGAAGGGGGCCTGGACGTGGTGCGCTACTTCAAGGAAGTGCAGGCGGCGGTGCAACAATTGCAAGGCGAGGGCATCCGCGTGAGCCTGTTCATCGATGCGGACGAGCAGCAGATCGCTGCCGCCGCCGAGCTCGGCGCGCCCGTGATCGAGCTGCACACGGGGCGCTATGCCGATACGCAAGGCGCCGAGCAGCTGGCGGAACTGGAGCGCATCAAGGCGGGCGTGCTGTTTGGCGTGGGCCGCGGCTTGAAAGTCAACGCGGGCCACGGCTTGCATTACACCAATGTGCAGGCCATCGCCGCCATTCCCGATATTGCTGAGCTGAACATCGGCCACGCCATCGTCGCGCATGCCGTGTTTGTCGGCTGGGAAAACGCCGTGCGCGAAATGAAGGCCATCATGGTGGCCACGCGCCTCGGTCACAGGGCTTGACACGGGAGTAGGGCATGATCTACGGCATCGGTACCGATATCTGCAAGATACCCCGCATCGAGGCGGCCCTGGCGCGGCACGGCGAGCGTTTCGCGAAAAAGATACTGGGGCCGCAGGAGCTGGAAAAATTCCGCGCCCGCAGCGCCAAGAATGCCGCGCGCGGCGTGCGCTTCCTTGCCACGCGCTTCGCGGCAAAGGAAGCGTTTTCCAAGGCCATCGGCCTGGGCTTGCGCATGCCGATGACCTGGCCCGCCGCGCAGATGCTGAACCACCCCAGCGGCAAGCCGATGATCGTCTGCAGCGGCGTGCTGGCGCAGTTCATGGAGAAAAATCGCCTGAGCGCGCAAGTGACCATCAGCGATGAAGAAGAGTATGCGGTCGCGTTCGTGATCGTGGAGCAAGCAGTGTAACTATGAGTGCGCAATGAGCCAGCAATGACCGAAGCAAGCCCAGAACCTTCCTTGGCGGAAACGCCACCCGATCCCCGCGCACAAGTGCTGGCGACCGTCGCCAAGCTGCCGAATTTGCCCGGCGTGTACCGCTATTTCGACGCCGCCGACAAGGTGCTGTATGTCGGCAAGGCGCGCGACCTGAAAAAACGCGTCTCCAGCTACTTCCAGAAGAACCTGGCCAGTCCCCGCATCGCCATGATGGTCGAGCGCATCGCGCGCCTGGAAACGACGGTCACGCACAGCGAAGCGGAAGCATTGATCCTGGAAAACAACCTGATCAAGGCGCTGCAGCCGCGCTACAACATCCTGTTCCGCGACGACAAGTCGTATCCGTATCTGAAGATCACGAATGGCGATGCGCCGCGCATGGTGTATTACCGGGGCGCGGTGGACAAGAAAAACCAGTATTTCGGGCCGTTCCCCAGTTCCTGGGCCGTCAAGGAATCGATGCAGATCCTGCAAAAGGTGTTCCTGATCCGTACCTGCGAGGACAGCGTGTATGCGAACCGCACCCGTCCCTGCCTGCTGCACCAGATCGGCCGCTGCAGTGCGCCCTGTGTGGACCTGATCAGCAAGGAAGACTACAAGAACGACGTGGAAAACGCGGCGCGCTTCCTGCGCGGGCGCCAGAGCGAAGTGCTGGCCGACCTGGAAAAGAAGATGCACGCGTTTGCCGCTGAATTAAAATTCGAGCAGGCCGTGGTGGTGCGCAACCAGATCGCTTCGCTGTCGCGCGTGCTGCACCAGCAAAGCATGGAGACGACGGGTGACGCCGATGTCGACATTCTCGCCGTGCTGGTGCAGGGCGGGCGCGCCTGCGTCAACCTGGCCATGGTACGCGGCGGACGCCATCTGGGCGACCGCGCTTATTTCCCCAGCCAGCTCAGCGATGCGGCGGCGATTGCCGAGGAGCCGATCGAGGTGGAAGTGCTGGCCGCCTTCCTGGCCCAGCACTACACGGAAAAATTCATTCCCGGCACCCTGATCCTGAATATCGAATTCGACCAGCCAGCCCTGATGGTGGCGCTGATGGAGCAGTGTGGCCACCGCATCAACCTGATCTTCCAGCCGCAGGGGCAGCGCCGCCAGTGGCTGGAAATGGCGCAGAAGGGCGCCGAGATTTCGCTGGCGCGCTTGTTGTCCGAGCAGGGTTCGCAGCAGTCGCGCACGCGCGCGCTGGCCGAAGCGCTGCGCCTGGAAACGGAAGACCTCGACAGCCTGCGCGTGGAGTGTTTCGACATCAGCCACACGCAGGGCGAGGCGACGCAGGCGTCGTGCGTCGTGTTCCACCATCACGCCATGCAGAATGGCGAATACCGGCGCTACAACATCAATGACATCACGCCCGGCGACGATTACGCGGCCATGCGCCAGGTCCTCATGCGCCGTTACGAGAAAGTGGCGAATGGCGATGGCGTGATGCCCGACGTGGTCTTGATCGACGGCGGCAAGGGGCAGATCGAAATGGCGCGCCAGGTGTTTGCCGAGCTGGGACTCGATATCAGCTTGATTGTCGGCGTGGCCAAGGGGGAGGGGCGCAAGGTGGGCCTGGAAACCCTGCTGTTCGTCGATGGCCGCGCGGCGCAGGAACTGGGCAAGGAATCGGCGGCTCTGATGCTGATCGCGCAGATCCGCGACGAGGCGCACCGCTTCGCCATCACCGGCATGCGCGCCAAGCGCGCCAAGACGCGCCAGACGTCGCGCCTGGAAGAGATCGAGGGCATCGGCGCCAAGCGCCGCCAGAAACTGCTGTCGCGCTTTGGCGGCTTGCGCGGCGTGGTCGACGCCAGCATCGAGGATCTGATGTCGGTGGAGGGGATTTCCACGCAGCTGGCAGAAGAGATTTACAAGCAGCTGCATTAGAACTCCTAACCAAACCTACTGCGCTTCTCGGTCGCAACTCACTGCCGCTCGCTACGGTTTTGTGAGGGTTCTATGACGGCCTGGTCCGGTGCCGCGGCAACCGGACTAGGCTAATACCCTGGGGCCATGTAGACTAGTGGCGCTTTCTTCACGCTTTCCTCATGTTCAATTTACCCGTCGGCCGATTGCTCTCTTATGCCTTTTAATATTCCCATCCTTTTGACCTGGCTGCGCGTGGCCCTGATACCGCTCGTCGTCGGCGTGTTTTATTTGCCGCCGTCGATGCTGCTGCATGGCGACCAGAACCTGGTTGCCACCCTGGTCTTCATTGTTGCCGCCGTCACCGACTGGTTTGATGGTTTCCTCGCGCGGCGCTGGAACCAGACCTCGGCCTTCGGCGCCTTCCTCGACCCGGTCGCCGACAAGCTGATGGTGGCGGGCGCCTTGCTGGTGCTGGTGCAGCTGGACCGTGTGAATGCCGTGCTGGCCTTCATCATCATCGGCCGCGAAATCACGATTTCCGCGTTGCGCGAATGGATGGCGCAGATCGGCGCATCGAAATCGGTGGCCGTCAGCTCGATCGGCAAGATCAAGACGGCCGCGCAAATGACGGCCATTCCCCTGCTGCTGTACCACGAAGTGATCTTTGGCGCGATCGACACGCACGTGTGGGGCGAGAAGCTGCTGTGGATCGCCTGCGTGCTGACGGTGTGGTCGATGTTCTATTACTTGCGCCTGGCGTGGCCGCTGATTAAAGAAAAAGCGGGAAATTTGCACTAAGAATAGGCAGGCGGCTGCTTTGTGCGGAATATTTTGCAAAACACCAGATATTGCCCGTTGACAGCCCCTGTAATCCCTCTATAATGCTGGCCTGTTGTTGATGACGCGGGAGTAGCTCAGTTGGTAGAGCGCAACCTTGCCAAGGTTGAGGTCGAGAGTTCGAGACTCTTCTCCCGCTCCAGTT
>NZ_JACYMI010000001.1:1755793-1901199 GCF_020858075.1 Janthinobacterium sp. EB271-G4-7A
GCGGGAGTAGCTCAGTTGGTAGAGCGCAACCTTGCCAAGGTTGAGGTCGAGAGTTCGAGACTCTTCTCCCGCTCCAGTTTTCTGGATCGTGTCATAGGTAAAAACAGCAAATGCAGTAAAAAGTAGTACTGGCGATGTAGTAGAGCTTCTGATACAATGTTGTCCACTGCGGGAGTAGCTCAGTTGGTAGAGCGCAACCTTGCCAAGGTTGAGGTCGAGAGTTCGAGACTCTTCTCCCGCTCCAGTGAATACTGGATCAGCAGTAAAGCAGCACTGGTAAACGGTAGCAAAAAGCAGTAAAATAGCGGTTCGTATGCGGGAGTAGCTCAGTTGGTAGAGCGCAACCTTGCCAAGGTTGAGGTCGAGAGTTCGAGACTCTTCTCCCGCTCCAGCGAAAGCTGAAGCAGTACAGCAAGAATGGCAGTGGCAGAAAATAGAAGCTCCAATGCGGGAGTAGCTCAGTTGGTAGAGCGCAACCTTGCCAAGGTTGAGGTCGAGAGTTCGAGACTCTTCTCCCGCTCCAGAATTCTAAAGGGAAGCTAAGCTGGCTTCCTTTTTTTATCCGCCGCAGTAGCAGGCGTGATTAGGCAGTAACCAAGCTCCAATGCGGGAGTAGCTCAGTTGGTAGAGCGCAACCTTGCCAAGGTTGAGGTCGAGAGTTCGAGACTCTTCTCCCGCTCCAGTTTTCAAGGTGTGCCGCAAGGCCCATCCAAGCAGTTCCTCTGGCGAGGTAGCAAAGAGGTTATGCAGCGGCCTGCAAAGCCGTTTAGACGGGTTCGATTCCCGTCCTCGCCTCCAGATGAAAAAAAATAGCCCACTTTAGAGTGGGCTATTTTTTTGTCCGCGCATTTGCCTGACTTTTGCTGGCTGCGCATCTTGTATAATGCCGCCAAGCTCAGCCGCGCCGCCTGGCGCCTTGATGAAACTTCCCCTTTCCGCCATACCGATGTAGTCACTGACGACTTTCCTGCTCCGATCGACCTCAGCGCTGCTTTTTTGTGACGCCCGCTGGTATGGCTGTGCCTGATGATTGTCCATCAGGCCGGCATTTTCCTGTTCCGACTTTGGATACGCATCAATGATCAACACAACTTTTCGGGATGAGTGGTTCTCGAACCTGCAAAAGAACGTCCTGGCGGGTTTGACCACTTCCTTTGCCCTGGTACCTGAATGCATCGCCTTTGCCCTGGTGGCGCAATTGAATCCCCTGATGGGCCTGTATGGCGCCTTCATCATTTGCGCCTTCACGGCCATTTTTGGCGGACGCCCCGGCATGATTTCCGGCGCCGCCGGCTCCATGGCCGTCGTCATCGTGGCACTGGTGGCGCAACATGGCGTGCAATACCTGCTGGCGACAGTCGTGCTGAGCGGCATCCTGATGGCCTTGTTCGGCATCTTGCGCCTGGGTAAGCTGATCCGCATGGTGCCCTATCCGGTGATGCTGGGCTTTGTGAATGGCCTGGCCATCGTCATCGCCATGGCCCAGCTGGAACACTTTCGCCAGGCCACGCCGCAGGGCGAAACCTGGCTGCAAGGCATGCCCTTGTATGTGATGGGCGCGCTGGTGGCGCTGACCATGGCCATCGTCTACGTGCTGCCGCGCGTCACGAAGGCCGTGCCTCCCGCGCTGGTGGCCATCCTCGGCGTGGGCGTGCTCAGCCATTTCTTGCACCTGCCCACGCGCACCCTGGGCGACCTCGCGCATATCGCCGGCGGCCTGCCGGCCCTGCATTGGCCCACCGTGCCGCTGGACATGGCGACCTTGCACATCATTTTTCCATATGCAGCCCTGATGGCCATGGTGGGCTTGCTGGAAACTTTGCTCACTTTTAATCTTACCGATGAGATGACTGAAACGCGGGGCCAGCCGAACCGCGAATGCATCGCCCTCGGCGCATCGAATGTCGTTTCCGGCCTGTTTGGCGGCATGGGCGGCTGCGCCATGATCGGGCAGACGATGATCAACCTGAGTTCGGGCGGCCGCTCGCGCCTGTCGGGCGTGACGGCCGGCGTGATGATTTTGCTGTTCATCCTGTTCCTGTCGCCGCTGATCGAGCGCATCCCGCTGGCCGCCCTGGTGGGCGTGATGTTCGTCGTGGCGCAGCAGACGTTTGCCTGGGGTTCCTTGCGCGTACTGGGCAAGGTGCCTTTGCAGGATGCGCTGGTGATCGTTGCCGTGACGGTCATTACCGTATTCACGGACCTGGCGATGGCCGTGCTGTGCGGCATCGTCATCGCCGCCTTGAATTTTGCCTGGCAGCATGCGCGTGAAATGCGTGCCGATATCGATGACAGCAGCGCCGGCGCGCGCGTGTACCTGCCGCATGGCACGCTGTTTTTTGCTTCCACCACGCATTTTCAGGAACTGTTCCAGCCAGCGTCGGACCCGGCCCGCGTCATCCTCGATTGCCGGCACCTGCACATGGCCGACCACTCGGCCATTGCCGCCATCGAATCCTTGTATGAACGCTATGACAAGGCGGGCAAGCATCTGCAGGTGACGCATCTGTCCACCCGCAACCAGGCCTTGCTGCAGCGGGCCGGGGTGGATGTGGGCGTGGCGTAAAATAGGGGATTGTTGAATGTCTGTGGAGTGTGAATGCTGTCGAACGAACAAGAACAATTGTTGCAACAAAGCCAGGCGGGCTTCGACGCCTACTATGACGCGCTGGGCGCCTCGCTGGTGAATTTCGTCGAGCGCCTGGGCATCCAGCCGGCGCACGAAGTGCTGACCAACGCTGCCGAATACCTGCCGTATATCGACGCGGCCATGCGCACCATCGTCATCCGCGACGAGAGCTGGCAGTGGGTAAAAACCATGCTCGGCTATTTTATCGGCGAATACTTCGTGCAAGGCCATGCGGGCTGCTGGTATGTGGAAACGCGGGCGGAATCGCCGCATTTTTGCCGCACCATGGTGGGCGGCTTCGAGCATGGCTTGCCAGCGGACGCCGCCATCGATCCGGAGGCGCTGGCGCTGGAATTTCTGGGGCAATCCGTGCCACGCGAGCTGGCGGTACTGATTGCCAAAGCGCAAGCCCGTGCGGCTTGATGCCGCACGGCTTGCTTAAGCAGATTTAAAACTCTTCCCACTCGCCTTCGGCCGGCGCAGTTGCCTTGCTGCTGGCGCGCGTCGCGGGCAGGCGCAGGGCAGGGGCCGAAGCCTTGCGGGCTGGTGCGGCAGCAGTTGGCGTTGCGCTGCGCTGTGCCGCTTTTACGCTGAAACGGTCGGTCGCTACTGCATTGGCATCGAGACGGAAGACGCTGACCACCTGCGCCAGTTCGCTCGCCTGTTCCTGCATCGCTTCGGCCGCTGCCGAGGCTTCTTCCACCAGGGCCGCATTTTGCTGGGTCACCTGGTCCATTTCGGAAATGGCCTGGTTGACTTGCTCGATGCCCGCGCTCTGCTCTTCGCTGGCGTTGCTGATCTCGCTCATGATGGACGTGACAAAGCCGATGCTTTGCACGATTTCTTCCATCGTCTTGCCGGCCTTGTCGACCAGGTCCGTGCCCACGTCGACCTTTTGCACGGAGTCGTCGATCAAGCCCTTGATCTCTTTTGCCGCCGCTGCCGAGCGCTGCGCCAGGTTGCGCACCTCTGTTGCCACGACGGCGAAGCCGCGACCCTGTTCACCGGCGCGCGCCGCTTCCACGGCCGCGTTCAATGCCAGGATATTCGTCTGGAAGGCGATGCCGTCGATGACGGAAATGATGTCGACGATTTTCTTCGACGAGGTATTGATTTCGCCCATGGTGGCGACCACTTCGGCCACCACGGCGCCACCGCGGCTGGCGATGCCGGCCGCGTCGCCGGCCAGTTTATTCGCCTGGCGCGCATTGTCGGCGTTCTGTTTGACGGTCGAGGTCAGTTCTTCCATCGACGAGGCCGTTTCTTCCAGCGAACTGGCTTGCTGTTCCGTGCGCGACGACAGGTCCTGGTTGCCGGCGGCGATTTCCGCGGAGGCCGTGGCGATGGTGTCGGTGCCGCTGCGCACCTGGCCGACGATGCCGACCAGGCTGTCGTTCATGGTTTTCAGGGCATGCATCAGCTGGCCCGTTTCATCGCGGCCCTGGGCCGTGATGGTACTGGTGAGGTCGCCAGCTGCCACGGTTTCCGCCACTTTCACGGCGGCGCGGATGGGGCCGGTGATCGAGCGCGTGATCCACCACGCGAAACCGATGCCCATCAGCACCGCCAGCACGCCCATGGTGATCAGGAAGATGCGGGTGCCGCTGTAGGCTTCGATGATGCTGGCGCCGACGCCGTCGGCGGCCTTGATCTGCATGTTGGCAAAGCGTTTGACTTCGGCCAGGTAGGCCACGGTGATCGGCGCCACTTCCTTGTCGAACACGACCTTGGCGCCTGCCACGTCGCCGTCGGCCTTCATCTTGAAGGCGCGCGCGCGCGTCGTCACGTAGTCTGTGCGCACCTTGCGCACGACCTTGAATTGCTCGATCACGGCAGGATTGAGCAAGGACGCGATGATGTCATCCTGCAGCTTGCTGGAACGCTCCGCATCGACTTTCAAGTCTTCCTCGATCTTGGCGCGCACGACAGGATCGGTGATCTCGAACGAGGCGACGCCGCGCACGCTGTTGAGTTCAATGATCTTCGACCATTCGGCCACCATGCGCTGGTTCTTGATGCTGGTATTGATGAGACGATAAGTCAGGTCGCTGGCCGTTTGCATGCGCACGAGGGCGGTGATGGTCAAGGCGGCAAGCAACAGCAATACGACAGCAAAGCCGACGCCAAGGCGGCTGCCGATGTTCAGGTTTTTCATGTAATTCCTAACAGTTTAATAGTCATGATCGCCGCCGCCAGCAGGGGCGGACAGGCGCCGCAAGGCGCAGGGGATCGGGGTCTTCGGGTGCCGCGTGATGGCTGTGCGGCGCGCCACGCTGAGCGTGGCGATGGAGGTGAAGCAAGGGGCATGTCGGTCAGGCTGACCGCTGCCCAGCAAGCCGCAAGTATAGCATTGACGCAGAAAAATAGTTTTTCAAAGCAATTTTAATTATTTTTTGATATTGATTTCCTGTTGTGTTTTTACATCAAGTACCTGCGCTATAAGTACTATCACTTACATAAGTGCTGACTTATCGCATGGTCGCCTGATAAAATACTAATGATAATCATTCGTATTAAAACATCGAACAGGGAATTGTATGCAGCGCAAGCCAGGATTCAAACCGATCACCATCGCCGTACTGGGCGCCTTGACCTTGGGCGCCATTCCGCTGGCCAGCTGGGCGCAGGAAAGCTTGCCCGCCGTCACCGTGACGGCGGCTAAGGACAAGGATGGCTATGTTGCCGCCACCTCCGCCAGCGGCACCAAGACGGAAATGGCTTTGCGCGACGTGCCGCAAACGATCAACGTGGTGCCGGCCGCCGTCATCCGCGACCAGAACGCCATGTCGATCCAGGACATCATGAAGAATATCCCCGGCGTGGGCTTGTCCACGGGTGACGGCCAGCGCGACCAGGTGTTCATCCGCGGCTTCACGGCCATCGGCGACCAGTTCGTCGACGGCTTCCGCGATGACGCGCTGTATTTCCGCGACCTGTCAAATGTGGAGCGCCTGGAAGTGATCAAGGGTCCGGCTGCCGTGCTGTATGGCCGCGGCTCCTCGGGTGGCCTGGTCAATCGCATCACCAAAAAACCGGGCGTGGACATCACGGACGTGGCCCTGAGCCTGACGAACACAAAAGGGCGCCGCGGCGAAGTCGACGTGGGCCGTGTCGGCGAGACGGTGGACTGGCGTTTCACGGGTGCGCGCGAATTGTCGGACAGCTACCGTGACCAGCAATTCATCAACCGCACGGCGCTGGCCCCTTCCGTGGCCATCCGCTTGTCGAGCGCGACGAAACTGCTGCTGCAGGGCGATTACCTGGAAGACCGCCGCCTGACGGACTTCGGCATTCCGTCCTACCAGGGCCGTCCCGTCGCCGTCGATGCTGGCACCTATTATGGCGCCGCCAACGCCCGCGATGCGGACTTCAGCCAGTCGCGCGTGGTCTCCACGGCCGCGACACTGACGCACAAGTTCAGCGATACTCTGTCGCTGCGCAATGCCTTCCGCTACTACGATTACCACCTGGACCGCAACAACACGAATATTTCCGGCAACGTCAACGAAGTCAAGGGCACGATGAGCCTGGGTCACGCCAAGCTCAACCGCGACGAGAGCGGCTGGTTCAACCAGACGGAACTGACGCAAAAGCTGGTCACGGGCACCATGCGCCACGAAGTGCTGTACGGCGCCGAATTCGGCAAGCAAAACAAGGATGCCAACAGTTGGGCCGCCATCGCTGTAACGACACCTGCGAAGCCCGTGTCGATCTTCAATCCTGTTCTGCCCGTCGTCGATCGCAGCAAGCTGGGCGCGCGCAGTGATACCTTCGGTACCTACGATACGGCCGCCGCCTACGTGCAGGATGCCATCAGCTTCAGCGACGAGTGGAAGGCGCTGGCCGGCCTGCGCTACGACCGCTACAAGCAGCAGTCGCTCCTGGCCAATGCGTTTGGCGTGACGACGGCGGATTTGTCGCGCACGGATTCGGCCTACAGCCCTCGCGCCGGCCTCGTCTGGCAACCGAGCGCGGCGCAATCGTATTACGCGTCGTGGAGCCGTTCGTTCCAGCCGAGCGGCGAGAACTTCGCCCTGGCCGCCAACAATGCCGACCTGGCGCCGGAAACCACGCGCAACACGGAAGTGGGCGCCAAGTACGACCTGTGGGGTGGCCGCGCCAACGCCACCGTGTCGCTGTTCCGCCTGGAGCGCGACAATATCAAGACCAGCGACCCGATCACGAACCGCATCGTGCCCGTCGGCACGCAGCGCACGGACGGCCTGGAGCTGACCTTCAACGCCGACTTGCACGATGGCTGGAAGATGATGGCCGGCTACGCTTACCTGGACGCCACCATCACCGATTCCATCGCCGTCGACCGTAGCGTGAATGCGCCGGGCACGACGACGGCCAGTTCCGTCGCCATCAAGGGCAAGCGCGCCACTTTGACGGCGCGCAACACGGCCAATCTGTGGCTGACGAAAGACCTGGGCCACGGCTTCACCGTGGGCGGCGGCGCGAATGCCGTGGGCAGCCGCTTTGCCAACCCGGGCAACACCGTCGTGCTGCCAGGCTACGTGACGGCCGACGCCATGGCCGCTTACCGCACGGGCCGCTATGAAGTGCAACTGAACGTCAATAATATCGGCGACACGCGCTACATCGTCTCGGGCCACGGTTCCAGCCCGAACCTGAGCTTGCCGGGCGCGCCGCGCAACGTGGCGCTGACCTTGCGCTACAGCTTGTAATTTGTCATTTTTCTGACGCATCCCAAACCCGCTCGCGAGCGGGTTTTTTCATGGTGGGTAGCGATGTGCAAGCGTGCCAGGCAGGCTGGCATTGTTTAGAGGGAATATTCGGTATCGTCAAATTAATGTTGACTAAAGGCAATTTTTTCCAGCGGACTAAGCCTTGTCGGAGTTTGAGGGGTAAAATACTGTCATACGGCACAGGCATGGTGCTTATATCTTGGTGATATGACACGACCACGACGCCGTATGACTTTTATTTACTCACATCATAGAGGCCTGAATATGGTTCAGATGTCCAGGCGCCAGTTCCTTCGGGTAACTGGCGCGACCATTGCTGGTTCCAGCCTCGCCCTGCTCGGTTTCGCACCGGGCCAGGCGATGGCGGAAGTGCGGCAATACAAGCTGTCTCGCACGACCGAGACACGCAATACCTGTCCCTACTGTTCGGTAGGATGCGGCGTCCTGCTGTATGGGCTGGGCGACGGCGCGAAAAATGCCGTTTCCAGCATCATCCACGTGGAAGGCGATGCCGATCACCCGGTGAACCGCGGCACCTTGTGCCCGAAAGGCGCCAGCCTGGTCGACTTCATCCACAGTCCGAACCGCCTGAAAGTGCCCGAATACCGCGCACCGGGCGGCACGGAATGGCAGCCGATCTCCTGGGATGTGGCGCTCGACAAGATCGCGCGCCTGATGAAGGATGACCGCGATGCCAACCTGATCGAAAAGAATGCCGACGGCAAGACCGTCAACCGCTGGCTCTCCACCGGCATGCTTGCCGCGTCCGCCGGCAGCAACGAGGTGGGGTATCTGACCCACAAGACAGTGCGCAGCATGGGGATGCTGACCTTTGATAATCAGGCGCGTGTATGACACGGACCGACGGTGGCAGGTCTTGCCCCGACGTTTGGCCGTGGCGCGATGACGAATCATTGGGTCGATATCAAGAATGCCGACGTGATCCTGGTCATGGGCGGCAATGCAGCAGAAGCACATCCTTGCGGATTCAAATGGGTAACGGAAGCGAAGGCGCATAACAAGGCCAAGCTGATCGTTGTCGATCCGCGCTTTACCCGTACCGCATCCGTGGCAGATTACTACTGCGCCACGCGTACCGGCACGGACATCGTCTTCCTCGGCGCGATCATCAATTACCTGCTGACGAACGACAAGATCCAGCATGAGTACGTGCGCAACTACACGGACATGCCTTTCATCGTGCGCGAAGACTATGCGTTCGAGGATGGCCTGTTCTCGGGTTTCGACAAGGAAAAAGGCAAGTACACGGACAAGGCCACCTGGGATTACGAGATCGGCGACGACGGCTATGCCAAGGTCGACCCGACCCTGGAACACCCGCGCTGCGTCTACCAGATGATGAAGAAGCACTACGCGCGCTACACGACCGAGATGGTCGAGCGCACGTGCGGCGTGTCGGCCGACAAGTTCCACAAGGTGGCGGAGGCCCTGGCCTCGACCGCCGTGCCGGGACGCGCCGGCACCATCCTGTACGCGCTGGGTTGGACGCACCACTCGACGGGCGCGCAAACCATCCGCACGGGCGCCATGGTGCAGCTGTTGCTGGGTAATATGGGGATCGCCGGCGGCGGCATGAACGCCTTGCGCGGCCACTCGAACATCCAGGGCTTGACCGATCTGGGCCTGATGTCGAACCTGTTGCCAGGTTACATGACCCTGCCCAACGAGGGCGAGCAGGATTTCGACGCCTACATCGCCGCGCGCGCCACCAAGCCGCTGCGGCCGAACCAGCTCAGCTACTGGAGCAATTACCGCAAATTCCACGTCAGTTTCATGAAGACGTGGTGGGGTGATTTCGCCACGGCCGAGAACAACTACGCCTTCGACTACCTGCCGAAACTCGACAAACCGTATGACTTGATGCAAGCCATCGAGAACATGCACCAAGGCAAGATGACGGGCTATATCTGCCAGGGCTTCAATGTGCTGGCGTCCGCGCCGAACAAGCAGAAGGTCACGGAAGCGCTGTCGAAGCTGAAGTTCCTCGTCATCATGGATCCGCTGGCCGTGGAAACGGGCGAATTCTGGAAGGCGCACGGGCAGTACCACGAAGTCGATCCCACCAAGATCATGACGGAAGTGTTCCGCCTGCCGACCAGCTGCTTTGCCGAAGAACGCGGTTCGCTGGTGAGCTCTTCGCGCGTGCTGCAATGGCACTGGCAGGCGGCCGAACCGCCGGGCCAGGCGCGCAGCGACCTGGAGATCATGTCCGGCCTGTTCCTGCGCATGCGCAGCATGTACCAGAAGGAGGGCGGCAAGTTCCCCGATCCTATCGTCAACCTGACGTGGAATTATGCGCAGCCGCATAATCCGCAGCCGGAAGAAATCGCCCGCGAATTCAACGGCCGTGCGCTGGCCGACCTGTACGATCCGAAGGACGCGACCAAGCTGTTGGTGAAAAAGGGCGAGCAGCTGGCTTCGTTTGCGCAATTGCGCGACGATGGCACGACCACCAGCGGTTGCTGGATCTTCGCCGGCAGCTGGACGCAGGCGGGCAACCAGATGGGACGGCGCGACAATAGCGACCCGACCGGCATCGGCCAGACGTTGGGCTGGGCCTGGGCCTGGCCGGCCAACCGCCGCGTGCTGTACAACCGCGCCTCGTGCGACTTGAAGGGCAAGCCTTTCGATCCGACCCGCAAGCTCATCGAGTGGAATGGCACGAACTGGAGCGGGGCCGATATTCCCGACTTCAAGGTCGACGAACCGCCGGAAAACGGCATGGGTCCGTTCATCATGCTGGGCGAGGGCGTGGCGCGCTTCTTTGCGCGTGGCGCCATGGCCGAAGGGCCGTTCCCCGAGCATTACGAGCCATTCGAAAATCCGCTGGGCTACAACCCCATGCATCCGAAAAACCCGCAGGCGACCAGCAATCCGGCCGCGCGCGTGTTCGCCGATGACCGGAAAATGTTCGGTACGCACGAGGAATATCCGCATGTGGCCACCAGCTACCGCCTGACCGAGCATTTCCATTACTGGACCAAGCATGCACGCCTGAATGCCATCATCCAGCCGCAGCAATTCGTTGAAATCGGCGAAGAATTGGCCAAGAGCATCGGCGTGGTTGCCGGAGGGGAAGTGCGCGTCAGTTCCAAGCGGGGACACATCATCGCCAAGGCCGTCGTCACCAAGCGCATCAAGGCTTTGATGATCGAGGGCAAGCCGGTGCATACCGTGGGCCTGCCGCTGCACTGGGGCTTTACGGGCGTGGCCAAGCCGGGGTATCTGATCAATACCCTGACACCGGGCGTGGGGGATGCGAATTCGCAAACGCCGGAATTCAAGTCCTTCCTCGTGAAGGTGGAAAAAGCATGATGGGAGCTCAATAATGGCACTGCAATCCTTAGATATCCGGCGCCTGTCGGCTACCACGGTAACGCCGCCGCAAGCGCGCAGCCCGGTGACGGGCACCGTGGCCAAGCTGATCGATGTGTCGAAATGCATCGGCTGCAAGGCTTGCCAGACGGCGTGCATGGAATGGAACGACTTGCGCGATGAAGTCGGCGAAAACCATGGCACCTATGACAATCCGACGGACCTGACGCCGCAATCGTGGACGGTGATGCGTTTTGCCGAACACGAAAACAACGACGGCAACCTCGAGTGGCTGATCCGCAAGGATGGCTGCATGCACTGCGAGGACCCGGGCTGTCTGAAAGCCTGTCCGGCGCCGGGCGCCATCGTGCAGTACACGAACGGCATCGTCGATTTCCACCAGGAAAACTGCATCGGCTGCGGCTACTGCGTGGCCGGCTGTCCTTTCGACGTGCCCCGCATTTCGAAAAAGGACGACCGCGCCTACAAGTGCACGCTCTGCTCGGACCGCGTGGCCGTGGGCCAGGAACCGGCTTGCGTGAAAACCTGCCCGACGGGCGCCATCGTTTTCGGCACCAAGGAAGACATGAAGGTGCATGCGGAAGAGCGCATCGTCGACCTGAAGTCGCGCGGTTTCGAGAATGCGGGCCTGTACGACCCGCTGGGCGTGGGCGGCACGCACGTGATGTACGTGCTGCACCATGCCGACAAGCCGAAGCTGTATTCGAACTTGCCGGAACGTCCGCGCATCAGCCCGATGGTGGGCTTCTGGAAGGGCTGGTCCAAGCCGCTCGCGGTGGCCGGCATGGCCGCCACGGCCCTGGCAGGCTTCTTCCATTACACGCGTGTCGGTCCGAACGAAGTGAGCAAGGACGAAGAGCACGAGGCGCTGGAAGAGGCCAAGCGCATCCGGGAGGAAGACCATGAGCCACAGTGATCTGCATGATGGAAAGCTGCGCGACAAGGATGGCAACCCGCTGATCCAGCGCTACGACCCGAACGAGCGCACGAATCACTGGGTGACCGCCATCACCTTCGTCATGCTGGCGCTGTCCGGCCTGGCCATGTTCCATCCCTCGATGGCGTGGCTGGCGAACCTGTTCGGCGGCGGGCAATGGACGCGCATCCTGCATCCGTTTGCCGGCCTGGTGATGTTTGTCTCGTTCGCGATCCTCGTGGTGCGTTTCTGGCACCACAACAAGTTCGAGGACGGCGACAAGCAGTGGCTGAAACAGATGGACGACGTGCTCAACAACCGCGAAGAAAAGCTTCCGAAGATCGGTAAATACAATGCCGGCCAGAAGATCCTGTTCTTCGTGCTGCTCGCTTGCATGGTGGGCTTGCTGCTGTCGGGCATCGTGATCTGGCGCGCGTACTTTGCGTTCTATTTCCCGATTCCCGTCATCCGCGCGGCCGCCTTGCTGCATGCCGTGTGCGCGTTCGGCATCATCTGCTCCATCATCGTGCACATCTATGCGGCCCTGTGGGTCAAGGGTTCGATCGGCGCCATGGTGCGCGGCACCGTCACCTACGGCTGGGCGCGCAAGCACCATCCGAAGTGGTTTGAGGCGGTCATTCGCAATACAAAAGACTAAGTTCTTGATATTGATGACACCGGCATTACCCGGGGTCAGTCCCAGGACTGACCCCTTTCTTTTTATCGATTAGAATACTTTACAGCCCCTTTTTTGATGGGAAACTCCATTGGTACAACGCATTCTTCAGCCAGGCGAAATCGAAGGCCTGGACCACAACGCGATTCCGCGCCTGCTGCTGCCGCAGCCTGACAGCCTGTTCAAGGCGCGCGCCTTGCGCTTGCGCGAACTGGCGCAAGGAAACATCAAGGGCATTCCCGTCGATGCGGGCATGCAGGGCTACCTGGTGCTGATGGCCGCGCTGGCCGATGCGCAGGCCGCCGTGGTGGGAACACTGGCGCCCGGCGCCGTGCCTGCCGCCGACCCGGACGCGCTGCGCCGCGCCATCCAGCACCGCATGCCCGTGCTGCCCGTCAGCGGCGCCCGTCCGCCCGTCTGGCGCGACATCTTTGCCAGCCTGCTCGATGAACTGGCCGCCACGGCGACAAGCCAGCCGGCATTGTCCGGCGGCCTGACGCAGGTGCTGGCCCAGTTGCGCGCGCTCGATGCCTCTGCGCTGGACGCCTGCGCCGATGCCGTGCTCGATGAAAACGGCGACAACCTCAATCCCATGCATGCGCCGTTCGTCGCGGCCGCCCTGCAAATTTTATGGTCGGTGTCGGCCAGCGAATTGCGCGCCGCGCGCGTGCCGGACCTGGAAACGGGCGCCCTGTGCCCCGTCTGCGGTTCGCACCCCGTCGCCAGCGTGATCCGCATCGGCGGCGGGTCGCAGGGCTACCGCTACCTGCACTGCGGCATCTGCGAAAGCGAATGGCATATGGTGCGCGTGAAGTGCTCGACCTGCGAACAGAATGGCAAGATCGCCTACCAGGGCCTGGACGCTGCCGACGCCGCGCCGTTCGACCCCGTGACGGCAAAGGACGACAAATTGCCCAACAAGGCGAACGATCCGAAGAAGGTGGCGCGCGCGGAAACCTGCGACGACTGCCACACCTACCGCAAGGTCTTCAACCAGGAACACGATTACAACGTCGAACCGCTGGCCGACGACCTGGCCAGCCTGATGCTCGACCTGCTGGTGGGCGAAGCGGGCTACCAGCGCGCCAGCGGCAATCCGCTGCTGTGGCTGGGGAAGAGCGACAGCAGCGAGGGCCAGCAGTCATGACGACGGGGCAAACCGTGCGCCTGCCATCGGTAGACCGCATCCTGGGAGACACGGCTTGCCTGGCCCTGATTGCGCACCATGGCCGCGTGCAGACGCTGGCCTGTGCGCGCGCCGTGCTGGCCGAATTGCGCACGGCCATGCTGGCCGGTGCCGTGTGCGAAGAGGGCGCGTCGATTGCCGCCATCGCCGCGCACATGGAAGAACGGCTGCAATCGCAATCGCGCTCGCAACTGCGCGCCGTGTTCAACCTGACGGGCACCGTGCTGCACACGAACCTGGGCCGCGCGCTGCTGCCCGACGCCGCCGTGCAAGCCGTGGTGGAAGCGCTGCAGTGGCCGATGAACCTGGAATTCGACCTGGAAACGGGCAAGCGCGGCGACCGCGACGACCTCGTCGAGGAACTGTTGCGCGAATTGACGGGGGCCGAAGCGGCCACCGTCGTCAACAACAATGCGGCCGCCGTGCTGCTGATGCTGAACACCCTGGCGCAGAACAGGGAAGTCATCGTCTCGCGCGGCGAACTCGTGGAAATCGGCGGCGCCTTCCGCATCCCCGACGTCATGACGCGCGCCGGCGCCGTGCTGCGCGAAGTGGGCAGCACCAACCGCACGCACCTGGCCGATTACGCGAACGGGATCAACGAGCACACCAGCCTGCTGATGAAGGTCCATTGCAGCAATTACGCGATCACCGGCTTTACCAAGAGCGTGGAGCTCGACGAACTGGTGCCGCTGGCGGCAAAACACCATGTGCCGACCGCCGTGGACCTGGGCAGCGGGACCCTGGTCGACCTGGCGCAATACGGCCTGCCGCATGAAACGACGGTGCGCGAAACCATAGCAGCGGGGGCCGACCTGGTCACCTTCAGCGGCGACAAGCTGCTCGGTGGCCCCCAATGCGGCGTGATCGTCGGGCGCGCCGACCTGATCGCAAAGATCAAGCGGAACCCCTTGAAACGCGCGCTGCGGGTCGGCAAGCTGACGCTGGCCGCCTTGGAACCCGTATTGCAGCTGTATCGAGCGCCGGACTTGCTGGCCGAACGCCTGACCACCTTGCGCCTCTTGACGCGTCCCGCCGCCGCCATGCGCGCGCAGGCGCAAACCCTGCTGCCGCTGTTGCAAAGCGTACTCGGCGCCACCTATATGGTTACTGCCGAAGCCATGAAAAGCCAGATCGGCAGCGGCGCCTTGCCCGTCGACCAGCTGCCCAGCTTTGGCCTGGCCATCCGCAGCGCGCCCGGTTCGCGCCTGAGCAATCCGCTGGGCGTGCTGGAGCAGCGTTTGCGCGCCTTGCCGTGCCCCGTGATCGGGCGCATCGGGCAAGATACGCTATGGCTCGACTTGCGCTGCCTGGAAGCGGCGCACGAGACGGCCTTCATCGCGCAGCTTGCAGGGTTGTCCGCATGATCGTCGGCACCGCAGGCCATATCGACCATGGCAAGACGACGCTGACGCGCGCGCTGACGGGCGTGCACACGGACCGCCTGAAGGAAGAGCAGGCGCGCGGCATTTCGATAGAACTCGGTTACGCCTATCTGCCGCTGGCGGACGGCACGGTGCTGGGCGTGATCGACGTGCCTGGCCACGAAAAATTCATCCGCACCATGGCCTCCGGCGTGACGGGCATCGACTTCGCCCTGCTGGTGGTGGCGGCCGATGACGGCATCATGCCGCAGACGCACGAGCACCTGGCCATCTTGCAGCTGCTGGGCGTGACGCAGGGCGCCGTGGCGCTGACGAAGATCGACCGCGCCGATGGCGCCCGTGTGGCGCAGGTGGAAGCGGATATCGAAGTGCTGCTGGCCGGCACGCCGCTGGCGGGCAGCCCGATTTTCCCCACGGCCGCCAATCGCGACAACGATGCCGGTGTGGCCGCTTTGCTGGCGCACCTGACGCAAGCGGCGCGCAGCCTGCCGCAGCGTGACGAGCGGCGTTTGTTCCGTCTCGGCGTGGACCGGGTGTTCACCTTGTCGGGACAGGGCACCATCGTCACCGGCACGGCGCTGGCGGGACGGGTGCAAGTGGGCGACATGCTGCAACTGGCGCCCGGTGGCGCGCAAGCGCGGGTGCGCAGCATCCATGCGCAGAACCGCGCAGCCGGGACGGGCATGGCGGGCCAGAGATTGGCGCTGAACCTGGCAGGCATCGACCGCGAGCGCATCGAGCGGGGCAACTGGATCGTCGCGCCCGAGCTGGCGCAGTGTGCCGAGCGCCTCGACGTGGAACTGACCCTGCTGCCCGACGCGGGAGTACACCTGAAAGCCTGGTCGCCGCTGCACGTGCACCTGGGCGCGGCGCACCAGCTGGCGCGCGCCGTCATGCTTGATGGCGAAACCCTGTCGCCGGGACAGACGGGCAGGGTACAACTGGTATTCGAGTCTCCCATGCACGGCGTGCCGGGCGACCGTTTCGTCGTGCGCAACGCGCAGGCGACGCAAACGGTGGGCGGCGGCATGGTACTCGATCCGTTCGGACCTGCGCGCAAGCGGCGCAGCCCGGCCAGGCTGGCCTGGCTCGATGCGCTGGCCGCGTTTGTCGCGCACGGCGACTATGCGGCCCTGCTGGCGCAAGGCCCGCTGGGCTTGCGCGAATCGCTGCTGGTGCGCCTGTCCTTGTTGCCGGCGGACGCCCTGGCGCTGCCGCCCGACACGCGGCGTATCGCCCTGCGCGGTGGCGACGCCCTGCTGGTGGCGCCGCCGGCGTTGCTGGCGCTGGAAGAGCGGGTGCTGGCCGCCCTGGCCGTCTTCCACGCGCGCGCGCCAGATGAGGCGGGGCCGGAACTGTGGCGTTTGAAACGCATCGTCGACGCGGAGATGGAAGACGCCTTGTGGAGCCACCTGATCGAAGGCTTGCTGGCGCGCGGCGAGGTGCTTGCGCGCGGCGCCAGCCTGCACTTGCCGACGCACAGCGTGGAACTGACGCCGCAGGAGCAGGCGGTGGCCGAGCCCTTGCTGGCCGCCCTGGAGCAGGGACGATCCGATCCCCCATGGACGCGCGACCTGGCGCGCGGCTTCGGCCTGGCCGAGGATGAAACGCGCCGGCTGTTGCGCAAACTTGCCAAGGCAGGGCAGATCAGCCAGGTGGTGCACGACCTGTTTTATCACCAGGCGGCGCTGGCCGAGCTGGCGCAGCTGGTGCGGGAATTGGCGCACAAGGCGGAAGGGGATGCAGGCTTGCCGGCCGGTAATGGCGCCGTGGGCGCGGCCACCTTCCGCGACGCCAGCGGCCTGGGCCGCAAGCGGGCGATCCAGGTTTTGGAATTTTTTGACCGCGTCGGTTATACTCGCCGTGTTGGCAATGGGCATCTATTACGCCCGCAAGCGTTGTGGTCCTACACCACAGCCTTGCCCAAGAGCTAAGTACTAGTTCAGGTACCGCGGAAAGCACACTCATCCGGTGATGTGGCCGGGCTTCAAACCCGGTGGAGGGCGTCAGACGTTCTCCCGTAGGTTCGACTCCTACTGTTTTCCGCCAATCATTTCTCTCTCCTCCTCCCTTGCATCATCATCCGCTGGCGTTGGCCTGTTGCCACGTTGTGGAAAGTATGTCCCGAAATTGACAATATCCGGCAATGCCAGGGTGAGCCGATGGTAACATCGGCTTGTATCCCCTGTGGCAGATGAAAGCAAGCATGAAACAAGCAAGCATGGCACGGCTGCTGGCAGTGGCGCTGCTGATGCCGGCGCTGGCCGCGGCGGCGGACGTGCGCATCGTCGGCGAGCATTTGCCGCCGTCGAGCATGATGGAAGGCAATGTCGTCGTGGGACGTGAAACGCTCAAGGTGCGCGACATCATGGCGCGCGCGGGCCTTTCCTACAGCATCGAGCTGCTGCCGTGGAAGCGCGCGTATGCGCAGGCGCTGCGCGAGCGTGATACCTGCATCTTTTCCACCAGCCGCACGCAGGAGCGCGAAGCGCAATTTCGCTGGATCGGTCCCCTCAACGAAGCCGAATGGATACTCTACGGCCTGGCCGAACGGCACCTGGCGTTGCGCACGCTGGCCGATGCGCGCGGCCTGGTAATCGGCACGGTGCTCGGCGACGCGCGCGACGATTACCTGCGCCAGCGCGGCCTGAACGTGGCGCCCGTGACGCAGGAGTGGCTCAATCCGCAAAAGCTGCTGCTCGGACGCATCGACTTGTGGGCCGTCGGCATGGCGGTGGGCAGCAAGCCGTTTGCCGGCAAGGAGTGGGAGGGTAAGGTGGTGCCGCTGCTGACCTTCAACCGGGTGCAGACTTACCTCGCCTGCAACAGGCAATTGCCCGAGACGCAGGCATTGGCCATGCAGCGGGCGGCGGCGGCCATGCGCCGCGACGGCAGCATGGCGCGCGAACATATCCGCTAAGGGCCGCTTCAGCTTTCCAGCCACTGGCGCACGCAATTGCGTCCTTCGCGTTTGGCCTGGTACAGGGCCTGGTCCGCGTGGCTGTAGGCCGTTTCAAATGCCGTGCCGGCGCGGTTCCAGCTCAGGCCCACGCTGATGGTGATGGCGCGCGTGATGGGCGCGGCATGGCGCTGGCGGCCGACAGTCTCGCAGATGCGCTGCGCCACTTGCGCTGCGTCGTCGCGCGAGGAGGTGGGCCAGACCACGGAAAACTCTTCGCCGCCGACCCGGCCGATGGCCGTCTCCTGTCCCAGCAATCCTTTCAGGCAGTCGACCACGGCCTGGATCACGCCGTCGCCGGCAGGGTGGCCGAAATCGTCGTTGACCTGCTTGAACAGGTCGATGTCGAGCACGATCAGCGCCATGTCGCCCTGCGCCAGGCAGCGCGAGGCGTGGTCGATCACGGCGCCGCGATTCAGGGCGCCCGTCAGCGGGTCGTGCGTGGCGCGGTATTCGAGCTGGCCGGCCAGGGTTTGCAATTGCCGGTTCAGCAGATGCATGTCGCGCTCGGCGCGGTCGCTGCGGCCGATCAGGCGCCGCGTCTCGCGCATCAGCCGCTCGTAGTGATTGATCAGTTCACCGAGCACGCGCCGCTGTTCCGCGCTCGACGCGCTGGCGTTGGCATGCATGCGGCGCGCGGCAGCCAGCGCCGCCGCTTCCACGGTGAACAGGTCGGGCTCCAGTCCGGACTCGGAGATGGCGGCGCGCATGTCCTAACTGCCCTGCACGGGATGGTCGCGGAAGTCCAGCGCAGTGAAGTCCTGCTGCAGCTCCTGGCCGAATTCCAGGATGGTGTCGTCGTCCTCGTCGTGATACCAGTTCAGGCGCACCTGGTTGCCGTCCACGGCCGCCTGATTCAGGGTGTCGAACAGGGTAAACAGCATCTTCGTGCTGGAGCTGTTGAAGTAGGCCAGCGAGACGTTGACGGTGATGGCTGCTTCGCGGCAGCCTTCCAGGTAGGCGCGCACGGCGGCGATCAGCGGGCCATAGAAGGCGGCCGCGTTTTCCGGGTACGACTCGCCCTTGATCGACAGGGTGTGCTGCTCGAAACGGAAGTCGATTTCGGGCGAACTCGGGGTCGCGGCGATGAACAGTGGTGACGGTAATTGCATATGCTTTCCTGAGTCGGCTCTTTCAAATGATGGCTTTGATGCAGAAGATGGTGTGGCCCGGTTCCTGGGGATCCTGGACGAATTCGAATTCCAGCGGCTCGCTGGCGTCGCGCGCCATGGTGAGGAAACCCAGGCCCGCGCCCTTGCTGTCGGCGGGCGCTTCCTCGCGCAGGGCCTTTTTATACGCCAGGCGGATTTCCTCCATCGTCATGGTGTGCAGCGGCTCCAGCCGGGCGCGGATCTGCGCCACGTTGTCCGTCGAGACGGGGTTGGCGCACAGCAGGAAAAAGCTGTCGCCGCGCGTGCCGATGCAGAACGAGCCGCGCCGCATCTGCTGGTCCAGCTGCGCATCGGGCGTCAGGCTGTCGGCGGAATAATGCATGATGTTTTGCGACATCTCGATGAACGAGGAAAAGATGCGCCGCCGCGTGGGCCCGGCAGCGCCGGCCGTATCGAGGCGCGCCTTGATGGTTTCGGAAATGGCATTCACCACGTGCTGCGAGAAATAGCCCACGTAAAAAAAGATGATGTTGCGCTTGCGCGCCACATCCCAAAACTCGTTGAATTCTTCGTACAGCACGTCCGTGCTCCTGGCTAGCCGGTGACCCGGTTTCTTGTTGATAAGGTGGCTCGATGGCGCCAAAACTACAGGCGGAAACAGAAAAAGGTCAGGTCGTCGCGGCGCGGCTGCTTGCCTTGCCATGCGGCGCTGTCCTGCAGCAGCGCCGCCGCCACGTCGCCGGCGGAAGCGTCGCGCCGCGCCAGCAATTGCTCGCGCATGCGCCGCTTGCCGTAGGCGATGTCGCGCGCGCCGCCGATCTGGTCGAGCAAGCCGTCGGTGGTGAGGAACAGCAGGCTGCCGGCGGGAATGGCGAGCGTCTCGTTGTGCCAGCAGTAGTCGGCTGGCGTGTCGACATAGCCCACGCCCATGCGCGCGCCGTCGATGGCGCGCACGCTCTCTTCGCCCGGCGCGACCACATGCAGCGCCAGTTTCGCGCCCGCGAAACGCAGGCTGGCGCTGGCCGTGTCGTAGCACAGGAAGGCGCAATCCATACCGTCGTTCGAGCCGGCGTGGCCGGTGGCTTCACCGCTGCCGGCGCCGTCCTGGCCCAGCAAGGTCTTGATGGCGCGGCTGACGGCGCCGATCAGGGCGGCCGGATCGTGCGGCCCCAGCTCGCGCAAGGCCTGGCTCAGGGCCGACGAGGCGATCAGGGTCATGAAGGCGCCCGGCACGCCGTGGCCGGTGCAGTCGGCGATGGCGGCGAACCAGCCGCCCGCGTGGCGCTCGAAAAAGTAAAAATCGCCGCCGACGACGTCGCGCGGCTGCCATTCCAGGTGCGCGTCGGGCAGGGTGGCGCGCAATTCCGCATCGGAGGTGCGCAGCAGGGCGCGCTGGATCACGCTGGCGTAATCGATGCTGTGCATGATTTGCCGGTTCTTTTCCGCCTGCATGGTGGCCACCACGTTCATCAGCTGCAAGCCGAAGCCCACCCCGGCCAGCGCGCCATCGGAAGTGATGATGAAGCCGTCGGCCAGCGCCTTTTCGCCCGCTTCCACGGCGCGGAAGGTGAGGTCTTCGATGCTCATGGCGCCATCGACGATCAGCGGTTCCTTGTCCATGAAGGCGATGCAGCTCTTCTTGCCGTACACCTCGTGATAGAAGGGCTTGGACATCTGCGACATGAAGATGTTGCGGCTGATCAGGCCGATGGGCTTCTGCTGCTCCGTGACGGGCAGGCTCATCATGTCGCGCCGTTCCGTGAACAATTCCAGCACGGCGAAGTTGCTGGCGTCGGCCTGCACGGATTCCGTGGGGATGCACAGGTCGGACGCCACGGACGTGCGATAACGGGGAAGATGCAATCGAGAAGCGTTGAACTCCACAGCGGCTACCTTTACATGACGATCGGACCCTTGTTGTCGCGACGGCAAGGCGACTGACAAACAGGCAATATCATCATGGTAGTCTTGGAATATGACGGCTTGATTACCAGCTTGTCAAAACCGTATGCAAGATGGCTGCATGGCAAGCAACTTACAGGCGCCGGGCCAGCACCTGTGCCTGCGCCAGCCAGCGCGCGCGCTGCGGCTCGGTGGAATTGAGGATGGGGCCGAAGCTGGCCACCCTGACGGGCTGGACGCCGCAAAACTCGAGCGTCGTCTTGCGCAGCTGGTGGATGCCGGGCATGCGGTAGACCCAGCGGAAATACCAGGGCGGCGTATCCATCGTCACCAGCAGCTGGGCCGTGCGGCCTTTCAGCAGTTGCGCCGGGAAAGCCTTGCCGGGCCGGTACTTGAAAGCGTAGCCGGGCAGGAAGACGCGGTCGACAAAGCCCTTCAGCAGGGCCGGTGCGCCGCCCCACCAGATCGGGTAGGCGAACACCAGGTGTTCGGCCCAGCTGATGGCTTCCTGCGCCGCCAGCAAGTCCGCTTCCAGCGGCTGCACCTGGCGGTAGCCTTCGTGCAGGATGGGATCGAAGTCCAGCTGGCCCAGGCGCAGTTCGCGCACAGTGTGGCCTTCGCTGCGGGCCGTGGCGGCGTAGGCTTCGGCCAGGGCGGCGCAAAAGCTGTCGCCCGACGGGTGGCCGAGGAGTATCAAAATGCGCTTGGGTGTCGTCTTGGTCATGATGCAGGCTGTCCGTTAAAGAAGAGCTTGCATGCTAAAGCCTGCCCCTGGGGGCAGAGTCAAGCGGCCTCTTGCAGACGCTGCTGCGCCAGGCAGTCGCGGATTTCCGTGTCGATGTCGGCCAATTGCGCATCGATCTGGCGCAGGCGGGCGATATCCTGCCGCACCTGTGCGCGCTTGGCGGCGATGTGCTGCGACAGGGCGGCCCAGTCGGTATCGTCGCCGGCCAGGATGGGCAGCAGTTCGGCCAGGCGGAAGCCCAGGGCCTGCGCCTGGCGTATCAGCCTCACTTGCGCCAGGTCTTGCTGCGTGTAGACGCGGTAGGCGCCCGAGCGGCGCACGTCGCCCAGCAAGCCCAGCGCTTCATAGTGGCGCAAGGCCTTGGGCGAGGTGCCCGCCAGGCGGGCGATTTCTCCGATGTACATGCTGGTCCTTTGTTGAGCTGAGCTGCGGCACGCAGTGTAGCGCAGGTGGCTTGCCAGGCGCTACGCTGCGCGCTGCCTCAGGACGCTTTGCGCGGCGGGACTTTCTTCGCCGTGCACTCGGCGCAGGTGCCGTACAGCGACAGCGCGTGCTCGTGCAGCACGAAGCCCCGCTCTGCGGCGATCTCGTTCTGGCGCAGCTCAATGCCTTCGTCGACGAATTCATCGACCTTGCCGCAGCCCGTGCAGACCAGGTGGTCGTGGTGCTGGCCTTCGTTCAGTTCGAACACGGCGTGGCCCGATTCGAAGTGCCGGCGAAACAAAATGCCCGCTTCGGCAAACTGCATCAGCACGCGGTAGATGGTGGCCAGGCCCACGTCGATTTTTTCGGCCAGCAAGAGTTTGTAGACATCGTCCGCACTCAGGTGCTTGATCGTGCCTTCTTGAAACAGCTGCAGAATCCGCAAGCGGGGGATGGTTACTTTCAAGCCCGATTCACGCAGTTCCCTCAATATATCCATGTCTCCCATTCCTTTTTGTAGTCGCTTGAGCGAGGTAGTGCATTATATCGCAAATGATAATCATTACTATTCTCATTTGTATTGTGCGGAGTGGAAATATTATGCTGGCTAGCCGGCCGGCAGACCAGTGACATCGGCGCAAGCGTCGATTGCGTTGCACGCATCTTGCGTTGCAATTGCAAAACCAACGGTGATATCGCTACACTGTGCAGCAAGGAATAACAATGGGGCAGGAAGATGGACCGATTTGATGCGATGCGCATTTTTACCCGCATCGTCGAACTGCGCAGTTTCACCCAGGCGGCGCATGACCTTGGCTACCCGAAGGCGACCGTCACGCATGCGATCAAGCAGCTTGAAGCGCGGCTGCGCGTGCGCCTGCTGCAGCGGACCACGCGGCAAGTGACGCCCACGCCCGATGGCGAGGCGTATTACCAGCGCTGCGTGCGCCTGCTGGCGGACCTGGAAGAAACGGAAGCCGTGTTCAGTTCGGCGGCCCAGCAGCCGGCCGGCAAGCTGCGCATCGACCTGCACGCGACCCTGGCCATGCATTTCGTCATGCCCGTGCTGGACCAGTTCTGCGCCCGCTATCCGCTGATCGAACTGGAAATCGGTATGGGCGACCGCCTCGTCGACCTGGTGCGCGAAGGCGTCGATTGCGTGCTGCGCGTGGGCGAGCTGGGCGATTCGTCCATGGTGGCGCGCCGCGTGGCGCTGCTGGAGCAGGTGACGTGCGCCAGCCCCGCCTACCTGGCCGCGCACGGCACGCCGGAGACTCTGGCGCAACTGGATGGCCACCGCGCCGTCAATTTCTTTTCCGCCCAGACGGGCAAGGTCTGGCCCTTCGATTTCAAGGTGGGCGGGCAGCGGCACAGCGTGGCCTTGCCGGGCACCGTGTCCGTCAACAGTGCGGACGCATACCACGCCTGTTGCCGCGCGGGCATGGGCTTGATCCAGGCGCCCCGCTACCATCTGGAGCGGGCGCTGGCGGACGGCGACCTGGTGGAAGTGCTGCGGGACTTGCGTCCCGACCCGCTGCCCGTGTCCGTGCTGTATCCCCACCACCGGCAATTGTCGCCCCGTGTGCGTGTGTTTGCCGACTGGGTCGCCAGCCTGTTTGACGGCGTGCATTGATACGTATGCGTGCGCTGCGCTGCCGCATTTTCTTGACCTGGGCAAAGGAAAAAATCCCTCTGATGATGCCATCTAGCACTATTTGATGTGGATCAAAGTTTTTGTTGCACTGCACTCTTAGACTTCGCAGCGTTACTTAACGACATTAACGACAGAGGGAAATAAAATGAAAAAGTCCGCAACTGCAGCAGCAATCGTCCTGGCCGCCATCGGCGCATTCGCCGGCAACGCAATGGCACAGGAAAGCCCATGGCTGGTCCGTGCGCGCGCCGTGCATATCGATCCGGCCAACAAATCTGCTCCCGTTGGTGGCGTCGGCGCATCCGACCTGATTCACGTCAGCAGCAAGACGATTCCTGAAATCGATATTTCCTACTTCTTCACGCCAAATATCGCTGCCGAGCTGATCCTGACGTATCCGCAAAAGCATGACGTCACCTTGTCCGGCACGAAGATCGGCAGCTTCAAGCATTTGCCGCCGACCCTGTCGCTGCAATACCACTTCATGCCTGAAAAACAGTTCAGCCCATACGTGGGTGCGGGCGTGAACTACACGAATATCTCGGACGTGAAATTGCTGAACGGCGCCGGCCGCCTGGAACATGACAGCTGGGGCTTCTCGCTGCAAGCCGGTGTCGATTACAAACTGGACAAAAACTGGTCCTTGAACTTCGACATCAAGAAAGTGCAGATCCGCAGCGACGTATTGGCCGGTGGCGCCAAGATCAGCGAAGTCAAGGTGGATCCGCTCCTGATCGGCGTCGGTGTGGGTTACCGTTTCTAAGCATGGAATGACGGCGTCCACGCGGCGCGGGCAATAAAAAAACGGCCAGGTGTGAACCTGGCCGTTTTTTTGCGTGCAGCGCTTTGCTTTATTTTTTCAGCGTCTTTTCCAGCGCCAGCTGGTAGTCCGTCTTTTCGTAGCCGGCCAGGTATTTGTTCGTCGCGTCGAGGAAGGCGCGCGAGCGGTAGGCCGCTTCCAGGTCCTTGACCCATGGCTTGGCCTTGTCGGCCGTGCGGATGGCGACCAGGTTGATGTAGCTGTCCGAGATCTTTTCCACGGCGAGGGCCGACGTCAGCTTCATGCCGGCGGCCAGGGCGAAGTTACCGTTGACAAAAGCGTAGTCGGCGTCGGCCAGCGAACGTGGCAGCTGCGCCGCTTCCAGCGGCACCAGTTTCAGCTTCTTCGGGTTTTCCAGCACGTCGCGCTCTGAAGCGCGCAGCGGATCGACGTTCGGTTTGAGCTTGATCCAGCCCATCTTGGCCAGCATCACCAGCGCGCGCGCCTGGTTGGTCGGATCGTTCGGCATGGTGATGGTGGCGCCGTTCTTCACGTCGGCCAAGGACTTTTGCTTGCCGCCGTACAGGCCGATCGGCATGGTCGGCACGGTGATCAATGAGCTCAGTGGCAGCTTGTTATCGGTGGCGAACTTGGTCAGATAGACGATGTGCTGGAATACGTTGGCGTCCAGCGAACCTTCGGCCAGCGCGTAGTTCGGCTGCACGTAGTCGTTGAATTCCACGATCTTGACCTTGTAGCCCTGTTTTTCCAGGATAGGCTTGATGCCCAGCTTCAGCTGGTCCGAATACGGGCCGGAGCTGGTGCCGATGACGAGTTCTTTCGGGTCCTTGGCGTGGGCGGCGGTGGCGAAGGCCAGGCTGGCGGCGGCCAGGAGCAGGTTGCGGCGAATGTGGTTCATGCTTTTCCTTGTACTGAAATACTGAATATGAATTAACGTTTGTCGAGGCGCTTGGCGATGCGCGTGCCGGCGAACTGGATGGTTTGCACCAGCACGATCAGGATGGCCACGGTGGCGACCATGATGTCCGTCTCGAAGCGGTAGTAGCCGTAGCGGATGGCCAGGTCGCCGATACCGCCGCCGCCCACCACGCCGGCCACGGCCGAATACGACAGGAAGCTGATCGACAGCACGGTCAGGGCCAGCACCAGGCCGGAGCGCGCCTCCACCAGCAGCACGCGGAAGATGATCTGCATTTCCGACGCGCCCATGGCGTGCGCCGCTTCGATCACGCCGCGCGGCACTTCGCGCAGGTTCTGTTCCACCAGGCGCGCCAGGTAGGGAATGGCGGCAAACGACAGCGGTACGCTGGCTGCCAGCGGGCCGATCGAGGTGCCGGCGATGATGCGCGTAAACGGCGTCAGGGCGACCAGCAGGATGATGAACGGGAAGCTGCGCACGGTGTTCACCAGCCAGCCGAGGATCGTCGACAGCGGACGGTTTTCCAGCGACTGGCCTTCCGAGACGAGAAACAGCAGGATGCCCAGCGGGCCGCCGATCAGGATGGCGGCGGTCAGTCCAATGCCCAGCATCGTCATGGTCTGGCCCAGCGCCACCCAGATTTCCGGCAGCAGGTTGATGACGTTATTGATCGATTCTTCAAACATGTGTTGCATCCTTCCATGCGGTGGCTTCAAACGCCTCGGTGCCGTAATAAGCCAGCTCGCGTCCCAGCGCCGTCTTGCGCGGGGTGGCCGTGTCGCTCAAATCGAATTGTTCGGCGATGGCGCCGTTTTCCACGACGGCCACGCGGTTGCAGATGGCGCCCAGCACCGATAGCTCATGGCTGACGATGACGATGGTCACTCCCAGGCGCGCATTGATGTCGCGCAGGGTGTCGAGCAGGGCGCGCGTGGTTTCCGCGTCCAGCGCGGACGTCGGCTCGTCGCACAGCAGCACGTCCGGGTGGCTGGCCAGGGCGCGGGCAATGGCCACGCGCTGCTTCTGCCCGCCGGACAATTGTGCCGGATAGCTGTGCAGCTTGTCGGACAGGCCCACCAGCGCCAGACATTCCTCGACGCGGGCGGCGATCTGCTCGCCCTTGGTCGTGCCATGGATTTTCAGTGGGAAGGCGACGTTGTCGAACACGCTGGCGTTTTGCAGCAGGTTGAATTGCTGGAAAATCATGCCGATGTTCTGGCGCGCGTCGCGCAATTCGCTCTTGCCCAGGCGTGTCAATTCGCGCCCGGCCACGGTAATGGTGCCGCTGTCGGGGCGTTCGAGCAGGTTAATCAGGCGCAGCAAGGTCGATTTGCCGGCGCCGCTCTTGCCGATCAGGCCGAAAATATCACCGGGATAGACTTCCAGCGTGACCGATTTGACCGCGTGGAATTGTTCGCCTTTGGGTAGCGCGAAGGTCTTGTTTGCGCCATCGATGCGAATCACCGGCGTACGGTGTGGTGTGGTCATGCAGTGTTTCCTTTTTTATTGGACCGTGACAGGCTTGCTTGCAGGGGCCAAATCGCCCAGCCTGCCACGTCGGTTGCGTAGTATACCTCCGATCGTGTTATTACTCCTACGACAGAATCTTGCTTTGAATATGCAAATAATGTCTATATGGGTGTTTGGCGAGAGTAAAAGCGGTTTTTGTGCGATCAGCCAATGGAAAATTCGACGGGAATCGATAATTCCAGCGGGTCCGGCCGTTCCTTGGGGATGCGCGGCAGTGGCGCGGCCCGTTGCAAAGTATCGAGCGCTGCCTGATCCAGTGCTGCGGAACCGGAGCTGCGCTCGATGGCGGCGGCCAGCACCTGGCCATCGCGGTCGATGCGGCAGCGCAGATACACCACGCCCTGTTCCTGCTTGGCGCGCGACGCCGTCGGGTAGCGGCGGAAGCGCTCCATGCGCGCCAAAACCTTGCCTTCCCAGCTCGATACGCCGCTGCGCAGCTCCTGCGGCGCGGGCGGCAGGGCGGGCGAGGGCGGCGCCGCCGCGATGGACGGCGCCGCCGCCGATGCCGGTGTCACGGGCGCATGCCGCACCTCGGCGAAGGCCGCGACGGCCTCGGCTTGCGGCGGCATGGGTGCGGCATCCGGCTGCGGCAGTACCAATTGTTGGATTGCCGGCGCTGCCTTTTTGGCAATGGCGGCGGATGGCGCGGCGGCGGCGCTGACCCGTTCAGCAAGATTCTGCTCCAAAGGGCGGGGCGGGGCGGCGGCCGGCAGGAACAGCAGCATGGCCGGTTGCGCGGCGTCGGGCACGATGGCCAGCACGGGCGCTGCCGGCGCGCGGTGGTACAGCGCCCATCCCAGCAGGGCGCCATGCATGGCGAAGACGGCGGCTATCGTCAGCGGACGGCGCCAGTCGGTCGGCGGCGTCTTGTCGGCGGCGGCCGTCGGCGCCGGCCCTTCCGGGCGGCGCAGCAGATAGATGAGGACGGCGATTTCCATCGCGCCCACCATGGCGATCACCCACCAGGGCGGATGGCCGAGGCACATGGCGACAAAGCCGATGGCCATGCCCAGGCAGGCCATGGCCTTGCCGCGCCGCGACACGGCGCGGTGTTCGCGCCACTGCCGCAGGGGCGCGCCAAAGCGGGGGTGATGCAGCAGCCAGTGCTCCAGGCGCGGCGAGGCGCGGCTGAAGCAGGCCAGCGCCAGGATCAGGAAGATCGTCGTCGGCATGACGGGCAGCAGGGCGCCGATCACGCCCAGCGCCACCATCAGCATGCCGGCGGCCGTCCAGGCCCAGCGGCGCAGGCGTGCCGTGTGCGCTTCCGCGCCGGCCTGGATGACTGGCTCTTCCATCAGGCGCAGGCCTCCACGTGGCCGTGCATGCGCAGGAAGGCGGCGCGCGCGCCGTCGATCATGCGCGCTTCACCCGCCTCATCGAGGATGGCCGTATCGAGCACGGAGGTAAATTCGCGCCAGTGCCGCGCGCGTCCGTCAGGATGGCCGGCCAGGTGGCGCGCGCCGTGATGCTCGTCCAGGCCGATCTTGCCGGCCAGTTTATACAGGATGGCCGCGCCCAGCTTCGAGCCTTCGCTCACATACAGCCAGCCCAGCGCCGTGGCCAGGTCCAGCTGCGCGTCGAACGGCGGCGTGGCCGCATCGGACGGCAGCGCGGTGTCCAGGTCGCGCAGGTCGGCGGCGATGCTGGCGTAGCGGCGGCGCTGTTGCAGGTCCGGCAGCAGGGCCGCCAGCTGCGCGTTGTCGTACAGCGCGTCGACGTCGCGCAGGAACGCGTATTGCGCCTGCAAAAAGCGCGCATAGTTCTCGCGGCTGGAAAACGGTGCGCTGGCCATGATGCGCTGGTCCAGCAATTCGTGGGTGGCCATGGTGTCGGCTTTCAGGCGCTGGCTGCGGGTTGGGGCCGCGTTAATCGGAACGGCGTTCAAGGTGCTGCTGGTGTCGCTTGCTGCATGCATGGAATATCTACTCTCTATTATAAGGATGAATCAAATCAGAAACGAAGGCCAAGCGTGACGCGCGCCGTACGGCCCGGTCCCGGCATCAGGCTCAGGGTCAGCGGATCGAGGTAGTAGCGGTCCGTCAGGTTGTCCACCGCCACGTCCAGGGTGGCGTTGGGCGTGATCTTGTAGCTGGCAAACAGGTCAGCCAGGGTGTAGGCCTGCGTCAGCACTTGCGGCGAGGTGCCTGTCCACGACTGCCAGACGGCCTTGTCGTCCTGGCGCGCCAGCGGATGGCCGACATGGGTCAGGCGCGTACCCACGGTGAGCTTTTCCTGCAGCCAGCGCGTACCCAGGGTCAGGTTGGCGCTCAGCTTGGGCTGGATATGGTTGCTGACATACGAGCTGGAAAAACCGATGGGCGAGCAGTCTGGCGTGTTCCAGATATCCGATTGCCACTTGCTGGCCTTGCGCAGATAGGCTGCGGTTGCCGCGTCGCAGATCAGGGTCTTGCGGTTCCAGGTGCCGGAAAAATCGGCAAACACGCTACCCCGGTCATATGACGATTGCAGTTCGATCCCCGAGACGCTGTATCTGTCCGTGTTCGCCATCGAGAAATTCTGCGCGTAGGCCGGCAGGTCCGGTATCGGGCGGCGCGTGATGTAGCCATGCGTGACGTTGTCGAAATACGCGACGCGCAGGCGCAGCTTGTCGGCGGCGCTCCATACGCCGTCCTTGACCAGGCTGACGCCAACTTCGCGGTTATGGCTGCGCTCCGGCTTGAGCGGCGACGAATACGTGGCGGAAAAGCCCATCGTCGATTCGTACAGGCTGGGCATGCGCAGGCCGCGCGCGTCGCGCAGGAACAGGCTGACGCTGTCGGACAGGCGCGCCGTCAGGGCGAAGGTGGGCGCGAAACCGTGGTCCTTGCGGCGGATCGGCGTGCTGTACTTGAACAGGCCGGGGATGGCGTCGCGGAAGACATAATCGTTGCCGCTCCACTGGTCCACCTGCGAGATGTCCAGCGGCGCCGGTTCCTCGCCATAGCGTTCCACCATGCCGCCCACCAGCGCGGGATTGGTGGCCGCCGTGAACTGGCCCTGCGCATCCTGGTACCATTTCGCGGCGCCGAGCTGGTCGCCGTCCTTGTCCCACATGGTGACCCATTGCCAGCCCTGCGGCTGGTACTGCTGTTCCGCGCGGCGGTTGCGGTCGCGTGTATCGAAGCGCTGGAAGCGTCCGCCCGCGTCAACGGTCAGCCAGTCGCGCGCCTGCCACTGCAGCGAGGCGAATACGCTTTGCTCGTGGCGCTTGCCGTTGCGCAGGGTGTGATTGGCGTTCAAGTCTTCATCGAGGATGCGCACGCTGTCGGCCGGACCGATATCCTCGTTCTGCAGGGACAAGCCGTAATCGAGCTTGAGCGCGCCCATGCCGGTGGCGAAGCGCGAGGTGTTCGTCAGGTCGGCGCCAACGCGGCGCGCCTGGTTCTTCGCCAGGTACAGCACTTCCACGCACTCCTTGCATTCATGGTCGCCCGGATTGGCCTTGCCTTCCAGCGGATTGCTGAAGATGTCGCCGTTGCGCGACTTGCTCTGCATGTCCGTCAGCCACAGGTTGGCCTTCAGGTCGATGAGGTTCTGGCCTTCCGGCTTCCACTCGTAGCGCGCCGTCAGCGCGTTGGTGCGCACCTGGCTGGGGTCCCACTGGGGGATGCTGCCGGTGCTGTTGCGGTAGATTTGCGAGGGCATGATTTCGCCATAGCTGCTGTCGAAATAGCGGTAGCCCAGCTCCAGCTTCTGTTCGTGCGGCAGGCGCAGGTTGGCCTTCAGCAGGGCCGAGGTGGTGCGGTTGGCCGTGTTCAGCACCTCATCGCCGCGCTTGAAGAACTGCGTCACGCCATTGTCGTCGCCCCATTCGTTGAGCAGCTGATAGCGTTCGAAACCGCGCGTGCCGGAAAAATAATTGCCGATGCTGCGGTGGCTGATGGCCGCCACCAGGTCGTAGTCGTCCTGGCGCGTCGCCACGGCGATGCTGCCAAAGCCGCTGCGCGGGTCGCCCAGCTTGTTGCGGTGCGTGCGCGGCGCGCTGCCGAAATCGCCGGGTGCCGTGACGCTGTTGTCCTGGATGCCGCCGCGCAGGCGTACGCCCGTGCGCTGGCCTGGCAGCAGAATGTCTTCCGGGCGCAGGGTCTGCATGCTGACCATGCCGCCGATGGCGCCGGCGCCCTGCGCGGACAGGTTCGGGCCCTTGTCGATGCGGATGGCGCTGATCAGGTCCGGGTCGATGTAGCTGCGGTCGGCGATGCCCGCGTAGCCGCGGTAGACGGTCGACGATTGCAGGCTGCCGTCGATCAGCACGGGCACGCGGCCCTGGCCCTGCATGCCGCGCACGTTGACGTCGACGGCGCCGCTGTTGCGGCTGTCGCCCACCTGCACGCCGGCCACGCCCTTGAAGATATCGGCCGGCGAAGTGCCGCGGAAGCGCTCGATCTGTTCGCGTCCGATGTACACGGAGGCGGCCGGCGTCAGGTAGGGCAGGTCGGCCGGATCCGTGTCATCCGCCTCGAACGTGCCGCTGCCGCCCTGGCCATTCACGCGCAGGGTGCCGATCTGCACCGCGCCGGCGGCGACAGGCGCGGGTGCGCTGATGATGATGGTCGTGCCGCCCTGCAGCTGTGCTTGCAGGCCGCTGCCGGCCAGCAGCTGGCGCAGCGCATCGGGCAGCGAATGCCGGCCTTGCAGCGGGGCGCTGTGCCGGCCTTCGGTCAGGCGCGCATCGGCCAGCAGCACCATGCCTGCCTGGCGCGCCAGTTCGTTCAGCGCGCGGTTCAACGGTTGCGCGGGAATCTGCCATTCCACCTGCGCTACCGGCGCGGTGGCGGCATGCGTGGCGGGTGTGGCGAAGGCCAGTCCGATGGCCAGGAACAGGGGAGACAGGCGGGCGTGCAAGGGATGCCGCGGTGGAGTCGTGTGCATGTTTTTCCTATGGTGATGTGGTGATCATTCATAGTTAAAACGAATGAGTATCATTTACCCTGACGTGCGGATTGATTTTATTTCGCTGCATGTTCCGGCAATCAGCGGGCGACGATATGCAGCTTGCCGTCCTGGCGCAGCAGGCGCACGGGTAGCGCCAACGGCAGGGCGGCGGCAAATTGCGCCGGCAGCTTCGCGTCGAAGCTGCCGTTCAGGCGCAGGCCGGCCAGGGCCGGATCGCCGAGCACGAGGTTTGTGTCGCCATAGCGCTCGAATTCGGCCAGCGCTTCGGCCAGGGTCGCGTCCTCGAAATCGAGGCGCCCGGCACGCCAGTTGCCCACCGCTTGCGCGCTGACCCGGGCCAGCGTTTTCACGCCCTGCGGCGTGACGGTGACAGCGTCGCCCGCCTGCAGCACTTCAGCGCGCGCGTCGCCTTCCCCTTCCACGCGCACCGTGCCTTGCGCCACGCTGACTTGCGTGGCGGCCCCTACATGGCGCACGGAAAAATGCGTGCCCAGCACCGTGGCCGTGGCCGGCCCCGCCAGCACCTGGAATGGACGGGCCGGATCGGCCTGCACATGGAACATGGCCTGGCCGCGCAGCAGGCGCACGGTGCGCCTGTCGCGGTACAGGGCCACGTCGACGGCGCTGCCGCTATCGAGTTCGATGCGGCTGCCGTCGGGCAGGACTTGCGTGGCGAACTGGCCGCGCAGCGTGCTGTAATCGTGCTGGAAGCCGGGCTGCTGCAGATGGCTGGCCAGCGGCCAGGCCAGCAGGCCGCACAGCAGCAGGCAGCCGCCGGCCAGCGCGCCGCGCGGCAGCCGGCTCGCCGCCAGCGGTAAATGCGCCAATCGCTGTAGCAGCGAAACAGGGGCCGCGGCGGATGAGGGCAGGGCGGGCTGGCTGAAGGCGGCCACGCGCTGGGCGGGCAGGCTGGCCAGCAGCGCGTCGGTGCGCGCCAGCGCATCCCAGGCATGCTGGTGGCGCGCGTCCGCTTCCAGCCATTGCCGCAGCGCCGTCAGTTCAGGCGCGGCCAGGCCGGCGTCGTGGCGCAGCAGCCACTGCGCGGCCTGGAAATCGATGTCGTCTGCCGGAGTCGGGTTGGGTTTCATGCGCGGTCTTTTCCAGTATCGCGTTCGGGCATGCCTTTTTTACAGGCGAGCATGCCATTGATGATATGTTTTTCCACCATGTTGACGGAGATGTCCATCTGGGCGGCGATCTCGATCTGGCTCATACCTTCGAATTTGTACAGCGCGAAAGCCTCTCGGCAGCGCGGCGGCAAGGCTTCGATGATGGCCAGCAGGCGTTCCATGGTTTGCCGGTCGTGCAGCCGTTGTTCGGGTTCGTCGGCGCGTGGCGCGCGCAGCTGGAAATGCGGTGTGTCGATGTCGTCGTGGGGGCGGCGCTGGCGCAAGCGCTGTTCGTCGATGGCGATGTTCTTTGCCGTCACGTAGAGCAGTGCGCGCTGGCCGCTATCGGGTGCCATGCCCCCTTGCAGGGGAGCTGCGCCGCCGAGCGGCTTGCGCGCCAGGATGCGGGCGTAGGCTTCCTGCACCACGTCCTGCGCCTTGTCGCGGCAGCCGGTGGAGCGCGAAATCAAGCGCAGCAATTCCTGGTAATAGCGTTCAAGCACCGCGCGTTTCCTCGTTATCAAAGCCGGCAATGATAGCAAGCCCATCAAATAATAACAAGAATCATTCTCATCTGTGTTGCTGGATAACGCTGGATATTTTTGGCAATGCAGACAATAATCGGCAACAGAAGGCGCTGTGGCGGACCTTATTGGCGGGTATTATCGATTTTATCGATGCTAACTAGGTATATTTTCCGTTTTACATCGATCTTCATGCCATGCATAATCTGTTGCAACTGAAGCCAGACAATCAGCCGCATGCGCCATTCGCCTGCAGCTGCTTGCGGTTTTGACATCCTCCACTTTCTATCAGGAACCTACAATGAAAAAACTGCTCGCTTTTATCGCCGCCGCCGGCTTCTCGCTGTCCGCGTTTGCCGCTCCTGAAGTCTATGTCATCGATGGCAGCCACACCTTCCCCCGTTTCGAGTACACCCACATGGGCTTCTCGACGCAGCAAAGCCGTTTCAATAACACCACCGGCAAGGTCACCCTGGACCGCGCCGCCAAGACGGGCGCCGTCGAAGTGCTGATCGACACCAAGTCCGTCGATACGGGTTCGACCCTGTTCAACTCGCACATCCAGGGCGAAGATTTCCTCGACACGGCCAAGTATCCGGTCGCCACCTACAAATCGACCAAGTTCAATTTTGACGGCGACAAGCTGGCGTCCGTCGACGGCAACCTGACCCTGAAAGGCGTGACCAAGCCAGTTACCCTGACCGTCACCTCGTTCACCTGCGCACCGCACCCGATGCTGAAAAAAGACGCTTGCGGCGCCAACGCCACGGCCAAGATCAAGCGCTCGGAATTCAACGCCGGTAAATATGCGCCAGCTGTCAGCGATGATGTGACCCTGACGTTTGCCATCGAAGCGATCAAACAGTAATTGTTGGCTGCATGATGCAAAATGGCGGCGGACTTCGGTCCGTCGCCATTTTTTTGTCATTGGTGGGTCGGATTACGCGCTTGCCGCGCTAATCCGACCTACACGGATTGCTGGTTACGATCACGCCAGGTGATGCACCTCCTGCTTCCCATACACGGGGGTAGTTAATCCCTCCATGCGCGCCTTCAGTTGCAGCGACAGGTATTGCGAGTAGTGGCGTGACTGGTGCAGGTTACCGCCGTGGAACCACAGCGCTTGCTGCTGCGTGGGCTTCCACATATTGCGCTGTTCGCCCTCCCACGGCCCCGGATCCTTCGTCGTGGCGGAGCCCAGTCCCCACACCTTGCCCACTTTATTCGCCACCTCGGGCGAGATCAGGTCGGCCGCCCAGCCATTCATGGAACCGTAGCCGGTGGCGTACACCACCAGGTCGGCCGGCAGTTCCGTGCCGTCGGACAGCACGATGGAACGGGCTTTCAATTCCTGCACGCCGACGCCGCTTTTCAGCTTGATCTTGCCCTCGGCGACCAGCTCGGAGGCGCCCACGTCGATGTAGTAGCCGGAGCCGCGGCGCAGGTATTTCATGAACAGGCCGGAATCGTCGTCGCCGAAATCGAGCATGAAGCCCCGTTCTTCCAGGCGCGCATAAAAGTCCGCGTCGCGCTCGCGGATGGCCTTGAAGACGGGCTTCTGGAAGTCGGCCAGTATCTTGTACGGGATTGAGGCGAACGTCAGGTCGGCCTTGGCCGTCGTCATGCCGGCGGCCAGTGCCCGTTCCGAATACAGGTCGCCCAGCGCCAGGTCCATCAGGGAATCGGACTTGACGATGTGCGTCGACGAGCGCTGCACCATGGTCACGTCCACCCCCGCTTCCCACAGGGCGGCGCAGATATCGTGCGCGGAATTGTTGGCGCCCACCACCACGACTTTCTTGCCCACGTACGCATCGGGTCCCGGATGCTGCGACGAGTGCTGCTGCTCGCCCTGGAACACGTCCATGCCCTTGAACTTCGGCATGTTCGCCTTGCCCGACATGCCGGTGGCCAGCACCAGCTGCTTCGGCTTCAGGGTGACTGGCTGGCCGTCGCGCAGCACCTGCACCGTCCACTCGCCCGTGGCTTCGTCGAAGCTGGCCGATTCGCATGACGTCGAACCCCAGTAGTTCAACTCCATCACCTTGGTGTACATTTCCAGCCAGTCGCCGACCTTGTCCTTGGGCGTGAAGACGGGCCAGTTGTCCGGGAAGGGGATGTAGGGCATGTGGTCGTACCAGACGGGGTCGTGCAGGCACAAGGACTTGTAGCGCTTGCGCCAACTGTCGCCGGGGCGCGCGTTTTTCTCGATGATGATGGTGGGGACGTTCAACTGGCGTAGCCGCGCGCCTAGCGCGATGCCGCCCTGGCCGCCGCCGATGATGACGCAATAGGGCTGGCGCGCGTAGCCCAGTTCCGCCGCTTCCTGCTCGCGGTGCTCCAGCCAGCTGCTGCGATTCGTGCGCGCGCCGTGTTCCGCGCCCATGGGGCGCCGGCCGCCCTTGGCTTCTTCAAAACCCTTCAATTCGCTCATGGTGGTAAGCAGGGTCCAGATCTTGCCGTCGCGGATGCGGATGAAGCCCACGCCGCGCGCCACGTTCGTTTCCACCGTAATCCAGCTTTGCAGCACGCCGCCGGCTTGCACCGCATGTTCGCCGTCGGCGATGCGGATGGACACCGGCTGCACGGCGCCCAGCTGGGCGGCCAGCATGGCGGCGATCTGCTCGCGGCCTTCCAGGGTTTTCAGGTTCCAGGTAAACAGCACCAGGTCGCGCCAGTAGCCGTCTGGTTCGAACAGCTGTGCGGCGCCCGTGCCGTCGCTGGCGCGAAGGCTGCCTTCGAGCTGTTCCAGGATGCCGGCCACGGCCAGGTCGTGCGGGTTGATATCGGTTTGCATCGTGTCTCCTCCAAGTCTGCTGACTTTATGATGGGATGCGGCTGTGTTGCCGCTGACGATGTTGTAACACTGGCGTTCCGGCCCCGCATCCCGCAGCGCAGCATGGCGGCGATTGAGACGGAAGTCTCAGCTTTTTCTGCTGCTTACTGCCGGTGCGGCGGCACGATGTGCAGCTGCTTGAGGCGCCGGTACAGGGTGGCGCGCGAGATGCCCAGCATGGCGGCAGCCTGCAGCGGGCGCCATTTGGCGCTGTTCATGGCATGGACGATGCGCGTGCGCTCGGCCATCTCCTGCTGCGTGCAGGCCGCCACGCCATCCGTCACGGGGGCCGTGTCCTTGACGCGTGTGCGCGCGCTGGCCTGGCGCAGCGGCGCACGCACGCGGGCGTGCAGCCAGGTGCTGCCGCCGGCCAGGCGCAGGGACAGCAGATTGTGTCCCGCGCGCGCATCGACCAGCCGCTCGGCGCGCACTTCCAGCACCTCGTTGACGGAACGCGGCAGGACGTCCAGGCCCCCGATGACGTCGCGCGCGCAGCGGTTGGCGGCGACGATGTCGCCATGTTCGTCGATGGCGAGCAGCATCTCCGGCTGCACTTCCACGAAGTGGCGGTTGCGGTGCGCCAGCAGGATGCAGCAATGGCTGTAGGACTTGAGAAAAAATCCGTCCTCGATCAGGGTCGCGCCTTGCCGCACCAGTTGTTTTACCAGGCGCTGGCTGTCGCGCGCGTCGGGCGAACTCAGGGCCGACGCATCGAGCACGCCGATCAAGTCGCCGTGCGGCGAAAAAATCGGCGCGGCGCTGCAGGTCAGGCCAGTGAACGCGGCGCGGAAATGGTCGGTCTTGTGCACGGTGATGGCTTCGTGGTCGAGCAGCACGGAGGCGATGCCGCACGTGCCTTCCTCTTCTTCCGACCAGCACGAACCGGGATACAGGCCCGCCTTCTTGAAATCCTTGCGCTGGTCCTTGTCGACCACGTAGTCGATGGTCACGCCGCGCGCATTGGCGAGGATGACGCAGTAGCCCGTTTCGCGCACCATGGCGTGCAGGCGCGGCAGGCACTGGCCCGTGGAGCGCAGAAAATTTTCCTCGGACTGCTGGATGGCGCGCAGTTCGGCGCTTGTCAGGATGCGCGGCCCTGTCGTCGAGGCGGGGTCGAGCCGGTAATCGTCCAGCGAGCGCCGGTACGACGAGGCCAGCCTGGCCGTATCGGCTCCCGGATTGACGATACGGCCGGCGATCAGGTCGCGCACGCGGTCGATATGGCTGGTCTGGCGGACGTAGGGCATGGCGCTCTCCAGTGTCTCGGTATCTGGTGTTTTGATGGTCTTTCCGTTTGTAGCACGAAGCGCCGGCACATGCATGCCGCATTGCAGCATGGGACTGCCGTGAGACGTTTGTCTCACCACGGCCGCACCGCACGATAGGATGCCTTACAACAAGAGCATCTCTGATAACATTCGCTCAAATTGACAGTCAGCCAGCGCAAGGGATATCTATGGCAATGCAAGCGATGTTCCTGGTACGCAGAACGATGGTGCTGGCGATGCTGGGCTGGAGCGCCGCCTGCGGCGCCGCCGGCCAGCTCGATCCCGATGGCCAGAGCAGCATGGAAAAGGAAGTGGCCCGGCGCGCCGCCGTCGAGCCGGCCATCGGCGCGGACTGGCAAGTGACGCGTTCCGTCGAAGCGGGCGTGCAAGTGGCAGGCGAGAGCAATCTGTTCTGGAAGCTGTCGAATACGCCGGCGCGCAATCCCGGCTTCGATTTCCATCCCTACTGGTACGAGTTCTATGTCAAGCCGGCGCTCGGCTTCAAGCGCAATCTGGGCGACGGCAAGCAGCTGTATGCGCGCGTTTCCGCAGTCGGCTCGGGCACCTTGCGCCATGACCCTTTTGGCGCGGGCGATACGGGCCGCATCTCGATCGAGGAGTTCGTCGCCGGCATCCGCATGCCGATCGGCGGTACGCGCGCCATGCTCGACCTGTCGGCCGGCGCGCAAAATTTCACGCTGGGCACGGGCATGCTGGTCGCCAATGGCGGCTCGAACGGCTTTGACCGTGGCGCGCTGAAACTGGGGCCGCGCAAGGCATTCCAGAATTCCGTGGTGGCCAAAATAAGCCAGGATGCGCTCAGCGCCCAGGCGTTCTATCTCGACCCGAATGAAAACCCCGACAACGATTCGGGCACGCGCGTCGTGGGCGTTGACGTCAGCTACGCGCCCGCGAACGACCGCAAGGCGGGCATCGCGTATGGCAAGGCGCCCCGTTCGCATGCCGCGTATCCGCAGGCGGCGCCGGGCGGCATCGGCGCGCCGCTGGCGGTGCCTGACGGCCGCAAGGACCTGCAGTTCGTGTATGGCTACGCGCGCGTGCCCGTACTGCCCACCGTGCTGCCGAAAGGCTGGTTCGGCGTCGACGCGGCGCGCGAATGGAACACGCGCGAGCCGATGCGGGCCTGGGGCTGGCGCACGGAAGGGGGCTTTTCCCTGCCCGACGTTGCGTGGACGCCGAAGTTCACCCTCGGCTACCAGAGCTTTTCCGGCGACGATCCGCGCACGGCGCGCAACGAGCGCTTCGATCCGCTGTTTTTCGAAGGCACGCCGGGCGCCTGGGCTTCGGGCAGCAAGGCGACCTGGGTCTTTGTCAATGCCAACGTGAATGCGCTGCAGGCCACCATCGAGCTTCACCCGACGCCGAAAGACACCGTGACCGCTTACCTGGCCCAGGTACGCGCCAACCGGATGGGCAGCCCGTTACAGTTCGGCCAGGCGACGCGCCTCGACGTGCCGGGCGACGCACCCGTGGTGATCTCCGGCGTGCTGCGCCCGATGCTGGCGAACGATGTCTTCGTCAAGTATGTGCGCGTCGTCAACCCGAATACCTACCTGACCCTGGGCTTCAGCGCCTCGTTCGCGCAGTCCGGCGTGAACCAGCTGGTGAACGGGCAGGCCCGGACCTGGACGGGCTGGCTGGCCAACGTCGTATGGGTATATTAAGTATTCCGTTTATCAAGGAGAGCATCGCATGAACGATTTTCCCAGCATGAAACGCCTGGCCCTGGCTGCCACCTGCCTGGCGCTGGCCGCCAGCGCCCATGCGGCAGAAGCGACGGCGCCGCTGTCTGCCGCCGCCAGCGACCCGGCTACACTGCAATGGATGGTGGGCGCGCCGCCGCCGGCCGATAAGATCATCCGCTTCGACGATGGCAGCTATTTCAATTTCCCCCAGCTGCGCTGGAGCGTGTCGCACTTCCGCCAGCTGATGCCGACGGTGGAAGTGGCGCGCGGCCTGAAAGCGCCCGTGCCTTTGCCGCGCGCGCTGCGCAGCGATATCGACAGCCTGCGCTTCACGCCCCTGGGCGCGCAGGACGCGATGACCTGGGAGCAGTCGCTGGGCGCCAACTACACGGACGGCATCGTCGTGCTGCACCGGGGTCGCATCGTGTATGAACGCTATTTCGGCGTATTGAAGGAGAGCGGCCAGCACGGTGCCATGTCCGTGACGAAGTCCGTCATGGGCACCATCGGCGCGGCCCTGGTAGCCGAAGGCAAGCTCGATCCAGGCAGGAAAGTGGCCGAGTATGTGCCGGAACTGGCGAAGTCCGCGTTTGGCGACGCCACCGTGCGCCAGGTGCTTGACATGACCACGGGCCTGAAATTCAGCGAAGATTACGCGGACCCGAAAGCGGAAGTCTGGCAGCACGCGGCGGCCGGCAGCCCGCTGCCCAAGCCGAAGGATTACACGGGGCCGCGCAGTTATTTCGAGTACCTGCAGACGGTGCAGCACGAGGGCAGGCATGGCGAGGGTTTCGGCTACCGCACGGTCAACTCCGACGTGCTGGGCTGGATCATCGCCCGCGTCACGGGGCAGAACGTCAACGAATACCTGTCCGAGCATATCTGGCAAAAGCTGGGGGCCGAGCAGGATGCCTACATGACGGTCGATTCGACGGGCACGCCGTTTGCTGGCGGCGGCTTGAATGCGGGCTTGCGCGACCTGGCCCGCTTCGGCGAGATGCTGCGCAACGATGGCCGCTACAACGGCCAGCAGATTTTGCCCAAGGCGGCCGTCGACGATATCCGCCGCGGCGGCGACAGGCAGCTGTTCGCCAAGGGCGGCTATGATTTGCTCAAGGGCTGGAGCTACCGCGACATGTGGTGGGTCACGCATAACGACCATGGCGCCTACATGGCGCGCGGCGTGTACGGCCAGCGTATCTACATCGACCCGAAGGCGGAAATGGTGATCGTGCGTTTCGCCTCCACGCCGACGGCGGCCAACGCGGCCAACGACCCGACCACCACGCCGGCCTTCGAGGCGCTGGGCAAGTTGTTGCTGGCCAAGCCGAAGTAATCTGCGGGCGGGCCCGTGCCAGCCGTGCGGCGGAACGGGCGCAACTGCAATACACTATCCTTTCGTCATTATTTGTTGCTTGAATGATATTCATGCAACGCACGCAAGGGGAAGCACCGTGGAAACCAGCCAGCAGGATCAACCGCGCCCGCCGCTCTGGCGGCGCCTGCTGTGGCCGGTCGCCCAGCTGAGCTCTGCCTTCAAGCTGACGGGCACGCATCTGCTGCACCACGTGATCGGCGCCAGCCTGATCGCCGCGCTGATGCTGGTGCTGGAAGGTTTTCACGTGCTCGAATGGCTCGATGCGGCCATGCTGCGCGCCAGCGCGGAACAGGGGCAACTGCTAAACCGGGGCAAGGACCCGGGCGCCGCCTACCGGCCTGGCATCATCGAAATCGACCAGCCCGCGTTCGAGCAGGTTTTCGACGAGCGCGAACCGCTGGAGCGTTCACGCCTGGAGCAATTGATCGCCAGCGCCGCCGCGCGCGGCAGCAAGGTGCTGGCCATTGACCTGGACCTGGCGCCGGCCGTGTACGAGCAGCACAAGGCGGGCGAGAGGCCGCTGGACCGCCTGCTCGACCGGCTGGCCGCCGATGGCCGGCAACTGGTGCTGATCCTGCCCGAGCAATCGGACCGCAATGCGAACCTGCCGTGGATACGCGCGCGCTGCGCCGCCGGCATCCATTTTGCCAGCCCGCGGATCCGCGAACGCATGGGCGCCGTCACGCGCATCGAGCTGAAAAGCCCCGTGCTGGCTGCCGTGGCCTTCGAGCTGGCGCATGGCGCCGACGAGCAGGAGCAGCAGCAACCCATGCCGGCCGCCCTGTCCGAGCAAAAGGAAGTGCTGGCGCTGGCTGGCCGCGTGTGCCAACTGGCGCAGCATACGGGCAGCGAAAAGGAGTTGGCGCGCTGGGCGTTCGAGCCCGTCATCCGCGGCGACGCCAAGGCAGCGGCCGAACAGAACGCCGTCACCGCACCGTTTCACCCGGCCGCCGTGGCGCCGGCATTCCTGAATCCCACGCGCACGCGCGTGAAACTGATCGATGGCCAGGCCGGCGTGGAGGCCGTGGCATTGCGCAAGAACGTCGTGTATCTCGGCAGCACGTATGACGTGCGCGACCACTACACGACGGCCGAAGGCGAGCAGGCCAGCCTGCACCTGCATGCGGCCGCCCACACGTCGCTGGGCATCGGCACGGCCGACGTCAACAAATATGCGGTGTTCGTGGCCGACATCGTCATCGGCGTGCTGCTGGGCTGCCTGTTCGGCGGCCTGTGGACCTTGTATGGCCGCGCCGAGCTGGCCATCGACCGGCGCATGGAAGACCACGATTTCAGCCGCCTGCACCGCATGGGCACCCTGGCGGAATTCTATGGCATCCGCCTGATGCTGGTGCTGGTGTGGGCCTCGCCGTTTGCCATCGGCGCACTGGCCATCTATTTGTCGCGCGGCTTGCTGGAGCAGGGCTGGTGGGTCAACCCCGGCCCCCTGATCGCCGGCATGTTCTTGCACGCGATGTCGCTGCGCGACGAAGCCCACCATCCGCACGAGGAAGTGCCGGGCCTGTCCGTGTGGGCCCAGCTGCGCCGCACGCATCCGGGCATCGTGCTGGTGCAGGCGCCGCTGGCGGTGCTGTTGCTGGTGGTGGCGCTGGTGTAGCGAGATGGCAGTTGATTAATTGATCAGCTTCAACCCCGGTGGCAGCGCCTCGCCCAGCATGCGTTTCGTGTTCGCTTCATCCAGCTGCGTCACTTCGCTGACCATGGCCTGCCACAGGGGCGGGGCGCCCACGGCTTTCAGGCGGGCCAGGATGGTGGCCCGCAGTTCGTCGCCGATGTCGCGCGAGCGGTCGCCCGTCATGCGCGCCAGGTGGGTGGCGGCGAAGGCGGCCGGTTCCACTTTCTTCCAGTCCAGCGCCAGCAGCACGTGCAGCCAGTCGGCCACGCTGGCGCTGTCGACCACTTCGTGCGCGCTGCCGTGGAAGGGCTGGCGCGCGCCGACCCTGGCCAGCGCCCACAGGGTATTCGTATCGGCCGCTTCACCCTTCTTGCTGGCTTTCTCCAGCCGCTTGATCAGCCAGGCGCCCACTTCGGCCTTGTAGGCGCCGGGGATGCGCTCGAGCGACGCGCCCAGGCGCAGCATGTCGTCGTCGCTGCCGTTGACCAGGGTGACGGGGCGGCTGCCGCGCTGGGCCGCATCGGCTTGCAGGTTGAAGGCGAAGTCGTCCAGCAGGCGCAGTTGCTGCTCGGGGTTCAAGCCGCCGGCCACCCGGCGCCACAGGGTCCACCATTCGGCGCACACCTGGTTGTCCTTGTGATGCTGCACGCCCGCGTCGAACAGGGCCCACAACTGCTCGATGCGCCACGGGTCCAGCGCGTCGCCATAGCCGGGCCGCAAACAGTAGCCCGCCAGGTTCAGCCAGACCCGCTCATGCTCGGCGGAGCGGCGCCGGCCACGGGCGCGCAGCAGCAGGGCGTCGAACAGCTGGCGCAGCAGGGCAGTCTCCCAGCTTTCGCGTCCGCCCAGCCCCCGTTCCAGGTGCTGGCGCAGCTGCCGCACTTCCTTGGCTTCGACCTTTTGCGCCTTGCCGCCGAAGATGCGCTCGATCTTCTCGACCGCTTCTTTCACGCGCGGCGGAACGGCTTGAGCCTCGCCATCTCCTTGCTCTTCCTTCCCAGCGCGCAACTGGAATTCCAGCAGCCAGCGCTGGCCGGCATCCGCAGCGGCCACGCAATGCACTTCCAAAGTCCCTACCTCGGTCATGACTGTCGCCAGCTGCACGGTGATTTCGCGCTTGTCACTGGCATCCTGTTTGTCGTGCAGCACGCTGGCCAGCGGCGGCAGGCGCAAGTATTCTCCGGCGTCCAGGTCGACGATCTCGCCCAGTTGCGGCGGCGTGCCCGCCTCAAAGAGGGACGTGGCCAGGTGGAAGCGCACGGGCCGGCCCAGGCGCAGCGCGAACAGCCGTTCGGTCAGGCGGATTTCCTCGCCGCTGGCGCTGCCACGGGGCAGGATGCAGACGGCGCGCTTGTCCTTGCCCGCTTCGCCCAGCACGAGGAAATAGCTGCGCGGCGAGCCGCCGCCGATGCGCGGCGCCTGGCCGCGCCGGGCCAGCGCGTAGGCGACGGCGCCACGGGCCACGGCCACGTCTGGATTGTCATTGTGCAGGATGGTCAAGGGCTGACCACGCCAGTGCGCCAGGGTCTCGGCCAGGCGGCGCGCCAGCGCGTCGGCGCGGAACACCCCGCCATTGAGCAGCAGGGTATCGGGCAGTGCGCCCTGATGTTGTTGTAAAAAGCCGGCCAGGTGACGCGTGATGGCCGCGTCCTGCGCATACGGCAGGCCGAATTCGACGATGCCGGCGCGGCCCTTTCTCGCCACCTCGCTCAGTTCCACCTTCGGGAAGAAGCCATCGACCACCATGGCCGCCACTTCCTCGCGCGTGACGTCGACGGAACGGCTGCCGCCGATCAGACGAGATCCTGCGCCCAGCAGGGTGACGGTGGCGCTTTCCGGCGCATCGTTCGACAGCAGCAATTCCTTGGCGGCGCGGCAGCGTTCCATCAGCTGCGACAAGCGCGCGGCGGACAGCTTCATGCCGCCTTCGCTGCCTGCCGCCATGCGCGTTTCCACCAGGTGGGCCAGCGCCAGGTCCATATTGTCGCCGCCGAGGATCAAATGATTGCCCACGCTGCTGCGCGTGAGCTGCGGTTCGCCGTCGTCATCGAAGGCCACGTCGATCAGGCTGAAATCCGTGGTGCCGCCGCCCACGTCGCACACCAGAATGCGGCGCGTATCGGCCAGGTCCTCGCGCAGGGTGGCGCGCTGGCGCTGCAGGAAGTCATAAAAGGCCGCCTGCGGTTCTTCTACCAATCGTAGCGCAGGCAAGCCCGCCATGCGGGCCGCTTCCAGGGTGAGTGCGCGCGCACCCTCGTCGAACGAGGCGGGGATGGTCAGCACCAGTTCCTGTTCTTCCAGCGGAGAATCCGGGAAGCGGTGATTCCACGCGGCGCGTACATACGCGAGGTAGCTGGCGCTGGCCGCGACAGGCGACACCTTGGCCACGTCGGCCTCGGCGCCCCACGGCAGGATGGGCGCCTGGCGGTCCACGTTCGCGTGCGACAGCCAGCTCTTCGCGCTGGAAACGAGGCGGCCCGGCACCTGGGCGCCGAGCTGGCGCGCCAGAGCGCCCAGCACGGCATGCTCCAGGTCCTGCTGCGGCCAGGGCAGCTGCAAGTCGCCCGCCGCCAGTTCGCCGGCGGCAGGGTGGTAGCGCAAGGACGGCAGCAGGGGGCGTGCGCCCACTTCGCCGGGAGCGACCAGCTGCTCGATGGCGAACAGCTGGATGCCCGCCTGCGCATCGGCGGCATTGGCATAGGCGACCACCGTGTTGGTGGTGCCCAGGTCGATGCCGACCAGGAAGGCCTGCTTGCCCACTGCGCTGCGCATGCCTATTGCTGCGGCGTGCCGCGCACGTCGAATTCCACCTTCCAGCGCTCGGCGCCATCAGGGGAGACGGCCAGCAGTTCCAGCGTGCCCGCTTCCGTCACGCGCGCGTGCAGCTTGACTTGCACCACGTCGCCGGCCTGACGGCCTTCGGCGGACAAGGTTGCCTGGATTTCGCTCAGCTCCTGCAATTCATCGGGGCCCCAGAAATCGAGCAAGTCGCCGATCTGGTCGTTGCGGCGCGTGGACGATGCAAAGAAGCGGAAGTGCACAGGCTCGCCCACGACCAGGCCGAATTGCTGGCCTGGCAGTTCCAGTTCGCTGCCTTCTTCCATACCGAACGGCGCCACGCACAGGGCCTGGATAGGCGGTTCCATGCCGGGGATGGCCGGCATGGCCGACTCGATGGCGACATAAAAGGCGCTGGCCGTGCCGCCGCGGATGCGCACGCCATGGCCGCGCCGCACGTAGCTGTAGTAGGCCGCGCCGCGCGCCACGGCCAGGTCCAGGTCGGCCCCGGCCAGCATGCGCGCCGGTTCCGCGCCTTCCATGTACAGCCAGTCGTTGACGGTGGCCATGATGCGCTGCACCAGCAGGTCCGACTTGAAGACGCCGCCGTTGAACAGCACGGCCGTCGGGTGCAGGAAGCTGGCGCCGTCCGCCTGGCGGCCTGCAAAGCCTTCCAGTTCGGCCGTTGCCGCCACCTGGCGGCCCAGGAACGCGGCCAGGTGGCGCGTGATGGCCGCATCCTGCGCATACGGCAAGCCCAGTTGCGTCAGGCCGGCGCGCGTGCGTACGGCAGGACGGCTCGATGCTTCCACTTGCGGGAAGAAGCCGTCGAGGATGAAGGTGGACACTTCCGCGCGCGTCAGTTCCGTGCGGATGGAGCCGCCGATCAGTTTCGAACCGCGGCTCGGCACGACGATGGGCGCTACATCGAGGCCGCTGTCGGCCAGCAGGCTTTCCTTGGCGCTGCGGCAGCCGTAGGTCAGCGCGCGCATCTGCCAGGCGTCGAGCTGGGTGCCGTTGGCGGCCAGCTTGCGGGCCACCAGGTGGGCCAGCGCCAGGTCCATATTGTCGCCGCCCAGCAGGATGTGTTCACCGACGGCCACGCGGTGCGGTTCCAGCACGCCGTCGCGCTCGAGCACGGCGATCAGCGAAAAGTCGCTGGTGCCGCCGCCCACGTCGACCACCAGGATGATGTCGCCCGGCTTGACTTCCTTGCGCCAGCGGCCTTCGCTGGTCTGGATCCAGCTGTACAGGGCCGCTTGCGGCTCTTCCAGCAAGGTCAATGAGGAATAACCGGCCGCCTGCGCCGCTTCCATCGTCAACTCGCGCGCTGCCGGGTCGAACGAGGCGGGAATGGTGACGGTGATTTCCTGCTCGGCGAACGGCGCTTGCGGGTGGGCGTTGTCCCAGGCCTGGCGCAAGTGCGTCAGGTAGCGCGTGGCGGCCGTGATGGGCGAAATGCGCGCGACTTCGGCCGGCGCGTCGTTAGGCAAGATCGCCGCGCGGCGGTCCACGCCCGGGTGGCACAGCCAGCTTTTCGCGCTCGACACCAAACGGATCGGCGTGGTGGCGCCGCGGCTGCGGGCCATTTCGCCAACGACGAACGGCGCTTCGGCTTCCTCGGTGACCCAGGGCAGGGCCAGGTCGCCCGCCGCCACTTCATCGGCGTGCGGCAGGTAGACGAACGATGGCAGCAGCGACAGCTCTTCGACGGTGCCCGGCGCCGACAGTTGCGGCACTTTCAGTACGCCATGGCTGGACTTTTCGCCGTCGCTCTCGACCAGGTTGACATATGACAGGGCGCTGTGGGTGGTGCCCAGGTCGATGCCGATGGCGTAGCGCGGGGTAGGGTTGATCGTGTCGCTCACAGTTCCACCTCGGCCGGTGCCAGGATGGCGGCGTCGTGCTGCTCGCTCAGTTTCGGCAGGCGCACGCTGGAGGCGCGCCAGCCGCGGTGGCTGAGGGTGCCCGTGAACGGCGCTGAGCCGACCACATTGCCCGTCAGGCGTACCTGGGCGCTATCAAAACCTTCCTGCAGGACGATGCGGCTGCCTTCGGCTTCCTGGCGCACGGCCTCGATGGTGAAATACTCGCGCATGACCTTGGCGCAGCCTTCATGCACCACGCGGGCAGCCGCGCCGATATCGGCATCGGCATGGCTGCCCAGGTTTTCCTGGGTGAAGTCGATCAATCGCGCTTCGCGTTGCAGCAGGGCCAGCAATTGCAGGGCGGCGTCCGGCGTCGCTTCTTTCAAAATGACGGGCGCGGCGGCGGGCGCCGGGGCAGGGGCCACTGGCGCGACGGGAGCGGCGGGCGCCGCCTCGGGCAGGGACAGCTTTTCCACGCGGGCCGCATAGGCGGCGTCCGACAGGGTGCTGAAGAAGGCGCCGAAGGCCAGCGGGACACGGCGCCAGAACGATGGGTGCGACGATGATGTGCTCATAGGGAACTCGTTTCTCTGATCTGTAGGGAGGCGTCGGCGGCGCGCCGGAGGGCAGGTCCGCTTCGCAGGGTAGTGCATGTGCCGCGCCAATATGGCCGGCTGCGTTTGCCCGCATGATACCAGCTACCGGGCCGCCGCCAAAGTCGCTACCCCCCGCGCAGTAAGCCTGAGGCGTGGTTTTTCTTTGTTCCTGCGCAAGGAAACGCTCGATTTCGTGCCGTTTCGACTAGAATCGCGCATTATCTTTTTGCATGACCTTGACGCCATGTCTACCGACTTTTCCCCGTATCTAGCCAGCAGCACTTACATCGACAGCGATCATCCTGCCGTGCGCGCCAAGGCGGCTGCACTGGCGGCAGGCGCGGTGGGCGACGCCGCCATCGCGGCCCGCTGCTTTGCCTTCGTGCGCGACGAGATCGCGCACAGCTGGGACTACCAGCGCAATCCCGTCACCTGCCGCGCTTCCGACGTTTTGCAGCACGGCACTGGCTATTGCTATGCGAAGAGCCATCTGCTGGCCGCGCTGCTGCGCGCCAACGGCATTCCTGCCGGCCTGTGCTATCAACGCCTGGCCGTGGGCGAAGCGGGGCCGCCGTTCTGCCTGCATGGCTTGAACGCCGTGCATCTGCAGGAGTTTGGCTGGTACCGCATCGATGCGCGCGGCAACAAGCCCGGCGTCGCTGCCGCCTTCACGCCGCCACGGGAACAGCTGGCCTTTCCCGTGCTGGCGCCCGAGGAGCGCGACTTGCCGGAAATCTGGCCGGAACCGTTGCCGCAGGTGGTGGCGTCCCTGACGGGCCATGCGACCGTGCAGGACGTGGCGGCGCACTTGCCCGATATCGAATTGTTGCCGCTGCAAAAATAATCCAAAGAAAGAAACCATGAAAAAAATATCCATATGCCTGTTTGGACTGTTGCTGCTGGCCGGCTGCGGCAGCAAGGGCGAGAGCGGCGGGCAGTCGAGCGCCGCGCGTCTCGAAGGCAAGGAAAAGGGCAGCGAGTTCCTTGCCTATGAACATAATGTCAGCGTCGATACGCGCGAGGCGCAAGTGCGGCCCCTGTATGAAAAAGTGGTCGCCGCCTGCAAGGCCGATACGGAAAACGGCTGCCTGCTGCTCGATTCCAGCGTCGACAGCGGCCGCTACGTGCATGCGCGCATCAGCATGCGCGCCAAGCCGGCCGGCATCAAGAAGCTCGTCGCGCTGGTCGCGGCCGAAGGCGACGTCACCAGCCAGGGCACCAAGGTGGAAGACCTGGGCCGTCCTGTGCTCGACAGCAAGAAACGCCTGGAAATGCTCAAGCAATACCAGGCGCAATTGCAAGACCTGGAAAAACGTTCGGGCACTAACGTCGATGCCCTCATCAAGGTGACCAAGGAACTGGCCACCGTGCAAGTGGAACTGGAGCAGGCGACGGCCGCCAATGCGCTGTTGATGCAGCGCATCGATACGGACTTGTTGAACGTGGCCATCAGCGCCGAAGGCAGGCAATCGTTCTGGCGGCCCGTCAAGCGCGCGCTGGGCAATTTCACGGAAAACCTGTCGGAAGGCGTGGCCAACGCCATCACTGCCATGGCCTACATCCTGCCGTGGCTGATCGCTTTCGTGCTGCTGTTCCCGCTGGGCCGCAAGGGCTGGCGCCGCCTGCGTGGAGCTCCGCGCAAGGATTGATGCCGGGATTGCTGCGTCCTGCGCACCGTTTTACGGCAATTTGAAACCTGGCTGCACAGTCCTTGTGCAGCCAGGTTTTTTTTCGTGCGGCGAGCGCCGCTTGCACCATGGCGGACGCCTGCCGGTGCTGGCATGCATTCTGCTTTAACAACATGGCAGACCCAGCTCGACCCCCACGAACCCATCACAGGAGTCCCCATGACACGACGCATCATCCTGAAAGCGGCCGCCGCCGGCGCACTGGCCCTGGCCATGTCCACCACCATGCAGGCAGCCTTGGCCGCCGACACGATCAAGGTGGGCATCTTGCACTCCCTGTCGGGCACCATGGCCATTTCCGAAACGTCGCTCAAGGATGTGGCGCTGATGACGATCGCCGAGATCAATGCCAAGGGCGGCGTGCTGGGCAAGAAGCTGGAAGCCGTCGTCGTCGATCCCGCGTCGAACTGGCCCTTGTTCGCGGAAAAAGCGCGCCAGCTGGTGGCGCAGGATAAAGTGGCTGTCGTGTTTGGCTGCTGGACATCCGTGTCCCGCAAATCCGTCTTGCCGGTGTTCAAGGAACTCAACAGCCTGCTGTTTTACCCGGTCCAGTACGAGGGCGAGGAGCTGGAAAAGAATGTGTTTTATACGGGCGCCGCGCCGAACCAGCAAGCGATTCCTGCCGTGGAATACCTGATGAGCAAGGATGGTGGCGGCGCCAAACGCTTCGTGCTGCTGGGCACGGATTATGTGTATCCGCGCACCACCAACAAGATCCTGCGCGCCTTCCTGAAAAGCAAAGGCGTCAAGGATAGCGATATCAGCGAGGTTTACACGCCGTTCGGCCATGCCGACTATCAAACCATCGTCGCCAACATCAAGAAATTTTCCACGGGCGGCAAGACGGCCGTCATTTCCACCATCAATGGCGATTCCAACGTGCCGTTCTACAAGGAACTGGGCAATGCGGGCTTGAAAGCCACGGACGTGCCCGTCGTCGCGTTTTCCGTGGGCGAGGAAGAATTGCGCGGCATCGATACCAAGCCCCTGCTGGGGCACTTGGCGGCGTGGAATTACTTTGAATCCGTCAAGAACCCCGTCAATACGGCCTTCATCAAGCAGTGGAAAGCGTATGCCGTGGCGCAAAAGCTGCCGAACGCGGGTTCGGTGGTGACGAACGACCCGATGGAAGCGACCTATGTGGGCATCCACATGTGGGCGCAAGCCGTGGAAAAAGCGAAATCGACGGACACGGACAAGGTGATCGCCGCCATGGCGGGCCAGAGCGTCAAGTCGCCGTCCGGTTTTACCCTGACCATGGACCCGACCAACCACCACCTGCACAAGCCCGTGATGATCGGCGAGATCAAGGCCGACGGGCAATTCAATGTCGTGTGGAAAACCAAGGAACCGATACGCGCCCAGCCGTGGAGCCCGTTTATCAAGGGTAATGAGGGCAAGCAGAAGTTGTAGGCGCTATCACCCACCAGCAAATGCCGGGGTCGGACCCTGAGGGTCCGACCCCAGTCCTCGCCTTTGGGGTAAGTGCTCGCCCCGTGCAGTTTTTCCATGGAACTTACAATGAGGTTCATCCCCAAACTGCTGGTCCTCGCCTGCCTGTTGCTATCCTCGCTGGCGCAGGCAGCAATCCCCCCCGATCTGCTAAAAGCGCTGTCCGGCGACGATCCCGACACCAGGATCGCGGCCGTCGCCCAGATCGCCGCCCTGGCTACGCCCGAGGCCGCCCGGGTGCTGCAAGCCTTGCAGGACGATCAGTTATATGCGGCCCCCGACGGCAAGGTGTATATCGTCGACGGCGAGCAGGCGCTTGACCCTGCGCTCGGCAAGAATGTGCCGCTGCCCGATGGCATCGACGGCGTGATGGTCAACAACCGCTTGCGCGCGGCCGTGGCGGGCGCCTTGTCGGGCCTGCAACTGCTGGCGCCGGAGCGCAGCACCCGGCTGGCCGCCGCGCAGGCGCTGCAGCAATCCGTCGATCCCGCGCAGGTTCCCCTGATACGCAAGGCGCTGGCGCAGGAAAACGATGCTGACATCAAACAGATATTGCAGGTGCTGATCGCCAGCGCCAACCTGCATGCGCCCGACGCCGCCATGCGCAAGGCCGCCGTGCAGGCGCTGGCGGGCAGCAGCGATGCCCGATTGCTGCCCGTGCTGCAAGCCATGCTGGAGAAAGGACCAGATGGCAAAGCCGGCGAGCCGGACGAGGCCGTGCAGCTGGCCGCCATCGAGACCATGCGCCAGATCAAGGGACGGGTGGCGCGCATGGAGTTCGCCGGCAATGTGTTCTACGGCATTTCGCTGGGCAGCGTGCTGCTGCTGGCCGCGCTGGGGCTGGCCATCACGTTTGGCTTGATGGGCATCATCAACATGGCGCATGGCGAATTGCTGATGATAGGCGCTTACACGACCTACCTGTGCCAGCTGTTCTTCCGCAGCTACCTGCCTGGCTTGCAGGATGCGTATCTGCTGGCCGCCTTGCCGGCCGCCTTTTTTGTCGCGGGACTGGTGGGCGTGATGCTGGAGCGCACGGTGATCCGCTGGCTGTATGGCCGGCCGCTGGAAACCCTGCTGGCCACCTGGGGCATCAGCCTGATCCTCATGCAGGCCGTGCGCACGGTCTTCGGCGCGCAAAACGTGGAAGTGGCCAATCCCGCCTGGATGTCGGGCGGCGTCACCGTGCTGGGCGGCCTCGTGCTGCCGTACAACCGCCTGGCCATCATCGGCTTTGCCATCGTCGTCGTCGTGGCCGTGTGGCTGATCCTGAACAAGACGCGCCTGGGCCTGTTCGTGCGGGCCGTCACGCAAAACCGCCGCATGGCCGATTGCGTGGGCGTGGCCACGGGCAAGGTCGACATGCTGACCTTCGGCCTCGGTTCCGGCATCGCGGGGCTCGGTGGCGTGGCCTTGTCGCAGCTGGGCAATGTGGGGCCGGACCTGGGCCAAAGCTACATCGTCGATTCCTTCATGGTGGTGGTGCTTGGCGGCGTGGGCCAGCTGGCCGGCACCGTGATTGCCGCGCTGGGGCTGGGTGAAGTCAACAAATTCCTCGAACCGGTGGCGGGCGCCGTGCTGGCGAAGATCGCCATTCTGGTGTTCATCATCATTTTCATCCAGCGCCGGCCGCAGGGCCTGTTTGCCATGAAGGGACGCAGCGTCGAATGACTACCTCCTATCAATCCAAGCCTGGCCTGTTCACGCGGCCCGTCTGGCTGGCGATTGCCGCATGCACGGTGCTGGCGGCGTTGTTGCCGGTTTTTAACCTGGCGTTTGCCGAAGGGCATGCGTTGCACGTGTCCGCCTACACGGTGGCGCTGGTGGGCAAGTTCATGTGCTATGCGCTGGCCGCGCTGGCGCTGGACCTCGTCTGGGGCTACACGGGCATATTGTCCCTGGGCCACGGCGTGTTCTTTACCCTGGGCGCGTATGCGCACGGCATGTATCTGATGCGCGCCATCGGCGACCAGGGCCAGTACCACAGCAGCCTGCCCGACTTCATGGTCTTTCTCGACTGGAAAACCTACCCCTGGTACTGGGCGTTTACGGAACATTTCTGGTACTGCATGGCGCTCGTCGTGCTGGTGCCGGGCGTGCTCGCCTTTGTGTTTGGCTACTTTGCCTTTCGCTCGCGCATCAAGGGCGTGTATTTTTCTATCATCACCCAGGCGATGACATATGCCTTCATGCTGCTGTTCTTCCGCAATGACACTGGCTTTGGCGGCAACAACGGTTTCACGGATTTCAAGACTATTCTCGGCCATAGCATCACGGCGCCCGCCACGCGGGCCGTGCTGTTCCTGCTGACCCTGGCCTTCCTGCTGGCGGCCTTGATCGGCGCGCGCGCCATCGTCCGCTCGAAACTTGGCCGGGTGCTGCAGGGCGTGCGCGACAGCGAGGCGCGCTTGATGTTCCTCGGCTACAACCCGCTGTGGTTCAAGCTGTTTGTCTGGACCTTGTCGGCCGTGCTGTGCGGCATCGCCGGCGCCCTGTACGTGCCGCAGGTGGGCATCATCAACCCGTCCGAAATGTCGCCGGCGAACTCCATCGAGATGGTCGTGTGGGTGGCCGTGGGCGGACGTGGCACCCTGATCGGTCCCATCCTGGGCGCCTTCACCGTCAACGGCTTGAAAAGCTGGTTCACGGCTGCCTTGCCGGAACTGTGGCTGTTCGCGCTGGGCTTGCTGTTCATCGTCGTCACGCTGTTCATGCAGCAGGGCATGCTGGGCGTGCTGAACAAGCTCAAACGTAAAAAACCCGCCGCCATGGCAGAGGAGGCCGCATGAGTATCCGCATGTTGCCCGGCATGGCCAGCGCGGAAGCGGGGCCGACGTACTCGCGCGTGAAAGGCGAGGGCGTCGATACGACGCATGGCGCCATTTTGTACCTGGAAGACATCAGCGTGTCCTTCGACGGTTTCAAGGCCATCAACAAGCTCAGCCTCGATATTTCCGTGGGCGAATTGCGCTGCATCATCGGCCCGAACGGGGCGGGCAAGACGACGATGATGGATGTGATCACGGGCAAGACGCGGCCCACGTCCGGCACGGCCTGGTTTGGCCAGACCATGAACCTGGCCACCATGACGGAAGCGCAGATCGCCCACGCGGGTATAGGCCGCAAGTTTCAGCGCCCCACCGTGTTCGAGCAGCACACGGTGTTCGACAACCTGGAACTGGCGATGAAGATGGACAAGCGCGTGGCGCCCACCCTGTTTGCGCGCCTCACGTCCGAGCAGGAAGGCAGGATCGAAGCGATATTGCGCCTGATCCGCCTCAATGGCCAGGAGGCGCGGCCGGCGGGTTTGCTGTCGCACGGGCAAAAGCAGTGGCTGGAAATCGGCATGCTGCTGATGCAGGAGCCGCAGCTGATTTTGCTGGACGAACCCGTGGCCGGCATGTCGGATGCGGAAACGGCGCGCACGGCCGAGTTGCTCAATGAATTGCGCGGCAAGCATTCGATCATGGTGGTCGAACACGACATGGGTTTTGTGACGGAAATCGCCCGGCAAGGCATCGTCACCGTGCTGCATGAAGGTGCCGTGCTGGCGCAGGGGCGCATGGACGAGGTGCAAGCCGACGAGCGCGTGATCGAAGTCTATCTGGGAAGGTAAGCATGCTGGAAGTCGAACAATTGAATCAATACTATGGCTCCTCGCACACCTTGCGCGGCATCAATCTGTCGGCGCGCAAGGGCGAATGCCTGGCCTTGCTGGGCAGGAATGGCGTGGGCAAGACGACCTTGCTGAAATGCCTGATGGGCGTGCTGCCCGTGGCGCAGGGCAAGGTGGTGTTCCATGGACGCGACATCACCAGGCTGGCGCCCCATGCGCGGGCAAAGCTGGGCATCGCTTACGTGCCGCAGGGCCGCGACATCTTTGCGCGCCTGACGGTCGAGGAAAACTTGCTGATGGGGATGGCGAGCAAGGGCGGCCGGCAAGCTGCGCGCATCGATCCCCACGTGTATGAACTGTTTCCGGTGCTCAAGGAGATGCTGCAGCGGCGCGGCGGAGATTTATCGGGCGGGCAACAGCAGCAACTGGCCATCGCCCGCGCCCTGCTGGCCGAGCCGCAGCTGATCATCTTCGACGAGCCGACGGAAGGCATCCAGCCCTCCGTCATCAAGGATATCGGCCGCGTGATCAGCCTGTTGAAACAGCGGGGCGACATGGCCATCGTGCTGTGCGAACAGTATTTTGATTTTGCCCGCGAACTGGCCGATGAATTCATCGTCCTGTCGCGCGGCAGTGTCGTCGCCAGCGGCAAGGCGGAACAGATGGATGGCGAGGACGTGAAGCGGCACCTGGCCGTGTAAGGTCAGACGAGCTGGAACCAGCCCAGCACGGCGCCTGCCGCCAGCAGCCACAATAAATGGATCTTCGTGCGCCAGATGATGAGGCCAGCCACGATGGACAGGCTCCACAGGGGCCAGTCCGTACGGATGTCATGGTTGGCGCCGCCCAGTATCATGCCCGTGGAAATCAGCAGGGCGACGACGATGGGCGCCATGCCTTGCTTGAAGGCGCGCACGGGGCGCAGATCGCGGTTGCGGTAGCCCCACTGGGCCGCCACGTAGGTGAGGGTGGTGCTGGGCAGCATGATGCCCACCATGGTCACCAGCACGCCGAGGTAGGCCGCCGCGTAGCTGCCCGCGTTCATGCCCACGTTCCAGCCCATCAGGGCGACGAACAGCACGTTGGGGCCGGGCGCGGCCTGGGCGATGGCGATCGATTCGTTGAATTGCGCCTGTGTCAGCCAGCCATGCTGTTCGACGAGGAAGCGGTGCATTTCGGACGTGGTGGAAATGGCGCCGCCGATCGACATCAGCGACAGCATCAGGTAGTGGCCGAACAGGTTCAGCCAGTCGCCCGCGCTCAACACCAGTTGCAAGGGCGGATTCATGCGGACAGCTTTCGGTAGGTCAGCAGGCAGCCGATGCCGCCCAGGCCCAGCAGGATGTACAGCAGGGGCCAGCGGAAGATCGCCACCATCAGCACACCGAGCACGGTGATGGACAAGGTCAGCCACAAGGGCAGCGGATGCTTGCCCAGCGCGGCAGCCAGTTTCACGCCCGTGGCGGCGATCATGCCGGCCGACACGGCCGCCATGCCGCGCAAGGCGCCCGCCATCTGCGCATTGTCGCCAAAGCGCGTGTACAGCACGCCCAGCACGAGCACGATGAGGAGGGGCACGGCCAGCATGCCGGCCAGCGCCGTCAGCGCGCCTTTCAAACCGAAATAGCGCCCGCCCACCATCAGCGACAGGTTGACGACATTTGGCCCGGGCATGATTTGCGCCACGGCCCAGTCTTCCAGGAATTCTTCCTGCGTCAGCCAGCGCTTGCGCTCGACCATCTCGCGCTGGATCACGGCCAGCACGCCGCCGAATCCCTGCAGGGCCAGCCAGGTGAACGAGAAGAACAGGTCGGCAAGCGAGGCGGGCTGCGGGCGGGGCAGGTCGGGCTGGATGGAGGAGGGGGAGGGCATGGCTGATTATCGCCGTGGCCGATCGCGCTTGTCCATCGCTTTCGGCTGCGCTTGTGCCTGCAAGAAAAAAACCGTGGCTCATGTTTCCCTGCCATTGACATCGAGAGTTTATCGGCAATACTTTTATCGGCAACATGACCGCTGTCCCTGTCCGGGCTGTCGCGGGTCGCACCGCTACGCCGTCTCCTCCCTCCGTCCCCTTCGCAGGAGTTGTTCATCATGCCTCATTCCACAGAAACGCTGCATATGCCCGTCAAAACCGTGGTGCTGCATGCCCGGGTCGACCAGAAGATGTGCGATATCGTCAATCTGGGCATCGCCGTGCAGGCGGCCTTCAGTACCTTGTGCGCACTGGAATACCTGAAGTCATACAATGTCGCCCCGGAACTGATCGAGCGCGTGCTGCTGCATCCTGAGCAGCGCCGCCAGACCGTGCATTGAGTATCCCCACGGCAACTGTGTTGCCGGCGGCCGCGATCCGCTGTTGTCGGATTGATCATTACGGCTCAGTTATGCACAAATGATGAGTTAACGAAATTGGCGAAATAATTTTCTTGTGATTATGTGTGAGTTTCTAAGTACTTGATTTTAATGTGTTTTATTTTTGCTGTTTGATTGAGCAGTTTATTGAAAGCCGCACGGGCTGTGGCTTTGAGGCCTGTCAATAGGCCCTTATCCACAAAGATATCCACAGTCCGTGTGGATATCTGAAAAAGCGCTTAACAATCCGCCACTTAGGAAATGGGAGCCGCCCAACCCATGCAATCGGCGGGCAAGATGGGCCAAAACGGGGCATTTCACAAGCCTGTATGCCTATCCAGTGCTCTTGTTTTTATGACTGAAAGTAGCGGCCGATGGTCAGGGCGTGCCGCTGGCCGGCGCCGCCGGCGTGTCGCCGCACTGGGCCAGGGCGGCAGCCAGTTCGGTAACCTGCTGCTGCGCTTCGCGCAAGGTGGCATAGGTGCGCAGCGAGGCGATCACGGTGGTAAACAACTTGCGCGTGGTGAGGTCGGTCTTGCACCAGAAATCATTGATGTCGTAATCGATGATGATGCGGTGTTCCAGGGCCTGGCCTGGCTGGCCCGTGCGCAGGATGATGCGCACGGCGCTGTTGTGCAGTTCTTCGCGGACCTGGCGCGCCACTTGCAGCCCGGCATCCTGGGTTTCCATGATGACATCGAGCAGCACCACGGCGATATCAGGCGTGCTGCGCAGCAAGGCCAGCGCCTCGGCGCCCGAGTACGCGTGCAAAAAGCTCAGCCTGCGTCCCTGGAAGCTGGCCTGGCTGAGGGCGAACTTGGTCACCACATGCACGTCGACATCGTCATCGACAATCAGCACGCGCCAAGGTGCCGCAGTGGACGGTTCTGCCGCCGCGTCTGTCCGTCCCAGCGGTTCGTCGACCAGCCAGTCGGGTTCGTCCGCCTCCTTGGCGGCGCTATCGCTATCTATATTCATGCGTTTATCCACCGTTGATCGTACTCGCTACTCCACACTATGCCAGTCTGCGGGGTTTGTCAAAACAATGCTGTTCAAGCAAGACGGCCTCGCGCCACATCGGCTTATGCACAGCAAAAATATATTTTCATGGTGGCAGATTAAGTTTGCGCCAGCGCAAATTCATGATTGCAAGTCATTGATTTCATTGGGGTAAAAAATTGCCTGTGAAATCAGCAAATTATTGAAACCCGCATCAATACTGGCGTTGCGGCTTGTCAAGAGGGGCTTATCAACAACTTTATCCACAGTTGCTGTGGATATCTAAAAAAGCCGTGAAAAAACCGGGGCTTAGCGCCGATTCGTACGGCGGGGTGGAAGCATTCATGCGGCCAGCCCAAGCCCGCCCAGTTGGGCAAAGGCATGCAGGAAGCGCTGCTTGGCTTCGGCCGGACCCATGGCCTCGATTATACCGGGCAAGGGGGCGATGCCGTCAAGGTAAGCCCAGCGTTCGGCCGAGTGCGGCATCAGGTCGCGCTTTTCCGTGGCCAGCGCGATCAGGTCGGCCCGCTTGATGGGCGCGTAATCGGAAAAATCCAGTCCATACGTGGCGGCGATGATGGCGCTGACCTTGTCTTCCAGTACGGCAAATTCCGGCAGCAACACTTTCAAGGGTTTCACCATGTCGCCCAGGTAGGCTTCGGCCGCGTCGTGCAGCAGGGCGGCCAGGCGCAAATGGGGTGGCACCAGTTCGGCGACGATCAGGCTGTGCTGGGCGACCGAGTAAAACACTTGCGTCTGCCCATTGAAGCGGCACTGGTAGGCAAGGCCGTGGGCGATGTCCTCGATGGCTACCTTGTCGATATGCGGGCGCAAGGGATAAAAACGGTTGCCTGAATAGGTGGAAACGTAGTCGGTGGTAATCATTGCCATGGCATGGTGCTCGGAATGCTCAAGATGCTTCATCGTACACCCGATGGCATGGGCGTGCCCCGGCTGCCGTGCGCAAGCGGCTTTCTGCCGGGATCGCCTCCAAGCCTATGCATCTTGGCAAATCCTTTAATTTATTTCATATCATTCATTGATATTTCTCAAATACACTGTAGAAATCTTGTTTGACTGAAACTTAAAGGGGACAGGGCAATGACGGCGACACCTTCGGCAAGACCTTCGTATATCTATCAGGGCGGTTCGGTGATGATGCACTCGCCGCTGCAATTGAAACAGTCGGAAATGTACGGTTATTTCGTCAGAGGCGACCTGGCGAAACTGCAAGCGACCGTGAATACCACCCTGAACCAGGTGGCGGGCAGCAAGATGACCCTGAAAGCCCTGTCGCCGTATGTCATGCTGACATTTACGCGCGTTAACCATGCGGACTCCGCCAACCCCGTCGACCAGGCCAAGGGCTGGATCACGGAAGTCGACATCGTCACCTGGATCATGGTCGGCCAGATGGACGCCGCCGGCAAGCTCGCGCATATCTACTGGTATCCGTGCCATATCTTCGTCGATGACGCGATGGCCCTGATCAACGGGCGCGAGCTGTTCGGCTATCCGAAATACCTGTGCGACTACGAGATTCCCGCCGCCGGCAGCGAGCCGCTGCGCTGTTCCGTGGCTGCCAAGGGCTTCCAGCATTTTTCGCCGGAAACGAAACTGGCCTTGCATCCGTTGCTGGAAGTCAACGCCACCGTGCAGACAGGGCAGCACAAGAGCGTCAACAGTTTCCTGGAACTCATCGAGCAGGCGTTCCAGATTTTCCTCTCCATCCCCGATTTCTTCGACATGGACCAGGCCGGCTTGGCCGATATCTTGTCCTTGCTGCGCAACCCCCGCATCGACCAGATATTCCTCAAGCAATTCCCCGACAGCGCCGGCGTGAAAGCCGTGTACCAGGCCCTGGTGGCCGCTCCCGCCGAGATCAACCGCCTGCACAGCGCGCGCCTGCTCGGCTATGAGTATGAATGCACGCTGCACGCGTTCGACAGCTTCCCGCTGGACCAGACCCTGGGTCTCAAACTGGGGCCGCAGGCGGCGATATTGCCGTTCCAGGTGAATTTCGACTTCACGGCCATGCCGGGCGAGGAGCTGGTCGACAATTCCCGCATCGCGCCGGAAAAGATCGCCATCCTCGGTGGCGGCGTGGCGGCCATGACCACGGCGTATTATCTGACGAACCAGCCGGGCTGGCAAAACCGGCATGCCATCACCGTCTACCAGCTGGGCTGGCGCCTGGGCGGCAAGGGGGCCAGCGGGCGCAATGCACAGGTGGGCCAGCGCATCGAGGAGCACGGCCTGCACATCTGGTTCGGCTTCTACGCGAACGCCTTCAAGATGATCAAGGAAGCGTACGCGAGCCTGGAGCGTCCGCCTGGCGCGCCGCTGGCCACCTGGCGCGACGCTTTCAAACAGCACGATTACGTGGCCCTGTCGGAAGACGTCAAGGGCAAGTGGCGCAACTGGTCCATCGTCTTTCCCACCTTGCCGGGCGAACCGGGCGAGGGCGGCGAAGACATCACCCTGTGGCAGATGGCCATCGCCATGGTGGGCTGGATCGAGCAGTGGATCCGCCAGATCCGGCAAGTGGCGGACGCCGACGCGCGCATCGTGCGCGCCAGCGCGTCGCAAGGCGAAGGCGTGTGGCCGGGCTGGCTGCGCCGGCTGGCCGACGAAGTGGTGGGGCAGGCCGATGAACTGGGCCTGGACGTGGGCCTGTCCGTGGGCGCGCTGGTGGCGCTGGTGGCCGACCTGGCGCCCGATTCCACGCGCCACGACCAGGCGCGCCACCAGCTGCTGGCCAGTACCCTGAACGGCATCCGCGCGTGGCTGCGCCTGCGCTACCGCGCCCTGATCGATGGCGACGATGAATTGCGCCGCCTGTTCATTTGCCTGGACCTGGGCATCACGGTCATGAAGGGCATGTTCGAGGATGGCGTGTTCAAGAACGGCTTTGACGTCATCAACGATATCGACTTGCGTGCCTGGCTGAAAAAACATGGCGGCGACGAGCAGTTCAGCGTCAATTCGGCGCCCGTGCGCGGCTTCTATGACCTGGTCTTCGCCTACGAGGGCGGCGATTTTTCCAAGCCGAATATCGAGGCGGGCACCTTGCTGCGGGCGATGGCGCGCATCGGCCTGGCCTACAAGGGCGGCATCATGTTCAAGATGCAGGCCGGCATGGGCGACACGATTTTCACGCCGCTGTACGAAGTGCTGCGCAAGCGCGGCGTGGAATTCAAGTTCTTCCAGCGCGTGGAAGAGCTGGTGCCGGGCGCGGGCGACATCGACAGCATCCGCATCACGCAGCAGGTGCAATTGAAGGACACCGCCGCCGGCTACGCGCCGCTGGTGGACGTCAAGGGACTGGCTTGCTGGCCCAGCGCGCCCGATTACGCCCAGCTTGATCCAGCGCAGGCGGCGCTGCTGCAGGAACAGGACGTCAACCTGGAATCGTACTGGAGCGACTGGCCGCAGCAGTACCAGCAAGCGTTCGGCCGCGCGCTGCCCGCCACGGTACTGAAGAAGGGCGTCGACTTCGACAAGGTGGTGTTCGGCATTTCCATCGGTTCGCTGCAGGCCCTGTGCCCGCAACTGCTGGCGCAAAGCCCGGCCCTGCAACTGGCGGCCGACAAGGTACAAACCGTGGCCACGCAGGCCTATCAGGTATGGCTCAACAAGAATCTGGGGCAGATGGGCTGGACCACGCAACCGAAAGGCCAGCAGCCGGTGCTGTCGGCCTTCACGGAGCCGTACGACACGTGGGCGCCGATGGACCAATTGTTGGCGCACGAAGACTGGCCGACGGGGCATGAACCGAAAAATGTCTCGTATTTTTGCAGCGCCTTCCCCGTCGACAGCTACCCGCCCGTCACCGACACGGATTTCCCGGCCCGCTGCGCGGCCAGGGCGAAGCAGGGCGCGCTGCACCAGCTGGAGCGCGAGATCGGCGCGCTGTGGCCCGAAGCGGGCGGGCCGGGCGCGTTTCCGTGGCAATGGCTGGTCGATGCGAAGGAGGGGGCGGGGCCGGCGCGCTTCGACAGCCAGTACTGGCGCGCGAATGTCGATCCGTCCGAGCGTTACGTGATGTCGGTGGTGGGCAGCACGCAGTACCGGCTGGCCACCGACCAGTCGGGCTTCAGCAATCTGTTCCTCACGGGCGACTGGATCAAGACGGGCATCAATGCGGGCTGCGTGGAGGCGGCCGTGATGGCCGGCATGCAGACCTCGCGTGCCATGACGGGCTATCCGGCCGTGATCCAGGGGGAGACGGATTTTTAGTTATTTCGCTATGATGGCGTTTCATTGTTCCCTGCGCGAGCGAGCCATGCAACGCCTGATGCTGTTGAGTCTTGTCCTTGTCCACCTGCATGCGGGCGCCGCGCCGGCCGGCGCGATTGTGCTATGGCCCGGCGCGCCGCCCGGCGGCGCGGCGCCGGGCCCGCAGCGCGACAGCGCCAAGGGCTCCATCACGCAGGTTGATCAGCCCTACCTGATCGCCCACCGCCCGGCGCAGCCGAATGGCATGGCCATCCTGCTGGCCAGCGGCGGCGGCTATGCGCATATCGAGGCGGGCAAGGAGAGCGGCCCGGCCGCCAACTGGCTGCAGGCGCAGGGCATCACGGCGTTTGAGCTTGTGTACCGCTTGCCGCAGGAGGGCGGAGGCGTCAGCGCGCCATTCCAGGATGGCCAGCGCGCCATGCGCGTGATCCGCGCGCGGGCGGCCGAGTGGGGCATCGATCCTGCGCGCATCGGCATGCTCGGTTTTTCCGCCGGCGGGCACCTGGCCGGCATGACGGCCGTGCAGCCTGACGCTTCCCGCTACGCGCCCGTCGACGCCATGGATGGCGTCTCCGCGCGGCCCGACTTTGCCGTGCTGCTGTACCCCGTGCTGACCATGCAAGCGCCATTCGACACGACGCACGCGAAGAAGCAGTTGCTGGGCGCCCATCCCACGCAGGCGGCGCGCGACGCCTTGTCGGTGGAGCTGCACGTTGATGCGCGCACGCCGCCCGCTTTCATCGCACAGGCGCTGGACGATCCCATTTCCCCGCCCGAGAACAGCCGGCTGATGGCAGCAGCCCTGCGCCGCGCAGGCGTGCCCGTCGAGCTGCATTTGTTCCAGCACGGCGGCCATGGCTGGGGCCTGGGCAAGCCGGGCAGCGAGCCGGCCGCCTGGCCGCAGCTGCTGCTGGCATGGCTGCGGGCGCATGGCTGGATGGCTCAGCCGGCAGGCTGAGCTTCCAGGTCGCGCCGCGCCGCATCCAGCGCCGCCTGGAGCTGCGGCAGGAACTGCTCCACGTTATCGAGCTGGCCGTTCGATGCCAGGGTTTCCATTTGGTGGCACAGGCCGTGCAGGGTGGGGCGGCTCAGGTAGCCGGCGCTGCCCTTCAAGGCGTGGAAGGCGGCAGCGGCAGCGCTGGCGTTGCCGTCGCGCACGGCGTGGCAGGCCAGGTCCAGGCGCCGCGGCGCCTCCGTCAGGAACGCTTGCGCGATGCGCTGCAAGTGCTGCGGCGACAGGCCTGCCAGCGGCAGGATGTGCACGGGCGCCGTCATGGGATCGGCCGGCGCCGGTGGCTCGTCGGCGGCGCCTTCCAGACCGAACTGGCGCGCCAGGGCGTCGTCTTCGGTGGGCGTGGCAGGCGGCAGCGCGTGGCCGCGCGCCAGCAGCAGGTCGATGATGGCGTCGATTTTCTCAAACAGCAGCGCTTCGTCGACCGGCTTGCTGAGGAAGTCGTCCATGCCGGCGGCCAGGTAGCGTTGCCGGTCATGTTCGCTGGCGTTGGCCGTCAGCGCGAGGATGGGGATGTGCGCGTCGGGAATGGGGAATTGGGCGTTGCCGCCGTCGCGGATCAGGCGCGTGGCCTGTTCGCCATCCATCAGCGGCATGCGGCCATCCATCAGCACGCAATCGTAGGTGCCGGATCCCAGCGCGCGCAGCGCCTGCTCGCCGTTTTCCACGATGGTCACGTCATGCCCCATGCCTTCGAGCAGGGTGCCGATGATGATCTGGTTGGTGCGCACGTCTTCGGCACACAGGATGCGCAGGCGGCAGGCGTGGCGCGCATGGCGTGCGGGCCGGCGCGCGTCGGCCGCCGGCGCGCTGCCAGGCGTCAGCGGCAAGGTGAAATGGAAGCGCGAGCCGATGCCGACGCGGCTTTCCACGCCGATCGTGCCTTGCATCAGTTCGACCAGCTCCTTGCAGATGGCCAGGCCCAGGCCCGTGCCGCCGTAGCGCCGCGTGGTGGAATGGTCGGCCTGCTCGAATTTCTGGAACAGGCGCGGCAAGGTGTCGGCGTCGATGCCGGGACCCGTATCGCTGATGATGAATTCGATGGCGCTGCGGCCATCGTGGCGCGGCGGCGTGCGGGCGCGCCGCACTTCCAGCAGTACTTCGCCATTGGCCGTGAATTTCAGCGCGTTGCCCAGCAGGTTGATGAGGATTTGCCGCAGGCGCGTGGGGTCGGCGCGCACGTAGCGCGGCAGGTCCAGCGCCAGTTCGCGGCGCAGCAGCAGGCTTTTCGCATCGGCCTGTCCCTGCACGATGCCGGCCGCGTCGCCGATCAGCGCCAGCAGGTCGAAGTCCACGGTTTCCAGGGTCAGCTTGCCCGCGTCGATCTTCGAGAAGTCGAGGATGTCGTTGAGGATGGTCAGCAGCGACACGCCATTGTGCAGGCCGATGCGCAGATATTCCTGCGTACGGCCACGTACAGACTGGTCGCGCAGGGCGAATTTCAGCATGCCGATGACCCCGGCCAGCGGCGTGCGGATGTCGTGGCTCATGGCGGACAGAAAATCGATGCGGTGGCGGCTGACCACTTCCGCGTGTTCCTTGGCCTTCAGCAGGGCGTCGTTGCTGAGGGTGAGCGCCAAAGTCCGTTCCTGCACGCGCTGTTCCAGGTTGTTGCGCAGCAGGCGGATCTGGTCGGCCAGGGCAAACGCCAGCAGCAAGCCGTCGAAGGTGCCGCCGAGCAGGGTCACCAGCTGGGCGTTGGCCACCATGGCGGGCATCAGGCCCAGGTTGGCCGGCAGGATCAGAAAGCCGGGCAGCATCAGGGCGACGAAGGCCAGCACGAAGAAGCGCGCCGGCTGGTAGCCGCGGCACCAGACGACGATGCCGCAGATGAGCGCCAGCAGCATCCAGATGCTGATGGCGATGGTGGCCAGGGTGTGGGCATACGACAAGGCGAAGAAGCAGCTGGGCAAGAGTAGCAAGGGCAGCACCAGGTTGACCTTGCTGATGCGGTACAGCCGGGGCGAGTAGTCGCGCAGGCGCAGGAAATGCGTGTAGAACAGGGTGCTGAAGACGGGCAGCAGGAAAAACGGCACGTAATGCAGCTGCAGCATGTGCCAGTCGAACAGGTCGGCAAAGACGTGGAAGGTCATGGCCCAGGCCAGGCCATAGGTCAGCACGTACAGCGCGTAATAGGCCGAGGCTTTTTCCAGCGTGATGGAAAAGATGAAGAAATTGAACAGGCCCAGCGCCAGCAGGGCGCCGATCGATGCCACCATCAGGAAGTTTTCCTTGCCCACCAGCTTGCGGTAATCCTGCTGCGTCTTCACGCCGAACATGGGCGCGCGCGCATAGTAGGGGCTGGAAAAGCGGATCAGGATGTCATATGTGGCGCCCGGCGCCAGCTGCACGTTCCTGCCGTAGTGCAACAAATATTCGTGCGGCCGCTGGTAGCCCGTCAGCAGGGTCTGCGGCGCCGTGTGTGGCCCGGGGCCATATACGTGCAGATCGACCAGGTCGATCAGGGTATCGTTCGGGTCGATGACCCAGGCCGCTACGCTGCTGTCGTTGCGCACTTGCGCATGCAGCCAGTAGGCGCCGCCGAACAGGTCGACCTGTTCGGCCGGGCGCTGGCGCGCCAGCCAGGCGGGCAGGGCGGCCGCATCGGCAGGGGCGGCCTCACTTCCGGCGAGAAACAGTTGCCCACCGTTGCCCAGGTGCTGGATGCCTTGTTTGTTCAGGGGCAAAGGTGTCGCCTGCGCCGCACCCGCCAGGCCCAGCAGGCTGATCAGCAAGCTGAACAGAAGCGGCCAGCCGCATGGCCAGGCGCTGACGCGGGAGCTGGAAGCGCGGTGGCTGGATGGGGGCGGGTGGGCTGGCATCGATGGGTTTGGTGATGGTCGCGCGGGAAATGGCGGCAACGCCGTTTGCTGTGGAGTACCCATTTTAATCGACTCTCGGTGGCACACGGGCAATTTCATGTCCTGCCGGCATGGCGAGCGCTCCGGTATCATGGCGCCTTTTGCTTGCGAGATATTCATGCTCAGTCCTGACCAGTTCCTGGCCTTCCTGGCCGCCGCCGTCGTCATTACCGCCAGTCCCGGCCCCGACAACCTGATGGTGCTGGGCGTGGGCATGTCGCGCGGGCGCCGCCAGGGCATGGCGTTCGGCCTCGGTTGCGCCCTCGGCTGCCTCACGCACACCGTGCTGGCGACCATCGGCGTGTCGGCCCTGCTGGCCGCCTCGCCCACCGCATTTACCCTGCTGAAAGTGGCTGGCGGCCTGTACCTGGTGTGGCTGGGCATTGGCGCCTGGCGCAGCCGTGGCGGCGCCAGGGTCGATGGTGCGGCGGCCTTGCCCGACGAGTCCTTGCTGCGCCTGTTCGGCAAGGGCTTGTTTGCCAACAGTATCAATCCGAAAGTCGTGCTGTTTTTCCTCTCGTTCCTGCCGCAGTTCATCGTTGCTGGCCAGGGCAATGCCAGCTGGCAGACGGCGCAGCTGGGCCTGGTCTTCACGGCGCAGGCTTGCGTGCTGTTCGGCCTGCTCGGCTATTTTTCCGGCGCCGTCGGCAAGTGGCTGAACCGCCGCCCGCGTGCCGGCCTGTGGCTGGACCGCGTGGCCGGCACCATCTTCATCGGCCTGGGCTTGCGCCTGATCCTGGCGCGCTGACGTCTTGCCGGGCGGTGATGCGGAACGCCAGTTCCATCTGATCCTGCACGGCCATGGCCCCGCCCAGGACGGCGAAGGGCACGATGCCGAAGTCGCTCTGTTTCAGCAGCAGGCTGCCGCTGGCCTGCAGGCGGCGTCCATCGGCCGCTTGTTCGATCCGTACCGGCAGCTGCACCGTGCGCGTCACGCCATGCAGGGTGATGTCGGCCTCGAGCACTTCCTTGTTGCCCGTGCGCCGGGCGTCGATGCGCACCCACGGATAGCGTTCCGCCTCGAGCACGCGCACCAGCATGTTGTGGCGCGTGCCGGCGATGGCGTCGGCCGACGGCGTCGTCGTCAAGCCAGCCGCCTGGCGCAGGCTTTCTTCATCCACACTCATCTCGTCTAGCCGAAAGCGAAATTGTGCGCGTCCCGGCGCGGGCGCCACCACGCCCTGCAGGCTGCGGCTGGCGATCACGTGGTCATGTCCGAGCCGCGCCAGCGCGCCGCCGCGGCGCACGGTGATGGTCAGCAGGGATTCTTGCGGGACGATGTGCAGTACCTGCACCCCCTGCTGTTGCCACGCTGGCGCTTGCATGGCTGGTGCCGGAACTGGCGCGGCTGGCAGCGAGGCGGCGGGCGGCGGCGCGAACGGGGTGCAGGCCGCGAGCAAGGCGCAGGCGCAGGCCAGCAGCGTGCGGCGGTGGGCGTGTGGCGTCAATGAGGACTCCTGGCAGTGGATGGCAACGGTGTGGCGCAGGGCGCAATGGGGCGATAGTAAGCGATCCGGGCATCGGCGGGATAGTCGGTTCGCAAGCGCGTCCGTTTTTTGCAAGACCAATTCGGCCTGCCGGATGTCCTGTTTCGCAGGGCGGCATGCGTGAATAAAATGAAATTGGTATTAACGCAGGTGTTTGAGAATGAATGGGAAACAGTGCAGGATCGAATTATGGGCGCTTGGCCGCGGAAGGAAAATACGCATTGAAATAATTGGTGATATTTGGCATTAATAATTTCTTTTGAAAAACAAACTATGCCTTTGATAGTTTCGCATGATTATGTAAATGATAATTTAAATATTATGTCGAGCTAATCAGTATGCGGTAGAAAATAAAATCCCAGTATCACTACATGATTAATTTGATGATTGTGTTGTGAAATATCAACGAGATAATTTAATTTCTTTGTTGGAAACAAAAAAGTCACTGTTGTCGTACGCTTGAACTGTTACTTGTTCATATAATCATGACAATTAAATGTCATTTTTATATGTATCTGTGCTTGCCGCAGTACACTTCTTAGCGAACAACATGATCAAAACACCACAGGAAACGGCAGGCCGTTCCGGCCGCCATGCAGCTTTTTCGTCCTCCGGGCGCTACACGGGGATGCTGGCCGCGATAGTCCGCCGCACCCGCTTGCCCCAGTTTTCCAAGTGTCATGTCGTTCCGCTGGCCCTGGCTTCCCTGCTGCTGGGCGCCGCCGCGCCCGCCAGTGCGCAAGTGCTGTGGGAGGATTACCGGGGCGTCGAGCGGGTGCCGGCCAATCCGCTCGCGCCCAATTACAACAATGGCTTCAACGCGGGCAGCGCTGGCCGGCTCGCCAGTTTGGCGGCGCTGGCCACCAATCCTCCCGCCAACGCGGCGCGCATGGGCACCTCGCCGCAGCTGGACTGGGCCAATGGCACGGCCGGCAATCCTGCGCAGTTATGCAACCTCGACACGCAGCAAACGTCGGCTGCCTGCCGGGCCTGGATCATGGGCCGGGTGATGTACACGCTGGTGGTCTTTCCACAGGCGGGAAATTACAAATTCAGCGTTGCGCATGATGATGACGTGAAAGTCGATTTCTCGACCCAGTATTCGACGAATTACCGCAATACCGTGTACAACGTGCCCGTGGGCAGCGTGGCCGAATATTCGAATAATGAAACGGATTTCCAGAATCTGGCCGGTAATTTCAATAGCGCCACGCCGGGCGGCTGTTATCTGGCCCGCGTCCTGTGGAATAACGTGGGCGGCATCAATTATTTGCACATGCGTTGGACGCGTCCTGACAATGTGACGGAAATTATTCCCGCAGCGCAATTGCGCGATCCCAGCCTGGCCAGTTCCTATGCCAATTGCACCAATAGCAAGACCGACCTGGCCGTCGGCAAGGTGGGCCCGGCGCAGTTCTCTGTCGGCAAGCCCTTGAGCTATACCGTGAAAATCTGGAACCGCGGCCCGGCCCTCAGCACGGGCGCTGCCTTCAACGATATATTGCCAGCCAGCTTGAGCAATGTCAGCTGGACTTGCGCCGCCAGCGGCAGCGCTTCCTGCGGCACGAAAACCTCGGGTTCGGGCAGCAACAGCGTCGGTATTACCTTGGGTAATTTGCCCGTGAATGCGGCCGTCAGCGACCCCACTACGGGTTCTTATCTGACCGTGACGATCACGGCCACGCCGGGCGACGCCGCCAGCATCGTGAATACGGCCAATGTGATCGTATCGCCCAATGAAACGGATAGCGATCTCAGCAACAACAGCAGCAGCACCACGGCCACGGTCAGGACGAATACCTTGACGGTGCTGAAGGTGCTGGCGCCCGCCAGCGACAGCGGCCTGTTCATCATGAATGCCAACGGCACGGCTGGCGCACAGGGCGGCAACGGTGCCACGGCCAGCGCCGTAGTGCGAGTTGGCAACCTCGCGACGTTAGCGGAAAGCGCGGGCACGGCCACCATCCTGGCCCAGTACCAGAGCAGCTACAGCTGCGCGCGCACGGATACGGCCGCCGTCATTTCCAGCGGCGCGGCCAGCGCGGGCAACCTCACCATGCCCGAAGCCCCCGTCACGTGTACCATCAGCAATCGCCGCCTGCAGGCGGACATGCAGGCGGTCACCACCGTGCCGCCCGGCCCCTACAATGCGGGCAGCGCCATCACCGTCACGGGCGTGTGCACGAATAACGGCCCCGACAACGCGGCCGCGCCCACCTGCGTGATGAGCGGCTTGCCGGCCGGCGCCACGCCCAGCTGCAGCGCGCCCGTGTCGCCCTTCATTCCCGGCTCGCGCATCAATTGCAGTTCGACCTTCAACCTGCCCGCCAGCGGCAGCCTGACGATCACCACGACGGCCGGCTCGACTACGCTGGACCCGATCCCCGCGAATAACGTCGACAGCGAGCCGCTGGGCGTCGTCAGCCCGCTCGTGCGCGTGCAGAAAACCGTCGACAAGGCGGCCGCCACGGTGGGCGACACCGTGCAGTGGACCTTGAGCGCCGCTAACACCGGCACGGGCGCCACCACGGCGGCCCTGACCCTCGCCGATACCCTGCCGGCCAACCTGGCCAGCATCGTTGTCACGCCCACGGCGCCCACCACCTGCGCGGCGCTGGCCGGCAACACGCTCACCTGCACGGTGCCGGCCGGCCTGGCGCCGGGCGCCAGCGCCCAGGTGATCGTCAGCGCCAGCCCCACGGCGGCAGGCAATTTCATCAACAGCGTGCTGCCGTCGGGAGGCAACGGCGCCAGCTGCGTCACGCCGGCCGCCTGCCAGACGACGACCGTCGTCAGCAAGCCGCTGGTCGACGTGACCACGACATTGAACGGTTTCCCCGGCACCTCGAACGCGGGCGATGTCATCGCTGGCGTCGTGACCTATGCCAACCTGGGACCGGGGGCGGCCGAAGGCGTGACCTACAGCCTGCAACTGGCCGCAGGCCTGGCCGGCGTGTCGGTCACTGGCGTGAGCGGCACGTATGACGCGGGCACCGGCCTGATCACGTTCACGGGCTTGCCCGCGACCCTGGCGCCGGGACAGAGCGTCAGTTTCAACCTGTCGTACACCCAGCCGGGCAGCAATATTTCCTCGGTAACCAGCATCATCGCCACCACTTCCACCGAGGTGGCGAACGATTATCCGAACACGGCCACGGTGACGGTGCCGGGACCGAACGTGCGCGTCACCAAGACGGCCGACAAGGCCACGGCCAACGTGGGTGAGAATATCGTCTGGACGATCACGGCCAGCAATACGGGCAATGTCGCCAACCAGGGCGTCGTCAGCCTCGCCGATTTGCTGCCGCCGAACCTGGTGGTGACCAGCGTGGTGGCCGCACCGGGCGTGACGTGCCCGCCGCTGGCCAGCTGGGTGGCGTCGAGCACGCAGACGTGTACGGTCGCTGCCGGCCAGCTGGCCGCCCTGAACGGCAGCCGCACGGTCATCATCACCGCACACGCCACGGCCGCTGGCAGCCTGTCGAACCGCATCATGCCCAGCGGTCCGGACAACCCGGCTTGCAGCTCGGCCAGCGTATGCCAGACGACGAGCACCATTACCAGTCCGAAAGTAGCGGTGAAGAAAACCGTCGACCATGCCAGCGTGAATATCGGCGCGTCCCTGAGCTGGAGCGTCGTGGTGACGAACAGCGGCGATGGGGTGAGTACCGCGCCCATCACCCTGACCGATACCTTGCCGGCCAATCTGGCGAGCCTGAACGTGGCGCTGGTCGGCAGCGCCACCTGCGCCGTGCCAGCGGGGAATATACTCACTTGCACGGTGCCAGCCGGCCTGGCCGCGAACGGCGGCATTGGCGGCTTTACCGTCACGGCCCAGCCCACGGCTGCCGGCACCTATGCCAATAGCGTCGTGCCGTCCGGTCCCGACAACCCGACGTGCGCCACGGCCGGCGATTGCGCCACCACCAGCACGGTGACCAGCCCCAGCGTGGCCGTGACGAAAAGCGTCGACAAGACCACCGTCAACCTGGGCGACACCATCACCTGGACCTTGAAAGCGCGCAATAACGGCAGCGGTCCGACGAACGCGGTCATTACCTTGACGGACAGCTTGCCCGCCAATGTGGGCGCGCTGCAAATATTGCCCGTTGCGCCAGCATCATGCGGCGTGCCGGTCGGCACCACGCTCACGTGCAGCGTGCCGGCTGGCCTGGCCGCCAATACGGAAGCGAGCGTCGTCGTGAAAGCCGTGGCCAATGCGCCGGGCACGGTGGCCAACAGCCTCGCGCCTTCCGGCCCCGACAATCCGGCCTGCGCCACGCCGGGTGTGTGCCAGACAACGACGACCGTCACCAGCCCGAACGTGAGCGTGAAGAAAACCGTCGACAAGGCCACGGTCAACGTGGGCGAGACGATCACCTGGACCTTGAATGTCAGCAATAGCGGCACGGGCGCCAGCACGGGCGCGGTGACCTTGAACGATACCTTGCCGGCCGGCTTGACGAATGTCGTCGTCAGCCCGCAGTCGCCCGCCACCTGCACCCCGCTGGCCGGCGCTACCCTGACGTGCAGCGTGCCGGCCGGCCTGGCCGCGGGCGCTTCCGCCAAGGTGTTCGTGAGCGCCACGGCCACCCTGGCCGGCGCCGCCGTCAACGGCGTGGTGCCGGGCGGTCCCGATAACCCGGCCTGCGTGCAGCCCGGCGATTGCGGCACCACCACCACGGTGGTCAAGCTGCTGGTCGACGTCACCACCACCCTGAATAATTTCCCGCCGAATACGCTGGCGGGCGACACGATTTCCGGCACCGTCACCTACGCCAACGTGGGGCCGGGCCCGGCCGAAGGCGTGACGTACCTCCTGCAGCTGACGCCGGGCCTGGCCAACGTCACCTTGACGGGCGCCGTGGGCAGCTACAATCCCGCCACGGGCGTCGTGACCCTCAGCGGCTTGCCTGCGATCCTGGCGAATGGCCAGAGCACGAGCTTCAATGTCGGCTATACGCAGCCGGCCGACAACCTGTCGACGGTGACGTCGACGATCGCCACCACCTCGGTGGAAGTGGCGAACGACTTGCCGAACACGGCCATGGCGACCGTGCCCGGTCCCATCATCCGCGTGACGAAACTGGCCGACAAGACGACGGCCAACGTGGGCGAGACGGTGACGTGGACCATCACGGCGACGAACACGGGCAGCCTGGGCAACCTGGGCGTGGTGACCCTGACGGATATCCTGCCGGCCAACGTGACGGTACTGGCCGTGACGCCGGGCGCTGGCGTGACGTGTCCGCCGCTGGCCAGCTGGCTGGCCAACAGCGCGCAAGCGTGCACCATCGCCCCCGGCCAATTGGCCGCCGTGAATGGCAGCCGCAGCATCACCATCAGCGCCACGGGAACGGCAGGCGGCAGCCTGGGCAATAAAGTGCTGCCGAGCGGACCGGACAATCCCGCCTGCGCGCAGGCCGCCTCGTGCCAGACCACGACTACCATCCTCAGTCCGCAAGTGGCCGTGCGCAAGACCGTCGACAAGAGCAGCATCAATGTCGGCGACGCGCTGACGTGGACCATTGCCGTGGCGAACACGGGCACGGGTGCGACGCGCGGCGTCATCACCCTGACCGATACCTTGCCCGCCAACCTGACCTTATGGCAGGTCTTGCCATCGGCGCCGGCCACCTGCGCCGTGCCGAATGGCAACCAACTGGTGTGCGCGATTCCCGCCGGCATGGCCGCAGGTTCCACCTTGAATATCATCGTCAAGGGCCTGGCCACGGCGGCTGGCGCCTTCGTCAATACGGTGGTGCCGAGCGGCCCGGACAACCCGGCCTGTCTGCAGCCCGGCGATTGCAGCACCACCAGCACGGCCGTGAAACTGCTGGTCGACGTGACCACCACCCTGAACGGCTTCCCCGGCAGCACGCACGCCGGCGACACGATTGCCGGCACGGTGACCTTCAGCAATATCGGTCCCGGCGCGGCCGAAGGCGTGAGCTACAGCCTGCAGCTGGCGCCCGGCCTTGCCGGCGTCATCTTGACTGGCGTGACGGGCAACTATAATGCAGGATCGGGCCTGGTGACGTTCACCGGCGTACCCGCGACCCTGGCGCTGGGGCAGGGCTTCAGCTTCCAGCTTGGCTACACCCAGCCGGCCAGCAATCTGTCGACCGTGGTCAGCCGCATCGCCACGACATCGACGGAAGTGGCGAACGACCAGCCGAACGTGGCGACCGTCACCATGCCTGGTTCCATCATCCGCGTCAGTAAGACGGCCAACAAGGCCGTGGCGAACGTGAACGAGGAAATCATCTGGACGATTACGGCCAGCAACACGGGCAGCCTGGCCAACCAGGGCGCCGTGGTGCTGACGGACTTGCTGCCACCAAATATTGTCATCACGGCAGTGACGCCTGACAGCGGCGTGACGTGTCCGCCGCTGGCCAGCTGGGTCGCCAACAGCAGCCAGAGCTGCAGCGTGGCTATCGGCCAGCTGGCGGCGGGCAATGGCCAACGCCAGATCGTGCTGACCGGCAAGGCCAGCGCGGGCGGCAGCCTGGCCAACCAGCTGATGCCGAGCGGACCGGACAATCCGGCCTGCTTCCAGGCCAGCAGTTGCCAGACCAATACCACCATCACCAGCCCGGCTCTGGCGCTGAAGAAGACCGTCGACAAGATTGCGCTGAATGTCGGCGATAGCCTGAGCTGGAGCATCACCCTGGCCAACACGGGCACGGGCGCCAGCACGGCCGTTGCCACCGTAACGGACACCTTGCCGGCCGGCCTGGCGGATATCGTCGTCACGCCCGCCGCGCCCGTCACCTGCGCGCCGCTGGCCGGCAATATCCTGACGTGCAGCGTGCCAGCCGGCCTGGCCGCAGGCAGTGCCGCCACGCTGCAAGTGACGGCGCGGGCCGTCGCCGCCGGCAGTCTGGCCAATAGCGTCAGCGTCAGCGGTCCGGATACCCCCGTTTGCCTGCAGGCGGGCGATTGCGGCACCACCAGCACGGTCAGTTCGCCCCTGTTAACGGCGAGCAAAACCGTCGACAAGACGGTCGCCAACGTGGGCGACACCCTGATATGGAGCCTGAGCTTGCGCAATACCGGCACGGGCCCCAGCACGGCCATCGCTACCCTCAGCGATACCTTGCCTGCAGGCCTGGCGAACGTGCTGGTCACGCCGGTGGCGCCCGTCACTTGCGCCGTACCGGTGGGCAATGTCGTCACGTGCAGCGTGCCGGCCGGCCTGGCCGCAGGCAGCGCCGCCAGCGTCAAGCTGAGCGCCACGGCCACCGCATCGGGCAGCCTTGTCAACGCGCTGGTGCCCGGCGGGCCGGACAATCCCGCCTGCGCCGTTCCCGGCGATTGCCAGACCACTACGGTGGTGTCGAAACTGCTGGTCGACGTGACCACGACCTTGAACGGCTTCCCCGCCAGCAGCAATGCGGGCGACGCCATCCGTGGCGTGGTGACGTTTGCCAATACGGGGCCGGGCGTGGCGGAAAATGTCACTTACAGCCTGCAGCTGGAAACGGGCCTGGCCGGCGTATCGCTCAGCGCCATCAGCGGCGCGCCCGGCATCAGCGGCGCCTACAACAGCAGCACGGGCCTGTTCGTGCTGAGCGGCTTGCCGGCCACCCTGATCGCGGGGCAGAGCGCCAGTTTCAACCTGTTCTACACCCAGCCGGCCAGCAACAGTTCGCGCATCAGCAGCGTGGTGGGCACCAGTTCCACGGAAATTGTCAATGACTTGCCGAACACGGCGACGACGAATTTGCCAGGCCCCGTGATCCGCGCCAGCAAGACGGTCGATAAAGTGAACGCAGCCGTGGGCGATATCCTGACCTGGACCATCACGGTGGTCAACACGGGCAACTTGCCGAATCAAAATCCGGTCGTCGTCAGCGACGTGCTGCCCGCCAACATCGTCATCGTCAGCGTGACGCCCGATGCGGGCGTCGCGTGTCCGCCGGCGGCCAGCTGGACGCCAGGCAGCGTGCAGGCGTGCACGGTGGCGGCAGGTCAATTGGCCGCCAGCAATGGCAGCCGCAAGATCGTCGTCACGGGCCGGGGATCGGTGGGCGGCAACCTGTCGAACCGCGTCGTGCCCTCCGGCGGCGACAATCCCGCCTGCGACACTGCCAGCGCCTGCCAAGCCACGAGTACCCTGGTGGCGCCGCAAGTCGCGGTGCGCAAGAGCGTCGACAAGAGCAGCGCCAACGTGGGCGACTTGCTGACCTGGACCATTACCGCCAGCAATGGCGGCACGGGCGCGACCAAGTCCGCCATCGTGCTGACTGACAACTTGCCAGCCGGCGTCAGCGGCGTACAGGTGTTGTCGACGCAACTGGCCACTTGCGCGCCAGTGGCCGGCAATATCGTCACCTGCAGCGTGACGGCCGGGCTGGCGCCCGGCGGACAGGCGCAAGTTGTGCTGCGCGCCACGGTCAGCGCCGCCGGCGTGCTGCAGAACACGGTGTTGCCTGCCGGTCCCGACAACCCCGTGTGTATCCAGGCGGCCGATTGCACTACCAGCACCACGGCCATCAAACTGCTGGTCGACGTGACGACCACCTTGAACGGTTTCCCCGGCACCACCAATGCGGGCGACCAGATCAACGGCATCGTGACCTTCAGCAATGCGGGCCCTGGCACCGCCGAGAACGTGACGTACAACCTGAAGCTGGCGCAGGGCCTGATGGGGGTGACCTTGAGCGGCGCCGTGGGCAACTATGACGCCGTCAGCGGCATGCTGACGGTACAGGGTTTGCCGTCCAGCCTGGCGCTGAACGACGTGCACAGCTTTGGCCTGTCCTATATCCAGCCGGCCAGCAATGTGTCGACCATCGTCAGCATCATCGCCACCAGTTCCACGGAAGTGGCGAACGATTTGCCGAATACGGCAACGGTGACCATGCCGGGTCCCGTGATCCGCGTCACGAAGAGCACCAGCACGGTCAACGCCAACGTGGGCGACAGCATCGTCTGGACCATCACGGCCGTCAACAGCGGCGGCGTGGCCAACGCGGGCATCGTGACCCTGGCCGATATCCTGCCGGCGAATATCTCCGTGCTGGCCGTCAATGCCGACGCCGGTGTGACGTGTCCGCCGCTGGCCAGCTGGGTCGCGAACAGCGTGCAAAGCTGCCGCATTGCGGCGGGTCAATTGGCAGCCGTGAATGGCGCGCGCAGCGTGCGCGTGACTGCCACCGGCACCCTGGAAGGCAATCTGTCGAACCGTGTCATGCCGAGCGGTCCGGACAATCCGGCCTGCGCGCAGGCCAGCAGCTGCGAATCGAGCGTGGTGCTGACGGGGCCGAAAGTGGCCGTCAAGAAAATCGCCAACCGCGCGGCCGCCAACGTGGGCGAGACCGTGGTGTGGACGATCAGCGCCACCAACTCGGGCAGTGGTCCCACGCGTGCCGCCATGATCCTGGTCGATACCTTGCCGGCCGGCTTGACGAATGTGGTGGTGACGCCGCTGCGCGCCACCTGCGCGCCCGTGGCCGGCAATGTGCTCACCTGCAGCGTGCCTGCCGGCCTGATCGGCAATGGCGGCGAAGCCAGCGTGGAAGTGTCGGCCACCGTCACCCAGGCAGGCAGCGCGCGCAACAGCGTCGTGCCATCGGGGCCCGATGCGCCGCTGTGCCTGACCCCAGGCGATTGCCAGACCAGCACCAATGTCACGAGCCCCAGCGTGATGGTGAAGAAAGTGGCGGACAAGGCCAACGCCAGCATCGGCGACACCGTCAGCTGGACGATCACGGCCGCCAACGGTGGCAGCGGCGCCACCACGGCGGCCATCGTCCTGACGGATGACCTTGCTACCAGCCTGACGGACATCGCCGTCACGCCGGCGGCCCCCACCGTGTGCGCACCGCTGGCGGCAAATAAACTGGTCTGCACGGTGCCGGCCGGCCTGGCGCCCAATGCCGTGGCCGCCGTCACCGTCAGCGCGAAAGTGGCCGCCAGCGGCAGCTTGAGCAATACCATCGTGCCGACCGGCACGGACTTGCCGCGTTGCGCGCAAGCATCCGATTGCACGGCCGTCACGGAAGTGGCGAATCCGGCCATCGGCGCGGCGCTGGGCGTGGGCAAGGTGACCCAGCTGTCGGCCAAGGTCTTCAACGTGCCGTACACGGTGGTCGTCAAGAATGTGGGCAAGGGCACGGCATCGAACGTGCAGGCGCTCGACAGCCTGCGCGCCGCCTTCCCCGAGCCGGTGGCGTGCCGCATCGTCACGCCGCCTGCCGCTCCGGCCATCGGCGGCAGCAGGCAGCTGGCCGTCAACCCGGGCTTCACGGGCGGCTGCGGCGGCAGCGATCTGCGTTTGCTCAGCGGTGATGCGGCCTTGGCCGAAGGCGAACTGAGCGTCATTACTTTCACCGTGGAAATCACCGTGCAAGACAGCAGCGCGCCGCAGTACAACAACAGCGTGTTTGCCAGCGCCCTGGGCGGCAACATCGCCAACGGCGGCGGCAGCATCAGCGTGCCGCCGGCGCCGGCGGCAGGCGCCATCGCCGCCAATCCGGGCTACACGCCGCCGGCGGGCAGCCTGGTGTTTGACGCTTCCAACAATGGCGGCGGCCATGCGGGCGCCGTGGCCACGGCCGCCGACGTGGCCGCACTGGCGGAAAAGGTCGATCCGAACCGCAACGGCAATGCGTCGGAAACCGTGGGCGGCGTGCCGTTCACGGGTGAAGACACGCCCACGCCCGTGGTCTTGCTGCGCCAGGTGGTCGATGTCATCAAGGCGGTTTCGGCCCAGCAGCAAGTCGATGCCAGCAAGTTCGAGATCAGCTACACGGTGCAGGCTGCCAACCGCTATCCTGCCGGTTACCCGACCTCGACCATGGTGCAGGTGGCGGAAAACCTGAGGGCCGTCTTCCCCACGGCCACCAGCGTCACCCTCAAGCCGGGCAGCCTGGCCGTCACGGCGCGGCCCGCCAGCGCCACGGCCTGCGTCGCCAATCCCGACTTTAACGGTGCCACCGTGTTTGGCTTGTTGAATGGCAAGGGTGACTTGCAGCCGCAGGAAAGCTGCAGCATCGGCTTCACGGTGCTGGTCGACTTCGGCAGCGTGGCGGCGATTCCCACGGTGCCGCAATTGAACCAGGTGTATGCGAGCACCATGTTCGGCACGGACGGCGGTGGCATGAATATCGGCCACAGCTACAGCGGCACGGGTACGTCGACGACGCCGGTGGCCCCGGCCAGCGTGCTGGCCCTGGCCAGTTCGGCCGATACCTTGCTGCTGCCGGCCACGCCCGGCGCGACGCCGCCGAGCTTCACGCCCGTGGTGTTCAACACGACGGACAAGCCGATGTTGTTGATCAGCAAGAGCGTCAACAAGACGCAAGCCGAGATCGGCGACAGCCTGCAATACACGATCGAGGTGAAGAACACGGGCGTGGCGACGGCATTCGGCGTCAGCGTGCTCGATAAACTGCCGGCCGGTTTCCGCTACATCGATGGCACCACCACGCGCAACAACGTGGTGCAACCGGATCCGTCCGGCAAGCCGGGGCCGCAGCTGAGCTTCAAGCTGGAATCCCTGGCGCCGAACGCCAGCGCCAGCTTCCGCTACCGCCTGCGCGTGGGCGTCGGTTCGCTGCAGGGCGACGGCGTCAACCGCGCCCAGGCAACGACCACCAACGGCCCGCCGTCGAACGAAGCGCGCGCGAAAGTGAAAGTCACGGGCGGCGTGTTCACCACGGATGCCTGCCTCGCCGGCAAGGTGTTTGTGGACTGCAACAACAACCACGTGCAGGACGGCGAGGAACTGGGCATTCCGGGCGTGCGTCTGTACATGGAAGATGGCACGAACTTCACCACGGACGTGGAAGGCAAGTACAGCTATTGCGGCATCACGCCGAACAGCCATGTGATCAAGGTCGATGGCGCGACCCTGCCACGTCTGAGCCGCATGATGGAAGCGTCGAACCGCAACCTCGGCGACCCGCACAGCCTGTTCCTCGATACCAAGAACGGCGAACTGCTGCGCGCCGACTTCATCGAGGGCTCGTGCTCGAATCCCGTGCTCGAGCAAGTCAAGGCGCGCCGTGCCCAGGGCGAAGTGCGCAGCGTGGAAAGGGAGGGCAGGGGACCGGGACTGAGTTTCAGCAGCCAGCCGGCCGCCGCACCGGCCCAGGCGACGGACAGCGCCAACCAGCCTGTCGTCGCGCCCCGCCTGGTCACGCCAGCCGATGGAGGCAGCCATGCGCAATAAGCCTCTTTTACCCTACTTGCCGCCTGCCAATGCCGCCAAAGAGAAACAAGCCATGAAGAGAACGCTCCCCGCGCCCCGGCGCATGGCCGCCGCGCTGGCCCTGCTGGCATTCCCGGCCGCCAGCCTGGCGCAACTGCCCTTGCCGGAGCATGCGGCAGGCTCCGTCGTGGCGGCGCCGTCCTTCCTCGCCGGCAAGGTCGGCGGCACCGATTACGCCATCAACCGGGGCGTGGCGCGCATCGCCGTCGAGACGGATCACGGCGAGGCACCGGCCGATGGCCAGAGCCCCGTCAAGGTGACGGTCAGGCTGTATGACGCGCAGGGCAAGCCCTTGATGGGCACGGCCTTGCTGACCATCGAGGCCAGCGGCGGGCGTATCCTGCTGCCCGGCGCGCGGACCGATGAACTGGGCCCGGAGCGGCGCGACGCCGACAAGGTCACGCCCGGCACCCAATTGACGGTGGAGGATGGTGTAGCGAGCTTCAGCCTGCTGGCTCCGGCCACGCCGCAGGACGTGCTGCTGCGCGTGTCGGCCGGTGCCGTGGCGGCGCAGGGCACGATCAGTTTCTTGCCGGAACTGCGCGACATGCTGGCCGTGGGCTTGATCGACGGCATCATTAGCAAGCGCAGCCTGTCGAGCAGCGACATTTCGCCGTCGCGCTTCAACGATGGTTTCGAACGCGACATCGTGCGCTGGAGCCGCGCCTTCAACAATGGCAAGGCCAACGTGGCGGGCCGCGCCGCGATGTTTTTAAAGGGGACGATCCGTGGCGACGCCTTGCTGACGGCCGCCTACGACTCGGACAAGGATACGCGCGCGCGTCTCATGCGCGACGTCAATCCGGAAGAGTTTTATCCCGTCTACGGCGACAGTTCCGTGCGCAATTTCGACGCCCGCTCCAGCGACCGCCTGTACGTGCGCATCGACCAGCAGAAAAGCTACGTGCTGTACGGCGACTTTGCCACCGGCGACGGCTTCAGCCAGATGACGGGCGGCGGTGCCGTGGCCAACTTGCAGCAGAGAAAACTGGGCCAGTACAACCGCACGGCCACGGGCGGGCGCGGCCATTACGAGCGGGATGGCATCGTCGCGAATGCCTTCGCCATCAACGATAGCCTCAAGCAGGTGGTCGAGGAATACCGTGCGAACGGCACGTCGGGACCATTTGCCGTGCGCAACAACAACGCCATCGAAAACTCGGAAAAGATCGAGATCGTGGTGCGCGACAAGAACCAGAACGGCAATATCGTGCAAGTGACGCAGCTGCGCCGTTTCGAGGATTACAGCTTCGAGCCGTTCAGCGGACGCATCCTGTTCAAGCAGGCGATCCCCGCGCTGACGCCGAATGGCGACCCGCAATCGATCCGCATCAGCTATGAGGTGGACCAGGGCGGCGAGAAATTCTGGACCCTGGGCGTGGATGGGCAAGTGCAACTGGGCAAGATGGTGTCGCTCGGCGGCTCGGCGGTGGAAGATAAAAACCCCTTGTCGCCGTATAAATTGCACAGCGTCAATGCGGGCTTGCGCTTCGGCGAGCACAGCCTGCTGGTGCTCGAAGTGGCGCGCACCACGTCCACCAGCTACAGCGCGGGCGGCAGTATCTACACGACGCCATCCGGCCAGGCGGGCGAGCTGCGCGATGAAGTCAGCGGCAATGCGGCCCGGGTCGAGTTGCAGCACAAGGATGACAAGCTGGAAGCGAAAGCCTACTGGCACCGTTCCGACAGGGATTTCAACAATACGGCGGCCGGCATCACGGGCGGACGGGGCGAGGCGGGCGTGAAGGCGGGCTACAAGCTCAGTCCCGCCGTCACCGTGTATGGCGAGGCCATCCGCAGCGACGAGCGCAGCACGGATGCGCGCCGCGATGCCCAGCGCCTGGGCGTGGCGTGGAACGCCAGCGAACGCTGGCTGCTCGACGTGTCCGTCCAGCACATGAAGGAGAGCGGCGGCATGCCGTCGACGGCCGGCATCGCGCCGAATACTTCGCCACTGGGCACGGGCCTCAATCCCACGGGCGGCTTCTTCGGCAACGGCACGGCGAACACGGCCATCGATCCTGTCACGGGCGGCAGCATCACCACGTTTGCGCCGATCAATCCCGGCGCTGGCACGGGCACGACGGCGCCGCTGGACGCCACCACCGTGCGCCTGGGGGCGCAATACAAGGCCACGGAGCGCTGGACGCTGAATGGCGACGTGGAAAAAAGCGTCTCCGATGCGGACCAGCACCGCTACGGCCTGGGCGCGCAATACCAGCTGGCCGAACGCAGCCGCCTGTACGCGCGCTATGAAAACCAGACGGGGCTGGCATCCGCCTACTCGCTCAATCCGGCCGACCGCAGCACCAGTTTCATCGCCGGCGCGGATACGGGCTACATGCCGGGCGGCACCGTGTTTGGCGAGTACCGCATGCGCGACGCCATGGATTACAGCCTCAGCAACCAGCGCGACCTGCAGCTGGCGTCCGGCTTGCGCAACACGTGGAACCTGGGCGAGGGGCTGGCGGCGAACACGAATATCGAATACCTGAAAGTCATGAACGGCCAGCAACAGCAAGCCGTGGCCGTGGCGGCGGGATTCGACTATGCCGTCAATCCCCTGTGGCGCGGCTCCGTCAAGCTCGAGTACCGGCGATTGTTCGACAGCGAGATCGCGCCGGGCAACCAGCGCCAGGATCAATGGCTCAATACCATCGCCTGGGCGCGCAAGCTGAGCCGCGATTGGACCTTGCTTGCGCGTAATTACCTGCTGTACACGCGCAACAACGACGACGCCAGCGGCGCGCCTGTCGGCAACGTGCTGCAGGATAGGGCGCAGCTGGGCTTTGCCTGGCGCCCCGTGGACGACAACCGTTTCAACGGCCTGGCCCGCTACGAGTACAAGACCGTGCGCGACCAGTCGCAGATCGATGGCGACAATTACCGCGCGCATATCGTTTCCACGCACCTCGATTACCACCCCAGCCGTCCGTGGTGGTTCACGGGCCGGGTCGCCGCCAAACACAACGACGACAAGAACCTGCCTGCCGGGCAAGAGAAATACACGGCATGGCTGTTTTCCGGGCGCACCGTGTACGACATCAGCAAGCACTGGGATATCGGCGTGCTGGCTGCCGTGATGGGCAGCCCGCAAGGGGGCAGCCGCCAGTGGGCCAATGGCGTCGAAGTGGGCTATCTGCTGGCGCAAAACCTGTGGCTGTCGGCCGGACACAACTGGTCGGGCTTTTCCGACCGCGACCTGACGGGCGCCGACTACACGGCGCGCGGCCCCTATCTGCGCCTGCGCTTCAAGTTCGATGAAAACCTGTTCAAAGGCAAAGACGCCACCATCAACCGTACCCTGGCCCGGCCATGAAAACTACCATGACTCCGAAAATGACACCGACGATGACACCGACGAAGATACCAATGAACGCACTGATACCGCTCGCCAGCCTGCTGGCCATGGGACTGGCCCAGGCCGCCACGCCCGCCCTGCCGACGGCGCCGCTGGCCATGCCCCAGCTGCGCATCAGCGACCAGGCCGTCTCTGCGGACCAGCAGGCTTATCGCCTGCTGCAGGAACGCATCAAGAAGCTCAACGACGGCGGCGTGCGCGTGGGCGATTATTACCTGTCCAAGGCGCAATGCTGGCTCGACGTGTCCTTCCATGAGTACACGCGCAACGATCGCTCGGCCTTTCCCCTGCAAGCCTTGCAGGAATCGGCAAAGATCGTCGCCGCGCTGGAAGACGGCAGCACGCCCAATCCCGGCGACGCCACGCCGCTGGTGAACGATGCCACGCGCCTGCGCGACGATCTGTGGTCCGGCTTTGGAACGTTGCGCGAGTCGCCCGGCTTCGCCTGCGCGGCGCAAAAGGTGGCGTGCGGCGAAGTGGAGCTGGTGCATGCGGGCAATGAGTACAAGCAGCAGGGCTGGCGCCACGCGAACCCTTACGTGCAGCTGGCCGAGGATGCGCAGGCCGCCGCCCGGTCCGCCGCCGCGGCTTGCCCGGCCGACAAGCCGAAGCCGCCGGAAATCCTGCCGCCGCGCATCGAGCATGAACGCATCACGCTGGACATGGATGCTTTGTTCCGTTTCGACAAGGCCGGTGCGGCCGACGTGCTGCCGCAGGGCGTCGAGAAAATCCGGGAACTGGCGGCGCGCCTGAAGCAGGGCTATGTGCAGATCGATACGCTTTCCGTAACGGGCCACACGGACCGCCTGGGTTCGGACAGCTACAACCAGGCCCTGTCCGAACGGCGCGCGCTGACGGTGAAACAGTTGCTGCGCGAGCAAGGCATCGCCAATGTCATCAGCGCGTATGGCAAGGGCAAGGCGGAACCCGCCGCCGCCTGCGACAAGGTGGCGCCGCGCGCCGCCCTGATCGCCTGTCTGCAGCCGAACCGCCGCGTGGAAATTGAGTTGACGGGTATCAAAAGTTCCGCGAAGGAAGGCGGCGCACCATAGCGCTACGTCATAAGGCGGTCATATGGCGCTGTTATGATGCTTTTGTTGGCACACAGCATGCAATGCGCAAATCACTACGCTCCGGGAGCGATAGGATGCAGGCATGACTCAACAGCTTAGCCGGTGAGCTCAACCATCGGCACCAGATATGTAAAACTTGTTTTATAGTAATGATTGCAGGGTGGGACAGGGGAAATGCGGGGATCGGGCGGGGATTTAATGAAGTCCTAAGCCTGTTTCCGGCAAGGGCTGGCATAGTGGATACATGGCGCACGGAAACCCCGGGCGCAAGGTTGCCGGACACCTCAATGACCGGCACGATTTCCACTTTTTCATGTGTTTTCCTGCTTTATCCCTGCGCTCTGAAACAGCGTTTCAACCGGCTACCGCACTTTGCGAAGCCGGTTTTTTTTGCCCGGATTTTCGTACAGGGCTGAAAAATGCCCGGCGCCGCCGTACTGCGGCGCCGGGCGCGGGCGCTTAGCCCGTTTGCTTGGCCAGCCACGCATCGACGGCCGGCAGGCGTTCGGCACGCACCTTGATGCGGTACTTGATGCCGGCCACGGAACTGTCGGCGTCGCCGCGCGCGCTGGCCGGCAGGTTGGCCTGCGCATACGCTTCCAGCTTGGCGATCATTTCCGGCTGCGCCGAACCGGCCGCCAGGCGCGGGAAGTAGCGGCTGCGCGAACTGGCGTCGATGCGCGCATTGACTTGCTCCAGGTGCGCCAGCGCGAAGTCGAAGGCCAGTTCAGGATGCCTGCGCGAAACGCGCGAGATCATGGCCGGGCTGTTGGTCACGCCAGGTTCATCCGTGAGCGCCAGCGCCAGCGCCCGCTGCGCCAGGGCCGCATCGTCGGTCGAGGCCAGCAAGTCGTACAGCTGGTTCTTGACCAGCGGCGTCTTTTCCTGCTGCGCCTTGGCGTGCAACTGCTCCCAGGTGGCGGCGTCCGCATGCTGCGCCACCACGCCCAGGATGGTGCGGCGCAGCGGCGCAGGCATGGCGGCCGGATCCTGTTCGCTGGCCGCGTAGCGGCGGCGCGCTTCTGCGATCACCCCCGGCTCGCCCATGTCGCCGAGGATGGAAATCAGGCGTCCGCGCAGGGTCGCCACGCTCGACGCTTCGCCCGCGCGCGCTTCCCAGCCCGTCTGCGCCATCATCGGCGCCAGGCGCGCCATGGCGAAGCGGCCGAAAGCCTGCTGGCGCGCCTTGCTTTCCGCGCTATCGCCCGCATACTGCTCATACAGGCCGTTCAGCGAGCCGGCCACGCGGCCCAGCACTTGCGGATCGGCCGACAGCGGCGTGGCCTTCACCAGTTCCAGGAAAGCCGCCGGGTCTTGCAAGCCCGCCATGCCCAGCGACTGGCTGTCCGCCAGCAAGCCCAGTTGATCGATCGGCGCCAGGCGCGCGAAGCTGCCCGCCAGCGCGTGCGTGCCGGCTGGCGCGTACAGGGTGCGGTAGTAGCCGCTCTGGCCCGCGTTCACCAGCAGGGCGCCGCAACCGGGCACGTTCAGGGTCGCCTTGCCATTCTTGATCACTACCTTGGCCAGCTTGCCGTTGCCGACCGTCGAAGCGATCACCGGCACTTTCCACGACAGCGGCTTCTTGTCCGGCTTATCCTTGGAAAATTCCGTCTGCGTCAAGGTCACGCGCGTACTGCCCTTCCTGCACACGGCTGCGCCGACGGTGATCATCGGCACGCCCGGTTGCAGGGTGAAGTCATGGGCGATGGCGCTGACGGGCTTGCCCGCGGCCGCATCGACTTCGCGCCACAGGTCGTCCGACACCGTATTGCCATACGCATGCTTGCGCATGTAGCTGCGCACAGCCGTGCGCCACGTGTCGGCGCCCACGTACGCTTCGAGCATGCGAATCACCGCTTCGCCCTTCTGGTAGGTGATGCCGTCGAAGGCCTGGCTGGCCTGTTCCACGGTGGCGATGCGCTGCACCACCGGGTGCGTGGTGCGCAGCGCATCCTGGCTCATGGCCGATTCGCGTCCGCCCACGTTGGACAGGGCCGTGTTCCATTCCGGGTGCAGACGCTCCGTGGTGCGGCTTTCCATCCACGACGCAAAACCTTCGTTGAGCCACAGGTCGTCCCACCAGCGCATGGTGACCAGGTCGCCGAACCACTGGTGCGCCATTTCATGCGACAGGGTGGTGTAGATGTTTTCCTTGTCGGTCTGCGTCGAGATGGTCGGGTCGAGCAGCAGGCCGTATTCGAAGGTGAAGACGGCGCCCCAGTTTTCCATGGCGCCGAAGAACTGGCTGCGGCCCGGCGCGGCGATGTTGTCGAGCTTGGGCAGCGGGTAGCGCACGCCGAAATAATCGTTGTATTCGCGCAGCAGGGCGGCCGATTCGTCGAGCGCGAAGCGGCTTTGCGCCAGCGCGCCCTTCTTCGTGATGACGCCTATTTCCGTGCCGTCGCTCATGGCCGTGGCGCGCTCGAAGTCGCCCAGGCCGAAGAACAGCAGATAGGTCGACATGCGCGGCGTGGTGGCGAAATACACGTGCTTCTTGCCATTGCCCAGCTCTTCGCTGCGGGCGATCGGCATGTTGCCGACGGCCATTTGGTTGCTCGGCACGACCACGTCCAGCGCGAAGGTGGCCTTGTAGTCCGGTTCATCCCACGATGGCAGCATGCTGCGCGCATCCGAATTCTCGAACTGCGTGTACAGGGCGCGCTGGCGTCCTTGCGGCGTATCGTAGTCGAGCGAGAACAGGCCCGTCGCCTGCGTGCCGATCTTGCCGGTGTAGTCGATGCGCAACAGGTACTCGCCCTTGGCCAGCGGCTCGGCAAAATGCACGGTGGCCGTCTGCTTGTCCGCATCGATATCGATCTTGCGCGTCACCTGCTTGCTGCCGCCCGCGCCTTCGATGGCGGCGGCGGCAAACGCCAGGTTCAGGGCATTGAAGGTGATGCTGGATGTTGGCGTGTCGACGGCCACCTTGATGGCGGCTTCGCCCTTGAAGGTCGAGGCGGCGGCATCCGGCGTGATCGACAGGATGTAGTGCAAAGGCGTGACGCCGCGCGGCAGCTGCGTGGTGGTGCCAAGGGCGTGGCTGGCCGACGCGTATTTGGCGGCGGGCGCGGCGTGGCCCGGGGTGAAGCCGGTGACGGCGGTCAGCGCCAGGACGGCGGCGGCCAGATGGCTGCGGCGGAAACGCGGAGTCGGTGTGCGATGCATGGTATGCCCTTCGTTCATGGGTAAAACGCCCGCCGGCCGGGTAGGCTGCGAGCGTTGATGGCGGTTGGGGGACATCGCTGGAACTGGAAGCCAGCGTTCCCGTACAGCAATCTAAGTGGAAACGGGGGCAAAGTCAACGCGCCAGGAGCGCCGCACCACGACGGTGCGCTGGTATGATGGGCGCCTGACTGCATTGCCACAGGCTGGTGCCGCACCTGACTGTCAACCACCATCCACCACTACAACGAGACGAGACCTGCACATGAAACTGACTATCAGCCCCCGCACGCCCAATCCACGCCGCGTCACCATGTTCATCGCCGAGAAGGGCATCACCGGCATCGAGGAAGTGGCGCTCGACCTGATGGCGGGGCAGCACCGCGATCCCGCCTTCCTGGCGAAAAACCCGCTGGGCCGCGTGCCCGTGCTGGAATTGGCGGACGGGCGCGTGCTGACCGAGACGCGCGCCATCTGCACCTACCTGGAAGGCTTGCAGCCGCAGCCGAACCTGATGGGCGAAGGCTTCGAGGAACGCGCCTTCATCGAAATGGCGGACCGCCGCGTGGAACTGCATTTGTTCAGCGCCACCGCCAACTGGGTGCGCCACGGCCATCCGGCCCTGGTGGCGCTGGAAAACCCGCAGTTTCCCGATTTCGCCGCGGCGCAGGCGGGCAAGCTGCGCGAAACGGCGCAATGGCTGGACCAGGTGCTGGGCAGCCAGCCGTACATCGCCGGCGAACGGTTCACGATTGCCGACATCACGGCATTTTGTGCGCTGGAATTTGCGCGCGGCCTGATGAAGTACCGTCCCGGCGCGGAAGGCTTGTCCAACCTGCAGGCTTACCGCGACCGCATCGCCGAACGCCCCAGCGCGCAGGCGAAGTAGGCAATCCTGCAGCCGGGCAGGCCGGGCAGGTCGGATTAGCGGGATGCGTAATCCGACACCACCCCATTACTTCAGCTGCTCCAGCAGGAAGGTGTAGGTCAGAGCCCACATCAGCGCCTGCTGGTCGTTGTTGGCGGCACCCGCGTGGCCGCCTTCCGTATTTTCCCAGTACAGCACGTCGTGGCCTTGCTCTTCCATCTTCGCCACCATCTTGCGCGCATGGCCAGGGTGGACCCGGTCGTCGCGCGTCGAAGTGGTAAACAGCACGCGCGGATATTTCTTGTCCTTGAAGACGTTCTGGTACGGCGAGTATTTGCTGATATAAGCCCATTGTTCCGGCACGTCCGGGTCGCCGTACTCTCCCATCCACGAGGCGCCCGCCAGCATCTTGTTATAGCGGCGCATGTCGAGCAGCGGCACCTGGCTGACGACGGCGTTGAACAGGTCGGGACGCTGCACCAGCACGGCGCCCGTCAGCAGGCCGCCATTGCTGCCGCCCATAATGCCCAGGTGGCGCGGGCTGGTGACCTTGCGCTTGATCAGATCCTGCGCCACCGAGATGAAGTCGTCATACGCGCGCTGGCGGTTTTCCTTCAATGCCGCCTGATGCCAGCGGGGACCGAATTCGCCGCCGCCGCGGATATTCGCCAGCACGTACACGCCGCCCTTTTCCAGCCACGCCACGCCCGTGGTGCCGCTGTAGCTCGGTTTCAGCGACACTTCGAAGCCGCCATAGCCGTACAGCACGGTGGGGTTGCTGCCGTCGAACTTCGTCTTCTTGGACATGATGGCGAAATACGGCACCCTGGTGCCGTCCTTCGACGTCGATTCGAACTGCTCCACCTTGTACGGCGCCGCGTCGTAGTAGGCGGGCAGCGACTTGATTTTCGTGCGCTTGTCGCTCTGCGCCGTGGCCAGGTACAGGGTGGTCGGATTGAGGAAGTCGGTCACCGTCAGGAAGTATTGGTCCGAATCGACGGGATCGAGCGCGCTGACGGCCAGGGTGCCCAGTTTCGGCGCATCGACGGCGCGGCGCTGCCACTTGCCGTTCACGTGGCGCAGTTCCGTCAGGCGGTTCTTGACCTTGTCCAGGGTCGTCACGAGGATGGCCGATTTCGTCGCCGTGACATTGTCCAGCGAAGACGTGGCCGTGGGCGCGTACAGCACTTCCAGTTCCTGCTTGCCCTGCATGAAGGCCTTGAAATCCGTCGCCAGCAGCGAACCTTGCGCATAGGTCTTGCCGTTGATTTTCCAGTCCGAGCGCAGGGTGATGACCAGCTGGTCGCGCACGGTGAATGCCGTCGCGTCGTCCGGTTTCGGCACTTTCTTCAACTCGGCGCCGTCGCGCAGGAACATTTCGCCGCTGTAGAAATCGATTTGCCGCTCGATGAACTGGTGTTCGTGGCCGGGCGTGAAATCCTTGTAGGCGCCCGCACTCAGGTCGTCGGGCTTGGCTTCGTACAGCGTTTGCGCCTGCGCCAGCGGCGTACCGCGCTGCCACTGCTTGATGATGCGCGGGTAGCCGGAGCTGGTCATCGAGCCGGGGCCGAAATCCGTGGAGACGAACAGGGTATCCTGGTCGATCCAGCTGGCGCTGCCCTTCGCTTCGGGCAGGGTAAAGCCGCCGTCCACAAAGGCGCGCTTGGCCACGTCGTATTCGCGCACCACCTTGGCGTCGCCGCCGCCGCGCGACAGGGAAATGAGGCAGCGTTCGCCCTTCGGATACAGGCAGGTGGCGCCGCCCCAGACCCAGTTTTCACTCTCGCCGGCGGCCAGCTGGTCGAGGTCGATCACGGTTTCCCAATTTGGCTCGGCCAGCTGGTATTGCGCCAGGGTGGTGCGGCGCCAGATGCCGCGCACGTGCTGGGCGTCGCGCCAGAAGTTGTAGTAATACTCGCCTTCCTTGCTGACGTAGGGAATGCGTTCCTTGGAATTGAGGATGGTTTTCAGGCGCGCCTGCAGGGCGGCGAAACCGGGCTGGCTTTCCAGTTCCCTGGTGGCGACGGCATTGTGCTGCTTGACCCAGGCCAGCGGCTTGTCGCCGAGGACTTCTTCCAGCCAAAGGTGGGGATCGGCAGGGGTGGAGGCGGGCGCCGGGGCTTGGGCATGGGCGACGCCCGCTGTGGCCAGGCCCAGCAGCATGCTGCCGGCAAACTTGCGATAAAAAGACATGGACAGGGTTCCTTGACGATGGTCGGTTGTGCCGTGTTGCTGTCAAAACGGCGCACCCATGGTGCCATGGATTGCTGCGGGGAACCAGTGTCTATAAACGACTATTTAAAAAATAACATGCTTTTCCAATATTGTTTGCTGGAACGGAAGCAGGCCGCAGAATCTGCGGCGTGATGCGCCCTTCAGGGGGCGCCAGGCCCGATCAGGGAGGTCACGGTGAGCCGTGTCTTGTCGACATCGCCGCCGTCGGGGTGATAAATCCACAATGCCTCATTGTCGCGGCTGTCGATGAACAGGATGCGCGTATTTTCCTCGCCGATGGCCAGGCAAGCCGCCAGCTCGGCAAGACTGAACGGTGCTGCCTGCTTCGAGCCTGCTCCCGCCGCTTGCGCCAGGGCCTGGGCAAAGCCTGCCAGTTGCCTGACTGCCAGATAGCTTGTTCCATCCACATCGACCTTTTTGCACAGCTCGTCCAGGCTGTACAGCGTGAAAGGATCTTCATCGCTGCAAATCGCCACCTCGCGACGCGACTTTCCGCTGTGGAGGTGATCGAGATAGGCCGGGGGCAGGGCCACTTTTTCCCTGGCCAGCAATTTGTCCAGCTGCTTGCCGCTTTTCTTCGCGACCCTGGCAGCCTTGGGCGCGGCAGCTTCGCAAGCCTGCGCTGTCCAGGCGACCGGATTGAACTGGAACATCCTTGTACATGCGGGGCAGTGCAGGAACATGAACGTCATCTTTTTGGCGACGGCCGTCGTTAAGAACGCGCCATCCGACGCTGCCATTGCGCTGGGGGCGAATGAGTGCCCGCAGTCGCCATCGTAGGGGCAAGTGATCGCTGTCATGGTTCAGATTGGTGTCGCATTGAAGTAGTGTTCCATACGCAAAACGATCTCCTCTTTTTCTTGCGGATAAGATGCCTTGGGGTTTCTTTCCCAGTAGGCCATGCCTTCGTGCAAGGCCCACAAGGCTTTTTCCTGCTTGCCGGCGATCAGATAAAAATCGCAGGCCCTGGCATGCGAGCCTTGCGCTGCGACCAGGGCCAGGGCCGCATTTTCCCAGTTGGACCGGTGGTCGAGCCAGGGAATGGCCAACTTCAGCAGATTGTCCCGCAGGCAGGCCATGACTGTTGTCCGATGGGACGGATCGACGAGCTGGTGTTCCTTGTCCTCCTTGCCATCGATGACAGGGAATTGCCAGTTTCTGATATTCCAGTCGGCCACATCGCCAACGATATTGTTGGCAGGTTCGTGAGCGTAACGCGCCTTGTGCCACGATGTATAGGATCTCGACGAAACCTGATAGTGGCTCCAGAATGCCACGCAGAGATGCTCTTCGTTATGGCGGTTGGCCTGGAAATGGATGGCCTGGACGAATTCGTTCCGCGTGCGCTTGAAGGTCAGCTGGCTTGGCGAGAACTTGAAGCCTGCTGCGCTCAGCGGCTCCAGCAAGAACGCTTCAATATGGGCGACGATCAGTGCTTTTGGCTTCATTGCGTTTCCTGGCATGGGTTGCTTGCGCCGCCTTGCTGTCAACATGCTGTCAAAACGGCGCTGCCATGTTGCCACAGATCAGTGCCAGCACACCTTGCGGCGGGCAATCGTGCGAGGGAAAACCTGCCGCTATTTTTCCTGCACGCTTCCAGGGTCTGCGTGGTGGCCAGGCAGCCTGGCCACCACCTTGATCTCGAACTGGAAACCATACAGCCACGTCACGCCCACGGCCGTCACCGTCGGGTGCGGCGCCTGGCCCCAGTACCCGGCCTGCACGATATCCCAGATGCGCTGGAAGTTGGCCTGCGGGTCGACGATAAAGATGGTCACATCCTGCACATCGTCGAAGGTACAGCCGGCCGCTTGCAAGATGGCGTTCAGGTTGTCGAACGCACGCCGGACCTGGGCGTCGAGTCCGGGTTCGGGCGTGCCGTCTTCGCGGCTGCCGACCTGGCCGGAGACGAACAGCAGGCCGTTGGCGCGCACGGCCGGGGAATAGCGGTTCTGTTCATACAGGGCTTGGCGGCCCGGAGGGAATACGACGTCGCGTTTCATCAGCTTTCCTTTGTTGATGCAGCGAAGTTGCTGCCTGGAGAACACTTTATCTGCTGCCAGTCAGCTGATAAAGCGGCCAGAATCGCCTGCACTGTTTGTATAATCCAAACAATCGAATGGCGGAGGTGTAGATGGACAGGTTTGATGCGATGAAGGCTTTCGTGCGGGTGGTCGAGACGGGCAGTTTTACGCGGGCGGCCGCGACCTTGCACATGAGCCGCACCACGGTGACGCAGCTGGTGCAGCAGCTCGAGGCGCGGCTGCGCCTGAAGCTGCTGAACCGCACCACGCGCAAGGTCAATGTGACGGCCGATGGCGCCGCCTATTACGAGCGCATCGTGCAGGTGCTCGACACCCTGGAAGAAATCGAAACGAGCTTGCCGCACGCCGCCGCCTTGCCGCGGGGCCAGTTGCGCGTGGACGTGCCCAGTCCGTTCGCCGCTTTGCTGCTGGTGCCGGCGCTGCCCGGGTTCCATGCGCGGTATCCCGATATCGTGCTCGACATGGGCGCCAGCGACCGCATGGTCGACGTGATCGACGAGAATGTCGATTGCGTGATACGCGGCGGTGACATCACCGACCAGTCGCTGATGGCGCGCAAGCTCGCAGACTTGCCGCTGGGCGTGTATGCGGCGCCCGCCTATCTGCAGCGGGTGGGCACGCCCTTGCATCCGCTGGACTTGCAGGACAGCGCGCACCGCATCGTGCGCTTTTGCTGGGCCAGCAGCGACAACGGCTTTCCGTACGTGATGCACCGCGAGGGCCAGAGCGTGAAGATCCATGGCCAGTACGTGCTGTCGATCGACGACGGCAACGCCTACCTGGCGGCCGGGGTGGCGGGGCTGGGCGTGCTGTGGCTGCCCGACTACATGGCGCGGCCGCACGTGGCCAGGGGCGAGCTGCTGCCGCTGTTCCCCGCATGGACGGTCGATGCCATGCCGCTCCATCTGGCCTATCCGCCGAACCGCCATGTCAGCAAGAAACTGCGCGTCTTTATCGACTGGGTGGCCGAACTGATGGCCCGGCATTCCGCCCCCGCTGTCACTGTCACCGTCACGGCAACTGATTGACCCACACGGGCGCCGACCAGACGATGTTGCCATCGTGCTGCACCAGCCGCGCGTAATAGAAATGGGGGCCGGGCGCGGGCGTGAGGGTGAGCTCGGCCTGGTCAGACACTTGTGTGACGGACCCGTTGCCGCCCGGCACACCGTGGAAGATGGCGACAGCGGCCGCTTGCCGCCCGGCGCTGTTGCTGAAATGGGTGGCCAGGTGCAAGGGGCCATGGTTGTCGAAACGCTCGCCCATCAGCTTGCCGTTGGCCGTGAACAGCAGCTGCGCGTGCTTGTCCATGGTGGCGAACACGCGGCGCGCGCGCAGCGCTTCGAGGAAGCTGTCGCGTGAAACAGGCATGCCGGCGGCCGGGCTGCTCACCAGCACGGCCGTGCGGTTGCCATACGACGCGCCCCAGTTGGCGCAATGGTTGTCTTGGTTGCTGCTGAAGGCCAGGTGGTAGCCGGCCGACAGGGCCCGGTTGCAGGCTGCCTCGTAATTGCTGCGCCGCGTCTCCGTTTCCTGGTCGTTGGTGGAAAAAGCGGACGTGTTCATGACTTCGCACAGCACCATGGCCGCGTCGCCATCCGGCGTGTAGCCCAGCGGCTGGCCATTGACGAGAAACTGGCCCGTTTGGGCGGGGTGGTTGAACTGGCCGACCCAGCCCCGTTCGCGCATCAGCGCGTACAGGCCCGCGTAATCGCCCTTCGGCGTTTCCACGTCGGCCAGTAGCTCGCCCAGGGCATTCCGTTCCCAGGCCAGCAGCTGCTCGCTATTGAGGATATTCACATGGCCGCACTTGTTGATGACGCCCCATTCCATGCCGTACAGGGCCAGGAAGCCGGGGTGGGCGGCGGTATACGCGGCCGCTTCGGCCAGCCCCGTCTGGTACAAGGCTGTCGCTTCGGCAGCGGTGGCGGCTGGGTTGGTGCCGTCGGAACCGTCATACATATGGTTGTGCTCGGATGTCAGCAGGGCGTCGAGCCCATGTTGCTGCGCATACTTGTAGGCATCGATGGGGCCGAAGGGCGCCGTTTGCGGATCCTGCGCGCCATGGCAGGCATCGAGCGCCGCGCCGCCGTCGCTGTGGCGCGTCTGGCTGTGCAAGTTGGCGTAGACGATGCGGTAGCCGGGCTGGCCTTCCAGGCTGGGCAGTTGTTGCAAGCCGGCCTGGAAGGCGGGCACCGTGGGCGCCGTGCCGCTGCGCCGCCGCACCTGGATCGGCCATTGCTGCTCCACCTGCGTTTCCTGCGGCGTGCCCGCATCGGCCACGGCAAGCAGGCGCAACTGGTACAAGCCGTCTGGCGCCAGCCCCCGCCGTTTGGGCGCATCGGCGCCGGCGCGGCCATCCCAGGGCAAGGTGACACTCTTGCCGCCGGCCCCTACCTGTTGCGTGCCCGACCAGCGCCGCAGCACGGCGCCTTGCGGCCCCGGGCCGGACAAGGTCAATGTCCAGCGCACCGCATGGGTGCGGCCTTCGCCCGGATAGGCGAGGTGCACGACAAATGCACGCGCCTGCGTTGCCCGCTCGCCGCGCGCGGCGTGGAAGGGCGCGGCGACGGTGGCATCGAGTTCGCTGTGTTCCTTCGGCTCTTGCGCGGCGGCAGTGTTACTCCACGTAATGAGCAGCAGCCCTGCACCCACGCCAGCCAGCCATGGCGGCCGTAGCCAGCGCAATGTCTTGACCATCGTGGCCTCCCGTACTGCTTCAGATGGCAGTTAGACAAGATATGCCATCGCTGGTTCCCGCATGCACCAGCAAGTGGCATGCTTGCACCGTGATTGGCCATGATCTGGCGCAAAGCCGGTGTGAATGATGCTGCGTGCCCGTCAGGCAAGCTGGCACGGCACTTGCTAAACAGAAGGTACGGATCAACGGCGATCCCCTGAATAAACGCACAACGGTCCAACGACGGACCACATGGACAACGGCGTCCGCCCAGGCTGATTTTTCTCATCGGCGGGGGCGGACGCCGTTTTGTTTTATCAACGGGATATTTCGGGAACCTATCATGGCCAGCCAAAAAGCAACGAGCATCGCGCTCTTCTCCCTCGCCACGCCACCCATGCGCGCATTCCACCTGACGTGGATGGCATTTTTCGTGTGTTTCTTCGCATGGTTCGCCTGCGCTCCCCTGATGCCGGTCATCAAGGGCGAGTTCGGCCTTTCCTTGGCACAAGTGGCGAACATCAATATCGCGGCCGTCGCCATCACCATCCTCGTGCGCCTGATCGTGGGACCCTTGTGCGACCGCTACGGCCCGCGCAAGACCTACACGGGCTTGCTGCTGCTGGGTGCCATTCCCGTGCTGGGCGTGGCCGCTTCGCAAAGCTATGAAAGCTTTCTGTTCTTCCGCCTGGGCATCGGCGCCGTCGGCGCCAGCTTTGTCATCACGCAATATCACACCTCCGTGATGTTCGCGCCCCGCGTAGTGGGGACGGCGAATGCGGCGGCAGCCGGCTGGGGCAATGCGGGCGGCGGCGCGGCGCAGGCGCTGATGCCCTTGCTGCTCGGTGCCGTGCTGATGCTGGGCGTGTCCGAATCGCTGGGCTGGCGCGTCGCCCTGCTGGTGCCGGGCGTGCTGATGCTGGTGATGGCTGCCCTCTACTGGCGCTATACGCAGGATTGCCCGGAAGGTAATTACTCGGACTTGCGTAAGGCTGGCGTGGCTATCGCGGGTGGAAAGAAAGGTGGCTGGGACAGCTTCAAGGCCGCCAGCAGCAATTATCGCGTGTGGCTGCTGTTCGTCACCTATGGCGCCTGCTTCGGCATCGAAATCTTCATCCACAACATCGCCGCCGTGTACTACGTCGACCATTTCGGCCTGTCGCTGAAATCGGCCGGCCTGGCCGCCGGCAGCTTCGGCTTGCTGGCCCTGTTCGCCCGCGCCTTGGGCGGCTGGATGTCCGACAAGCTTGCCCTGCGCGGCAACCTGAACAGCCGCGTCACCCTGCTGTTCATGCTGATGATCGGCGAAGGCGTGGGCCTGCTGTGGTTTGCCAAGGTCGACAGCGTCACGTACGCCGTCATCGCCATGCTGGTCTTCGGCCTGTTCACCCACATGGCGTGCGGCGCGACCTATGCGCTGGTGCCATTCATCGACAGCCGTGCCCTGGGTGGCGTGGCCGGCATCATCGGCGCCGGCGGCAATGTGGGCGCCGTGGCGGCCGGTTTCCTGATGAAGGGCACGGGCGACATCCGCCAGACCCTGATCATCCTCAGCGCGCTGGTGGTGATCTCGGCCCTGTGCGCCATCGCCGTGCGCTTTACCCGCGAAGCGGCTGAACCAAACATGGCCGCGGCCTGAGGAGAGAACAATGAACCACCCCTTGAACATCGTCGTCCTTGGCCATGGCATGGTCGGACACAAATTCCTCGAACGCCTGGCGCTGGAGAACAACACGCGCCTGTCCGTGACGGTCTTGTGCGAAGAGCCGCGCCCCGCCTACGACAGGGTGCACCTGTCCGAATTTTTCAGCGGCAAATCGGCCGAGGACCTGTCGCTGGTGGCGCCCGGCTTCTTCGACAAGGGCAACGTCGTCCTGAAGCTCAATGCGCGCGCCGTGTCCATCGACCGCGCGGCGAAAACCGTCACCGCCAGCACGGGTGAAGTGCTGGGCTACGACAAGCTGGTGTTCGCCACCGGCTCCACGCCGTTCGTGCCGCCGCTGCCGGGCAAGGAGCGCGATGGCTGCTTCGTCTACCGCACCATCGAAGACCTGGAAGCCATGCTGGCCTGGGGCGGAAAGTCAAAAACGGGCGTGGTGATCGGCGGGGGATTGCTGGGTCTCGAATGCGCGAAGGCCTTGAGGGATTTGAAGCTGGACACCCACGTGGTGGAATTCGCGCCGCGCCTGATGGCCGTGCAGGTCGATGAAGGCGGTGCGCGCGTCCTGCGCCGCAAGATCGAGGAACTGGGCGTGACCGTGCACACGCAAAAGAACACCCTGGCCATCGTCGACGGCGAAGCGGCCACGCACCGCATGCAGTTCGCCGACGGCAGCCACCTGGAAGCGGACATGATCGTCTTCTCGGCCGGCATCCGCCCGCGCGACGAACTGGCGCGCGCCTGCGGCCTGGACGTGGGACCACGCGGCGGCATCGCCATCGACGACAGCTGCGTCACATCCGACCCGGACATCTACGCGATCGGTGAATGCGCGCTGTGGGGCGGCCTGGTGTTTGGCCTGGTGGCGCCCGGCTATGAGATGGCGCGCATCGCGGCGCGCCACGTGCTGCAGGAAGAGGGCGAAGCCTCGTTCAAGGGCGCCGACATGAGCACCAAGCTCAAACTGATGGGCGTGGACGTGGCCAGCCTGGGCGACCCGCACGGCAATGCGCCCGGCAGCCGCTCCTACCAGTTCATGGATGAACGCAAGCAGATCTACAAGAAGATCGTCGTTTCCGATTGCGGCAAGTATCTGCTGGGCGGCGTGATGGTGGGCGACGCCAGCGAGTACGGCACCTTGCTGCAGATGATGCTCAATAAAATCGAGCTGCCGGCATCCCCCGAGTTCCTGATCCTGCCCCAGGCCGACGGCCAGCAAAAGGCGGGCCTGGGCGTGGATGCCTTGCCCGAGTCGGCGCAAATCTGCTCGTGCAATGACGTGTCTAAAGGCGCGCTGTGCGCGGCCGTCGCCGATGGCGCCACCACCATCGGCGCATTAAAATCCTGCACGAAAGCCGGCACCGCGTGCGGCGGCTGCGTGCCGCTGGTGACGCAGATCATGAAGGCGGAAATGCAGAAGCAGGGCCTGGCCGTCAACAACCACGTGTGCGAACACTTTGCGTACTCGCGCCAGGAATTGCACCATTTGGTCCGCGTGGGCAAAATCCGCAGCTTCGGCGCGCTGCTGTCCGCGCATGGCCAGGGTTTGGGTTGCGACGTGTGCAAGCCCGTGGCGGCGAATATCCTGGCATCGTGCTGGAACGATTTCGTCCTGTCTCCCGTGCACGCCAGCCTGCAGGACAGCAATGATTATTTTCTCGGCAATATCCAGAAGGATGGCACGTACTCCGTCGTGCCGCGCATGCCGGGCGGCGAAGTGACGGCCGACGGCCTGATCGCCGTGGGCATGGTGGCGAAAAAATACGGTCTCTACACGAAAATCACGGGCGGCCAGCGGGTCGACCTGTTCGGCGCGCGCGTCGACCAGTTGCCGGCCATCTGGGAAGAACTGATCGCGGCCGGCTTCGAGTCGGGCCACGCCTACGGCAAGTCGCTGCGCACGGTGAAATCGTGCGTCGGCTCCACCTGGTGCCGCTATGGCGTGGCCGACAGCTTGGGGTTTGCGATCCAGCTGGAAAACCGCTACAAGGGCTTGCGCACGCCGCACAAGATCAAGTTCGGCGTCTCCGGCTGCACGCGCGAATGCGCCGAGGCGCAGGGCAAGGATATCGGCCTGATCGCCACGGAAAAGGGCTGGAACCTGTACGTGTGCGGCAATGGCGGCATGAAGCCGCGCCATGCGGAGTTGCTGGCGTCCGACCTCGATGAAGCCACCCTGGTGCGCTATGTCGACCGCTTCCTGATGTTTTACGTGCGCACGGCCGACCGCCTGCAGCGCACCAGCGTCTGGCGCGACAACCTCGAAGGGGGCCTCGATTACCTGAAAGCCGTCGTCGTGGCCGACCGGCTGGGCATCGCCCACGAGCTGGAAGCGGACATGCAGCACGTGGTCGACACGTATGCCTGCGAGTGGAAGGAAGCCGTTTCCAACCCCGCCGTGCGCCAGCGCTTCCGCCATTTCGTCAACAGCGACAAAGGCGATGAAAACGTGGTGTTCGTCGAAGAGCGGGGCCAGATCCGCCCCGCCACCGAGATGGAACGCCGCAGCACCGTGATCCCCATCCTTGCCGTGGAGGCTTGAGTCATGAATGCGATGAATGAACTTTCCGGCGCCACCGCCGATAACTGGGTAGCCATCTGTCCCTTGACCGACATCGTGCCCGACACGGGCGTGTGCGCGCTGCTCGGTGGCCGCCACGTGGCCGTGTTCCGCGTCGGCGATGCCGCGCCGCGCGTGTACGCCATCGACAATGTCGACCCGAATGCGGGCGCTTCCGTGCTGTCGCGTGGCCTGGTGGGCAGCATCGGCGAGCGCGTCGTCGTCGCCTCGCCCATCTACAAGCAGCACTTCGACCTGGCCAGCGGCGAGTGCATCGAAGCGCCCGAGCATTCGGTGGCCACCTGGCCGGCGCGCGTGTTCGCGGACATGGTGTGGGTGGCCCTGTGAACCCGCCCCGGCGTCCCGCGCTCGTGGTGGTCGGTAACGGCATGGCCGGCATGCGCACGGTAGAGGAACTCTTGAAACTCGCGCCGGACCTGTACGACATCACCGTGTTCGGCGCCGAGCCGCACGGCAATTACAACCGCATCCTGCTCTCTCCCGTGCTGGCCGGCGAAAAGTCGGTGGACGACATCATGCTGCATACGCGCGACTGGTATGCGCAAAACGGCATCACCCTGCACGCGGGCGATCCCGTCGTGCGCATCGACCGCAAGGCGCGCACCGTGCAGTCGCTGTCCGGCATCACGGTTGCCTATGACCGCCTGCTGCTGGCCACCGGTTCCACTCCCTTCATCGTGCCCGTGCCGGGCCACGAACTGCCCGGCGTGATCGGCTTTCGCGACATCAGCGACGTCGATACCATGCTGCAGGCGGCGCGCACGCACCGCCACGCGGTGGTCATCGGCGGCGGTTTGCTGGGGCTGGAAGCGGCCAACGGCTTGCAGCGCCAGGGCATGGACGTCACGGTCGTGCACATGAGCGGCGCCCTGATGAACCAGCAGCTCGATGCGCCCGCATCGATGCTGCTGAAATCGGCGCTGGAAGCGCGCGGCCTGCGTTTTCTGATGCACGCGCAAACGTCCGCCATCATGGGCAGCGCCCGCGTGGAAGGCGTGCAGTTTGCGGACGGCAGCAGCATCCCCGCCGACCTGGTGGTGATGACGGCCGGCGTGCGCCCCAACATCGCCCTGGCGCAAGCGGCCGGCCTGCACTGCGAACGGGCCATCGTCGTCGACGACTGCCTGCAAAGCTACGACCCGCGCGTGTACGCCGTGGGCGAATGCGTGCAGCACCGGCGCGCCACCTTCGGCCTGGTCGCGCCCATCTGGGAACAGGCGCGCGTGTGCGGCGCGCACCTGGCCGGCGCGGGACACCGCCGCTACGTGCAGCAGGCCAGCGCCACCAAACTGAAAGTGACGGGCATCGACCTGTACTCGGCCGGCGACATCATCGGCGGCGAGGGCAGCGAAGACCTGGTGCTGCGCGACCCGCGCCGCGGCGTCTACAAGCGGCTGGTGGTGCAGGGCAGCCGCCTGGCCGGCGCCGTGCTGTATGGCGACGTGCAGGACGGTCCCTGGTATTTCGACCTGATCCAGCAGCGCCGCGACATCAGCAAACTGCGCACCCATTTATTGTTTGGCCAGGCGCTGTGCGCCCAGGCCGCCTGACAGCGACCAACAGGATACTTTCATGACTAGCTGCATGCCCGTGAAAACCACTTGCCCGTATTGCGGCGTCGGCTGCGGCGTGGAAGCGACACGCCTTCCCGACGGCGCCATCCGCATCGCCGGCGATAGCGGCCACCCGGCCAACCTGGGCAAGCTGTGCGTGAAAGGCTCGGCCCTGGGCGACACCCTGGACCTCGACAAGCGCCTGCTGTATCCGCAGGTGCGTGTCGATGGCGTGCTGCAGCGCGCATCCTGGGATGCCGCGCTGGACCAGGTGGCCGGCGGCTTGCGCGCCATCATCGCCGAGCACGGCCCCGACGCCGTCGCCCTGTATGTCTCGGGCCAACTGCTGACGGAAGACTATTACATCGCCAACAAATTCATGAAGGGCTATGTGGGCAGCGCGAATATCGATACCAATTCGCGCCTGTGCATGTCGTCGGCCGTGGCGGGCCACAAGCGCGCGTTCGGCGAGGATATCGTGCCGGGCTGCTATGAAGACCTGGAACTGGCCGACATGGTGGTGCTGGTGGGCTCGAACACGGCCTGGTGCCACCCGATCCTGTTCCAGCGCATCACACGTATCAAGGAAAGCCGGCCGCACATGAAACTGGTGGTGATCGACCCGCGCCGCACGGCCACCTGCGAGCTGGCCGATTTGCACCTGCCCGTGAAGCCGGGCACCGACGTGTGGCTGTTCAACGGCTTGCTGTGCTACCTGGCACGCGAAGGCGCGATCGATGACGCTTTCGTCACGCGGCACAGTGCGGGACTGGACGAAGCGCTGGCGGCCGCCCACGTGGATTGCGGCGACCCCTTGCAGGTGGCGGCCATCTGCAAGGTCGACCCGCACGCCTTGCTGGCGTTTTACCAGGCATTTGCCGCCACGCGCAAGGTCGTCACGGCGTTTTCGCAGGGCGTGAACCAGTCGTCCTCCGGCACGGACAAGGTCAACAGCATCATCAACTGCCATCTGGCGACGGGGCGCATCGGCCAGCCGGGCATGGGGCCGTTCTCCCTCACGGGCCAGCCAAACGCCATGGGCGGGCGCGAAGTGGGCGGCCTGGCCAACATGCTGGCGGCGCACCTGGAGCTGGACAAGCCGCTGCACCGCGAAGCCGTGCAAACCTTCTGGGGCTCTCCGCGCATGGCAAGCAAGCCTGGCCTGAAGGCCGTGGACCTGTTCCAGGCCATCGAGGCGGGCAAGGTGAAAGCCGTGTGGGTCATCGCCACCAATCCGCTGGTCAGCATGCCGGACGCCGACCAGGTGCGCCGCGCGCTGGCCAAATGCGAACTGGTGGTGGTGTCGGACATCAGCGCCGGGTCGGACACGAATGCCCATGCCGACGTGCTGCTGCCGGCCCTGGGCTGGGGAGAGAAGGATGGCACGGTGACCAATTCCGAGCGCCGCATCTCGCGCCAGCGGGCGTTTTTGCCGGCGCCCGGCGAGGCGCGCGCCGACTGGGACGTGCTGTGCGACGTGGCACGGCGCATGGGCCATGCCGGCTTCGATTTCACGTCGCCGCAGGCCATCTTCGACGAACACGCGCGCCTGTCCGCCTTCCGCAACGCGGGAGACACGGCGCGCCTGTTCAACCTGGGCCACCTGGCTGGCCTGGATGCGGCGCGCTATGACGCCCTGGCGCCGCAGCAGTGGCCGCAGGGCCAGGCGAGGTTGTTCGGCGACGGCCGTTTCGCGCATGCGGACGGGCGCGCGCGCTTCATTCCCACGGCGCCGCGCGCGCCGCGCAACATGCCCGACGAGGACTATCCGCTGATCCTCAACACGGGCCGGGTGCGCGACCAGTGGCACACGATGACGCGCACGGGCAAGGCGGCGAAACTGTCAGGCCACATCGCCGAAGCCTTCATCGACATCCACCCGCAGGATGCGCTGCTGTACAGCGTGCGCGAAGGCGAGCTGGCGCGCATTTCCAGCGCCTGGGGCGCGATGGTGGCGCGCGTCGTGCATGGCGGCGGCATTGCGCGCGGCCAGGTCTTCGTGCCGATACACTGGAGCGACGCCAATGCGTCCGATGCGCGCGTGGGCGCCGTCGTCAACCCCGTCGTCGATCCTGTCTCGGGCGAGCCGGAATTCAAGCACACGCCCGTGCGCATCGAGCAGTTCCGCGTGCACTGGCATGCGTTTGTCCTGAGCCGCACGCCCTTGAACCTCGACGGCGTGGCGCACTGGACGCGCATCCAGGGCGAGCAGTTCCTGCGCTACGAACTGGCCGGCCGCCAGCGCATCGAAGACCTGGGCGCCTGGGCGCGCGCGCTGCTGGGCGTCACGGACGAGAATGCCGACTGGCTCGATTATGCGGACGCCAGTGCCGGCGTGTACCGCGCCGTACACCTGGACGAGGGGCGTATCGCGCAATGCGTGTATGTCTCGCCGCGTCCCGACCTGCCGTCGCGCAGCTGGCTGGCGGGCCTGTTTGCGCACGCGCAAATGGATGCGGCCGACCGCGCTGGCGTGCTGCTGGGGCAGCCCATCGGCAAGGGCGTGGACGCGGGGCCCACCGTGTGTTCGTGCTTTGGCGTGGGACGCAATACCATTTGCGCGGCCATCGTGGAACAGCAGTTGACGACGACGGCGCAGGTGACGGCCTGCGTCAATGCGGGCGGCAATTGCGGCTCCTGCGTGCCGGAGATACGACAATTGCTGCTTGAGACGCGCAGCGCTGCCTGATAATCTGTCCTTTCCTGCGCGGCTTTGTTATATTGCCAGCTCTACAAGAGGAGAGGCAGTGTGATGACAGCAGGACAACACGACACGGTCTGGCTGACGGGCTTGAGCGGCGCCGGCAAGTCCAGCATCGCCGATGCGCTGGCGCACCGGCTCAAGGTGCAGGGCCGCGCCGTGGCGCTGCTCGACGGCGACCAGCTGCGCCATGGCTTGAACCGCGACCTGGGTTTTACGCCCGAAGACCGGCATGAAAACATCCGCCGCACGGCCGAAGTGGCGTGCCTGATGAACGGGGCGGGCCTGACCGTCATCGCCGCCCTCATTTCGCCGTATCGCACCGACCGGGCCATGGCTGCCGCCATCATCGGCACGGCGCATTTCATCGAAGTCCACGTCAGCACGCCGCTGGCCGTGTGCGAGGCGCGCGATCCGAAAGGCCTGTATGAAAAGGCGCGCGCGGGGCAGCTGGCGCAATTCACGGGCATTTCCGCCCCTTACGAAGCGCCGCTGGCGGCCGCGCTGACCCTGGATACGGGCACCCTGGCGCTGGACGAGTCGGTCGAGCGCCTGTACCGGTATTTGCAGCGGCGGACGTGACGGCATGACGGCGACAAGAGGGACATTGCGCAAATGGCTGCGCCGGCGCCTGCCCGCCAGCCTGAAGGCGCGCATGAGCGTGGTCGTCTTCCTGCTCGTGCTGGGCGCGGTGGCTTCGCTGGCGCTGGCCACCCTGGCCGTGGCCGAACGCGGCATGCGCGACGTGATGGGACGCCAGCAGTACGTATCGCTGGCCAGCGCCGCCGTCTTCATCGACGAGGAACTCGACGCGAAGCGCAATGTGCTGCGCGCGATGGCAGACAGCCTGGCGGCCGGCGGCGCGCACGACGGCGCCAGCCTGCAGCGTTTCCTGACTGCGCAAACGGTGCTGGGCAAGGAGTTTTATTCGGCCGGCGTGGTCGGCATCGACGGCGTTGTCCTGGCCAGCGTGAGTCCCTTCAAGCCGCAGGCGGGGCTGAACGTGAAGGGCCGTCCGTACTTTGAACAGACGCTGGCGACGCGGCGCTCGGTGATTTCCGCGCCGCTGAACGGCAGTATTTCCGGCATGCCCATCGTGGTGGTGACGCAGCCCGTGTTCGACGCGCAGGGCGGCGTGCGCTATGTGCTGGCGGCCAGCGTCAACCTGCGCCAGCCCGATTTCCTGGGCCGTCTGGGCGCCCTCAAGCCGGGGCAGGGCGGCTATCTGTACATCATGACCAGCGAAGGCGTCATCGTCGAGCATCCCGACAAGTCGCGCATCATGCAGCATATCGAAGCCCATGGCCCCGTCAGCGTGCCCACGCGGCGCGCCATGCAGGGTTTCGAGGGCTGGCTGACGGGCACCACCACGCAAGGCGTCGATGCCCTGTTCGCTTACCACCGCATCGCCTCGACGGGCTGGATACTGGCGTCCGTGTATCCCATGCGCGAAGCCTTCGCACCGCTGCACGCCATCCGCAGCAAGATCCTGCTGGCCGCCGTGCTGCTGGCGGCGCTGGCGGGCCTGGCCGGCTGGCGCGTGGTGCTGCGCCTGTTGCAGCCCCTGGAACGCTTGCGCCGCCAGGTGCACCAGATCCGCCGCCAGCGCCTGGGCATCGAAGCGCTGCAAATCGAGCGGCGCGACGAGATCGGCGACTTGAGCCGCGACTTTTACTCGCTGGTGGCCGAGCGCGAAATCGCCGAGGCGCAGACGCGCGACAGCGAGCGGCGCTTGAAACTGCTGACGGACCACGTGCCCGTGGTGATCGTGTATATCGACCGTGAGCACCGCTACCAGTTCATCAACGCGACGTTTGAAAAATGGTTCGGCAGGTCGCAGCAGGAAAGCCTGATGCAGTCGATCCGCGAGGTGCTGGGAGAGGAAGCGTATCAATTGCGCGAAGCCTATCTGCGGCGCGCCTTTGCGGGCGAGGAGGTCGAATATGAATTCACCCTCGGTGGCGAAGGGGACGCTGGCATGCGCGCCTTCCAGACCAGCTACGTGCCCGACGTGGGCGAGAGCGGCGCGGTGGAAGGCGTGTATGGCCTGATCCACGAAATCACCAAGACCAGGGCGGTGCATACGGCGCTGCAGTTTGCCGCCGCCACCGATACCCTGACGGGCATCGCCAACCGGCGCCGCTTCGACGAGCAGCTGGCGCAAAGCATGCAGCGCACGCGGGCTGCGCGCGCGCCGATGGCGCTGGCCTATCTCGATATCGACCGTTTCAAGGCCATCAACGACAGCCTGGGACACAAGGCGGGCGACGAGGTGCTGAAGGAATTTGCCGCGCGCCTGGTGCGCAGCGTGCGCGCCAGCGACTTGGTGGCGCGCCTGGCCGGCGATGAATTCGTGATCATTCTCGAAGGCGTGAACAGCGCGGCCGAAGTGCGACAGATCGGCGCGAAGATCATCGACGCCATCCGCCAGCCCTTCGAACTGGCCAGCGGCCCGCTGCCGGTGACGACCAGCATCGGCATCGCCATCTTCCGCGAAGGCGCGCTGACGGCGGCGCAGTTGCTGGACCTGGCCGACCAGGCCCTGTATGCCGCCAAGGGGCAGGGCCGCGATGGCGTGGCGCTGCTCGAGGCGGCGCCCTGAGTATTACAGGGTGGCAGTCCAGTGGTCGAGCTGCTGCGTGGTGGCCGTCACGCCGCCGCACACGATGACCAGCACATTGCGGTAGGGCGCCAGTTCCGGCGCCTTGCCGTAGACGGCCGCCAGCGCCGCGCCGCAGGCCGGCTCCACCACCAGGCGCTGGTCGGTGATGAAGCGCTGGCAGGCGTCGACGGCGGCCTGGTCCGACACCACCACGCTGTGCAGCAGGCGCGTCTGGCTGATGGCGAATGCCTGCGCGCAGACCTGGCGCGCGGCCAGCGACGTGGCGATGCTCGTCACGGCCGGCAGCGTCACGTGTTCGCGCGCGGCCACGGCCGCCGCCAGCGAGGCCGCGCCTTGCGTTTCCACGGCCACCAGGGCCACGTCATCCCAGCCGTTGCGCTGCAAGCCTTCGGCCACGCCGGCCAGCAGGCCGCCGCCGCCCACCGACAGCACCACCGCGTCCGGCTTCAGGCCCGCGCGCGCCACTTCATCGATCATGCCGGCGTGGCCCTGCCACAGCAGCGGGTCGTCGAACGGATGCAAGAAGGCGTCCTGCGGCGTGAGCATCGACTGCGCCAGCGCGTTCGCTTCCTGCCATGCGGCGCCGTGCACGATAACTTCGGCGCCTTCCTGCGCGATCAGGGCCCTGGCCCGTTGGCTGGTCGTTTCCGGCACGACGACGATGACGGGAATGCCCAGCTGGCGTCCCGCATAGGCGACGGCGATGCCGGCATTGCCGCCGGAAGAGGAGATGAAACGGCTGGCGCCGCGCCGCGCGTATTCTTCGCAGGCGAGGCCGATGCCGCGGATCTTGAAGGAGCCTGGCGGCTGCAGGGCTTCGAGCTTGAGCCAGATGGCGCGTTCGCTGTGCAGGCTCAGGGCGCGTGAGTTGAGCAAGGGAGTTTCGATGTGCAGGGCCATGCGTGTTCCTCGTAGACAGTCAGGCCAGCATCATAGCCGAAGCGCCCGCGCCACCGTGTCACCCTTGCAGGGAGTGTTACTGCTGTTAATTCAGCGGGGCGCTCTTGAGCTGATGCGTGCGCGCCACTTCCTTCATCGCTTCGAGCAGGTCGTCGCGCAGCTGGCGCGGCAGCTTGCCAAAGAATTCCTCGTCGTTCTGGTCCGCCATCTCGGCCAGCACGGGCACCAGCGCCTCGCCTTCCGTGGTCAGTTCGATCGAGTGCTGGCGGCGGTCGGCCAGCAGGATGGACTTGCTGACCATGCCCTTGCTTTCCAGGCGGTCGATCAGTTTCGATACGGCGCCCTTGCTCATGCCGGACACTTGCGCCAGCACCGTGGGCGAGGTGCAGCCCAGGCGGAACATTTCGCGCAGCACCACCCATTCGGAGACCGTCACGCCATTGGCTTCGGCTTTTTTCTGAAAGCTGTGGGAAACGTGGTTGGAAACGAAACGCAGCCAGTAACCGAGGTGGGCTTCCAGCTCGCTGACGGGGACGCTGTTGGGATGGGCGGATTGCGGCATGGCGGCCGCTTCAAAATTATGGCTCATTTCTTTTCCTTCACTAGGCGGCGTTGCCGGCATGGTTAAGGCCTTCACGCTTGCTGTCGAGTGGTTTGTTTGGGAAGAATCATCGTGCTTGAGATAGTTTTAACACTGTTTTCACAGGAAATCACTTACCGGCAAAGAGTTTTTCCTTTTTTCTTGCTCTGGGGAGATAAAAAAACAATATCAAGCAAATAATCGTATTACCAGAGAGGAAGATTAAAAAAATAACTCATGTTGCATCAATGGTAACAGCATTTTTGCCGAATTGATAAATATTTCATATCATTCGGTGCGCTTGCCCACACACGGCGTATTGCCCACGCGACAGTGCGGGGTTTTCTTGCAGAAATGCGGCCCGCTCAGGCCAGCACCACCTTCACGCCCGCGTCGCGCAATACTTCGGCAAAGCGGGGCGGTGGCGGCGCATCTGTAAACAAGATGTCGATTTGCGCCAGGTCGGCCAGGCGCACCAGCGCCTTGCGGCCGAATTTATGCTGGTCGGCCACCAGCCACACTTCGCGCGACTGCTCGATGATGGCTTGCGCCACCTTCACTTCGCGCGCGTCGAAGTCGCGCAGGCTGCCGTCTTCGTCGATGCTGGAAATGCCGATGATGCCGATGTCGACCTTGAACTGGCGGATGAAGTCGATGGTGGCTTCACCGACGATGCCGCGGTCGCGCCCGCGCACCACGCCGCCGGCCACGATGACTTCGCAGGCGGCGTTGTCGGCCAGGATGGCGGCCACGTTCAGGTTGTTCGTCACCACGTGCAAGCCCGTGTGCCGGCCCAGCGCGCGCGCCACTTCCTCGGTGGTCGTGCCGATATTGATCAGCAGCGAACAGCCGTGCGGCACCTGCGTGGCGACGGCGGCGGCGATGCGCCGCTTGGCGTCGCTGTTGAACACTTGCCGCTGGCTGTAATCGATGTTTTCCACGGACGAGGGCAAGCCGACGCCGCCGTGGTAGCGGGCCAGCAGGCGCGCTTCTTCCATCTGCTTGACGTCGCGGCGCACGGTTTGCGGCGTCACGCCCAGCTGCTGGGCCAGCTCTTCGACGGACATGGTGACCTTTTGGCGCACCACTTCGAGCAGGCGGCGCTGGCGGGGATTCAAAATCATGGGTTTGTCTCTTTAAAAATCATAAACGAACAGAAACGAACAAATAGTGATGAAAATATGTTGCTATGAGTTCGTATTCTGGCGTATCTTATTCATATTGCATGCGTATTACCAGATGGTGATCTTAACGACAGTCGCCGGCGATGCCTAGTCTTTCCTCGCCAGCGTGTCCCCGACATACACGGAGTCCCGATGACCGCAGCACAGCAAGGTGTGGAGACAGCGATGGCATGCGACGTGCTGGTGGTGGGCGGCGGCATCAATGGCGCCGGCATCGCGCGCGATGCGGCCGGGCGGGGCTTGTCCGTGGTGCTGTGCGAAAAGGATGACCTGGCCGCGCACACCTCATCCGCATCGACCAAGCTGATACACGGCGGTCTGCGCTACCTCGAATACTATGAATTCGGCCTCGTGCGCAAGGCGCTGATCGAGCGCGAAGTGCTGCTGCGCTCGGCGCCGCACATCATGTGGCCGCTGCGCTTCGTCATGCCGCATGCGCAGGGCCAGCGCCCCGCCTGGCTGATACGCGCCGGCCTGTTTCTCTACGACATGCTGGCGAAGCGGGAAATCCTGCCGGGCTCCAGCGGCATCGACCTGACGCGCCACGCGGCCGGCAAACCGTTAAAACCCGAGTTCAAGCGCGGCTTCGTGTATTCCGACGGCTGGGTCGACGATGCGCGCCTGGTGGTGCTGAACGCCATCGATGCGGCTGACAATGGTGCGCATGTGCTGACGCAGACGCGCTGCACGGCCCTGTGGCGCGACGGCGCGGGTGCGGACGCTTCTTGGCAGGCGACTCTGCTGCGGGGCGACGGGCGTGAGTTGTCCGTGCGCGCGCGCAGCGTCGTCAATGCGGCCGGGCCGTGGACGGCCGAATTCCTGCAGCAGGCGGCGCCGGGCGGACAGGGCCGGCATTTGCGCCTGATCAAGGGCAGCCATATCGTCGTCAAGCGCCTGTTCGAGCATGATCACGCGTATATCTTCCAGCATCCGGACGGGCGCATCGTGTTTGCCATTCCGTATGAACACGATTTCACCCTGATCGGCACCACCGACCTCGACTATCACGGCGACAGCGGCAAGGTGGAAATCGATGACGAGGAAATTCGTTACTTGTGCGAGCTTTCCAGTTACTATTTCAGCAAGCCCATTGTGCCTGCCGATGTGGTGTGGACGTATGCGGGCGTGCGCCCGCTGGTGGAAGACGCGGCGGCCGACGCCAAGGCCGTCACGCGCGATTACCGCTTCGAACTGGACCAGGAAGGTGCGCCGCTGCTCAGTGTTTTCGGCGGCAAGATCACCACCTTCCGCAAGCTGGCCGAGGAAGCGCTCGATGTGCTGGAGCCGTTGCTGGTGCCCGAGCCGGGCAAGCGGCGGCGGGCCTGGACGGAGCAGGCTTGCCTGCCCGGCGGCGATGTGTTCGGCAGCACGCCGCAGAACCGCTCCGTGCGCGAGTTCGGCCAGTTCGTGCAAGGCTTGCAGCGCGAGTATGCGTGGCTGCCGGCGGCGCTGGTGGCGCGCTATGCGCGCGCCTACGGCACGCGCATCCACGTGCTGCTCGAGGGCAGGGCGGACGTGGCGGCCATGGGCGAGGAAATCGCCCATGGCCTGTACGCGGCGGAAGTCGACTATTTGCGGCGCCATGAATGGGCCGTCAGCGCGGCCGACATCCTGTGGCGGCGCTCCAAGCTGGGCCTGCACCTGCCGCGCGAGACGGCGGACAGGCTCGATGCCTGGCTGTTGCAGCATCCGCTTTTGCCGTAAGCACAACACGTTGGCGACCGCGCCCCGCAGAGGGTGCGGCGAAGAATAAGAAACCATCACTGGAGGAGAAGCGCGTGCAACTGGTACTGGACAAGATCAGCAGGAAGCAGGGGGCTGACGACTTTTTATATCCGATGTCGCTGGCCTTGGTGCCGGGCGCCATCAACGTCTTGCTGGGCACCACGCGTGCCGGCAAGACGACCCTGATGCGCGTGATGGCGGGCCTGGACAAGCCCAGCGGGGGCACCGTGACGGCCGATGGCGTCGACGTGACGGGCGTGCCCGTCAGCCGCCGCAACCTGGCCATGGTGTACCAGCAATTCATCAATTATCCGGCCTTCACCGTCTACGACAATATCGCTTCGCCCTTGCGTTTGCGCAAGGTGCCCGAGGAGCAGATCCGGACGAAAGTGCTGGCGCTGGCCGAGCGCCTGCACATCACGCCCTACCTGCAGCGCACGCCGGGCGAATTGTCGGGTGGGCAGCAGCAGCGCACGGCGCTGGGGCGCGCGCTGATCAAGGATGCATCGTTGCTGCTGCTCGACGAGCCATTGGTGAACCTCGACTATAAGCTGCGCGAGGAATTGCGCCGCGAATTGACGGAACTGTTTTCCAGCGGCAGCACGACGGTCGTGTACGCGACCACGGAGCCGCTGGAAGCGCTGCAGCTGGGCGGCCACGTGGCCGTGCTGCACGAGGGACGCCTGCTGCAGCAGGGGCCGACCCTGGACGTTTTCAATGCCCCCAATTCCATCGATGTGGCGCGCACCTTCAGCGACCCGCCCATCAACCTGATCCCCGCGCGCGTGGATGCGCACGGCGTGGCGCAGGCGGCGGACGGCCTGTCGATACACTTGAGCGGTGCGCAGCGCGCCCGCCTGGGCGACAGTACGGAGGTGATCCTCGGGGTGCGCGCGCACAGCCTGCATCTGTCTCCCCAGTCCGATGGCGACGTGCCCATTGCGGCGCAGGTGGACCTGGCGGAAATCAGCGGCTCGGAAACCTATGTGCATGCGCGCCGCGGCGAGCTGGCCCTGGTGGCGCAGCTGGGCGGCGTGCACAACCTGGAGATCGGCAGCGCCTGCACCGTGTATTGCCAGCCGCATGCCTTGCTGATCTTCGCGCAAGACGGCGGGTTGCTGTTTGCACCGGGAGGAGCTTGACATGGCGCGCATCGAACTGGTCGACCTGGCCCACGCCTACAAACCGAACCCGACGGCGCCAAGCGACTACGCGCTGCGGCCCATGAGCATGGAATGGCATGACGGCGGCGCGTACGCCTTGCTGGGACCGTCCGGCTGCGGCAAGACGACCTTGCTCAATATCATTTCCGGCCTGGTGAAGCCGTCGCATGGCAGGGTGCTGTTCGACGGCAAGGACGTGACGCAGCTGCCGACCGAGGCGAGGAATATCGCGCAAGTGTTCCAGTTTCCCGTCATCTACGACACCATGACCGTGCACGACAACCTGGCGTTTCCGCTGCGCAATCGCGGCTGGAAAGAGATCGAAGTCAAAAAGCGCGTGCAGCAGGTGGCGCAGATGCTGGAATTGACGGGCGACCTGAAATTGCGCGCCAGCGGCTTGTCCGTGGACGCCAAGCAAAAGATTTCGCTGGGCCGGGGCCTCGTGCGTCCCGACGTGGCGGCCGTGCTGTTCGACGAACCGCTGACGGTGATCGACCCGCATTTGAAATGGCTGTTGCGCCGGAAACTCAAGGAAATCCACCACGAACTGAAATTGTCCTTGATCTACGTCACGCACGACCAGGTGGAAGCGCTGACCTTTGCCGACCAGGTGGTCGTCATGACGCAGGGCGAAGTGGTGCAGACGGGCAGCGCGCAAGCCCTGTTCGAGGAACCCGAGCACACCTTTGTCGGCTATTTCATCGGCAATCCGGGCATGAACTTGCTCGATTGCACCCTGGACGATGGCGGCGTGCGCGTGGCGGGGCAGCTGCTCGCCGTGTCCGCCGCCGCGCGCGCGGCGCTGTCCGGTGCGCAAGGAAAAATCACGCTGGGCGTGCGGCCCGAATTCGTCGAGTGCGTCAAGGCGTACCCGGGAGAAGAGGGGGGCGACCACTGCCTGGACGCAACGGTCACGGCCGTGCGCAACATGGGTACGCATTACCTGGCGGAATTCCAGCTGGGCGGCGCGACGGTGGCGGCCAAGCTGCGGGCCATCGATGCCGTCGCGGGAGATGCCGTGCGGCTGCGCTTCCCGCCGCAACGCACTTTGTTCTATGTCAACGATAAGCGGGTGGCCTGATGATACATAACGGTAAAACCGATAACAACCGCCGCGCCTGGCTACTGATCCTGCCCGTGCTGCTGTGCGTGGCCTTTTCCGCCATCCTGCCGCTGATGACAGTGGTGAACTATTCCGTGCAGGATATTCTGAGCCCCACGCAAAAGGTCTTCGTGGGCACCGAGTGGTTCCGCATGGTCATGCTGGACGGCGACTTGCACAGCGCCTTGCTGCGCCAGCTGCTGTTTTCCGGCTCCGTGCTGGCGATCCAGATTCCGCTGGGCATCCTGATTGCCCTGTGCATGCCGGCCGATGGCTGGAAGGCGTCGCTGGCGTTGGTGCTGATCGCGCTGCCCTTGCTGATTCCCTGGAACGTGGTGGGCACCATCTGGCAAATCTTTGGCCGCGGCGATATCGGCCTGATGGGCTACAGCCTGAACCAGCTGGGCTTAGCCTACAATTACAACGGCAATTCGCTCGACGCGTGGCTGACGGTGATGGTGATGGATATCTGGCACTGGACGCCCCTGGTCGTGCTGCTGTGCTATGCGGGCTTGCGCGCCATTCCCGACGCGTACTACCAGGCCGCGCGCATCGACGGCGCTTCGCGCCTGGCCGTGTTCCGCTACATCCAGCTGCCGAAACTGCGCAATGTGCTGATGATCGCCGTGTTGCTGCGCTTCATGGACAGTTTCATGATCTATACGGAACCGTTCGTGCTGACGGGCGGCGGACCGGGCAATGCCACCACGTTCCTGTCGCAATACCTGACGCAAAAGGCCGTCGGCCAGTTCGACCTGGGGCCGGCCTCGGCGTTTTCATTGATTTACTTCCTGATCATCCTGCTGTTCTGCTTTGTGCTGTACACGTGGATGCAGCGCGTCGGCACGGGAGACCAGAAATGATGCACAAGAAAATGAGCAGTGCCATCCTCGTCGTCTTTTTGCTGGCTTCATTGTTGCCCATCTACTGGATGCTCAACATGTCGCTCAAGACCAACGAGGAAATCGTGGGGGTCTTGAGCCTGTGGCCCCAGCAACTGACGTTCGCCAACTACCACACGATTTTTACCGACCGGTCCTGGTACAGCGGCTATATCAATTCCATGATTTACGTCGCCTTGAACATGGTGATGTCCGTCACGGTCGCCTTGCCGGCCGCGTATGCCTTTTCGCGTTATAACTTCGTGGGTGACAAGCATTTGTTCTTCTGGCTGCTGACCAACCGCATGACGCCGCCCGCCGTCTTCCTCGTGCCTTTCTTCCAGCTGTATTCGACGGTGGGCCTGATGGATACGCATCTGGCCGTGGCGCTGGCGCACATGGTCTTCAACGTGCCGCTGGCCGTGTGGATACTGGAAGGCTTCATGTCCGGCGTGCCGAAGGAAATCGACGAGACGGCGTATATCGACGGCTACAGCTTCCCGCGCTTCTTCATCCGCATTTTCTTGCCAATGATCAAGTCGGGCGTGGGCGTGACGGCCTTCTTCTGCTTCATGTTCAGCTGGGTGGAACTGTTATTGGCCCGCACCTTGACGTCTGTCAATGCCAAGCCGATTGCCGCCACCATGACGCGCACCGTCTCGGCGGCCGGCATGGACTGGGGCGTGCTGGCGGCGGCCGGCGTGCTGACCATCGTGCCCGGCGCGCTGGTGATCTGGTTCGTGCGGCATTACATTGCCAAGGGTTTCGCGATGGGGAGGGTGTGACATGGAAAATACCGATAGCACAGCCAGCCTGTTCGGCTGGATGGCGTGGACGCCGGAAGTGGCCATCTTCTTCATCTGCATCGGCCTGATGCTGGCCGGCATGACGGTGTGGCAGCTCCGTTCGCCCAGCATCGAACGAAAAGGTTTCCTGCCGATGCCGACCACGCGCGGCGACCGCCTGTTCATCGGGCTGTTGACGGCCGCGTATGTCAATCTGGCGTGGGCGGGGTTCACGGAAATGCAGCAGGCGATAGGTGCCGCCATCAGTTTTGTACTTTTATTAGTGGTAATGCGTTGGGGGTGAGCCGGCTTGCCGGTGTTGATGGAGGCCGGACCGTCAGCAGGCGGCCGGCAATAAAATAAAAGGAGATTCACGATGAAATTGAAGTTCACGGTCTTCGCGGCTGCGGCCATGCTCGTGTCGAATGCGGCCCTGGCAGACGCCAAGCAGGCGCAAACCTGGATCGACAAGGAATTCCAGCCATCCAGCCTGAGCAAGCAACAACAGCTTGCTGAAATGAAATGGTTCATCGATGCGGCGGCCAAGCTGAAAGCCAAGGGCATCAAGGAAATTTCCGTGGTCTCGGAAACCATCGACACCCACGTCTACGAATCGAAGACCCTGGCCAAGGCCTTCGAGGAAATCACGGGCATCAAGGTGCGCCACGACATCATCCAGGAAGGCGACGTGGTGGAAAAGCTGCAGACCTCCATGCAGTCCGGCAAGAGCATCTATGACGGCTGGATTTCCGATTCCGACCTGATCGGCACGCACTACCGCTATGGCGCCGTCGAACCGCTGTCCGACTACATGGCTGCCAAGGGCAAGGAATTCACGAACCCGGGCCTGGACCTGAAGGATTTCATCGGTATCAGTTTTACGACGGCGCCCGATGGCAAGGTGTACCAGTTGCCCGACCAGCAATTCGCCAACCTGTACTGGTTCCGCGCCGACTGGTTCGCGCGCAAGGATTTGCAAGCCAAGTTCAAGGCCAAGTATGGCTACGAGCTGGGCGTGCCGCAGAACTGGTCCGCGTATGAAGACATCGCCGACTTTTTTACCAATGACGTGAAGGAACTGGACGGCAAGAAAGTCTATGGCCACATGGATTACGGCAAGAAAGATCCATCCCTGGGCTGGCGCTTCACGGATGCGTGGCTGTCGATGGCTGGCGCGGCCGACAAGGGCATTCCGAACGGCATGCCTGTCGACGAGTGGGGCATCAAGGTAGCGGCCGACAAGTGCACGCCCGTGGGTGCCTCGATGTCGCGCGGCGGCGCCACCAATTCGCCGGCGGCCGTGTTTGCGCTGACGAAATACATCGACTGGATGAAGAAGTATGCGCCGCCGCAGGCGAACGGCATGAATTTCTCGGAATCGGGCCCCGTGCCGGCGCAGGGCGAAATCGCCCAGCAAATCTTCTGGTACACGGCGTTTACGGCCGGCATGACGAAACCGGGCTTGCCGGTGGTGAACAAGGACGGCACGCCGAAATGGCGCATGGCGCCGTCGCCGCACGGCCCGTACTGGAAAGAGGGCATGCAGAACGGCTACCAGGACGTCGGTTCCTGGTTCCTGTTCAAGTCCACGCCCGATGACCGCAAGGCCGCCGCCTGGCTGTATGCGCAATTCGTCACGTCGAAAACCGTGTCGCTGAAGAAATCCATCGTCGGCCTGACCTTCATCCGCGATTCCGACATCCGCCACGATTATTTTACAAAGCACGCGAACGAGTATGGCGGCTTGATCGAGTTCTACCGCAGCCCCGCCCGCGTGGCGTGGACGCCGACAGGCAACAACGTGCCCGACTATCCGAAGCTGGCGCAGCTGTGGTGGAAGAACGTGGCCACGGCCATCACGGCGGAAAAAACGCCGCAAGCCGCCATGGATAACCTGGCCGAGGAAATGGACCAGGTCATGGCGCGCCTGCAACGTGCCGGCATGAAGGCGTGCGCGCCCAAGCTCAATCCCAAGGTCGATCCGAACCAGTATCTGTCGGACCAGCACGCCCCATGGAAAAAGCTGGCGAATGAAAAGCCGAAGGGTGAAACGATTGCCTACGACAAGCTGCTGCAAGCCTGGAAAGAAGGCAAGGTAAGGTAAACTGCCTGCGCTGTCCCGAGGGCACGGAGTGAACACCCTCCGTGCCTGTTTTTACCCGCTTTTCGCACCACCAGACAATGACCAAATACATACTTGCTTTAGATCAGGGCACCACCAGTTCGCGCGCCATCCTGTTCGACCATGCGGGCCGGCCGCACGCCAGCGCGCAGCGCGAGTTTCGCCAGATTTTCCCCCAGCCGGGCTGGGTCGAGCATGATGCGGGCGAAATCTGGGCGTCGCAAGAGGGCGTGCTGCAGCAGGTCTTGCGCGACAGCGGCGTGGCCGCTTCCGACGTGGCCGCCATCGGCGTGACCAACCAGCGCGAAACGACGGTGCTGTGGGAGCGCACCACGGGCGAACCCGTCGCCAATGCCATCGTCTGGCAAGACCGCAGAAATGCGGCTTACTGCGAGCAACTGGTCGAGCAGGGCAAGGCGGACTTGATCCAGCAAAAAACGGGTCTCGTGCTGGACGCCTATTTTTCCGCCACCAAACTCAAATGGCTGCTCGACAACGTTCCCGGCGCCCGCGCGCGCGCCGAGCGGGGAGAGCTGGCTTTCGGCACCGTCGACAGCTGGCTGATCTACAAAATGAGCGGCGCCCATTTGACGGACACGAGCAACGCGGCGCGCACCATGCTGTTCAATATCCACACCCTGCAATGGGACACGGACCTGCTGGCGCTGCTGGACATTCCCGCCTCCCTGCTGCCCGATGTCGTGCCGTCGAGCGGCGTGGCGGCGCACACCTATACCGACTTGCTGGGCGTGCCCGTGCCGATCGCCGGCATCGCGGGCGACCAGCAGGCGGCGACTTTCGGCCAGGCCTGTCTGAAACCGGGCATGGCAAAGAATACCTACGGCACGGGCTGCTTCATGCTGATGAACGTGGGCAAGCGCCCCTTGCCATCGAAAAACCGGCTGCTGACGACGGTGGGCTGGAGCCTGGGCGCGGGCAGCGACAAGACCGATTATTTGCTGGAAGGCAGCGCCTTCATCGCCGGTGCGGCCGTGCAATGGATGCGCGATGGCATCGGTATCATCCGCGACTCGTCCGAAGTGGAAGCCTTGGCCACCAGCGTGCCCGATTCGGGCGGCCTCGTCTTTGTGCCCGCGTTCGCGGGCCTGGGTGCGCCGTACTGGGACCCGTATGCGCGCGGCACCCTGATCGGCATCACGCGCGGCACGGGCAAGGCGCATATCGCGCGCGCGGCGCTCGAGGGCGTGGCTTACCAGAACGTGGACGTGCTGTCGGCCATGCAGGATGACGCGGGCATCGCCTTGAGCGAGCTGCGCGTTGACGGCGGCGCGGCCCGCAACGACATGCTGATGCAGTTTCAGGCCGACATCCTGAATGTGCCCGTGGTGCGTCCCGTGGTGACGGAAACGACGGCCCTGGGCGCCGCCTACCTGGCGGGCCTGGCCGTGGGTTTCTGGGAATCGCAGGAAGAAATCGCCGCCCAGTGGCAGGTGGGACGCCGCTTCGAACCGGCCATGGCGGCCGACGAGCGCTTGAGCCGGCTGCACAAGTGGCAGCGCGCCGTGGAGCGCTCGCGCGACTGGAGCGAGTGACTGCTCACTGGCCTGGCCTGGCCTTGCCATCAGCCTTGCCACCCGCTTCAGCAGGCCCGGCAGTAACAGGGCCGCGCTGGCGGCGCACAGGGTGCTGGCGGCATAGGCAAGGCTCGCCATGATCGATTGCGTTGCAAATGCCAGCGCGAAACTGCCATATAGCACCGCGGCGCACAGCGCGCCCGCGCAGGCCGACAGCCAGTGGCCATGCGCCACGTCCACACGCCGCGCCAGCGCGCCAAAGGCGGCGATGCACAGCCCCAGCATCAGCACGCCAAACAGGTACAGGCTTGCAGCAGCGCCAATCGGCTCCGCATCGGCGGCGGCCATCGATGGCACTGCGCATACGGCCACCAGGCTAAAACCGGCGGCAAAGGCAAGTATCTTCATGTTCAGGATTTCACGTAATACACAAGGTAGCCCACGGTTTCCCTGGGAACGGAATACAGGTCGCGCAGCTCGAAATAGGGCGCGTGCACGTTGCCGCTGACGGCGATGCCGCTGCGCTCCAGCGCCAGCCGGAAGCGGGGCACGTGAAAATATTGCGTGGCAACCATGGCCGTGCGCCAGCCATGCTGGCGCATCAGGGCCGCCGCATTGCGGGCCGTGGCGTCCGTGGTCCAGCCTTGATTATCCTCAAGGATGGCGCTGGCCGGCACCCCGCGCGACTGCAGGTAGCGGGCCATGGAAGCGGCCTCGTCAAAACCTTCCTTGCCCGTGGCCCCGCTGACGAGGATGCGCGGCGCCCGGTGTTCCTGGAATTGCTTGAGCGCCACGTCGAGTCGTGCCTGCAGGCGGGGGCTGGGCGTGCCGTCGGGCAGGATCGTGTTGCCCGGCACGACGATCACGTCGGCGGGGGCCAGCCGGTCGTTGAGTCCTGCCAGCACCAGGGCGGCGGTGGCCAGCAGGAACAGACCGGCAACGCTTGAACCGAGCAGTATTATTTTTCGCATTGCGCATCATCAAGTAAGGAATGGACGCATGATACCCGTCCATTCCCGCCGGCGTCAGTTCGCCTGCGCCTTGCGCGCGCGCTGGTTCGACAGGTAAATATTGTCCTTTTCCAGCGGCTTGCCCTCGCGCACGGCAGCGAGCCAGTCCTGCGTGCTGGCGACGGCGGCGAAATTCGAGTGGAACACGGCGCTGAAGACGCGGTGGATTTCCTCGGCGCTGGCCGTGCCGCCCGCGTTGGCGTAGGGCAGGGTGCCAGTGGCGTCCTGCAGGAATTCGACTTGCAGGCCGTCGTGCGCGGCGTGGTAGATGGTGGCCGCGTCGCAATTGTGCGTCATGTAGCCGACCACCGTCAGGGTATCGATGCCGTGGCCCTCCAGCCAGGCGCGCAGGTCCGTGCCCGCAAACGCGCTGCCCATGCTCTTGTTGATGCGATGGTCGGCGGCAAACGCGGCCACTTGCGGGTGCAGCTGCCAGCCGTCGCTGCCTTTTGCAAAGATGGGAGAAGCTTCCGGCGCATCGTGCTGGACGACGATGACGGGCACGCCGGCGGCGCGGGCGGCGGCCATGGCGGTGACGATGTTGGGCAGAGAAATATCGACGGACGGATATTCGATGGGCATGTCGCCCGTGAAGTATTCATTTTGTACATCGATGACGAGCAGGGCGCGGCGCGGGGTGGTGGATGTTGTGGCAGACATGGATAACTCCTGGCATGGTTGAACGGGGAAGGGCTTCCCCGATACCGTCATTGTCTGCCCGCATGCTGTCAATAAAAAGTGGCCCGAAGGCCTGTATGCGATAAAATCGGGCCATGACTACTATTCCCGCTTCTGCCTCTCCCTTGAGCGTGGCCGTGATCGCCTTCGACGGCATGACGCCATTTCACTTGTCCGTGCCTTGCCTCGTGTTTGGCGCCCAGACGGACGAGGCCGATCTGCCGCCTTTCCACGTGCGCGTGTGCGCCGCCGATCCCGCGCCCTTGCGCACGGCGGCCGGTTTTGCCATTACACCCGAGTTCGGCCTGGAAGGATTGGACGGGGCCGATATCGTCATCATGCCGGCCTGGCACGACGATTGCCGCGCTGCGACGGCACCCCTGGTCGATGCGCTGCAGGCCGCCAGCCGGCGCGGGGCGCGCATGGTGGGCCTGTGCCTGGGCGCGTTTCCCCTGGCGCAGGCGGGCTTGTTGGATGGCAAGAGCGCAGCCACGCACTGGGGCATGGCGGACCGGCTGGCGGCCCGCTATCCCAGGGTCAGGGTGGACCGGGAAGTGCTGTACGTGGATGATGGCGGCGTGCTCACGTCGGCGGGCGTGGCGGCCGGCCTCGATTGCTGTTTGTACCTGCTGCGCCAGCTGGCCGGCGCCGAGGTGGCCAACCGCGTGGCGCGCCGGCTGCTGGTGGCACCGCACCGCCAGGGCGGGCAGGCGCAATTCATCGCGCGTCCGTTGCCCGTGTCCGGCAGCGAAGGGCGCTTTGCCGACGTGCTCGCCTGCGTGACGGCCAGCCTGGGCCAGGCGCACAGCATCGACGCGCTGGCCGAACGGGCCGCCATGAGCCGGCGCAATTTCACGCGCCACTTCCGCCAGGCGACAGGAACGTCGTTCAAGCAGTGGTTGTTGAACCAGCGCCTGGCGCATGCGCAAGGCATGCTGGAGAAAAGCGCCGCCTCGATCGATGTCGTGGCGCAAGAGGCCGGCTTCGGCACGGCCCTGTCGCTGCGCCAGCATTTCCAGGCGAATTTGAAGACGTCGCCCTCGGCGTATCGCAAGTTGTTCCGGCAGCAGCTAGGCCAGCTCGCTTGACCATAGCGCCACCGGGTCGCGGCTGCCCTGCGGCAGCATCGCGCTGACGCCGATTTGCCGCGCAATGAAGGCGGCCGGCTCGAAGGCGTAGCGCTCCTGGAAGGACACGGTTTCCGCGCTCATCAGTTCGGCGTAGGTCTGCATCAGGGTCGAAGCGCAACGGTAGTTTTCCTGCTCCAGATAGGTGGCGATGGCGGCCAGCAGCACGGGGTAATCGGCATTTTCCTTGCTGCCGCCAAAGTTGAACGACAGCTGCCCGCAGGCGCGCCAGATGGGATCAAATTCCCCCTCCGGCACCGCCTGCGTGCGCAGCCATTGCAAAGCCTTGAATGGCGGGCCGCCAAACGATGGCGGCGAAATGATGGCCTGGATGGCCACCTTGACGGCTTCCCCGATTCTTCCCGCGCGCACGTACTGGCCATGCAGCAGCACCAGGGCGTCCGTGTATTCGGGCACGATGGCGAGCGCCGCTTCCAGCAGCGCGATGGCCGCGTTCGGGTTGCGCTGAGTAATCAATTCCTTGGCTGCCAGGAAGGCGGCGCGCGGCGAAGCGGGGTCGTCGGCCAGCGATGGCGTGCCGACATACTCGTCCTCCGCTGCTGCATGGGCTTGCAGAAACGCCGTCAGGCTGGAAAAATGCGGCTGGATGCGCCATTCGTCGTGCCACGTTTCGACCACGATCGGTTCGCACGCTTCGCGGCCGATGGGCCAGTACAGGCCGAAAGTGTCGCCGTTGCCCAGCGCCCCTTCGGCGAACGGGGTGAAGCCGAGCGGTGGATACGCAGTCGTGTGTTGCCAGTCTTGTTCGACGGAGATGTGGGCGAGGTTTGCGGGTCGTTGCATGGAGGTAGGGAAGGATAAAACGCCAGTGTAGGGCAAGCGGGCAGCGTCAGGCGCGCGTATCGCACGGCCTGCAAGCAATAACTGAACTGATAAAATAGGGGATTCTTTGCCCAGGCGGCCTCGCCATGTCCAGCACACTCCACTCTGCCATCGACCTCAGCTTTCGCAGCTATGCGGAAATTGGCGCGCCGAACCGGCATGATTTCGTGCAATTGGTGTTGCCCGTGCACGGCCAGCTGCTGCTGGAAATCGACGGCAGGGAGGGAAAAGTCGATACGCAGCTCGGCGTGGTGATACCGGCTTACACCTGGCATGCCCAGCATAGCAAGGTGGCCAACCATTCCATCATCCTCGACGTGGATGCGGCTGCCGTGGCCAGCGGTAGCTGGCAGCGCCTGCTGGAACGTCCCTATACGGCGATCGGACTAGGCGCCCGCAAGCTGATTGACTATCTGGGCGTCATGGCGCAGCAGCAGGCGCTGACGCCGGCCATCGTCACGGGCTGGACGCCGCTATTGCTCGATACCTTGCTGCTGGGAGAGCCGCAACCGCGCTCGCGCCTGGGCGCGCTGATTGCCCGCGTGCAAGCCGAGCCGGGATTGCCGTGGTCGACGGCGTCAATGGCGCGCTTTGCCAGCCTGAGCGTCAGCCGCCTGCACGCGCTGTTCCGCGAAGAGCAGGGCAGCAGTCCGCATGCCTGGTTGTTGCAGCAGCGCATAGTACGGGCTTGCGAATTGCTTGCCGCCAGCGACGCCAGCCTCGCCGAGATCGCGCTGGCGGCCGGGTTTTCCGAGCAGAGCGCGCTGACGCGTGCCATGCGTGCCAGCATGGATGTCACGCCAGCGGCCTACCGGCGCGCATGTCGCGAGAAACGGTCAATAAGGCAGTAGCTGGCGCCAAGAATAGACGCGGCAGAGTTGCCACAATCTCCTTTTCAGGAGATTGACCATGCATCAAGAGAACAAGAGCGGGCTGGGCATGCTGGCCGGCATAGCCGCGGGCGCACTGTGGGGGCTGGTATTCCTGGCGCCGGCGCTGATCCCCGCCTTCCAGCCGCTGGAACTGTCCGTGGGCCGCTACCTGGCGTATGGGTTGATCGCGGCCGTGCTGGTCGCGCCGTCGTGGCGGCGCCTGCTGCACACCTTGACCTGGCGCGAATGGCGCGGGCTGATCTGGCTCAGCCTGACAGGCAATATCGTGTATTACGTGCTGCTGGCCAGCGCCGTGCAGACGGGCGGCGTGGCCATGACGTCGATGGTGATCGGCTTGCTGCCGCTGGTCGTCACACTCGTGGGCAGCCGCGACCGGCATGCCGTGCCGCTGCGCAAATTGATCCCTTCACTGCTGCTGAGCGCGGGTGGGCTGGCCTGCATCAGCTGGCAGTCGCTGGCGCATCCGGGACACTCGTCCCTGCTGGGGTTGCTATGTGCCCTGGCGGCGCTGCTGTCGTGGACGGTATATGCGGTCGGCAACAGCCGCTGGCTGGGGCGGCTGCGCTCGGTCTCGGCGCAGGAATGGAATTCGCTGACGGGCGTGGTCACGGGCGCTGCCGCGCTGCTGCTGGCCATTCCCGTCGCGCTTGCCGCACCCGCCCAGCATGGCGGCACGGCCTGGCTGCAGTTTGCCGGCGTCGTCACGGGTGTCGCACTGCTGTGTTCCGTCGTCGGCAATGGCTTGTGGAACCATGCCAGCCGCGTCTTGCCGCTGACCCTGATGGGGCAGATGATTGTCTTTGAATTCCTGTTTGCCTTGCTGTACGGTTACTTGTGGGAGCAGCGCTGGCCCACGCTGGCCGAGGCGGCGGCCACCATGCTGTTGCTGGCAGGCGTGGCAGCATGCGCCGCAGCGCACCGGCCGCCTACTTGCGCGGCTCGTGTATCCTGAATTTCCGCACGATGCCCGCCTGGTCGAACATGACGGCCACTTCGCGCGTGCCCTTTTCGCCCAGCAGGGGGATCAGCCGCGTCACCTTGGGCGCTTGCAGCTGGTTCTTGTAGACCCAGACTTCATAGCCGGGATCGAAGCTGACGACGGTGGCGTTGCCCAGGGCCGCGTCGAGGTCGAGGCGGGTGGTCTTGCCCACCTTGATGTTCTGATAGATGGCGCCATTGTCCGGCGCGCGGTTGACCTTGTATTCACTGGCGGTGCACATGGCCACGGCCAGGCCCGCGAGGCAGGAAGCTGCCAGTTTTATCAATGTGTTCATATGGACTCCCAGTGTGCATCACTGCTTCCAATCTCAGAGGGGACGGGCGTGATGTCAGGACAGGAGTGTGCTTGTGTCGCCGCGAATGTGCTACAAGATTATACAAAGGTGCAAAATTTGATGCTGTCGGTACCGGCAGGCGGTACCTTCACCGATTTTGCAGCACGTCGGTCGACAGCGCCAGGGTTTCCTTGATTTCTTCCATCACCACATAGCTTTTCGATTGCGCGGCGCCGGGCAGCTGCAGCAGCATGTCGCCCAGCAGCTTGCGGTACTCGGCCATTTCATGGATGCGCGCCTTGATCAGGTAATCGAAGTCGCCCGACACCAGGTGGCATTCCTGCACTTCGGGAATCTGCAGCACTTCGCGGCGGAATTGCTCGAAGGCGGACGCGGATTTTTGATTCAGCGTAATCTCTACAAAGACGAGCAGCTTGGCGCCCAGCGCGGCCGGGTTCACCTTGGCATGGTAGCCCGTGATGACGCCGTCGCGTTCCATGCGCTTGACCCGCTCGATGCAGGGCGTGATGGATAGTCCCACCTGTTCGCCCAGGTCTTTCATCGAGATACGGCCATCCTGTTGCAGGATGCGCAGGATGTGGCGATCCAGCTTGTCGAGGCCACGTGCCGATTCTTTAAGGATTCTCATGATTTATTGCTGAATATCTCGATTTATACGTGAACAAATACTGGCTCTTTCCCAATATGATAGCGGTTAATCTGGCGTCAGCCTAAAAAATATAATGAGGAAACTATGCGTATCGTGATTCTGGGTAGCGGCGTCATCGGCGTCACCAGTGCTTACTATCTGGCCAAGGCAGGACATGAGGTGACCGTCATCGACCGCCAGCCGGGCCCGGCACTGGAAACCAGCTTCGCGAATGCGGGGCAAATCTCGCCCGGCTACGCTTCGCCATGGGCTGCGCCCGGCATTCCCCTGAAAGCCGTGAAGTGGATGATGCAGCGCCACGCACCGCTGGCTATCTCGCTCGACGGCAGCGCCGCCCAGCTCAAGTGGATGTGGCAGATGTTGCGTAATTGCACACCGGAAGCGTATGCGGTGAACAAGGAACGCATGGTGCGCCTGGCCGAATACAGCCGCGATTGCTTCAAGGTGCTGCGCGCCGAGGCCGGCATCACGTATGAAGGCCGCCAGCAAGGCACGATGCAATTGTTCCGCACCGAAAAGCAATACAACGACGCCGCCAAGGATATCGAAGTGTTGAAAGACGCGGGCGTGCCGTATGAAGTGCTGCAGCGCAACGAGCTGTCGCGCGCCGAACCGGCCCTGGAAGCGGTCAAGGATAAGTTGTTCGGCGGCTTGCGCCTGCCCAACGATGAAACGGGCGATTGCCAGCTGTTTACCACGCGCCTGTCCGAAATGGCCGTGGCACTGGGCGTGAAGTTCCGCTATGGCGTTGCCATCGATGCATTGCTGACCCAGGGCGATGAAATCGCTGGCGTGCAATGTGGCGCGGAAATCGTCAAGGCCGACTCCTACGTCGTGGCGCTCGGTTCCTATTCGACGGGCTTCATGAAGCCGCTGCTCGACATCCCCGTGTATCCGCTGAAGGGCTATTCGATCACCGTGCCTATCGTCAACGCGGCCAAGGCGCCCGTGTCGACCATCCTCGATGAAACCTACAAGATCGCCGTGACGCGTTTCGACGACCGCATCCGCGTGGGCGGCATGGCGGAAATCGCCGGCTACAACCTGAACCTGAACCCGCGCCGCCGCGAAACCCTGGAAATGGTCGTCAACGACCTGTTCCCCGGCGGCGGCAACACGGCCGAAGCCACCTTCTGGACGGGCTTGCGCCCGATGACGCCGGACGGCACGCCGATCGTCGGCCGCACGCCGCTGCGCAACCTGTTCCTCAATACGGGCCACGGCACCCTGGGCTGGACCATGTCCTGCGGCTCGGCGCAATTGCTGGCCGACCTGATGTCGTCGAAAAAGCCGGCCATCCTGGCCGACGACCTGTCCGTCAGCCGCTACAGCGGCGCGCAGGGCAATGGCAAACTGCAACACGCGGTGGCTTGAGATGGGGGCCAGCATGCCTCCAAAGGAACGTAGCGGCGCCATCCTGACGGTGGACCTCGACGCCGTGCGCGCCAACTACCGCTTGTTGCGCGACAAGGCGCATCCTGCCGCCTGCTCGGCCGTCGTGAAGTCCGACGCGTATGGCCTCGGCGCCGCGCAAGTGGGCGCGGCCCTGTATGAAGAAGGTTGCCGCCATTTCTTCGTGGCCCACCTGGAAGAGGGTATCAGCCTGCGCCCGCACGTGGCGCCGGACGCCGCCATCTTCGTGCTGCACGGCCCGCCCGTCGGCACGGAAGGCGAATTCACGGCCCATGGCTTGACGCCAGTGCTCAACAGCGAGCCCCAGGTGGCCGGCTGGCGCGCGCATGCGAAGGCGCTGGGCAGCACCCTGGACGCCATCGTGCAGGTCGACACTGGGATGTCGCGCATGGGCCTGTCGCCGCAGGAAATCGACGCCTGGCTGCTGGACCCGCATTTTCTCGACGGCATCAAGGTGCGCTACCTGATGAGCCACCTGGCCTGCGCCGACGAGCGCAGCAACCCCATGAATGGCGAGCAGCTGGCCCGTTTCACCGCCATCCGCGCCCGTTTGCCGCAGTACCGCGCCAGCCTGGCCAATTCCTCGGGCATCTTTTTATCCCCCGATTTCCACTTTGACCTGGTGCGTCCCGGTGCGGCCCTGTATGGCATCGGGCCGCAGGGCGGCGAACCGAATCCCCTGCGCTCCGTGGTGCGCCTGCAAGGCAAGGTCATGCAGACGCGCACGATTGCCGCCGGCGACCACGTGGGCTACAGCCGCCGCTACACGGCCAGCGAGCCGCGCCAGGTGGCCACTGTTTCCGTCGGCTACGCCGATGGCTGGCTGCGCAGCATGAGCAACCAGGGCCTGGCCATCGTCGACGGCGTGAAAGTGCCGCAGATCGGCGCCATCTCGATGGATTCCATCACGCTCGACGTGAGTGCCATCGCCCGGGAGCGCATCGCGCCGGGCAGCCTGGTCGACCTGATCTGCGCCGAACATCCGGTCGACGCGGTGGCGGCCATGGCCAATACCATCGGCTATGAAGTGCTGACGAACCTGGGCGGGCGCTATTACCGCGAATACCGGGGCTTGGCGCAGTCTGCACGCTAGAAGCGCAAAACCGATGATTGTGTGGCAAGATAGCTCCGGTGTGAACTCCACTCCGGGGCTTCTTTTTAATCATCATCGGGGATTTATATGAGTCAATATAACGTTGCTATCATCGTCGGCAGCCTGCGCAAGGATTCCTTCAACCGCAAACTGGCTGATGCGCTCGTCAAGCTGGCGCCGCCCGAATTTTCCTTCAAGCACATCGAAATTGGCGACTTGCCGTTGTACAACCAGGATGACGATGGCGCGCAGTCCGAGCAGGTGCTGCGTCTGAAGTCGGATATTTCTGCTTCGCAAGCTTTGCTCTTCCTCACCCCCGAATACAACCGCTCGATCCCCGGTGTGCTGAAAAACGCCCTCGACCACGGCTCGCGTCCGTATGGCCAGAGCGTGTGGGGCGGCAAGCCGGGCGCAGTGCTCGGCGTTTCCGTGGGCGCCACGGGCACGGCGCTGGCGCAGCAGCATTTGCGCAATGTGCTCGCTTACCTGGACGTGCCGCTGCTGGGACAACCGGAAATGTTCATCCAGGCCAAGGAAGGCCTGTTCGACGAGCATGGCGGCATCGGCCCGGCCAGCCTCGGTTTCTTCCAGGGCTGGATGCAGCGCTACACGGACTGGGTCCGCAAGCACGCCATCCACGCTTGACGCATATCAAGGCGGCAGCGCTCTGCGTTGCCGCTTGTACACATTCTTTGACCATGGATGCCAACATTTCAATATTGGCACGGGTGTCTCGGTATAATGCGCCCTTTCTTTAGCGCAATACTTTCTCTTGTCGACCCCATGTGGACTAAACCTGTTCTGCGCATGAATTTGCGCCGTTTGATCGTGCTCGTGGCCTTCGCCAGCGCCCTGGTGTCCCTGGCCAATACCTTCTATGCCAGCTACAGCGTGCAGCGCCAGTTGCTGATCGATACCACGCTGGAAGCGAACCACGCTTACGCGAGCAAACTGGCCAGCACGGCCGAGGACTTCCTGCAGTCGGCGCGCCAGCAGCTGGCCTACAGCGCTGGCAGCCTGCCATCGCGCATGGGCGACGAGCACTGGCTGACGGACGAGGCGCAGCGCCTGCGCCTGCAAACGAACAGCTTCAATTCCGTACTCATCGTCGATGCCCAGGGCAAGGTGCTGGGCGTGTCGCCGGAAACCCTGGCCTTGAAGAACCGCACGCTCGATTCGGCCGGTGCCGTGCAGGCGCTGCGCGAACGGCGCCCGCTGGTGACGCAGCCGTACGTCTCCTCGGCCGGCAACCTGGTGGTCTTCATTTCGCATCCCATCCTGGGCAAGGATGGCCGCTACCTCGGTTATGTGGGCGGCAGCATCTACCTGAAACAGAAAAACATCCTGTACACCATGCTGGGCCAGCATTACTACCGCGACGGTTCCTACCTGTACGTGGTCGACCAGAGCCGGCGCCTGCTGTACCACCCGGACCCCGAGCGCCTGGGCGACGTGGCCGGCAGCAATGAAGTCATCGATGCCATCATCGCGCAGCAGGGCGGCGGCAACCGGCGCATGCACAACAGCCTGGGCGTGGACATGCTGGCCGGCTACGCCATCATGCCGTCGACGGGCTGGGGCATCGTGGCGCAGCGCCCCACGGCCATGACCCTGGCCCCGCTGAACCAGCTGATGGCCAACACGGTATGGCATTCCCTGCCGATTGCCTTGCTGAGCCTGCCATTCATCTGGTGGCTGGCCAGCCTGATTTCGCGGCCCCTGGTGCAGCTGGCCGAGGGCGCGCGGCGCATGGATGCGCCCGGCACTGCCGAGCACATCGCCGCCATCCGCTCCTGGTACGTGGAGGCGGCGCAAATCAAGAAAGCCCTGCTGAAGGGCCTGGCGCTGTTGCAGAACAAGATCGGCAAGTTGAAGACGGACGTGCAGACGGACCCGCTGACGGGGCTGTCGAACCGGCGCGGCATGGCGGCGGCGCTGGATGCGTGGCAGGCACAGGCGCGGCCGTTTTCCGTCATCGCCATCGATATCGACCATTTCAAGCAAGTCAACGACCAGTGGGGCCATGCCGTGGGCGACGACGTCATCCTGCGCCTGGCGCAGCTGATGCGCGCCTGTTCGCGCGATGCCGACGTGCTGTGCCGCAATGGCGGCGATGAATTCATCATGCTGCTGCCTGATGCCGACCTCGACGTGGCCATGCAGGTGGCCGAGCGCTTGCGCGCCAAGGTGGCCGCCGCCGTGATTCCCGGCGCGGGCTTTGTCACGGTATCGCTGGGCGTCGTATCGTCGGAACAGGAGGCGGGCAATACGGACGCCGTGCTGCGCGCCGCCGATGCGGCCCTGTACGTGGCCAAGGAAAATGGGCGCAATTGCGTGGGCATCACGGAGCCCGCCTGACAGGCGGGCCGTGCGGCATGAACTGATACGCTGTTTTCTGTTGCATCTGAGCCTGTTTCGTTTGCCTGCCAGCGCTTACCATATAGCCCTGATGAGGTACAACGAGGATAACGGACATGGCAGGGTTGGATGTTGATGACGTTTGAGCAAGAACTTGGTATCCGCTGCGACGTCAATGGGCGGCCACACCCGCTGGCCTTCCTCGGATGCCGCGGACTCAACTATGGCCAGCACAGCGTGCTGCCGCTGCACCCATTTCGCCTGAGCGTGCCGGAAACGGCGCTGGCGGGCCTGCTCGACGAGCCGTTCAACAGTTTTATCCAGACTTGCCGTGAAGACGACCTGCAGGACGAGGAAAGCGACTTGCCCGAGCTGATGCAGGCCGGCTATCCCGACATCACGGCCATGCTGGCGGGCCACCGGCCGTTGCTGGCCGAAATGCTGTACGACTTCATGATCAGCGATTTGATGGACGCGATCGGGCGAGCCAGCGGCTACCGGAGCCAGGTTCCACGCTACTGGGGCGATGTGGAGGCGGCGGACAACCGCGCGTATTTCATCGTCAATGAAGTGGAGACAGTCTCCTTCGCCGATGGCCAGGTCATCTTCGAAGGGCAGGGCTACTACGGCGTCTATGTCATCTGGCTGACGCACGGCTGCCGGCGCAAATAGGGGCTTGACCTTCCTCATGTGGGAAGGTTTATAGTGGCGCCATGAACCGTGCCTTTTTCCGCTTTCTCGCCCGCTCGCTGCTCTGGCTGCTGGCCGTCACGCTGCCCATGCAGGGCTTTGCGTCGGCCATGCGCAGCTGCTGCGTGGACGAGCTGGCGGTCGCCGTCACGGTTGCCGTCGAGGCCATGCAGGCACCCCAGTGCCATGACATGGGCGACATGGCCGGCATGCACATGCAGGACCAGCCGATGAAAATGGCCATGGATGATGGCGGCGCCACGCACCACGGCCACGATTGCAGCAACCATGGCGCGTGTACGGTGGGCGCCACGGCGCCGCCCGGCATGCCAGCCTTGCACGCCTTGACCCTGCGCGCGCCGCCTCCCGCGCTGGCGCCCGATTCCCTGTTCGCCGGGCATATCCCGCCTGGTCCCGAACGTCCCCCGAGAAGCACGCGCTCCGCCTGACCGCCCGTTGAACCTGGCGGTGCCGCCGTCGCACGTCCCAGCATCTTGAGCCTTGCACCGGCCGCGCCAGCGTTCCAGTCGCGCGCCCGCCGCGCCACACCCTGTCATTCAAGGAATACCATGAAACACCTGTTCAGCCTCGCGCTGGCTGTACTGCCGCTGGCCGCCGCAGCGCAATCCCCGTCCGCCCCGCAAGAGGCGCAAGCATCCGTGCCGGCCACCACTTACCGCTCCGCCTTCGCCGGCTACCGTCCCGCCGCCGAGGACGACGCCACGCCCGACCAGGCCTGGCGCGCCCTCAACGAGAAAGTCGGCAAGGCCGGCGGCCACATGGGCATGATGAAGATGGAAGGCCACAAGATGGATGGCCACAAGATGCCGATGCAGCATGCCATGCCCAAGCCGGGTCCGAAGCCGGATGCCAAGCCGGCCCAGCAACACCAGCATGAAGGACACTGACATGGCCCGCTTCACAAAATCAACTTGCCTGACGCCGCTGGCGCTGGCGGCAATCTTGCTGCTGAGCGGCTGCGCCAGCTTCAGCCACGATGGCGGCATGCAGGCGGTGTCCGCGCTGGCCGACGCCCGCACGGGCGCTCCCGCGGCGCTGGCCGACAAGGGCGGCGAGGAAAAATTGGCTGCCCTGCTGGCCCAGCCCCTGGATGCCGACAGCGCCGTGCGCATCGCCCTGATGAACAACCACGGCATGAAGGTGGCGCTGGCCGAACTGGGCGCGTCCGAAGCGGATCTGGTGCAGGCGGGGCGCTTGCGCAATCCCGGCCTGTCGTTCGGCCGCTCGCATGGCAGCCATGGCAATGAAATCGACCGCAGCGTCAGCTTCGACCTGGCCGGCTTGCTGACCATGCCGATGCGCGTCAACATCGAGCGGGGCCGTTTCGAGCAAGCCAAGCTGCAGGCCGCCAATAGCGCCGTGCAATTGGCGTCGGACACGCGCCGCGCCTACTTCAATGCCGTGGCCGCCGTGCAGACGGAAGCTTTCATGCAGCGGGCGCTGCTGTCGGCCGAGGCGGGCGCTGAACTGGCCACGCGCTTGCAGCAGGCGGGCAACTGGAGCCGCCTCGACCAGGCGCGCCAGCAGGTGTTTTATGCGGACGCCGTCGGCGACCTGGCCCGCGCGCGGCACCAGGCCACGGCCACGCGCGAGCACCTGACGCGCTTGCTGGGCCTGTGGGGCAAGCAAACGGCCTTCACCTTGCCGTCGCGCTTGCCCGATTTGCCGGCCAAGCCAGCCGAGGCGGGCAATATCGAGGCGCAGGCGATGGAGCAGCGCCTCGACGTGCAAAGAGCGAAACTCGACGCGCATGCCACGGCCGACGCGCTGGGACTGGCCAAGGTGACGGGATTCGTCAACGTGCTCGACGTGGGCTATACCAACAAGAGCAGCAGCGAGGCGCCGCGCGAAAATGGCTATGAAGTGTCGCTGGAATTGCCCCTGTTCGACTGGGGCTCGGCGCGCAATGCCAAGGCGCAAGCGTTGTACGAGCAGTCGCTGCAGCGCACGGCGGGCACGGCGGTGCGGGCCCGCTCGGAAGTGCGCGAGGCTTATTCGAGCTACCGCACGGCCTATGACCTGGCGCGCCACTACCGCGATGAAGTTGTGCCGCTGCGCAAGACGATCTCGCATGAAGTATTGCTGCGTTACAACGGCATGCTGGCCAGCGTGTTCGAACTGCTGGCCGATGCGCGCGAACAGGTCGCCAGCGTCAACAGCGCCATCGAGACCCAGCGCGATTTCTGGATTGCGCAAACCGAACTGCAAGGCGCCATCAATGGCAGCGGCCCAGCCAACAAGGAATAATGATGATTACACGTAGAAACTTTTTCATGAACGCGGGCGCTGTCGCCCTGAGCGCCGCCGCAGTCAGCAGAGTCGGTGCGGCATCGTTGCCGGAAGCCGTCAGCATGGCTGGCGCCGACACCAAGGCGCCGCCACCGCCGCCGAACGGGCGTCCATACAACCCCGTCGTCACCCTGAATGGCTGGTCCTTGCCCTGGCGCATGAACAACAACGTCAAGGAATTCCATCTGGTGGCCGAACCCGTCGTGCGCGAGCTGGCGCCCGGCATGATAGCCAACCTGTGGGGCTACAACGGCCAGTCGCCAGGGCCCACCATCGAAGTGGTGGAGGGCGACCGCGTGCGTATCTTTGTCACCAATAAATTGCCGGAGCACACCAGTGTGCACTGGCATGGCCAGCGCTTGCCCAACGGCATGGATGGCGTCACGGGCCTGACCCAGCCCAGCATCGCCCCGGGCAAGACCTTCGTCTATGAATTCGTCGCCAAGCGGCCCGGTACCTTCATGTACCACCCGCATGCCGATGAAATGACGCAGATGGCCATGGGTATGATGGGTTTCTGGGTGACGCACCCGAAAGACCCGAACTTCATGAAGGTGGACCGCGATTTCGTCTTCTTGCTCAGCAACTACGACATCGATCCGGGCAGCTACACGCCGAAGATCATGACCATGACGGATTTCAACCTGTTTACGTTCAACAGCCGCGTCTTCCCCGGCATCGACCCCATGGTCGTGCGCCAGGGCGACAAGGTGCGCGTGCGCGTGGGCAATCTGACCATGACGAACCACCCGATCCACATGCATGGCCATGAATTCGAGGTGACGGGCACGGATGGCGGCTGGACGCGCCCCGAATCGCGCTGGCCCGAAGTGACGACGGACGTGGCCGTGGGCCAGATGCGCGCCGTGGAATTCACGGCCACGGACCTGGGCGACTGGGCTTTCCACTGCCACAAGTCGCACCACACGATGAATGCCATGGGGCATGACGTGCCCACCATGATCGGCGTCGACCACCAGGGCGTGGCCGCGAAGATCAACCAGCTCGTGCCCGGCTACATGGTGATGGGCGAGCGGGGCATGGCCGACATGGGCGAGATGCAGATGCCGATCCCCGACAATACCTTGCCGATGATGGCCGGCGACGGCCCCTTCGGCGCCATCGGCATGGGCGGCATGTTTACCACGGTCAAGGTGCGCAAGGACCAGAAACCGGGCGACTATCGCGACCCGGGCTGGTACAAGCATCCGGCCGGCAGCGTGGCCTATGAATGGACGGGCGCCTTGCCGGAACCCGTGCGCGGCCAGGGTGCGGGCAAGCAAGTGCTGAAAGGTGGCGTCGAGATGACGGTGCGTAAACCTGGCGCTCACACGGGCCATTAACGCGGGCAAGCAGGTACCGTCCTGAACGGCTTGCCTAGCATGGCAAGCCGTTTTGTGTGTTGCTATAAATCAATGAATTGTTGTTTGGTGACAATCCGAGCATTTTTTTCCGTGTTTTTTCTTTATATTCAAGCCAGTACGCTCCAGTTACATCGAGTATCGGCCAGTCTTATGGGAGAAATCATGTTGAACCGGATGAAGGTGGGAACGCGCTTGCTGACGGCTTTTTTTTGCGTCGCGCTGATGGGGGCCATCGTGGCCGGCATCGGCATCTTCAACATGGGCAAGATCGATACCATGGCGGGGCAGATGTACAACCATGAATTGCTGGGCTTGTCGTACATCAAGGAAGCCAATATCGCCTTGATCAAGGTGGGCCGCGCGCGCAGCAATTTTTTGCTGGCGACGACCGCCGAGGAGCGCGCCACGCGCCAGGCCGACATCGCCAAATTTCTTGATTCAAACAGGGCTTATCTTGCCAAGGCCCAGCCGCTGTTCGTCACGCCGGCCGCCAAGGAACTGTTTGCCCGCTTCGCCGCTGTCGAGGCGGAGTACATTGCCACCATGCAACAAGCGCTGACCCTGGCGGCGGCTGAACCGCTGGCTCAGCGCAGCGCGCAACTGGTCGAACTGCTCAACAAGACGCGCCTGCATGCCGATGAGCTCGACGGTGTGCTCGACAAATTATCATTGCAGAAAGAAGAGCGCGCCAAGGCTGCTTCCGAGCAAGCCTCGGGCGTGTACCAGGCCAGCCGCAGTTTCATGATCGCGCTGGTGCTGGGCAGTGTGGCCGCCGGCCTGGCGCTGGGTGCGCTGATCACGCGCGGACTGACGCGCCAGCTGGGCGGCGAACCGGCGTATGCCGTCAAGATCGCCGGCGCCATCGCCGAGGGCGACCTCACCGTCGATATCCGCACGGCCAGCCACGACAGCGCCAGCCTGTTGTTTGCCATGAAAACCATGCGCGACAAGCTGGTGGGCATCGTCAGCCAGGTGCGCTCGGGAACGGACACCATCAACACGGCCTCGGGCGAAATCGCCCAGGGCAACCTCGACCTGTCGTCGCGCACGGAAGAGCAGGCCAGTTCGCTGGAAGAAACGGCGTCATCGATGGAACAGCTGACGTCGGCCGTGCGGCAGAACGCGGACAATGCGCGCCAGGCGAATGCTCTGGCCGGTGCCGCCTCGGAGGTGGCCGGCAAGGGCGGCGCCGTGGTGGGGCAAGTGGTGCAGACGATGGAATCGATCAATGCGTCTTCGCGCAAGATCGTCGACATCATCAGCGTCATCGACAGTATCGCCTTCCAGACGAATATCCTGGCCTTGAACGCGGCCGTGGAAGCGGCCAGAGCGGGCGAGGAGGGGCGCGGATTTGCCGTCGTGGCATCCGAAGTGCGCAACCTGGCGCAGCGCTCGGCCAGTGCCGCCAAGGAAATCAAGACCCTGATCGGCGACTCCGTCGAGCAGGTGGAGATCGGTTCCAGACTCGTGCATGACGCGGGCAAGACGATGGATGAAGTGGTCGCCAGCGTGCGCCAGGTGGCCGACATCATGCAGGAAATCACGGCCGCCAGCGCCGAGCAAAGCGCTGGCATCGAGCAAGTCAACGAGGCCGTGCTGCAGATGGACCAGGTGACGCAGCAAAACGCGGCCCTGGTGGAGGAGGCGGCGGCCGCCGCCGAATCGCTGCAAGACCAGGCGCACTCCCTGACGGAACTGGTGGGCGTCTTCCGCCTGCATGCCCAGGCCGAGCACATCGCCGTGGCGCCGGCCAGCAACGTCACGCCGCTGCGCCGGCCAGTGCCGGCCGCCAGGCAGCGGGTGCGACGCCTGGCCTGACAACGGCGGGCTGGGGCGCAATCGGCGCGGTGGTGGTAGGCTGTCGCTATTGCGCGTTTGCCACTTCCGGGTTTTCCATGCCGTCACCTTTCCTGCCGCAGTTATGTTTCTCCCTGCGTTTCTCTTTGCTGTTGCTCTCCCTGGCGCCGCTGGCGCAGGCGCAGCAGGGTGATCCCGTCCTGCCTTACCGTCCTTCGGTGGCCAGTCCCGCCCAGCTGCCCGTGCCGGGCCAGCTGGAATTCGAGGCCGGCGGCCTGCTGTCGAAAACGGACGACACGCGCCGCGCCAGCCTGCCGTACACGTTCAAACTGGCGTTTACGCCCGAATGGGGCGTGCTGCTGGAAGGCGAGGGTTTTGTGCGCGCGCGCGACGCAAGGGGCCGGCGCGAAACGGGCGTGGGCGACACGACGGTCGTGCTCAAGCGCGCCTTTTTGCTCGACAGCGCCACGGCGCTGGGTCTGGAGCTGGGCTGGAAGTTGCCGACAGCCAAGGACAGCATCGGCAGCGGCAAGAGCGACGTGTCGCTGAACGGCATTCTCAGCCGCGACCTGGGCGCCGTGCACGTGGATGCCAACCTGAACGCCACGCGCCTGGGGGCATCGGACCCTGGCGCGGGCAGGGTGCAAACGGGCTGGGCGACCTCCTTTTCCACGCCCGTCAGCGACCGCTGGGGCGCCACGGCGGAAGTGTCGGGCACGCGCTTGCGCGGCGCGCCGGCCACGGCGCAGCTCTTGTTGGCCGCCACCTACAGTCCCACGCCGCGGCTGGCCATCGATATCGGCTTGGCGCGCGGTGTGACGGCGGCGTCGCCGGACTGGTCGCTGTTCAGCGGCCTAGTCGTGCCTTTGGGTAAGCTGTGGTGAGATTGCCACGGCTTTCCTTATGTGTCCTTGCGAACAAACAGTTGGTTGTACAAGGTCTACAATTGCGGCATAACTGATAAAAGGAGTGTCCCCATGAAAACCCTGATTCTCGCCGCCGTCCTGCTGTCGGCCGCTACCGCTGCCGTCGCCCAGGTTGGCGTCTCCGTCACCGTCGGCCAGCCGGGCTTTTACGGACGCATCGACATAGGCGACTATCCAGCGCCGCAATTGATCTATGCCCAGCCCATCATCGTGCAGCGCCCGCAATACTATTCGGCGCGCCCCATTTATCTGCGCGTGCCGCCCGGCCATGCGAAAAACTGGTCGAAGCACTGCCGCAAGTATAATGCCTGTAACCAAGAGGTATATTTCGTCCAGGATAGTTGGTATAACAACCAATATGTGCCCCGTTACCGCCAGCAGCATGGCGACCATGGCCGTCCCGATTACGGTGACCGCGGCCGTCATGACAACAAGCATGACAAGCACTTTGACAAGCATGATGACAAGCGCGACAAGCATGACAACAAGCATGACAACAAGCCGGGCAAGGGCCATGGCAATGGTCACGGCAATGGCAACGGGCACAGGGATTAACACGCAGGAGGATCTTTGCACAGTAAAATCGTTATCGTAGGGGGAGGAGCAGGCGGCCTGGAGCTGGCCTGCAAACTCAGCCGTAAGCTCGGCGCCGGCCAGGTCACCCTGGTCGACAGCCGGCTGTACCATATCTGGAAGCCTTCGCTGCATGAAGTGGCGGCCGGCACCCTGGACATTCATCAAGAGGGCCTGTCGTACCAGATGCTGGCGCATGACAATGGTTTTACCTATGTCTATGGCCCGTTGATCGGGCTCGACGCCGCGTCGAACAGCCTCACCGTGGGCGCCATCGCCACCGACAAGGATGAGCAGCTGCTGCCGCAGCGCACTGTCAGCTACGACCAGCTGGTGCTGGCCGTGGGCAGCACGTCGAATTACTTCGGCGTGCCCGGCGCCCAGGAAAACACGATTTCCCTGAATGCCACGGAAGATGCCGAACGTTTCCGGTTGACCCTGCTGAAACTGCTGGCCATGGCCGAGCAGCGCCAGGGCGACGCGGGCCACCCCGGTGTCGACATCGTCATCATCGGCGGCGGCGCCACGGGCGTGGAACTGGCGGCCGAATTGCGCGAAGCGAGCGGCGTGTATGCGGCGTATGGCTTCCAGAATCTCAACGCCATCAAGGATGTGCGCATCACCCTGCTCGAAGGGGCGCCGCGCATCCTCGCGCCGCTGCCCGAGCGCGTGTCCATCGCCGCCTCGAAACTGCTGCATAAACATGGCATCACGGTGGTGACCGACACGCGCGTCACCACGATCGAAGCCGACAAGGTGACGGTGGCCAGCGGCACCAGCTATGCGGCCGACATCTGCGTGTGGGCCGCCGGCATCCGCGCGCCGGAATTCCTGTCCACCCTGGGACTGCCGACCAACCGCGCCGGCCAGCTGGAAGTGACGGGCATGCTCAATGTCCAGGGCCACGCGAATATTTTCGCGCTGGGCGACTGCGCCGCCTGCACGGGGCCCGATGGCAAGCTGGTTCCCCCGCGCGCCCAGGCGGCCCACCAGCAAGCCGATTACCTGCTGAAAACGTTCCTGCTGCAAGCCAAGGGCAAGCCGCCGCAAACGAAGCCGTACGAATACCTGGACTACGGTTCGCTCGTGTCGTTTGGCCGCACCACTTCGGTCGGCACGCTGATGGGTTCCCTGAAGGGCCTGAGTTGGTTCGTCGAAGGGTTTGTCGCGCGCATGATGTATGTCAGCCTGCACCTGATGCACCACAATGCCGTGCTGGGCAGCGTGCGCACGGCCGTCATGGCCATGGGCCGTTTCCTGATCAAGCGCAGTACGCCGCAGGTCAAGCTGCACTAAGCCGTTGCTATCCCATCAAAAAGGGGCCTTGCGGCCCCTTTTTATTTGCCGCGCGCGATGGGCGCCGCTTCGCAGCGGCCCCGCGTCATGGGGAAATCGATGGTGGTGAGCTTGCCCTTCAAGGTGCCGGTGATGCTGGCATGCAGGATGCGCTCGCTGTTGTGGCGGTAGATGATGCGGCTCGGAAAGTCATTGTCCAGGTTGGCGAAGATGAATTCATTCGGCTTGTCCTGGCGCAGCAGATTGAAGATCACGGGCGGCTGGCCCGACGGCTGCACGATGTAGGCCAGCTGGCCCGGCTCCGTGAGGCGGATCTGCACGAATTCAAAGGCTGTCGTCTTGCCGCCCTTGACGGTGCGGCTGGTGCCGAGGATGGTGCCGCCGGCGGCCGTGCTCCATTGTTCGCCGGAACCGGGCTCGGCGCCATCGACGTTCCAGCAGCCAGCCAGCCAGGCCAGCTTGTCCACGGTTTCCGGCGGCAGCACGGTGTTGTCGGCGGCCTGGGCGGCGCCCATGGCCAGCAGCGCTGCCAGCAAGGTCGTTGCGAGTCGTTGCATGCCATCTCCTGTCGTTGGGATGTTAGCGGTCACTAGGGCACGCCGGCGGCGCGCCTGACCAGTGTAGCCGATGCTGGGCTGCACACGGCAAACACTTTATACTCGGGAAAGATGCCGACCGTCACCACCATCACGCCAAGGACAATCATGCACGATACTTCCACGCAGCCGCGCGGCGCCGCCAGGCCGGGCCAGTTCGACGACCGCTACATCAGCCTGAAAAGTCTGGGCCTGGACCCGGAGCAGCTCGATTTTTACCAGCTGCTGCTGGCCTGCAGGGCGAAGGGGGAAGCCGGGGAAAGCCTGCGGCAGGTCGCGCGTTTCCGCACGGATGGCTATGGCAAGTCCCGCTTCATCAGCAGCCTGGATGCGTTGCCGGCGCCGTTGGCCACGTTTCCCCTGTGGCGCGCCGAGTTTGACGGCTGGCCCGGCGAACTGGCGCGCGAGGACTTGCTGGCGCGGGCCTGTGTAGCGCTGGAGCAGCCGGTCGGCGTCTTCCTCGCCTCGACCGGCTGGCGCACGGCACTGCCCGACGTTTGGCAAACCCTGCTGGCGCTGGGATGGCGGCAGGCGGGTTCTCCGACCGATGCCGCCCTGGCGGCGCAATTGACGGATGTGTTGCGTGTTGGACATTTCTTGCAGGTGCTGGAAGGCGATCGCGCCAGCCTGGCCGGGCATGGCGCGCGCCGCGATGTGCTGGGGGCGCAACTGCTGTTGCCGGAAGAGGGGATGCCGCTACCCCGTTGAGGCGGGCAGGGCGCCCGTTGCGGGAAATTATTCTTTTGGCGTAACGCGCGGCAAGACGACGGTCAGGGCCGTGCCGCCTTGCGGATTGGCCGTCAGGCTCAGGCTGCCGCCCAGGTAATGCACGCGCTCGCGCACGGAGCGCAGGCCGTGCTTGCTCATTTCGACGGGCTCGCTCTTCGGCAGCCCCACGCCGTCATCCTTGACGGTCATCATCAGCGCGTCCTCATTGTCGTCGATGATGATATCCACTTGCGTGGCGTGGGCGTGCGCGGCGATGTTGCCGAGCGCTTCTTCCAGGGTGCGCAGCAGGGCCACGCCCACGTTGCGCGGGCAAATCAGTTCATCTTCGGGCAGGCTGCAGCGCACGGTGATCTTGTGCTGTTCGGCAAATTGCGCGGCCAGCTCGCCCAGCGCCACATTCACGCCGAGAAACTCGAGCTTGTCGTTCCACAACTTCATCTGCATCTGGCGGTTGGTTTCAATCACATTCAGCAGCAATTGCTTCATGGTCGCCGCGCGGTCGAGCAAGGCGGCTTCCTGTGGCATCTTTTGCGTCAGCAGCGACAGGTGCATGGTCAGCGCCGTCAGCGAGGAGCCGAGGCTGTCGTGCAACTGGCGCGACAGGGCGCGCCGTTCATTGTCCCAGCTTGTGTTGACATGACCCAGCAACTCGCTGAGGTCGGCGGCGCGTTCCGCATCGGCCTGGGCCGCTTCCTTGTTCGGATCTGTTTGTGCGGACATAGCGCCCCGTGAATGGTGAAAGGTGAGGACCAAATTCAAGTTGTGGATCATACATGAGGATTTCATCGCGGGGCGCATGGATGAAAAATTTCTGTCTTTTCGGCAATTTTGATCTCCTTCCATCATTTTTATATGATAGGCAATATTATCGCTTTCGCCAGCAGGCAAAGTTCCCGCCGTTACGTACGGCTGCGCACATACCGGGACGCTGCGCGCTGCCATAGTGGGGCTGTGCATCCCCATGCAGCATAGCCGCCCCGCGGCGCAGGGCGCGATACAGGCCCGCTTACCGAAACGAAAGGACATGCCATGAATATCGATACCATCGTCGACAAGGAATACCTCGACAAAAGCTTCCGCGACATCGTCAATGCGCCCATCAGCGCCCTGCGCGGCGTCAGCGCGAAGGATGCCAAGGCCTTGCAGCAAGCGTTTGGCGTGAACACCGTGCGCGAACTGTCCAACCTCAATTTCGTCAAATGGGCCAGCGCGCTGGCCATCCTGGCCGATGAAGAAGGCATGAGCGGCGAAGAGCGGGCCAAGGAAGAATTGCTCGATGATGCCGTGGAAATGACGTTCCCTGCCAGCGACCCGATTTCCGTCGATGCCGGCATCACGCGCATCGAAGTGTCGCCGGACACCGTCAATGCGCAAACGGACCACCAGCACGCGGGCCAGCATGAAGTGACGGCTGGCAAGAAATAAAGCGTCCAAAGCAAAAAAACCGGCTGGCCGTGAGGCTTGCCGGTTTTTTTACGTGCCGCTCAGTAAAGAACTTCAGGCGATCGGAACTTCAGGCGATCGATGGAATGCTGCTTTTCTGCATATTGACCTGCGCCGCGATCACTTCGTGCGGCGTGCAGCAAAAGCGGTTCTTGCCGGCGCGCTTGGCTTCATACAGGGCCGTGTCGGCCGCGCCCAGCAGGGATTCGACGGTGCTGGCGTCGTCCGGGTAAATGGCGATGCCGATGCTGGTCGACAGGCGCAGGGTCAGGTCGTTGATGAAATACGGCTCGGAAATGACTTCGATCAGCTTGGCGGCCGGTTCGCGCGCGTCGCCCTTGCCGGCCAGGTTGCCCAGCACGATGACGAATTCATCGCCGCCGATGCGCGCCACCGTGTCTTCCTTGCGCGATGCGCCCACCAGGCGGCCCGCCACCATTTTCAGGATATCGTCGCCATAGCCGTGGCCGTAGCTGTCGTTGATGGCCTTGAAGCCGTCCAGGTCCAGGTACAGGATGGCGGACTTGCCGCGGTTGCGGGCCGATTGCTGCAAGGTATGCTCGATGCGGTCTTCCAGCAGGCGCCGGTTCGGCAAGCCCGTCAGCGGATCGTGCAGCGCCAGTTCCTGCTGCTGCTTGCTGTATTGCGCCAGTTCCTTGTACAGCAGGCGCACTTCCAGCATGTTGTGGATGCGTTTGTGCACTTCCATCAGGTCGAAGGGCTTGCTGATGAAGTCGCGCGCGCCCGCTTCCAGGGCGGCGATCTTGAAACTCGGCTGCGCCGTCAGGGCCAGCACGGGCAGGTAGCCGCCATGTTCGATTTCCTTCAAGCCTTTCATGACCTGGAAACCATTGAGTTCCGGCATTTGCAGATCCAGCAAGATCAGGTCGTAGCAATGCTCCTGGTGCAGGGGGCAGACCTGCGCCGGACGCATGGTGGCCGTGACATTGGTGTAGCCGGCATCGCGCAGGATTTCCAGCATCAGGTCGACATTGTCGGGTGAATCGTCAACGACCAAAATTTTGGCTTTCAAAATCTCATCTTGGCTGGGCATGTAGGGTCTCGGTTATACGGTCTATGCAACACTGGCTTCTACCGCAGCGAATAGGCTGGCGGCGCGGCTGACGGCGGTCGGATGATAGTAGCGCCTTGCAACAAGATAGGGCGCACAACAGCGCTTGAACTCGCTTCTGCCAATGACGGCAGCCAAGGTCGACGGTCTCCAGCCTGCCATGCAGGTGTGCTTCTGCATTTCAGTGTAGCAAACTTCAGCTTAGTTGCTTGTAGGACAGTGCCGCGTCTGAAAGTAGGAAGGCTAAACCACAAAATAGTTATTTTGTTCTGCACTATGTATTTCTTTGCATCATCTTTTTGCCGACTATCTTGCCGCCCTGGCCGCGCTGTTCAAGGCGGCGAGCCGGCCACGCGCGCGGCGGCCAGTTGCGCCACTGCCGCCACCAGTTCGGCCGGGTCGAGCGGTTTCGACACCCAGTCCTGGAAGCCGCTGGCCAGCGCCCGCTGGCGATCCTGCGGTTGCGCAAACGCCGTCAGGGCCAGCGCGGGCAGCCGGGCCGCCTCAGGGGAGGCGTGCGCACGGACTTGCGCCAGCAAGTCGAAACCGTCGGCATCGGGCATGCCGATGTCGCTGACCAGCACATCCGGGCGCACCTGGTCCAGCAGTTGCAGCGCTTGCGCCACGCTGCCGGCGCTGTGCACTTCGGCATTGTTGTCGCGCAAGATACGCTCCGTCAGCTCGCGCGCATCGGCTTCGTCATCGACCAGCAGCACCGTGACGCCGCGCAAGTCATGGCTGGCGGACGGGGCGCTGCCCGCCAGGCGCGCGGCAACGGCCGGCGTCCCCAGGGGCAGGCGCACGGTAAAGCTGGCGCCCTGCATGTCGCCGGCGCTGCTGACGGTGACCGTGCCGCCGTGCTGCTCCACCAGGTGCTTGACGATGGCCAGCCCCAGCCCCAGGCCGCCATGCCGGCGCGTGGTCGAGGCGTCGGCCTGGCGGAAGCGGTCGAATACGTGGGGCAGGAAATCTTTCTTGATGCCGACGCCGTTGTCGGCCACCGTGATCGCCAGGCGGGTCGCTTCGCGGTGCACGTCGATATCGACCCGCCCTCCTTGTGGCGTGAACTTCAGGGCATTCGACAGCAGGTTCCAGATCACTTGCTGGATGCGGCTGGGGTCACCCGTGATGCGGCCCGCATCGCTGGCGATATTGCTGTGGATGGCGATGTGCTTGGCGTCGGCCGCCGGGCGCAGGGTTTCGATGGCCGAGGCGATGATGCTGGCGGGCACGATGGTTTGCAGGTCGAGCAGCACCTTGTCGGAGGTGATGCGGCTCATGTCGAGCAAGTCTTCGATCAGCTGCGCCTGCGCGCGCGCATTGCGTTCGATGCTTTGCAAGCCGCGGTGCAGGTCGGCCTCGTCGCGCGTGCCGCGCCGCAGCACCTGGGCCCAGCCCAGGATGGCCGACAAGGGCGTGCGCAGTTCATGCGACAGGGTGGTGAGAAAATCGTCTTTCAGCTGGTTCGTGCGTTCGGCCTCGGCGCGCGCCTCGCGTTCGCTGTCGAGCAGCACCTTGCGCTCTTCCGCGGCGCGCGTGGCGGCCGCGTACAAGCGCGTATTGTCGAGCGCGACGGCGGCCTGGGCTGCGATGGCCGAAACGATGCGTTCGCTGCGCGCACTGAACATGCCCGCCTGCGGATGACCGAGCAGCAAGCGCCCCAGCAACAGGCCCGAGCGCGAACTGACGGGCAGGCTCAGGCAGCTGCGCAGCGGCGGCGCGCCGCCGGCGCTGGCGTCGGGCGCGGCCAGCAAGTCGTTCTGGCGCATGGCTGGTCCCTGGCGCAGTTCCGTGGCAATGGCATCGGCCTCGCACAGGCTGATGCCGTTGACGGCGCGTGCCGCGGGCAGCGGGGCGGCGCTGTCGTGGAGCTCGCCCGCATCGTCATAATACAAGGCGCCGAAGTGCGCGCCGCTGATGCGCGTGGCCGCATCGACGGTTTCCTGCAGCAGGGCCGGCAAGTCCAGGGTGCCGGCCAGGGCCGCGCCCGTATTGTTGAGCAACTCCAGCACGCGCGTTTCATCGCGCAGGGCTTCCTGCGCGCGCTTGACCTGGTCGACGTCGGTGCTCGTGCCAAACCAGCGCAGCAACTGGCCGCCCCGGTCGCGCACGGGATTGGCGCGCGTCAGGAACCAGCGGTACTGGCCGTCGGCGCCGCGGATGGGGAACTCCATTTCGAAGGGCGTGCCATCGCGCAAGGCGGCCTTCCAGGCATGCAGCATGGGCGGCAGGTGCTGCGCGTGATAGGCGATGCTCCAGCCATCGCCCGCCATCTGTTCGGCGCTGGTGCCCGTATAGTCGTGCCAGCGCTGGTTGTACCACGCAATGGTGCCGTCGAAGCTGGCGATCCAGGCCAGTTGCGGGATGGAATTGGCCAGCGCGCGCAAGTCTTCTTCGCTGTGGCGCAAGCTTTCTTCGCTGGCCTTGCGCTGGCTGATGTCCTGGATATACGTGGTCAAGCCATCGCTGGATGGGAAGATGCGCACTTCCAGCCAGCGCCCCAGTGGCGTATACAGCAGTTCGAAGCTGCCGCCGTGCTGTTGCGCCATGGCGCGCCGATACTGCGTTTCCAGTTCCGTGCCCAGCAGTTCCGGGCAGGCTTGCCACAGGCTGCTGCCGGCCAGGCTGGCGCCAGGCGGACGCTGCGGCGCCAGCATGTCGGTGCCGCGCGTATTGATATAGCGGATGCGCCAGTCGCGGTCGAGCAGGCAAAAGCCATCGGTGATGCCCTCCAGCAGGTTGGCCAGGCGCTCGTCGGATAGGCTCAGCGGCGCTGATGGGGGAAGCAGATCTTGCTCGCGGTCATGCTTGGCCATCGGAAATCCTGCAACAGTGAGTCTGCCGCACGGGCGCTTGCCCCGCCGGGCCGCCGCCGCTAAGCTCAGTTAAATGGGGCATGATGGAATTACCCGCCGTCATGAATTAGGGGAGGCACAAGCGCCCCTGTCTGATTGGTATTGTAGCCCCAAGCGCCGCGCCGCCACCGCACGCTTGCGCGCCGCCTGCAGATAGCACTGGACAGGCTGGAAAGCAGTCCCTATAATCCCCGCTTCTTTCGAGACAGCAACTTCTCGATTCGCTGGGGGCTCCTGTGAAAGCAGAAGTGCCCATCGATAAAAAGGCGTGAGCTTTTTGGCAGTGAAAAGGTAGTCGATCATGCGGGGCGGTATTCTGCAAAATCAGCTAAGCGATTGAAAAATCGAACTTTTCAAAGCGAAATGAATACGCTATAATGTTTGCCTGCGCGGCTGTAGCTCAGCTGGATAGAGTACTTGGCTACGAACCAAGGGGTCGTGGGTTCAATTCCTGCCAGCCGCACCAG